>NZ_CYZU01000008.1 GCF_001404335.1 Faecalicatena contorta
TCGTCCGCTATAAGGCGTTTTAAACCGACCATACAGGCCGGAGGGCTTGCCGCTTACAGTCCGCTTGGCTGGTTCATCCGATCGGCAGGAAAGAACTCGTTGCTAAGTTGGGAGCCCGAAACGGGGGCGGCGGATAGGAGTGGCTATGCGGATTGCGTACCTTGCTCTTCTTTTCGGGGGGATGATTCCTTCCAGACGAAAGAAAGGAGGGTGCTATGTGGTTACATATTCTGATCTGATTCAGTTTAGTATACTCATAGTTGCCCTTGTAGGTCTGTGTTATCAGATATTCAGGGACAAAAAGAAATAGCCGCCACTACTACCAATAGTGACGGCTGCTTTAAATAGTAACTTCACATAATAAAGGGGTAAGCCGCTTTCGGTCTCCCTTTTGTATTTTTACTATACTATATTTACATAATAATTTCAAGTACTATGCCTTCATTTCGGGATAATATAAACCAATTACAAAAGTAAAATGTAACAGTTCAGGCAAGCATGAACTGTTACAGTAAAAGTACTCTGCATTTTGTTTCCTGATTGTCACTGTATTCATAGACTGTCTATTTCAGGCCCTGAATAAAGTTCGTTCTAAAAGTATCTATCAACACAAAATGATACATTAAGAACAGCGAAAACCCCTGCAGTGTCGGCAACAGGGGTTTCGTTGTTTTTATAGTTATCTAAAGGAATGAGGGGATATCGAACTGGTTTATATCGTATTATAAAATGCTACAAATCCCGGAAATCCGGGTTTTTCTTAATTTAGTAAACATATAAGTTGTTATATTTATTTGTCCCGATTTGACCAACAAGTTGGGTTTTGGCTAAGAAGGGTTAATAACAGAGTGACAACGATATAAGGTAATGTTATAATACATATATAATAAAAGTATCGAATAATAGTTAAAAATTAAAAAGGGGGATGGTCCTATGTCAAGATTTAGTACAAGTTAAAATGAGGTTTTCCTCATCTTAACTTGCCATCAGCAATTCGTCTTTCTGGATTCTACGATACAGTTCTTCATAATCATTTGGAGACATATAGTCACAATGGCTATGAATACGTTTTGTATTGTAGAATGCTTCCAGATATTCGAAGACCAATCGGTACGCATGATCATAATCGCGGATTTTGAAGCGGTTCAGCCATTCACGTTTGATCAATGAATGGAATGATTCAATACATGCGTTGTCCCAAGGATAAGCTTTTTTCGAATAGCTACACTGTATACCGGCAGTTATCCTCTTGTATTCTTTGGATACATACTGGCTGCCACGATCGGAATGCAGAATCAATGGTTCTTCGATTTTACGTCTTGCTTTAGCTTTATTTATTGTTTCAATCACGCAGGATACTTCCAGTGTTTTAGAAAGTGTCCAGGCAATGATTTTTCTGGAATATAAATCCATAATACTGGTTAGATAAACAAATCCGTCTATCGTCCAGATATATGTGATATCAGAACACCAGACAGCATTTGGGCGTTCCGGATTAAACTGTTCATCAAGGATATTTTGCAATTCGCTACTGAAGTCAGAATCTTTTGTGGTAATAGTCCATGGTTTTACCCATTGTGCTTTGATTCCCATTTGCCTCATGTATTTACCAACTGTACGTTCAGAGATTATTTCCCCTGATTTTCGCAGTTCTTTGGTAATCTTTGGGGCACCGTAATTCTGTTTTGATTCATCATAAATATCCTTGATTTTGGCTTTTACCGTTTCACGACGCTGTTCAGCGTTTGAAGGAACATGTTTTAGCCATGCACGGTAACCAGAACGGGAAACGCCGAGATATTTCAACATTCCGGAGACAGAAACCCGGCGTCCAGCCTTATGGGCAGTTTCTGCCTTCTCAGCAACTTCGAGATAAATGGCTTCCGTCATTTTCCCAGAATGTTGATTGCTTTTTTTAGTACATCAAGAGCGTCCTGTGCATCACGAAGTTCACGTTTTAATCGTGCGATTTCTTTTGCTTCATCAGAAGCATAATTACCGGAACCACGGCATTCAATATCACCTGTCTCACGTAGCTCCTTTTGCCAACGTGATAATGTTTGTTGACTGATTCCTAAATTTGATGCACAGCCCTGCAGTCCTAAGTCTCTGTGATCATGATAATACTGGACTGCATCCAGTTTAAACTGTTTGTCATAGTGCTTTGCCATAATGAGATCCTCCTTCAGTGCGGTACCTACATTGTACCATGAAATATTAGATTAGGAATTCTCATTTTGACTTGTACTATTTATATTCTAGCACCAGGAATGATTAGCTTATGCATGAGAAAACAAGTTTTTATCAAATAGTCAAAGAAAATTTACAGGGGAAATGGTGTGATGGTTTAGCTATGTTAGATTTATCAGACCAAGACGTTACCATCTATAATATTTTTTCGGCAAATGGCAAAGAAATCAGAATAGATGAGTATCCAATATTGTTACATGAAAAGATTTTTTCAAAAGTTGTTGAAACAGATTATAAGCAGGCGATTAATCAGTTCAAAATAAATAACTGTGATATTATTAGTCCCAAAGTATCAACGGATGAGGTTATCACATTTGAGGGATATAAAAGTATTCAATATGGGCGAAATGTTTATTCTCATGAACGGAATGGTAAAATTATAGTAAATGATACGCATCATTTTGATAACTTAGATGAAATTATTAATTCTGGTCTTATAAGTGAAAAAGAAATTGCAGGTAAATGGTTGGTGTTTTAGCCAATTAATGTTTTATAATTGCAATTAAAAAAGATACTACAAATTCAACAAATGTTTTGTAGTATCTTTATTTTATGGGTTCTACTATAAATTCCATTATATCTGATACATCACATTCCAATATCGCACACAATTTATTAATGGTATGAGCAGAAACGCTTTCGCCTTTCTTCATAGAATAATTTGAACGTGAAAATCCTCTTTTTTCGAGTTCATAGGTACTTATATTTTTTCGTTTCATTGTCTGGAACAATGGTTCGTAGCTAATCATATGTACACCTCATATAACAATTATATGCGTATACTCGGATATTGAACATGTACGAGAATCCACACATACAAGGCTATTCTTCATCTTCAACATATTCTATAATGTCAGAGACAGAGCACTTCAAGATTTTACAGAGTTGATTAATTGTATTTGTACTAACACTATTACCTTTCCGAATGGAATAGTAGGTGGCTTTTGGAAAACCTTTCTTAAATAAGGCATAAGACGTAATTCCTTTTGCGGACATTGTTTCAAAAAGTGGTTTATAACTAATCATTTGAACGTCCTTTCCTCTATCATATGAAATAATTGTAAAGTTATACTCGAATATTGAAAATGTAAGAATATCCGAGTATAAAAAAAGAGGAGCATCGCCAATGTATATTGAAAAAGGACTGGAAAAAATAACTTCAAGCATAAGTCCAAAAGAATTATTAGATGAAGCAGGGAGTGATAGTGAAAAGCTACAATTTGAACAACTGCTAAAATTATTTGACGAAGTACTGGAATAATCCGAAGATTACACATTGTTTACTTCCCTAAGTTGGGTTATGTCGCTATTGACGGTAAATACATGCCCGGCTGTAAAAGTGATTTTGTAATAAGCAAAATCATGTTTCAGCAATTCTTTCCCACACCAAAAGAAATGGCACACAGCTTAATAGAGAACCTACGCTGGCAATGGTATATGAAGAATGGAAGACTCGTGTGTACGGATCATTACAAGTCAATCTTGGAAATGGATAACGAACTTTCAGAGAATGAATATCCAGAATATTTTCAAATACTAAAGAGATATGAACTTGAAATAGATAAAATTATGGGGAGTAGAGCCAATAGAGGGCATAGGACAAGTGGATGGAGTCCTTGTTGTTACCGGAATGGAAACACGGAGAATCTAAAATGTTACTTTTCACAGTGTTTGTGATGTACTATAGTTAAGAAAAGGAGGTTACGCTATGGCATTGAATGATAATATACGAAAGCTGCGGGAGGAAAACAATCTTACCCAGCAACAATTAGCTGACAGGCTATATGTTTCCAGACAAACTGTCTGCCGGTGGGAAAATGGTTCGAGATGTCCGGATTTGGTTACTGCTAAGAAATTAGCGATTGCATTCGATGTAAGTTTAGACGAACTGATTTCTGATGAAGATATAGAAAGTTCTAAAGATGATTTGGGCTTCTGGAAATCAGAGAGGCTTAAAGACAGAAAAAGACTGCACGGATATCAAAAACTTATTTTAAAATGTATTCAGATTGTAGGCGCAATATATATTGTGATTTCTGTGTTTTGTAGAATACAATTAGATATAAGGGTTCCCGTATGGTGTACTCTTACAGGACTTTGTATTGCAGGTGCGGCATTTGTAATAAACTATCTGTTATCCAGGAAATTGGATCATCTGTAAATTCAAATCCAAAGCGGGGGGCATTATTTTCAGAGCAGCGAAAACCCCTGCAGTATCGGCTGCAGGGGTTTCGTTGTTTTTATAGTTATCTAAAGGAATGAGAGTAAAGTGTGATGTCCTGGGCTTCCCCGGACATCAATACTTTATGAGGGGGGAGATAGTTGTTTATCAACTATCTAAGTACAAGTATAAGGGGTAAATGTGCATAAAGTATGTCGATTCTATAAAAGAAGTGGAAAAAATATTATAGAATTCTAAAAACTATATTACTAAAAAGTTCCAGAGTCTCCCGGCGTCAATACTTCGGCGGGTTCCAGCACATCTCAAAGTAAAAAATTACACTCCCCCTTCATCATTTACTTAGCCTGGCTTTCCAGCCATGCGGAAGGTGTCATTCCTGTTTCGTTTTTAAAGATCCGGCTGAAATAACGCGAGTCTTCGTATCCTACGGATTGGGCAACGGATTTGATATTGATATCCGGGTTTTTCAGCAGGATTTCTTTTGCGCGGGACATTCTTAAAACGGTCTGATACTGAATCGGAGAAGTCCCATACTCTTTTTTAAAAAGCCTGTTGATATAGGATGCTGTATATCCGAAGCGCTCTGACAGGTCGGTCATGGATACCTGCTGGCTGTAGTTCTTTTCCATATACTCCGCAATCCGTGCGCAAAGCGTGCTTCCGGTGTAATGGGAGGAGGCATTTTTCCAAAGTGATTTGAGCGATTCTGTGAGGCTGGAAATGCATTCCTCGGGCGCTTTCATTGTGGGGATCCGGCTGCAAAATTCTGCTTCTGCAATGGTACAGTCCTGCATACTGATTTGAAAACTATTGTGCATTGCCTGATAGACCAGATGGATACACGGATGAAATACAGCGGAGGGGAAGTGCAGGATATCCGGAAACATACGGCCGATGCACTGCAGAAAGGCGGCTTCGTTGTTGAGTGTAAACAGGATCTGCATATCCCTGAGAACGGCTTCGGACTGCCCGCTTTGCATATCTTCTGTACTGCCCGCTATTTTGGCTTCCTGCACAAAAGGCCGTGCCAGCCGCTGGGTAAGCGTGCGCAGATGGCGGGCGGTTTTCCAGAGATCCTGGTAGGGGATCAATTCCGGGCTGGAGAGAACAAAAAACGGTAAATCATGAAAACAGGCGGTAAGATATTTCTTCAACAGGATACAAAAGTAGTCTGCGGAAAAATGGGCTGTGTCCATATGCAGGATGAGGAATTTCTGTATCGGCAGATGTTCATCGATCAGCCAGAGATGCTCGATTTCCCCGGCGTTCTCAAAACACCTGGCAAAATCGGTTTTCTGCCAGAGCAAACCGGTATCCTCAGTACAGAACATGGGCGCCCCCTCTACGGACGGAGGCAGATTTCCAAGAGTTATGTGAAACAGAAGAAATCCGCCTTCACTGAACATATAGGGAATGTCGGAATCTATGGAATTGTTCAGGGCAAGGGAAAGAATTTCCCGCCCGTCCATTCTACGCTCTTCGTCAATTCGTGCACAGAGCCCGCGCAGAAGGCCGCAAAGTGTCTCCTGCTCTACCGGTTTCAGGAGGTAATCTTCAACGCCGTAGCGGAGTGCCGTGCGAGCATATTCAAAATTGCTGTACCCGCTTAAGATGATGATATGGACGCTGGGAAAGGATTCTTTTACCTGACGGATTAGTTCGAGCCCGCTAAGCCCGGGCATTTCGATATCTGTAATCAGAATATCCACGTGGGTATGGCCCAGAATCTCCAGGGCCTCCATTCCGGAGGACGCCTTTCCGGCAATCCGGATGTCCGGAGAGGCGCCCTGCACCTTTTTGGCGATGTTATTTAAAATAATTGGCTCATCTTCTGCGACCAGTACAGAGAATGTATTATTTTGTTTCATCTAGAATTCCTCCTATGGTAATAGATACGCCTTCGTATATGGAATCGGGAGGCACTTTGTTTTCCAGCTGAAAGGTGAACTGACTGCTGTAATAAAGTTTTAGGCGGAGATAAATGTTAACCAGCCCCATTCCATTGATGCTGAGGGCCGGATGCTGCTGCTCCGGATTCATATCAGCAATTCTGTCCCTGATCATCTTCAGAGCCTCCTCTGAAAATCCATTCCCATTATCCCGGATATTGGCATACCAGCAGCCATCTTCGCTCCAGATACGTATTGAAATCTTCAAAACCCGATCCGGGCTGCGTGAATATTTTACACAGTTTTCTACAATAGGCTGCATCCTGCAATGGCATATAGGTTCTTACGGAATTCCCAGTGGCTGGCAACATTGTGCTGCTTCTTATTTCCTGTACCCTTGAGTGTGTCTGAAAAGTGCTTCCTGTGTGTAAGCAATATATAACGAATTAACGATCAGAATTAACGAAATCGTTAATTCTTGAAAATTATAGTTAATTCTATTGGAGATACAGTTAATTATTGATTTTATAGTCGAAATATTTTATAATAAATTCAACATCTTTAAGGAGGTCGTGTTAATGCAAACTGAAGCTCTCAAAAAACTGGTTTTAGATATAAAAAACCTGAAAACAGAAACGCAAACAATTGAGTTAAAAGCAGCTATGAAAGGCTGTCCCACAAGATTATTTGATACTCTTTCTTCGTTCTCCAATCAAGATGAAGGCGGCATTCTCATTTTTGGTGTTGATGAATCAGATAACTATGCAATCAAAGGAGTGTATGATGCTCAGGATCTACAAAAAAAAGTTACCGAACAATGCAAGCAAATGGAACCTTCTGTCCGTGCATTGTTTACCGTGTGCGATATTGATGGCAAGACAGTTGTATCTGCTGAAATCCCCGGTGTTGATATTTCCGAACGTCCAGTATTTTACAAAGGAGTAGGGCGCATTAAAGGTTCTTATGTTCGTGTTGGTGAGTCTGACGAGCTGATGAGTGAATACGAGATATACAGTTATGAAGCTTTTCGTAAGAGAACTCGTGATGATATTCGCACCATAGAAAATGGGAAACTAAATATGATTAACAAAAAACGGATGGAAGATTATCTGACCACTGTGAAAAATGAGCGTAAAAATCTTGCCGAAAATGTTACCGAAGATGAAATTTTGGAACTTATGGGAATTACCAATGGAGGTGTTCCTACGCTTGCTGGACTTATGACATTTTCAAAATATCCGCAGGGTTATTTTCCACAGCTATGTATTACCGCGGTATCTCTGCCGGGAACGGAGCAAGGAACGATTGGCGATGATGGAGAGCGCTTTATAGATAATAAGCGTATTACAGGTGCTATTCCAGATATGCTCGAAGAAGCAGTTGAATTTGTACGCAAAAACAGCCGTACCAAAACAATTATTGATGACAACGGCCGCAGAGCCGACAAACCGGAATATCCGATCAAGGCAGTTCGTGAAGCAATCCTCAACGCTTTGGTACATCGTGATTACAGTATTCATACTGAAAATGTACCAATACGCATTGAAATGTACCGTGACCGTATGGAAATCATCAACAGCGGTGGATTATACGGAAAAATCTCTATAGACGCACTCGGCAAAGTGCGTCCAGAAACAAGAAACGCTGCACTTGCTAATATGCTTGAGCTTCTGAACGTGACTGAGAATAGATATTCGGGCATCCCTACTATGCGTAGTGAATTTGCCAACGCCGGACTTCCTGCGCCGATTTTCTCGGCTGTTCACGGTGAATTTAAAGTGGTTATGAAGAACGGTTTATTTGCAGAAACAATGCCTGTTTCTGATTCGCTTGTAGAGTTTTGCGCTACTCCCCGAACAAGAGCCGAGATCGTTGTATTTGTAGGAAAGTCAAAGAATTATGTCATGTCGCAAATTGTCAATCCGCTTGTGGAAAGCGGCAAGCTGAAAATGACAATACCGGAGAAACCGAAAAGTCCAAAGCAACAATTTGTGAAAGCGTAATTATTATCCCAGATATATCTTTTTCTCAAGCCACAGTTCGTCGGGCTTTTACTGTAGCGCTCTAATGCGAAAGGTGCATAAATTCCTTCGGTGAATGCCCGCAGAACGCTTTAAACCGCTTACTAAAGTAGAAGACGTCCGTATAGCCGACCATTTCTGCAACCTCTGCGACTTTATACTGTCTGGTTTTCAGCAGGTTCTTTGCCTCTGTCATGCGCAGGGTCGTGAGAAACTGCAGGATGGAGGTATGATTTACCTTTTTAAACACGCTGCCCATATAAGAAACAGTCAGGTTAAACTGTTCTGCCAGATTTGCAACGCTTAATGACGGTTCCTGGTAGTGCTCCATCAGATAATTGATAATGCCCTGGCTGAGCCGGATGTCCGACGGAACTGCATCGGCGCTTCGCATATAATTCAGTCCATAGCCGCTTAAGGTAGCCTGGATTTCTTCTAATTGGTATTCTTCTGCTATGACAGATTGTGCATAATCCCGCGGAAGAGGGCGGCAGTTTTTCCGGGAAGAGGACAAAATGGAGAAAACGCTGCATATTTCCATTACTGCCATATGGAGGTAATCTGCGGATTTTGCCATTCCAATCGAGCCAAACAAGGTTACCATATAATCATGGAACCCCGCCGTATCCCCGGCATTTAGTAAACGTGTCAGGGACTGCCGGATGGAATCGATGTCCACAATGCGGTCTGACGGGGAATCCGTCTCTTCAAAAACCTGGCTCACAGCGGAAGAAGAGAGCTCGCCTGCAGCAGAGAAAAAACGTGCGTCCAGCCGGTTTAATGCCTGTTTTCTGTAAGGCATCCAGTCTGTATCTGCCGCAAAAAGTTCCCCGAAATAGTAAAAGTGGGGTTCTGCAAATGCACGGAAAAATCGTTTACAATGATACCGGCAGAGCGGTTCCGGCACATCATCCTCCAGAAAAAGCTGGATATAAAAAATGTGATCGCTCTCGATAAAATATTCGCACTCTATTTCCTGGGCGCGCAGGGCTGAAATCAGTTCTCCTGCGGCCGGGGCACTGTCAGCGTCCACATAAAAAGTGTAGAATGCAGAGTAACGGATCCCGGCAAATTCACGGTACAGGGACTGCATGGAATGGAACGTGTCTTTTCCGCGCAGGACCGCGTTGAGCCGTATGTTTTTTTCATAGTGGGAAAGGCTGTCCAGGCGGTTTTGCTCCTGCCTGCGTTCGTCTATTCTGCGGATGCAGTTTTCGAGGGTGGTATTTAAAGTATCCGCTTCTACCGGTTTTAAAAGATAATCAAATACCTGATAGCGAAGCGTTGTCTGGGCATATTCAAAATCACTGAACCCGGAGAGGATAATGACCTTAGTTTCGGGGTGATTTTCGTGTATAACCCGTGCTGCCTCCAGGCCGGAGACCTTTGGCATACGGATGTCCAGAAGGACGATGTCGGCGTGATGCCCGGACAGATAATCCAATACCCCCTGGCCATTTTCGAAATCACCTGCCAGTTCCAGCCGAAGCCCTTCGTAATCAATAATCTTAAGTAGTTTTTTGCGAATATAAAACTCGTCGTCTGCAACAATAATCTTATAGCTCATGTTCTGCCCCTTCCTCTCCTGGTATTATGATAATCGTTCTAAGACCGCCCTGTTCCCGGTTCTGCATGGTAAGTCCATAGTGATCACCATAATACATCTGAATCCGTTTTTGTATGCTTTGGATACCAAAATGCCCTTCCCCGGAAATATTTTGAAGATTCAAAGCTTCCTCCGGTATCCCGGGACCATTATCTTCAATCACGAATTTAATGTCGGAATGACACATCAGCACCCGCACCGTGATATGGCCGAAGCCGTCCAGCTCTTTTACACCGTGATAAATGCTGTTTTCAATGATTGGCTGCAAAAGCAGCTTCAGGCAGCGGCGCGCACGGATCTCCCCGGGACAGTCCACAGAAAAGGAGAATTTGTCCACATAGCGGATCTGCATGATATTGACATATGCCTGCGTCAGCTCCAGCTCCTCTGCAATGGAGACGATCAGATTACCGCCGCTTAAGCTGTGCCGGTAGAATTCGGACAGGTTTGAGACAAGCCGGATAAGAAGCGCGGTTTCATCCAGTTCCGCCAGTGACCCGATATTGTCCAGTGTGTTATACAGAAAATGGGGATTCACCTGCTGCTGCAGAAGATCCAGCGATAATTTGTCTTTGGTCTTCTGGGCGACAATCAGATCCTGGGTGAGCTTTTCCTGGGACAAAAGCATACTGTCAAACTCCTGGAATAAAAGATGAAAATCCACGTCTTTGGGAGCATTGTTCAGCGGACTCCAGTTTCCCTGCTTTACCTTTTGGATATGTGCAATCAGGAGATACAGCGGTTTTGTAATCGTTTCGCTGACTTTTCTGGATATTACCATGGAGAATGCCAGGAACAGCAGATAAATCAGTACTGTTATCATAAGAATGCGGTACAGCGGCTGGAAAAAGGCGGAGAGTTTCACTTCATTTACGATAAACCAGTCCAAATCATGGATGTATGATACAAAACAGATAGACCCATTTCCTGTGTAAAACTGCTTGGGAATGCTGCCGCCCTGATTGGCGATGGGGGCAAAGCGTTTATTTAACGGATAGGTGCCGTCTGTGCTTACAATGTTCCCCGACCGGTCTGTGATCAGCAGTTTACTGGTCTCTGAGGTATTGGCGGTATATAGCGCCGCGATATCCTGTTCGGCAATGGAGATCTCAATATAACCCAGCTTTTTCCCGGTTGCAATCTCATAGAAAGGGCGCAGCAGTGACAAGGTCTGTACCTCGGTCTTCATGTTGAAATTGGAAAACTTTTGTGTAATGGCATAAACACTCTGGCTCTCTGCGCCGAGGGTCTCAAGAGGCGCGGGGGATAAAGCGGTTGCGGTTGAAGCAATGCAGGTATAATCATCCGCATAAATGGTTGCGGAGTGAATATAGGGAATTGTCTGAAGAAACTTCCTCATCTCGGAGCGCAGGAGAGTCCGGTCCGCCTCCGTGTATAGTTCAAAGGGGTCAGACCCCTTTGAGGCCTCCGCGTAGTTCCTTCCGGAATCTTCATACTTGATGACATTTTTCTGGATCATGGTATCGCTGATCATCATTCTGGAATAATTGTCCAGAGAGTCCAGATAAAAATTCAGCTGCTTGTTCACTGCGTTCAGCTGGAGGGCGGAGGATTCCGCCTGTACGGAGAAAAAATGGCCGTAAAAAATAAAGGACATGATGATCAGAAGCAGGACGGTCACGGAGGTGGTCAGGCTGCTCATGGAGAGAAAAAATTTGGTTTTGAGGGGGGCTTCCCGTTTTTGTATCTGCATATATACCCCTGCCTTCTGTAGTGGTAAAATTACTATAATATGTATCATTTTCATATGTCAAGAATATCGGACAAGGTTTATTTTTTCACAGGGGAAATGTACATGCCGCCTAGATTTTGTCCATTTTAATATGCCTGGTTTGCGGTTAGAATAGCAGCATAAAGGTAACAGTTACAGCCCGGTCTGAATTGTTACGCATAAAGTAACAGCTCAGGCCTGCCTGCACTGTTACAGCATAAAGCAGCCGGGGGCCATCCCGGCAGGTTAATAGTTATAACAAAACATAGGTGAGAAAAGGAGAATCATGATGGCAAGAAGGAGACATGTAAAAAAGAAAGTCATATCCATGCTGCTGGCGGCAGCGCTTGGGGCAACAATGTTAGCAGGATGCTCAAGCGGTAATAAGGAAGCTGCGGATAAGGGGAAAGAAACGGGGGATAAGGTGACAATCCGTATCTTAACAAGAATTGCGGGAACCTCCAAACAGACGCAGATCTACAATGAGATACTGGACGAGTTCAAGGAATCCCATCCGGAGGTTGAGATTGTGGATAACTCTCAAAGTGAGGAAAGTGCATTTAATAACCTGATTGCTTCGGATATTGCCTCCGGCGATATGGCAAATATCTTCCGGATTCAGGGTGTTGCGAATCTGGCGGATTATATTGACAACGGCCTGATTAAGGACGTCTCAGATTATCTGGAAAAAGACCAGGAATGGGGCGGCGGTTTCACAGAGGGCGCGCTCAATTACTTTAAAGTTCCGGGCCACGATGGAGTATATGCAATTCCAATGGAATCCGGTACGATTAGTTTTTACTATAATAAAGATCTGCTGAGCAAGGCCGGGATTGATCAATTTCCGGAGACCTGGAAGGAGCTGCTGGACGCAGTTGCAAAACTCAAAGAGACGGGCGTGATCCCGATTGCAATGGGCGCACAGTCCACTTATATGGCTGGACATCTGCATGATTCCATTTTTTACAAATGGCTGGGGACGGATGCTGCAAAAGAGCTTGGAAGCAGGGAAATGAACTGGACGGATCAGGGTGTGGTAGAGACGCTGCAGTTTGTGAAAGATCTGATTGATGCAGGTGCGTTCGACCCCAATGCGGCTGGTCTTACTGATGAGATGGCGCTCACCCAGTTCCGGGAGGGACAGGCAGCCATGGTTCTGACCGGGCTTTGGAACAGTGACAGCTTTTTGGATGAGACGCTGACCCCGGTTTCTGATCAGATTGAGACTGCAAATTTCCCTTATTTTGAGGAAAAACCAGAGTTTAAAAATGAAAATATGCAGACAATTGGTTCCTATATGATCAGCGGTCAGCTGGAAGGAAAAGAGCTGGATCTGACAATGGAGCTGATAAGGATGCTGACTGATAAAGACGCAGCCAAGAGATTTGCTGAGGAGGCAGGCGTTCTGATCCCGAGAAATGACATCGATCTGGATGAGACAAAGGTTCCAAGGCTTCTGGCGGACAATATCAAACTCTGTGAGAATAATACCGGTATCGGAGTAGATGTGTTTGATTTTGACCCGATTCCTTCTATGATGGACCGGACAAGGAATTCTATTGTGAGTATGTTTATCAATGCATCGGCGGAAGATGCGGCAAAAGAAATTCAGGCAGAAGTGGATGCGGCACAGTAAATGAAAGCCATCTGTCCGGGAGATGCGGCTTGGGCCCGCGTTCCCGGAGGGTGGCTCGTTTTATACCTCTGGGCATACCATAAGGCAGGGCGCATGGGCGCCCACTGGATCAGGAAGGAGAGGGCAATGCTCAAAATTAAAAATAAAAAGGATATACTGACGGTCTTAGTTTTTCTGCTTCCGGCAGTGATGATATACACCGTGTTCCAGATTATTCCGCTGGTGCAGGCGGGGTATTTTTCGGTAACGAACTGGAACGGAATTGCCGGCTCTGCAATAGAGTTTGCCGGTTTGGATAACTTTAAAACGATATTTAAAAGCCCGGATTTTTTGCTTGCGCTGAAGAACATGTTTAAGATGGTTGTTTTCAGTGTCTTGTTCCATACTCCGGCTGCGCTGCTCCTGGCAGTGGCTCTGAACACGAGGTGCAGAGGGTTCCGCATATTTAAAGCCATGTATTTTGTACCTACGGTATTTCCCTTATCGGCCGTCGGACTGATGTGGTATTTCATATTCATGCCTACGGGTGCAATCAACGCGTTTTTAGATGTGATCGGTCTTTCGGATATGATGACACCATGGCTGGTCAATGAAAGTACGGCTATGAATTCGATCATCTTTGTGAATATCTGGGCTGGTATCGGCTATTATATGGTGATTTTATTGGCCGGGCTGACATCGATCCCGGAGGATGTGTATGAAGCGGCTGCAATTGACGGCGCCGGTCCTGTCAAAAAGTTTTTTTGCATTACGGTACCGATGCTGAAGGATGTGATTTTTGTCTGCATCTTAATTGATATTATGGGTTCGGTAAAGGTCTTTGATTTGGTGTATGCGATGACAGGCGGAGGGCCGAACGGGCTGACCAATCTGCCCACAACGCTTTTGTACAATGAGGCTTTCAAATATAAACACTATGGACAGGGCAGCGCCATCGGGATTGTGATCCTTTTGATCTGTCTTGCAGGAACCCTGGCAACAAATCTGATTCAGGCTAAGACGAAGAAAAACGATTAGGAGAAAGGGAGAACGATGAAGAAAAAACGGGTTGGAGTATATATTTTTCTGTCGGTCATGGCAGTGATGTTTGCGGCGCCAATGCTTTTTACGCTGATGTCTTCACTGAAGACAAAGGTGGAGATCTTCGCCGCCCCATTCGCGCTTCCCAAAACGCCAATGTGGTCAAATTATATAGATGCGTGGCAGGGGGCCCGGATGAGCCGGTATTTTTTGAACAGTATCATACAGTCGGGAATCACGGTGATTGTTTTGGGGATTCTCTCTTCTATGGCGGCATTTGTATTATCCAGGTTCCGGCTTCGCATCAGCAAAGGGGTCATGCTTTTTTTCCTCATCGGGATGATGGTTCCGATGCATACGGTGCTGGTACCGATATCCTATATGATTGGGAAGCTGAATCTTTCCGACAATATACCGGCGCTGATCTTGGTATATGTTGCCTTTGGACTGCCATTCAGTATTTTAGTCCTGACCAATTTTATGCGGGGGGTGAACCGTTCCCTGGAAGAGGCGGCGCTGGTGGATGGGGCAAATTATGTCCAGATCTACTGGAAGGTGATGCTCCCGATGACAAAGCCGGCGATTGCTACGGTATCTATCTTTAATTTTCTGAATGCGTGGAATAATGTGATCTTTCCGCTGATTTTTATTAAGGATAATGATCTGAAGCCGGTGGCTCTTGGCATTCTTAATTTCAATGGGGAGAGAGGCACCGAGTATGGGCTGATGATGGCGGCAATCGTCATTACGGTAGCCCTGCCGATGTTCATTTATATGCTGTTCCAGGAAAAGGTAGAGGGCGGGCTTGCCGCAGGGGCGGTGAAAGAGTAGTTGAAGGCTGAAAATATACAGAGCAGAAGGAGACGTAAAATGGAAAAATTAAGATACAGACAGGTACATATGGATTTTCATACAAGCCAGTATATAACAGAGATTGGAAAAGATTTTGATGCGGAGAGGTTTGCAGAACGGCTGGAACGAGCGCACGTGGATTCTGTGACGTGTTTTGCCAGATGCCATCATGGGTGGCTGTATTATCCGTCCGTGAATCATCCGGAGCTGATACATCCGAATCTGGAAAACAGGAATCTTTTGCTGGAACAGATCGAAGCATGCCACAAACGTGGGATCCGCGTGCCGGTCTATACAACCGTGAGATGGGACGAGAGGATTATCCGTGAGAATCCAGAGTGGCTGTGCCGTGATGAACATGGTAACCCGGTGGACAAAGGAAATGTGCCGGAACCGCATTTTTACTATGACATATGCTTGAACAGCGGCTACCGGGAGTTTTTTAAAGAGCATCTGAGGGACATCATTGAGGTGGTTGGAAGAGAGAATCTGGATGGAATCTTTATGGATATCATGTCCCAGACAGAATGCTGCTGTAAGGACTGCAGGCGGTTAATGCTGGAGGAAGGGCTGAATCCGGGGCTTCGGGCAGACCGGGTTTATTTTGCAGAGCTTACACTGAATCGTTTCCGGAGCGAGATATCGGCTTTGATTCGGGAAAGTGCACCGGATGCCACGATCTTCTATAATGATCCGGGCGTGGATCTGGTCATGAAACGCTCCGTTGACACCTACAGCCATCTCGAACTGGAATCACTGCCGAGCGGGGACTGGGGGTATGATCATTTCCCAATTATGGCAAGGTATGCGGGGCATTTTGGAAAAGAAATGATTGGGATGACAGGGAAGTTCCACACTTCGTGGGGGGATTTCCATTCTCTGAAAAATAAAGCGGCGCTGGAATTCGAATGTTTCCATATGCTTGCCATGGGAGCGGGCTGCTCCGTGGGAGACCAGCTTCATCCGTGGGGGCGATTGTCGGAAGCGACCTATGATTTGATCGGCAGTGTCTATGAGAGTGTGGAACAGAAGGAGCAGTTCTGCCGTGGTATATATCCGGAGGCGGAGATAGCGGTACTTACACCGCATGTGTTTTTAAATCCGATTCTGGACGGAAGAGAGCTGCCCAAATCACTGATCGGCGCAGTGCATATGCTGCAGGAGATGGCGTATCAATTCACGCTGATTGATCCGGAAGAATGCTTTGAAGCGTATCCGCTGCTGCTTTTGCCGGATGATATTCCCTATTCGGAGGAACTGGAGAGGAAGCTGAGTGCGTATGTGGAGAAGGGGGGAGCGGTTTTTGGCTCTTTTGACGCGTGTATCAAGGGAGACGAAAGTGAGCTGTATGGTATCCGTGATATGAACAAATCAGAGTACAGCCGGGAATTTGTACTGCCGAATGAGACGATTGGGGAGGAGCTTCCGAAAGAGCCCTTTGTCATGTATGAGAGAGGAATGGATGCGGAGGCTGTTTCTGCAAATGTGATCATGGAGAAGATTCGTCCGTGGTTTGAGCGGGGCAGCAGGGGCACATGGTCAGAGGGAACTGCGTCCTGTGAAGGTTTGGCTGGACATGAGGGGCTTCGTTTTTGCAGCCACCAGCACGCGCCTACCCCGGATTATGAGCGAAAAGGGGAGCTGTTCCAGAAAGGAAATGTGATTTATTGTGCACATCCTGTATTTGGGATTTATAGGAAAAATGCGCCGAAATGGTGTAAAGTTATGGTGGGTGATGCAATCCAGAGATTATGTGGAAATAAAATGGTTTCCCATAACGGCCCGTCCAGCCTGCTGTGTATATTGAATCAAAAGACACCGGATCAGGCAGAAAAGAATTGTAAAATAATGCATCTGCTTCACTATATTCCGGAAAAAAGATCGGAGGAAATCTATACGATTGAAGATGTGATTCCTTTATACCATACGGAGTTCAGGGTACATTTGGGCGGGCGCCATGTGAAGGAAATGCGGCTTGTTCCGGAGAATAAACCGATTGTTTATGAGGAAACGGATGGATATGCTGAATTTGAAATCGAAAAGATAGAAGGGCATCAGATGGTTGAGATCAGATTAGAGTAACAAAAGGCGCCGATGATAAAGGATTGAACCAATTGGATTTCTGAAAGATAGATAAGCGTGCAGGAGGTACAAAATATGCTGTTGACAGAAAAATGGAAGAATAAAAGGGTATGCTGCATGGGAGACAGCCTGACGCAGGCAGGCGTATGGACGGAACGGTTAAGCCAAAATCTGGGCTGCAGGGTGTACAGACACTGCAAAGGCGGTCTTAAAATGCGGGAGATTGTGGACGGCGGCGTCGGTGCGGAGGGCGTACTCCCCCCGTTGTCCGCCTCAGTTCTGGCGGGAATGGATCTGGCTATTTTTTTTGCGGGATATAATGACAGGGTGGATACGGACACAGCATCTGCCTTGCAATATTGCATTGATACCATTTACGACTGCCTGGAGGAGGCCGGCAATCTGGCCTGCCGGATTCTGATTGTCACACCGCACTGCGTAGGCAAATATTCATATATTGATGCGGATGGGTATGAGGAGTATCCGCCCGGGTCAGGAAGGTCCCTGAAAAAAATGGCCGAGATTATGGAAGCAGTAGCCGCGGATAACAGCATACCGGTGTGTAACCTGTGGAAAACAGCGGGGATTAACAGGAGAACATGGTGCGTTTATGGAGCGGTTCCGGGAGAAGATATGGTTCATTGCTCTGATAAAGGTTATGAACTGATCGGGGATGTAATCAGCGGGGCGGTCGTTAGTAGTTTTGGAGGATGATATGTCTTTTCAGCAGAACAATCACGCATAAAAAACATAATACACAGCGAAAACCCCTGCAGTATCGGCTACAGGGGTTTCGTTGTTTTTATAGTTATCTAAAGGAATGAGAGTAAAGTGGGCATTCTGTGCATTTCAGAATGCCTTTACTTTATGAGGGGGGAGATAGTTGTTTATCAACTATCTGAGTATCATTATAAGAGATAAATGTGCATAAAGTATGTCGTTTCTATAAAAGAAGTGGAAAAATTATTACCAAATTCTAAAAACATTCTTATGAGATTCTAATCGTATTCCCGGCGTAGATCAGATTTGGGTTGCTGATGCCGTTGAGCCTCTGCAGTTCGCTGACCGTAGTACCGAATTTCTGTGCGATTCCGCTCAGTGTATCCCCGGGCTGTATGGTGTAGTAGCGCGCGGTGGAGCTGCCGTCCTCCGGAATACGGATCGTCTGGCCGGCATAAATCAGGTTTGGATTGGTAATGCCGTTCAGTGCGGCGAGCGTCTGATAGGTAGTGCCGTAGCGTGCTGCTATGCCGCTTAATGTGTCGCCGGGCTGTACCACATACGTAATGTAGTCCTGAACGGGCGGCGGTGCAGGATTGCTTCCTCCGTCAAGATGATTCAGGCCGGCTTTGCGGATGACGGCGGGATAATCGATAAAGCCGGTATCCAGGTCTACATTGCCGCTGATCCCGGGAACACTGCCCTGGTCCGTAAACTGCCATATTCCGCAGTTGGTGCCGTCGAACTGACTGTTATAATAGGCATACCACAGTGCGTAGCGGTCAGACAGATCGGCCGGGAAATAGGTATTCAGAAAGTTACGGTTACTATAAAACATGGCATAATAACCACGTTCCTCCACTCTGTCACAAAAGCTCCGGACAATCTGCGTCGCAAGGGATGGGGTAAGTGTCACCCCGTTCTGGGCTGCGTAGTTGACCGTTGCCTGTTCTATATCGTAGCATATCGGATAATCCAGACGATAGGAAGAGATTGCATTTATACAGCCGTCAGCCTCCCGGCGGGCCGTTTCAGGGCTGATGGCATAGCAGAACCAGTATACGCCGATGGGGAGTCCAATTCGGTTACATTCTGCGGCGTTTCTCTGAAACTGCTGATCTAAAGTGCCGAAACCGTATCCGGCACGGAGCATGGCAAACTGATATCCGGCAGCTTTTACCTGCTCCCAGTCTACAGTACCTTGAAATTCACTGACATCTAGTCCTCGTGTGCTCATAAAAAAACTCCTTTGCCATATAAAAAGTGGCTATACTTATCATTCTATTATATGTCTCAGGAGCAAAATTGGTTACTATTGATGCATCAGAGACCGTGGAGCGGGACGGTATATTGCGGCAATGAATTTTCAGATACGCTCTGGCACAGCGGCCTATTTTCTCTCCTTTTTATATTCCGGTATCTTCGTCAGCAGTTCGACCAGACGGATGGCTTCAGCTTGTCCGTTCCCATTGAGTGACTCCATATATTGGAGCACGGTCTCCTGGCTTCGGGTGATTTGAGTTTCTAAAGAAACTGTTTTCTTTTCCCGTTCTGCCATCCTATCCTGCAGAACCTGGCTTCTGGCTTTTTGTACGTGTTCCTTTTGTTCCGGCGCAGTATAGCCCAGTAAGTCATAAAGTTCCACGTTCAGTATCCGTGCGATCTTCATAAGCTGATCATTGCGAGGCTCCCGTTTGTTCGACTCGTACTGGCGTATTGTGATCTCGGCTGCCCCGCATTTTTCCGCAAGCTCTTTCTGGGTCATCCCGACGCTCTTTCTTGCATTTTTAATATGATCTCCGACTGACATTTTATCCCACCTTTTTCTATTCTCACACTTTCTATCTCAAAACTATAACATATTAAGTAGTGTTTGAATAGATTCAAAGTGAATAATAAAAACATATTGACGATTCGAAATGAATATGATATGATTTTTATAGATTCGAAGTGAATCTATAAAATATGGAGACGCGGATAGGATATTATTTGTGAGGGTATCCCGGACTTTCAAATTTTATGATTGTCCGGGGTATTTGTAAAAATGCGGTGTAAGAGCAAAAATAACAGGAGGCGGATGGGATTATGTTAAATGAGCAGTTAACAGCACGAATTCAGGCAGGAATAGACGAAGCGGATAATATGCTCCGGCTCTGGCAGCAGAACGAACCCTTTATCAGAATGATGGGACGGCGCTTTGCGGGGCCGGGCAAGGCGGAATTAGAGGATTTGATGCAGGAGGGCTATCTTGCACTGTGTGAAGCGGTCAGGCACTATGACATGGAACAGGAGGTGCCATTTATCAGTTACGCCGCCTTTTGGATTAAACAGGGAATGAAGCGCTACATAGAAAATTGCTGTGGAACCGTCCGGATTCCCACGCACGCAAGGGACTGGGTCCGCAGATACAGGAAGATGACAGCAGAGTACTGTAAATATTATGGCTCAGAGCCGGGGGATGATACTTTATGCGCGCTGCTTCAGATCAGCCGGGAAAAGCTGCAGGCGGTCAGAAAAAGTGCGGATATGGAGAAGATATGCAGTCTGAGTGAACCTCTGGGGCAGGTGGACGGCGGCCTGGATATGGAGGAGACCATCGCTTCGGGAGAGGATCTGGAGGAGGACGCTGTACGGCGGCTGGATTATCAGAATATGAAAAGTATGCTCTGGGAGGCCGTGGACGGTCTGGAGGAGAAGCAGGCGGAAGTGATTCGCTGCAGATTTCAGGATCAGAAAACGATCAGGGAAACCGGAGAGGCAATCGGTATTACAAAGGATGCCGCTGCCCATCAGCAGTATAACGCCCTGCGTCTGCTCGGACAGCCCAGCAGATGCAGGAGGTACCGGGGATACTATGAAGAGTACCTGGCTGCATCCTGTTATCACCATGTGGGGCTTGAGACTTTTAACAGAACCTGGACGAGCGAGGTGGAGAGGGAGGCTTTGAGATAAGAGATGGCGCGGCTGGAAGCGGAAGAAGATGAATCGCCCCATCGGCTCCCTGGGTAAGCATTTTACATCCAGAGGGCATTCCGTAATTCATGCCCTTGCGGGCGGATCAGCAGAAAACTGCGGAATAATGTATAAGGTTCTAATCAATTTAAGAAAAATATAAGAGCAATAGTGTTGGGAATGGCGTAAAATGGGCATTCCTGGGAATAAACAGCACTAATAAAATTCTAATAGAAGAGCCATGAGTACAGCGGGTAAGGCTGCATTCATGGCTTAAATTAAATTTTCTCAATGGCCTTTCGAAGCTGGTTGATATCCTTGTGGGCGTATACTTTTTCATTGATATCCTTTCCTGCGTGCCCCATAATTTTGTACCGGGCTACTCGGTTCACTTCCGCGTTATCCAGCAGGGTATTGCAGGTATGCCGGCAGTCGTGTGGGGTGTGAGGTTCGGTGATCCCACAATCCAGCAGCGCTTGATTGAACTGTTCCCTATAGTCTGCCTCAGATATATCTTTCGTTCCGTTGTGGTATATCAGGCTTTTGAACTTAGGGTCATACCTGGCTGCCACCATGTCGATAATTTTGGAATGTATTGGTACAGTCCGGTTACGGCTGTATTTGTTTTTCAATCCCCCGGTGAATGTCCGGTTAACCAGGTCGATATCTTTCAGCGGCATCCGGGCCAGTTCATTGAGCCGCCAGCCGGAGTAACAGTATATAAGGATGGTATCGACAAAAGGCCGATCCTTATTCTTCCAGAGGAGGGCAAGCTCATCCTCGGTAAATGGTACACCGGGTTCGGTATCATCCTCTTTGCCTATCTGAACAAATTCTGAGAGGTTCTTTGCCACGATCCCAAACTGCAGCGCGTACTTATACATCTGGCTAAACAGGTTTTTTATATGCTCCAGCGTGGAATGGGATAAGTCTTCCCTGTCCAGAATCTTCTGCAGCTCTGTGGTCTGTAATTTGGACATTACGCGGTCGTGCAGGTCTTCGCAGTGCTTAAATGCTGCCACGCTGCAATACTGGGAGCTGGTCTTTTTGCCCTTTGCGTCTACGGGCTTCTTGAACTTCCACTTGTACCAGTCCTCAAACACTTCTTTAAAAGTTTTCTGGCGGTTCGCTGGGTCGTAAGGGTCCTTATTGTATTCAGCCAGGGCGATGTCTGCAGATATCTGATCCGGGAAGTTTCCCAGAACATCATAAATCGGATAGCCCCGATCATCGATCCGGGTATTGACCCGTACCTGGTACCGGTTCTTTTTCTTGCCCTTTATGGGGACAATGGTGCCTGTGCCGTTTGGACGGCGTTTTCCGGCACGTTTGGGCTTCCGGGCAGGAATTGGTTGATCCTGCAATGGAAAGCCGCAATGCGGGCAGAATAACGCCTTGTCAGATATGTTCCCGGTGCATTCCGGGCATGTTATCAGTGCCATCTATATTCTCCTTCCATTCATCCACGGTGCGGGTGTGGGCTTTGGAATGGCTGGAAGATATATTGACAGAATCCGTAATATTGACTATAATATACTTACTAAGACAGTCGAGAAGATAGCTCAAACCTATCCGCCTCGGCGAGAACTTAAAAGTTAACTATCAGAGATAGCCGCCTAATTCTTTACCAGAGAGCAGGGCGGCTATTTTCTGTCTTTGTCATTTCTGACTAATGTGATAATAGCGCATATCATAATCACGAAAGTAAATAAATCACTATATGTAATCATGTATATCATCCCCTTCCTAAGACTCAAAGCGGATGATATGGCCGCCCTCTCGGCTGCCTTAATAAGTATATTATTGTCAATGTGCTTTCGTTGAACCAGTGAATTCAGGTACGGGTTGGACTGGGGAATCTTCCCTTGTCCTGCGTCGAAAAATCGACGGTGGTGCTAAAATTTTAGCGGCTTTGTACACTGGCATAAGGCGTACAAAAATGTACGGCTTTGTACACTGGCATAAGGCGTAGAAAAATCTACGGCTTCGTACACTGGCATAAGGTGCCGAAATTTCGGCTACTAAAAAATTAGTAAGCTCTCTATTCTTTGTCTTTCTGATATTCAGGGATCTTGGTCAGGAGTTCTACTTGTTCTATGGCTTTGTCTTGTCCGGAGTCGTTGAGTTTCATACCGAGTTTATCCATTTTATTTATAAAATCAAGTTCCTTCTCTTCCTGTTCTCGTTCCGTTATTGATTCGGGTGTTTGTTTGCGAACTGGTATAACAATTTTACCATCTGTAATACAACTCATAGCATCATTATATTGCCTTTTGTTAAATGATTCATTTTCTGCGTATTTAGGATTGGACACAGTATCAACAAAACAGTGAAAATAAGGTTCTCCATTCTGTGCGTAAGTATATCCGATACCAAGGACTTCCGATATCTTAGCAAGTGTCTCTTTCTTTGGCTTTCTTACTCCTCTTTCGTACTGCGCATAATTTTGTGGCGTTGTTTTCAATCTTGTAGCCATGTCTTGTTGTGTAAGTCTTGCTTTTTTCCTTGCTTCTTTTAAACGGTTTCCAAAGCTCATATTGTTCACCTTCCTTCGATGTAAGAATAACATATCAGAACAAAAAACACAATCAAAAAGATTTTTTATCATTGACAAACAAATCATAATGATTTATTATTAAAACGAACCAATCAATTTGATTTGCAAAAGTGGGGTGAGAAAAATGAGAATCGACAGACAGAAATACATGATAGCCAGGGCACGGGCTTGCATGGGTCAGAAGGAGCTTGAAGCTGCTGGCATCCCAAAAGGGACTCTGTGCAGGGCGATGAGAGACGATTTAAGACCCGAGACTGTCGGCAAAATTGCGAAGGCTCTCGGCGTAGACGTAACTGAAATCATTGAGACTGAAAACTAACACACGGTGCGGGTGTGGGCTTTGGAATGATTGGAAGGTTTTAGCCTGATATCAGGCAGAAAGGAGTGAATCAGGATGGTATGTGCAAAAGTACAGGTTATTATAGGGGCGATGGCAAAAAGCTGCCTGACCCCGCAGGAAATAGCCGATAAGGCGGGGGTAAGCGTCAATATAGTCTATCGGATGCGAAGGGGCTATATGGTCAAGCTGGAGCGATTTGGACGGGTCTGCAAGGCACTGGAGATTGATCCAGATGCAGTAATAGATTATGACAGGCTGGAGACGGGAAAGGCAGCGGGTGAATAATGATAGGCATCGAGGAACTAGACAAGCTGCAGCCGTCAAGATATCCAAGGAACGACATAGGGGCCAGTACATTATTTTGTAATATATACAAAGAGAATCTCTTATATGTTATAGAGCGGAAGTCATTCTTTGTGTATGACGGGAAAGTGTGGCGGCACGACATAGACTCACTGCAGACACATGCGCTCGCAAAAGAGTTTGCGACATCGGCGGCAAATTACTTCAATAGTAAAGAACATGAAAATGAGGATTCAGCCAAATTCTATGCGAAATATTTCTCTTACGAAAAGCGGTGTAAGCTGATAAGAGACGCTATGAGCGTGAATCCCAAGCCGTTCAGTATATTTGATAAACAGCCGTATTTGTTTAACTGCCAAAATTGTACAGTGAATCTTACCACAGGAGCGGCGAATCCACATGATCCATATGATTATCTTACAAAGATTTCAAATGTGTGGTATGACCCGGAAGAGAGCGGCGAAGAGTTCCAGAAATTTATTTCGGACATCATGCAAGACAATTCGGAGCTGATCGAGTATTTAAAGAGGGCGCTGGGTTATTCCTTGTCAGCAGCAACATTTCAGGAATGCTTCTTTATTACTTACGGTGAATCGACCAGGAATGGGAAAGGTACCCTCAATAGCACCATGCAGAATATGATGGGGGATTATGCTAAATCGGCATCCTATGAAACGTTTGAAAGTAAGAAGTACAAGAGCGGAGGCGGCGGGACAAGTGAGGATATCGCAAGGCTTGCAGGGGCGCGTTATGTGTCTGTATCTGAACCACAAGAAGGAATGACGCTCGATAGCGCACTTATAAAGATGCTCTCAGGTAACGATACGATTACGGCAAGGAATTTGTATGAGAAGAGTTTTGAGTTTGTGGCATCGTTTAAAATCTGGATAAACACCAATCACTTACCGAATATTTCAGACGATACAGTGTTCAAGAGCGGACGTGTACAATTGATTCCGTTCAATCGGCACTTCGGTGAGGACGAACAGGACAAAGGATTGAAAGCCAGGCTAACCAAAAGGGAAAATATAAGCGGTGCATTTAATTGGTGCATGGAAGGTTTTCAGCTCATGGCAACGGAGGGCGGTCTTAAAGTTCCGGAAGTTATCAGGCAGGAGATAGAAGCATACAGGGCGAAAAGTGACAGAATAGGAATGTTCCTGGAGGACTGTTATAAAAAAGCATTTGATCCGATGCACAGAGAAAAGATGTCTGAGGTATATAAGATTTATAAATGGTGGCTGGCAGACAATGGATATAAGGGTCAGTTGAGTAAGAAGAAGTTTAAACAAGAACTTGAGAAAAAGACTGGCGTAGAGTCCTATGGCGGGCAAGATGTTATGATCGGATTTGAACGCTCAGACATTGTCCCAGATACGATGTTCTACTGATATCCTTTTGGAAATTGGGAAAATTTGATTTTTTTCTAAAACTTTTTAATTTTGATTTCCATGTAAAAGTTTTAAAAAAAGTCCAAAAAATCCAAAAACCCAAACATGAAACAAAATAGTTTCCTGCGTTGATTGCTTGAACAGCAGTTTTGAGCAGCATTTGAAAGGAGAATGAAATGAAAAAAGAGTTTGAGAAAATTGTTAATGAGTTTTTAGAGCTTCCAGATGGAAGTGAATGTGAATTTAAAGAAGTATCGGATATGATTCCTATAGGTGCGCTTATATGCAAACGACTTGACCGTATAGCAACCGCTCTGGAAGGAATAGACAGCAAACTTGGAAAGTGCGTAGGAAAAGAAGGGACGTTCTTCATCTGTGGCGATGTGACAACTTATGAAGGGTAACAATGAAAACAGCCCCATAGATACGCCAATATCCACGGGGCGGCACAGCCGGAGCCATGCAGAAAGGACACTTACATAATAGCATGTGATCCGGGGAAAGGACAAGGAAATTATGAGGAAATTAAGGGAAGAAATTATACAGATGGTTGCTGAACTGATTGTAGAATGTCGGAAACTGTCAAAGAGTGAGTTCCAGCAGTGGAAAAACGAAGTTATGAGAGAGACAACGGCCACTGCAAAACCGTTCATAGAAAGAGTAATCATGGTGGTTGAGGATAGTTCATAAAAGTATTCGCCTTCCGGGGGACGGTGCGCCAACACCTGAACCCGGCGGCGGGATGTTAAGGCTGAGCGGAGGAACGTGGAATGAATGAGGAGAGAGAACAAAGGCTATATGACATAATGGATAACTACGGAGTGGATCAGGATACGGCAGAGTTGCTCCTGCTGGATGAAGAGGAGGAAGAGCGTGAGTAAAATTGAGGATATTATTCGTTTATGCATCGAAGTAAACACAACAGATGAGCTGGAGTATATGTTGGCTGAGGAATGTTGGACAGAGGGTGTGAAGAGGATTTTCAGAGATGAAATAAGCGAAGGAGACGAATACATGAGCGTAAAGATTAAAGTGTCCTATACGGACGATAAGGAGCTTTCAGAGGTATTAAAGCGGTTGCATCCAGTCAAGAGGGTAAGGCCGCAGCCAGCAAAAGGGAGGTTCAAAAGAGCGTATATTGACATCAAACAAGGTGGTTTATCTGCTGATTTGGTTAACGAAAACTGGTGGCAGACGGCGGAAAATAAGGAAAAATGATTGCATACCTACCCTATATGTGATAGAATAAATATAACAATATATCGAAGTACCGCACTGGTGTTTCTCCTACCAGTGTAAGCCTGAGGGCGTGGGAATAGCTTATGGACAGAAATGTCTTAAAGCCGTTCCTGCGTCCTCTTTTGATGTGTTGTTACTCCGGTTTTGAACTGCGTGCGGCATCACGGTATAAACTGCGAAAATTATAGCCGGCGGGCTTAAAACGGAAAGGAGCCAATATGGGCGAAGAATTATTGAATCAGGGTACAGAAGGTATTGAAGGTGCAGGGGCTTCCACTGCAGAAGATCAGGAAGGTGCGCAGGGCAATCAAGAAGGGCAACATAGTGAGCCTGAGAAAAAATACACAGATGCGGATGTTGACCGAATTATTGCGAAGAAGATCGCCGCTGAGCGTCAGAGGATGCAGAAGCTGTTCACGGAAGAACAGCAGGTAAGCGAATTAGAAACAAGAGAAAGGGAAGTGCTTAAAAGGGAGCTGAAAGCGGATGCAATGGATGCACTAATTGCGGATGGAATGCCTTCCTCATTGGCTACACTGATGGACTATAGTAGTAAGGAAGACTTTGAGAAAAGCTATGCAGAGGTGACAGACGTTTTCCGTAGGGCCCTTGGAGCTGAATTTAAGAGGCAGTTGGCTGGGCCTGCCCCACGGGTTGGAATCAATGATTCAAGTTCTAAAGGGGCCATGAAGGAACGGGCGATAAAAAATGCTTTTGCACCTAAAGCACTAAGGTAGAAATAAATGGCAATTAATTTAGTTACACAGTTTCTTCCACATGTGGATGAAATGTTTTACACAGAGAGTAAAAAGTCACTCCTGACAAACCAGGATTTTTCATGGACAGGAGCGCACACAGTGAAAGTACATAAAGTAAACACTGTGAGCATGAATGATTACGATAGGGCCGGATCAGGAAGCAATGATTCAAGATACGGGGCACTCGGCAGCGTAGGCAATACGCTTGAAGAGTTTACATTGAAGAAAGACCGTTCCTTTACATTCGTAGTTGATAAAATGGACAGAGACGAAACAGGCGGTGTATTGACGGGAGCGTCGGCCCTTGCAAGACAGCAGAGAGAAGTTATTATTCCGGAGGTTGACAAATATGTCTACGGAGTCATGACTGCCGGAGCAGGAACAAAGCCTACGGCAATCACGCTGACAAAAGATAATATCTATGATGAAATCCTGAAAGGGAATAACGCGCTTGACAACGCGGAAGTTCCAGAGACTGAACGCGTGCTTCTGATTACCCCGGATGTGTATTTGCTGATGAAGAAGAGTCCTGACATTATGATGGTAACGGACATCAGCGAAGAGATGCGGCTGAGGGGCGTAATTGCCATGATTGATGGGATTACGGTCATTAAGGTGCCATCTAACAGGGTGGATGCCAATTTCGGGTTTATGATTGCTCACCCGGTGGCAACAGTTGCCCCTACGAAGCTTGAGGATTACAAAGTACATAGTGATCCACCAGGAATCAGCGGAGAACTTGTGGAAGGGCGCATTGTTTATGATGCGTTCGTACTGGATAACAAGAAGAAAGCTATCTATTATCAGGCTAACAAGCCTGCGGCGTAGACAGTAATCAATAATTGATAAGGATACCCTGGGCGTTTTCTCCTTGCGTCTGGGGTATTTTTGAAGGAAAATTGCATGAATAAATTAGATAAAATGTATAAGAAAGCGCTGCACGACATGAAGGGCAGGGAACAAAGAGAATGGTTTATAAAGGTCAGTTCAAAAGCCGTTCCTGCTTATTTTGACATAGTATCGTACTACTATAACCGCGGCATGGAATGCCCTGATCTGAATACTGAGGGAGGGCAAATGGCTGTAAAGAACTTATTGGAAAGTCTGGATTTCAAAGAAGAGTATCCTAAATGTGAGGCTACTTTTGACATTCTCATGAAATGGTGGGACAAGCCGGCAGTGCAGGACAATAAGGCAAGGTACAGCCCGGAAGCAATAGCTGATCTTGATAGGCTTTTTGGGGGTGAACAATATGAGTATCCGACTTAGAATGGGGACTCCAACAGAGATAAAAAGGACGCTTGCCAGGGTGGCGAATATGGCCTTAAATGGCGAGATTGATACCAAGACGGCAAATACTATCATACTGGCCTGTAATGCGATTCTGGGGGCAATCAGGACGGATGAGCAGCAGAAGAAAATTGACGAATTGGAGGTGTTGCTGAGTGGGATTAAATAGAAACCATGAAGGATATCATGATCCTACGGCCTGTGAAGCTGTCAGGCGTTCACGCAAGCCACGGAAGAAACAACCGCACCTGTGGTATCTGATCGGTGAGGTTGAATCCTTACGGAACACAATTGAGGGTGAACGTGGGACTGTGAGGAATAGACAGAATTGCACTAGTAAAACGACACTAGTAAAACCCTAAAAAACGGCACTAATAAAATACTAGTAGAACATTAGAATCTCATATTTATAAAACGTCAAATTACTAGAAATCCCACAAAACCGCCCTTCCTGCTTCATGATGCTATCTTTATATTTTATAAGATTCTTATCAATTTAAGAAAAATATAAGATTTTCCCCAATGGGTCTTAAAAAATCACAGATATCATGTATACTGTAAGGGAGGTGATGAAAAATGTATAATATTTTAGTTTGTGATGATGATAAGGAAATCGTAGAAGCAATCGAGATATATTTATCCCAGGAAGGCTATCATGTACTGAAAGCCTATGACGGGGCAGAGGCATTGAAGATGCTTGAATCGGAGGAAGTGCATCTGCTTGTACTGGACGTCATGATGCCCAGGCTGGACGGAATCAGAGCCACCCTTAAAATTCGAGAGAACAACAGCATCCCGATTATTATCCTGTCCGCAAAATCTGAGGACGCGGATAAGATTCTGGGACTGAACGTCGGCGCTGACGATTATGTAACAAAACCATTTAATCCATTGGAACTGGTAGCGAGGGTCAAATCTCAACTGCGCAGATATACCCAGCTCGGAGGCAGTGTTAATGAAAAGTCCGAGCGGGTGTATGAGGTTGGCGGCCTTGCTATTAATGATGATCTGAAAGAAGTTACCGTGGACGGAGAGGTTGTGAAGCTGACACCGATCGAGTATAACATTTTATTATTATTAATGAAAAATCAGGGGAGAGTTTTTTCTATAGACCAGATTTATGAATCGATCTGGAATGAAGATGCAATCGGAGCTGACAATACGGTTGCCGTGCATATCCGGCATATTCGGGAAAAGATTGAGATTAACCCGAAGGAGCCCAGATACCTGAAAGTCGTCTGGGGAGTCGGGTATAAGATAGAAAAACTCTAGGAAGGAGCGCTATGAAAAACTGGTATAAAAAGCCGGTGACGAAAGGGATTCTGCTGCTGCTTGCCCACCTTACGGTAGTTACAGCTGTTCTTGGCATGGTAATCATGCTGGCTTTTTCCGGAAGCAGAGGGAGCGATAGTTTTCTGAAGTCTGCGAGCAAGCCATATGAAGAATCCGCGAGTTTTAAGAATTTAGTATCCAGTGCCACATGGGATGTCATGGAAGGCATTGCTATGAAGAATAATTTTGAGACAGACGGCAAATATAATCCCGAAAAGTTGGTTGATATTATAAACTTTGCGAAGAACGGAGTGATTGACGGGGAGAATGAAAGCGGTCTGGCATACACTCTGGAGGACCTCGTGAACTGGAGCAGCGAGTATACGGAGGAAGGGGCCAGCTACGATGACAATGGTGTGGTTGTCTGCGAGAAGCCGGACGGAACTTATCATTATTATTATATAGGGGAGTTTAAGGCTCTGATTGAGGATAATAAACTGAGGCTGGAAGTCGAAGGAATCACATCTGAAGATTTTATGAAACAGCTGGAAAACGGATATTATACATCGGGTTATTATAATAGTATGGCAATTAAGGATACCGATGGTATCACAGTGTATACGGACTGCTGGACATTCAGCGAGGCACTGCGGGAGAAGTATACGCCGGCAGGGGCTGCGAATATTTTAGAGGTAGTAAATAAGTCGCCGGAGCTCAATGGGAAACTGTCCCGGGTATACGGCTATCTGCAGAACATTCTGAGTACGCTGTCATCCCAGGTTGACAGATACCTTTATTCAGGTGATACATGGGAAGAAGGGAACACGAATTTCATTTACATGTTTGTAGATGAAAGTGCGAAAAAAGTATATACAAATAACAGTCATCTCCGGGATTACGATTCTGTAAAAGAGAATCTGGAACAGATGAAGGCCGGCGGCAGCAATAAGTATTTGATTGTGAGGCCGAAACTGGCAGAGTTTGAAACAAATATGGATATTTCCGCCAACGAATGGCGTTCTATGGTGAAGTCCTACAATTACAGACAGAAGGCAGACTGCATTTTTGCGGCGGCTGTGGATACAAACTTTCCGATACAGGACGCATTTTATGCGGATGCACAGGATTATAATACCTATGCGCCTTATATGAGTTTGGCGGCGGTTGGAAGCACAATCTGCTCCATCTTATTCCTTGCAATACTGATATGGATGACACTGATTGCGGGAAGGAGCGGACATGACGGAGAAGTCCACCTGAATCTGTTTGACAGGTGGAAGACGGAACTGGGTGCGGCGTTTGTTATCCTGTTATGGCTGATACCTGTCACCTTTTTAGGAAGCATGTGGGGCGGTGTCGGATCACTTTCTAATACATCGGTTTATCCGGATGGCAGCTATTCGTGGGAATTATTTACGGAGATGGCTTACAGAGGGTATGGCAGCTATTTAAGTTTGTCTGATCTAATATTAACGGGTATACTTACGGCATTCACTACGGCGTGTTTCCTGTTTGGTTACCTGAGCCTTGTGCGCAGAATTAAGGCAGGGACGGTCTGGAAGAACAGCCTGCTGAGGAGCGTTTGTCTGTTTTTAAAAGAGTTCTGGCTGAACCGTAATGTAACATTCCGGGCAGTATTCTCATTGGGGGTCTTTGTGGTAATACACTGGCTGGCAATTGGGGTAAGAGGTTTTTCCGGCTTCTTTATTCTTATGCTGCTGGCAGAGGCGGCCGCCGTATTTTTGGTAGTAAGAGGGGCTGTTTCCAAGAGCAGGATAAAAAGAGGAATCCGGGAGATTGCATCAGGCAACGTGGATTATCAGATTCCGCTGGACCGCCTTAACGGCGGGGACTTGAAGATGGCCGAGATGGTGAATAATATCGGCAACGGCTTGCAGCGGGCCGTGGAAGAGGGCATGAAGAGTGAGCGTCTGAAGACAGATCTGATCACAAATGTGTCCCATGATATTAAGACCCCGCTGACATCCATCATCAACTATGTGGATCTGTTAAAACGGGAGAATTTTAATGACCCGAAGATAAAGGGCTATCTGGATATACTGGAGGCAAAAGCGCAGCGCCTGAAAACACTAACGGAAGATGTTGTCGAAGCATCCAAAGTAAGCAGCGGGAATATTGTTCTGGAATTCATGGACGTCAATCTGGTGGAGATGATCAATCAGACTGCCGGGGAGTTTGCAGAAAAATTCGCGGCAAAGGACCTGGAAATGATTCAAAACCTGCCGGACGGGCCGGCAATGATTCACGTGGATGGGAGGCGGATGTGGCGTGTACTGGAGAATATCTATAACAATGCCGCCAAGTATGCAATGCCCGGAACGCGTGTATATGCGGATCTGTGGGTGACGGAGGAGAATGTAGGCTTCTCTCTGAAGAATATTTCCGAACAGCCTCTGAATATCTCTGCGGATGAACTAACCGAACGTTTTATCAGAGGTGATATCTCAAGAAGCACGGAAGGCAGCGGACTGGGCCTGTCAATTGCAAAGAGCCTGACAACAATGCAGGAAGGAGATTTCAGACTTTATCTGGACGGCGATTTGTTTAAAGTAACGATAGAGTTTCCTCGGGTGAAGTAAAGCGGGGAAGTGTTCAAAGGGGTCAGACCCTACTGCAAAGGGGTCTGACCCCTTTGCGTTCCTTTTTCAGAATATTCTCATTTTTTCTAATATGTTTAGGCTTTTTGAGGATACTGATATTATAAAGTGTACCCAATCAGGAAGTGTTTCTTGCACCATCCGGTGTTTTGCTTTACAATTAGGTAGGAACGAATGATGGTTGATTGAAGAGGTGCTTATGGAATCTTTACAGGATTTACTGGTTGATATTTTAAATATAGATTTTATTCAGGGGATTCTTAGTAATCCCCGTACGAAGGATGGGGTGCTGAAGATTAAGGTGCGGCCGGTGGAAAAGAAGGGAAGCCTTTATTTTCAATTTGAATCTTTCACGGCGACGCAGGCATTTCATGAAAATCTGACGGCGGAGGATGCGGGCAGGCGGATTGTGGAGTATATGGGAGCGTTCCGGCAGCTGCAGATGACGACGAGGTCAATGAATTATACGGTTCTTGTGAGCAAGAAGGGGAAACTTACGATTCAGAGGAAGAGGCAGGCTGCGGAGGTGAAGGCACCGGAATTATCACATAACAGAAGTAAGAAGTATATTGTTCAGGAGGGGACGGTGGTTCCGTTTCTTCAGGATCTGGGGGTGATGACCGGTGATGGGAGTGTTGTCAGAGCCCGGTTTGATAAGTTTCGGCAGATTAACCGTTTTCTGGAGTTTATTGAGGATATTCTGCCTCAGCTTGACCGGGGGCGTGAGCTTACTATTCTGGATTTTGGCTGCGGAAAGTCTTATCTGACGTTTGCGATGTATCATTACCTGCACGAAATGCAGCAGTATGATATACGCATCATCGGCCTTGACCTGAAGCGGGATGTGATTGAGAACTGCAATCGGCTGGCGGAAAAGTACGGTTATGATAAACTGCAATTTCTGGAGGGGGATATTGCGGATTATGAAGGCGTACAGTCTGTGGATATGGTGGTAACGCTCCATGCCTGTGATACGGCGACGGATTATGCGCTGGCCAAAGCCATTGGCTGGAACGCAAAGGTGATTCTTTCAGTCCCCTGTTGTCAGCACGAATTGAATGGGCAGATGGAAAACAGGGAGCTGGCTCCGGTCATGGATTATGGACTTTTAAAGGAACGGTTTGCCGCTCTGGTGACAGACGGGCTGCGGGCAAAGTATCTGGAGGCTTTCGGATATGCCACACAGGTCTTGGAATTTATCGATATGGAGCACACGCCGAAGAATATACTGCTGCGTGCGGTGAAAACCGGTAAAAACAGTACTGCTGCAGAAGAAAAAATCAAGGAATGTGAGACATTGCTTCATGTGAATCCGATACTGGGAAGGCTGCTGCATCCGGATGTGGAATGAGAATGGGAGTTGGGATAATCTTGTTGCTGTGCACGCCCGCAGAGTGTGAACAGTAACATAATCTTTTTTAATAAAGGGGACTGACAAATGAAAAAAAAGAGGTGGATAAAAGCGGGCATTCTGGCGGGCGTGTTTCTTATCGCAATTGTCATAAGCAGTCTGCTGACAAACAGAGGGACGGCCGATTTGACGGTTGACTTGGGTGAGCCTTCTTTGCCGCGGATATCTTTTACGGTACAGGGCAAAAATGTAAATGCGCTGGCCGGTTATGTCAATGAAATGGATATTACCGCTATGCGGGATACGATAACTCCGCTGGAAGAAAACGGAACGCTTCAGATGGCAGTAGATACGGATGGCAATGTAATACAGGAAATTCATTATGAGGTATACTCACTGGACGGGGAAGAGATTTATAAAAAGGGTGAGATTAAGGATCTGTCAGACACTGCAATACAGCTGGATCTGAATGGTGCTCTGGCGGAAGAGATATCGGAAGCTGTTCTAAAGGTCACACTAAAGGTGGAAAAGCAAAACATTTATTTCTATACAAGAATTGAGCGTCCGGATGATCTTGCTGTCGGAGAATGCCTGAATTTTGCAGAAGATTTTCATACCAAGACATTTGACAAAAAAAATGCGTCCGATCTCAGCACATATCTTGAGCCCAACGAAGAAGGAGATAATACGACCTTTCAGACGGTAACAATTCACTCCAGCAGTTCGCAGCTGACATGGGGAAACCTGGCCCCCGAGATTTCCAGTGACGTAGAATGGAGCATCAAGGAGAGCAACAGTGTATATACCTCTCTTCTGGCGAAGTATCAGGTAACATGTGTGGGGGATGGGGAAGAGGTCGAAACATACAATATCAAGGAATTCTTTCGGGTGAGATACAGTGGAGATGAATTATATTTGCTGGATTACAACCGAAGTATGAACCAGGTATTTAATGGCAATAAAAAAGTTTTAAACGAAAATGGTATCCTGCTTGGTATAGCCTCATCTAATGTGCCGTACGAGACGAACAAAAATGGCACAATCGTTTCTTTTGTACAGGAAAGGGACCTTTGGACATACAACCAGGATGCGGATGAGCTCTCATTGGTGTTCAGCTTTGCAAATAAAGAAGGACATGACGTTCGCAGCAGGTATGATCAGCATGAAGTACGGATCATCAGTGTGGACGACAACGGCAGTACGGCATTTGCAGTTTATGGATATATGAACAGGGGAGAGCACGAGGGGGAAGTCGGTGTTGACGTGTATTATTTTGACATCGACAAAAATGCGGTGGAGGAAAAGGCATTTATTCCAAGCAACAAATCTTTTGCCATTGCAGAAGACGAGCTGGGGAAGATGGTGTACTACAGTCATGAGCGGCAGATGCTCTATGTACTTGCTGGCGGAAAGCTGTACCAGGTAGATCTGGATAATAATAAGCAGGAAGTCCTTGCAGAGGATCTGGCGGAGGGGCAGTACACTGCATCCGATGACGGACACATGCTGGCTTATCAGACGAATGGGTCATTGGAAGAAGCTACGGAGATCAGAGTGCTCAATCTGAAAAACGGAAAGGAAAATATTGTGGAGGCAAAAGACGGAGAAACGATCCGTCCGCTCGGATTTGTGTCCAGCGACTTTATATATGGATATCAGAGGCCGGCAGATAAAGGCAGAACGGTTGCCGGGGAGGATTTGCTTCCTATGTATGCGCTGGAGATCCGGGACAGTAAAAATAAAGTTGTAAAAACCTATTCTGTGGAAGAAACGTATATTTCCGATATCTTTGTTGAAGAAAACCTGGTGACGCTGAATCGGGTCACAAAATCAGGAGACACATATACGGGAACGAAACAGGACTATATCAGCAATAATGAAGTAAGAAAAGAGAGCAATATCACACTGGAATCTTATACCACAGATTTAAAAGAAAAGCAGATGAGGCTCACATATGCGGATGGAATTGAAGACCAGTCACCGAAGATTCTGAGGCCGAAGCAGGTCATGTTGGATGAAGCAGTGAGAATTGCCTTTGACGGGAAAGTAAAAGCAGATAAATATTATGTATATGGCATGGGAGAGCTGATTGAAATTTACGACAAGGCGGCGTATGCAATTCAAAAGGCGGAACAGGTATCGGGCGTAGTGATATCTTCGGATCAGTCATATATCTGGGAAAAGGGCAACCGGGATCTGGTATACTACACAGAAGCACAGGCATTTAAGCGGGCCGATGATCAATCCTCTTTTGATGCTTGCGAGGAACAGATGAAGCAGTATCATGCAAAAAGGGTGAATCTGACGGGGTGTTCTTTGGATCAGGTGCTCTACGTTATTAATAAAGGCCTTCCTGTAATCTCAATGACAGATTCCAGCCACGCCATTCTTCTGACTGGATACAGTACGACGGATGTCACGTATATTGATCCGGACAGCGGGGAGGAGAATACCGTCAGCGTAAATGATATGGAGACAATGACGGCGGGAAGCGGCAATACATTTATAGGATATGTGAAGTAAACAAAAATGTAATATTAGAAGTAGAAAAAGGACCATTTTCCGGAAAATATATCTCCGAAGATGGTCCTTTGCAGATTTAAAAATAACACGCTTTATATTACGCTGTTCTGAAAATTGTGTGCCGATACTTGTTCAGTGCGGTATATACGATCATTCCAAGGACTCCGCAGGATATGACTTCCCCGATGCCTACGGTCAGCATCATAAAAGGAATCGGGAGCGGTACCTGGTATCCGTAGCGAAGGACAAACGGTACGATCAGTACATTAGCAAGAATGGGAGGCAGGGGGGCAAGAAATCTGCTTTTGCGGCGCAGCTGCCATGTAAAGACGGCGCCAATCAAAGTGGCAAGACTGCCAAAAATAATGTCCGGCAGAATACAGCCTCCAAAGATGTTGCTGATCAGGCATCCGATAAACAACCCGGGGATGGCAGCAGGGGTAAACACCGGAAGAATTGTCAGGGCTTCGGAAATACGAACCTGCACCTCTCCATAACTGAACGGCGCAAACACAATGGTCAGCACCACATAGATCGCAGCGATCATCGCTGCCTGTGCTGTGAACAGCACTTTTTTGCTCTGTGAATCTTTCATTATTAAATTCTCCTTTAGTTTTGTTTTACGAGTGGAAGGTCTCGAACACTCGGTTTGATTCAGCCCATAAGACCTTATTTTTCAGGGCTGGGAACGATTAGTAGTATAGCATGGGGGAAAGCTGAAATCAAGAAAAGTACAAAAAAAGTACAAAATTGGAATATGCAGCAGGAAGTTTTTAAAATAAGTGCCGGGTAGTCGCTTTTGAGGCGCCCGGCATGTATTATGAAAAAGTTTATTTGATTTTGGTATGTTTATAGAGTGTTATGAAGCCTCATTTTGCGGACTTTTTCATGATTTCTGTTTATCAGGTGTTACCTCTGATTATAGAATTGTGGTGTATGCACTTTTCAAAATAGTTCGAAGTAAGTCTGAAAATGAATAGGGTTTAAGTGGTGCATAGAAAATAGATACTTAATAAAAAGCTGTATTATAAAGAGAGAAGTGTATTATTTCTTCTGCTCATTCTCCATGTATCTTCTGGCTTCTTCATATTGTTCATCTATGGACATTTTTATAGCTTTTTTGAGTGGTATTTTATTTAAATATTGGCGGAATTCTTCCTCCAATTTCATAAGTGGATCATCAGCGGGAACTTTTTTAATTTGAATTTCTTTATCGGCAAACATTCTAATTGCTTCAACGAAACCTTCTTGTTTGGCTTGATTGTATTCGGTTTCGGGTGAGTTTTCCAATAGCGATTTTATTCGCTCTAATTCGGTCTGAATATCATCTTCACAATCCAAGTATTTGTCATAGTCCGTGCGTAAAAGAATGCGTGATGTCTCCAGTTTTCTGATACAATCATTAACTGCTTCTAGTAATTCTTCTATTTCACTACTTAGCATGGGACGTAGTTGGTAAGCCTCTTTATTTATATTTACAATCATATTATATAATAAATCAGAGATTAATCTTGATATATAATTGATTTCGTAAGAATTTATCAAAGGCTTGTAATGTGTAGCATATATTATATCGGCTATTTTTTTTGTATTAGGGTGCGAAAGTATAGCATCTACAAAGTTATTTATATGACTATCGGCTAAAAGATCAAGAGCCTCTTCTGAAAAATAGTCGTAAAGACTTTCATGATTTTTTCTCTTATCTTTATAACCTGTTCCAAATAAATAATCTAGAGAAACATTATATTTGTTTGCCGTATTTACAGCAATATCTATATTTGGACATCGTTCATTTCTTTCATACATACTAAGAGTATTCCTTGTTATGCCGATTAACTTAGCCGACTGTGCTTGGGTAAGGTGCCGCTCATTTCGCAATTCTATTAATTTTTCCCCAAAAGATTTAACAGTATATGACACATTAGCGTGCTTCTCTAAATTTTTTGAGCCTTTTTTTGTTACATCCATAGTCTTATCCTCCATACTGATATTTTTGAAGATCAAATTTGTTGCATTGGTAAATATATGGTAACAAAATATTGCAAATATAAAAATGTTACTTTATAATTGCTATTGTAACAAATGATTGCAATGATTACAAGCGTTGTATAAATAATGATAAACGGAAAGAGAGGTAGTTATGAAAAACAGAACGGTAACAGCAGTGGTAGGAGAATCACGATTGATGGACACAGAGGAATTAAGAGCCTACACCAACTTGGGGCGTAATAATGCCATGAAACTTGGTGAGGAGATTGGCGCAAAAGTCCAGATTGGACGCAGGGTACTATGGGACAGGCGAAAGATTGACGAGTATTTCAATTCACTGACGGGGGTAAAATAGGGAATGCAAAAAAATAAGCATAACAGAGTACATATAGGGAATCGGCCCGGCAAGGCAGATTATCCAATAGCAAGTCTCCTGCCTGTAGGCAAGGAAAACGCAATATCCACTGCTGATCTAGTCAAGCTGAGTGGATGCAGTTCCTCACGGAAACTACAGCAGCATATAGCCTATGAAAGGAACCACGGTGCAATTATCTGCAGTGGTTCAGGGAATGGCTACTGGAAACCAAAGGACAGGCAGGAGATAGTAGAGTTTTGCCGAATAATGGATGCAAGGGCAAGAAACACATTTGCGGCAACGAGAAGTGCTAAACAGGCACTAAAAGAACCAGAGGGGCAGCAGGATTTTATAAGATAACAAGGGGCGGGTGAATAATGGCAGAGGCAATGAAGGATTGGGCTTTAAAGTATGCTGAAATCGGGCTGGCAGTGTTCCCGTTGAAGCCAAAGGATAAGCGACCGGCAACAGAGAATGGATGTAAGGCAGCTACTATAAATAAACAACAGATAGAAGCATGGTGGGACAGATACCCGGATTATAATATCGGAATAGCAACAGGGAGCGTTTCAGGTGGCTTGGTGGTGATTGACTTGGATGTGGACGAGGAAAAGGGCGTTAATGGATATGAGAGTCTGACAGCCTGGCAGAAGGAAAACGGAGAATTGCCGGAAACCTGGACAAGCATCACTGGTCGCGGAGGATATCACTACATATATAAAGATGGAGCCACCAACCGAAACAGAGCAGGACTTTATGATGGCGTTGACATCCGGGGAGAAGGTGGCTACATAGTAGCACCACCCAGCATACACCCAAATGGTCGTCAGTATGAATGGGAGCAGGGGCCGGGGGATTGTGAAATCGCCCAGGCAGACAATAGAGTTATGAACTTCATTATGGGGCCTGCACCAGAGGACTGGGAGAAACAGACTTTCCAGGAGCCGGAAGTGATACCAAAGGGGGAGAGGACAAACAGTATGATCCGGCTGATTGGGAGCCTAAAGGCAAAGGGCCTTGATGATGGAGCCATAAAGGCAGCAGTTAGGGCCGAAAATGCAAAGAAGTGTATCCCGCCGATCACGGATCAGGAACTTGAGAAGACAGTATTCCCGGCGTTGAAACGGGGATGGAAAACTGAGAAACCTTATACTGCGATACATGATAATGGAAAATTCCGGCAGCAGAAAAACTATAGTCTTGAAATGTTAACGATGAAAGAGGTTGAAGAAAAAAGTCCTGAGTGGCTTATTACAGACTACATACCAAGATATCAGATCACAACGCTTGCCGGGGATGGGGGCGCAGGAAAGACAACTATATGGTGCGACATAGCGGCAGCGGTTAGTAGTGGGAATCCTTGTTTTCTTGAGGCCGGAATCCCGGAAGACTTTTCCAAGGCAGATCCGGGAACAGTTCTTTTCTTTTCATCAGAAGATTCGGCAGAGTATACGTTGCGTAGCAGGCTGAGAAAGGCTGGAGCCGCATTGGAGAATATACATTCCATCAGCCTGAAAGATGAACGGTTTTCTGATGTAAAGTTCGATAGCCCGTTTCTTGAAAGACTGATTGAACATTATCGTCCAAAGCTGGTAATATTTGATCCGATTCAAAGTTTTATACCGCCAGACATCCAGATGGGACAAAGAAATGCCATGAGATCATGCTTGAATCCTTTGATTGGTTTGGGCGAAAAATACGGGACTACTTTCCTTGTGATTGTTCATGCAAATAAACAGAGCGGTGTTTATGGTCGGAAAAGGATAGCAGACAGCGCTGATATCTGGGATATATCCAGAAGTGTATTAATGGTGGGAGATACTCCGGAAAAGGGTGTTCGCTATCTGTCACATGAGAAGTGTAATTATGGCATGACGGGTGATACGGTACTTTTCTCCATTGAAAATGGCAGTATTATAAACAAAGGCTATACAGAGAAGAAAGACCGGGAGTTTGTAAGCGAGAATTCATTTATTGTCCAGCAGAGGCCGCAAAAGGAAGAGGCGAAAGAGTTTATATTGTCATTCCTGAGTGATGGTGAAAAAGAGGTTGCGGAACTGGATGAGATGGCAGCGGCGCAAAGTATAACCAAGAATTCATTAAAAAATGCCAAAGCCGAATTAAGGAAAGAAGGTAAGATAAAATACCGTAATTTTGGCTATGGGAGTGACCGTAAATATTTCATTTCTCTTATACCCAGTGAAAAAGTCAACGAGTAAATAAAAAACATAGTATTTATAAGGGTTTGAGATACTAGAGGGGGGTCAACGAGTAAAGCGAGTAAAGGCTATTTACTGGAGGGGGGCCTCTAGTAAATGGAGCCCTTGTAAACAGGGCGTTTGCCCTTTACTGGTTGACCGGTGGCCCGGGTATATGAGAATCAACGAGTAAGGAGAGGAGCCAACGAGTAAGTGAGCGTGAACATATTAGCAGATTTTAAGGAGAATGGTATTGATAAAAATGAGCCACATATTGTGCTGTATACAGATAATGAGTATGAGGCAGGCATGATTATAAAGGCGAAACTGGAGGAGAGAGGCTGTAAGGTTGAATCTCTGATTGTGGTTGAAGGAAAATGGACGCTGGTGCAACTTCATGATATGGCTAATTATGGTACTGGAATAGAAAAGGTACATCCCCGGCTGTTGTATGTGTCTGGCGACATGTTGCAGTATCTGAACGGATTAAGAAACAGGCCGGAAGAAGTGGCACAACTAAAAAATGAAATCAGGAGAAGGGCAAATGGACAGAAAGGAAACAGGGAAGCGCAGTAGGAATAAAGGTAAAGCAGGAGAACGCGAGCTGGCAGGAGTATTAAGGGATTATGGATATGATTGCAGGAGAGGGCAGCAGTTTTGCGGCAGCAATGGGGACGCTGATGTCGTTGGTCTTCCTGGAATACATATCGAGTGTAAGCGGACGGAGCGGTTAAGCCTGTATGATGCAATGGGACAGGCTGAAAGGGATTCACGTAGAGAAGAGATACCAGTAGTTATGCATCGTAGAAACCATTGTGAATGGCTTGCGATCCTTCCTCTTGATAACTTCATGGAGATTTACAGAGAGTGGGAGGCAGGCCAGATGCAAAAATAAAAGAGCTTGCCACAAAGGACAAGCCCACAGCCTTAAAAACCTAACATTTATTGTAAAGGAGTGGGCTGTATATGTCAAATGAACACCGGGTGAACCCCGGCAATTTTCAAAACGAACTACGGAGGAACAACGGGGAATTTCAAAATAAGCAAAGAGGAAGCAGTGAGAACTTTCCAGTTGAACCATTGGTGAACAACACAAAATTACAGGTTGAACCGAGAGCGAACCGTGAAAAATTTTCTGAAATGACTGGGAGGGGCGGTCTGAAAAGTTCCGATAAAATTCATCAGACCGCATGCCCTCCAATCCTCACACAAAATTCCGAATACGAACAAAAAAGTGGTACATCTGCGGAGACGATGGAAGATCCCCTTTTCCGATCCAATGAGCAGTTAGTCGCGTTGATCCGGGCCAGTATAGATGAAGCTGACAATATGCTGCAGCTATGGCAGCAGAACCAGCGGTTTGTAAAAATGATGGCTGTGAAGTTTACGTGCCGTGCTGAATTAGATGATCTTATGCAGGAGGGATATATTGCTTTGTGTGAAGCTGTCCGACACTATGACCCGGAGAAGGGAGTTGTATTTATCACTTATGCTGCGTTCTGGATCAGACAAGGTATGCAACGATATATTGAGAATTGTGGTAATGTGGTGCGTATTCCTACACATGCCCGGGAATGGATGCACAAATATAAGAGGATGGAAGCAGAGTACCGGAAATATTACGGCACCACTCCAACGGATCAGGTATTGTGTGCGCTCCTGGGGATCAGCCAGGAGAAACTAAAGTCCATCAGAGAAAGTATAGGAATGGGGCAGATTTGTAGCCTGAATGAACCTTTAGGGGATGAAGAAGGCGAACTGACTGTAGAGGACTCTGTTGGATCAGGTGAGGAGCTGGAAGGGGATATAATCGGCCGGCTGGACTACCAAGGCATGAAGAAACAGCTCTGGGAAGCGGTGGACAGCCTGCCAGGGATTCAATCGGATGTAATACGCTGCCGGTTCCTGGATAGCAAAACTCTACAGGAAATAGGAGAGAAGTATAATCTTTCACGGGAGGTAGCACGGAGTTATCAGGACAAAGCTATGCGGGAATTAAGAAAGCCCAGCAGGAGCCGGAAGTTCAGAGGGTACTATGAAGAATATATTGCGGCTGCATCAATTCATCATATAGGGCTTGAATCTTTCCGGCGTACATGGACAAGTGAGGTTGAGAGGGATGCCATTGGAATATGGTGACGTTCCGAACGTTCGGAAACCGACGAATGCGAACGGTATTTATTTGTTGGGATCTGGCAGCAGGCTACATTGTGCTGAATCCCCCCTAAAATAAAATGCAGGAAAGCCTATAGTAGACCGGTTGTGGGGATTCAGATAATGCACGGGCCGCATATATGGGGGTGTGGTATTGAAGACAAAGAGAAGCCCCCCGACCCTTCCAGCACCGATTTAAACGTGATAGGAACCGGAGTGGGTAACTGTTTCCAATGGTGCAGCACTCTGAAAATATTTTTTCCATCTCAATCTAAGAATAAACTCGAATACTATTTGAAGTGTTGCAATAATAGATTGGGGACAGGATCAAGACATTCGAGATCCCCTAAAAGGGACGTTGCAATGTTGTATACTTAGTATTTCGTATATTTACAAAACAAAGGAGCGGAGAATGAGAAGCTATATTGATGTAAAGGATTGCATAAAGCTGGGCGCGAGGAACATGACTGCCGCCATAGCAAAGATAAACGGAAAAGAGTACAACATACAGTTCACGAAGCAGAGGACAGGATTTGGTGAAAAGCTGTTTCTTGTTTGCCCGAAGTGTGGCAGCAGGCGTACAAAGCTATATCTGTATGGAGATGGGCTTCTGTGCCGGGAATGCTATCCGTTTCCGGTTTATGACAGAATTAAGAATGTATCTATCGGCAGCTATAACTATATTTCCTACAGGATGCTCGGGCTTGCAAGGCGTGAACGAATTCCGATTAAGTTCCCGTTCCATTATCTTGAATATGAGAAACCAAAATATAAGCAATTTGATAAATGGCACATGACAATTACAAAGCTACAGGCATTGGAGAACATGAGGAACCAGGCTATATTTTTCGGTAAGAAGTATTCACGGGCGACAATTAACAGTATCTTTGAAGAGCGGAACCTATATCTGTATGTCTGTGATCTGTACGATCTGGAATTGTATTTCTATGATTGGGATGTTGGTTTCTTGAAATATCCGGGAAATGAGCCAGAGGTCAAGCCAACCGGTATAATGAGTCAGGCAAGTAAATACCAGAGAGCGGTGTTGGGACGGCATCGTTAAGCGGGATAGAGGTAATTCGGACATGGTTACGTTCATGTGGAAATAAATCACTTTTAGGTGAGGTTTTGGTAAGGTATGTGGAAGTGATCATCGTTATCACATAATATGAGCTGATATGGTATGGCTATGTCTGCATAAAGGAGGAAAACATGAGATTAAATGTGAATAGATATAAAGAACTATTGGAAAGTAAGAATTTGGATGAACTGGACATTGAGAGGAAAACAGGACTTTCGATGAGTACAATTAACTGGATATTTGAAAATGAGTATCTGGAGATAAGCACGCTGGAGCGGCTGGCTGATGTTGTAAAGTGTGGTACAAAGGAGATTGCTCTGCCAGATCATAACAACATTGAGAATGTCATTGAATGGCAGCGAGACAGTAAGACCGCTACGGTGAGCCTAACACAGGGCAGAACCATTACAAGAGTGATGAAGCTGGCTGAGAGCCGCCCGGAGGAATGCCGGATCATTGCAGAGAATAAAGATGGCAGCATTTGTGCCAGGGTTCCGGTAGGATGGATAAGAATAAACCCGGGAATGAACTTGAATGAGGAACAGAGAGAAAAACGGGCTGATCGGATGCGCTGCAATATTTTGAACAACGATTATAGTCGTGGTGAAATGGGATAAAATCAATTTAAATGCCTTTAGGGTAGAAATATAAGGCTAAAGGTTTAAAATGGCTTTTTAATAAGAATTGCATGGAATAGTGTTGGACATTGATAATTTGCATATTAGGGGGATATGAAACAGGCTGTTATATACTTGATAGAACAGCAGCGGGATGCTTCTGCTTTTATATCTTAAAAATATTCTTCATTTTCTGAGTCCCTAAAAGGAGTATCTTGACAAATATGAGATTCTAAAAAGGTTATTCCGACATTTCCGACGCCCTAAAAGGGAAAATAAAACCGCCCTCAATCCTGATGGTCGGGGGCGGCAGTGGGTTAAATATTCAATTGTCCGAAGTCGATTGACAGGTCTTCATAGATGCCTGCTTTTACGGAATCGGAGAAAGTATAGTCCCCTGTATCCTCAGATTCAAAATTATAAACCAAAATACGGTTCTTCTCAGGATCGACTATCCAGTATTCCCGTACACCGGCAGTACGGTATTTGAATAATTTAGTTAAATAGTCTATGCGCTTACTGCTTGGTGATACAATTTCAATAACCCAGTCAGGCGCTCCCGTGCAACCTTTATCCGTTAATTTGTCAGGGTCACAGATTACGCTGATATCCGGTTCTACGTATTTCGTATCGTCTTCATTGAGAAATACGGCAAATGGGGCAGGAAACACTTCACAAGGTCCACCTTTAGAGTGGATATAGTTACCGATTGTTCTATCAAGGTGATGTAATATTCTTTGGTGGGTAGTACTTGGTGGGGCCATATAATAGATCTGCCCGTCGATCAGTTCGGCACGTACCCCATCAGGCAGGGCATAGATATCTTCGATGGTGTATTCTTTCTTCTGGTTTGGTAATGACATGATAACACATCCTCTCATGAAATAGTATTGACGGAGTGGCAGTGGTTATTCAGAGATTTCCGAGGCCCTAAAAAGGAATCTGGTTTCGCTCACTTTTGAGCTTTATTCAGTATCGCGTTCCATTCGTTCATCAATAGCCTTTTTAATGTAACCGTTGACTGATTCCCCTGTCATATCTGCATGTTGGCGTACTGTTTCTTTGTAACCCTTTGGGACAACGAGATTAATTCTTTCTCTATTTTCAGACTGCCACTTATTTTTATAGTCTGTTTTTCCTGCCAAAAGTATCACCTTCTTTCATGGGGGGCGCTCTGATAATGGAGACACCTTTTCTATTATGGTTAGATTATAACATTAATTTCAATCGTGCACAAGATACAAAATAGCCAAATCTTGCACACGATATTTGTGTATAATGTCAATTGAAAACATATCGTGTACACGATATAATATAATCAAGATAAAGGTAAGGCAAACGAACAGCCCGAAAAGCTGTGAAGCTGAAAACCATATACCTGTGAGTGAACAATAGAGGGATCAATAGCCAGGAAGATGATTCAGCCGGATGCCAGACCGGTATCAACAATAAATAAAAGCAACCGGGGAAGCCGAAAGCCCCCACAAACTTTGAGCCATATACTTGTGAACGGTCTGGAGATGCAGTAATAGTCAAGAAGATGCTCAAGGGATTGCACTGGAAAGGAGATTTTACAATGACAGAGAGAATGATTGTCAACCGCGTAAGAAAGCTGAAAGAGCTGGAAGCGCAGCAGAAGGAGATTGAGGAACAGATTGAGGCACTGAAAGCGGAGATCAAAGCAGACATGCAGAGGAAGGATCTGGAGGAGCAGAAGGCCGGGGATTATATGGTAAGGTTCACAACGGTTATCTCAAACAGATTTGATGGTAAAGCATTCAAAGCGGATCATGCAAAGCTGTATGACCAGTACATCAGGACAACGGAGAGCAGAAGATTCTCCATCGCATAAAAAATAGCCCTTGCCAGTGCTGCGAACACTGACAGGGGCGGCATAGCCGGAGCTACACTATAAAGCAAATACATAGTAGCATAATCCCGGTGGGAAGGGCAAGAACAAATTGAATTTGGATAATTTAGAGAAACTTATAAAATACCATCCATACCATATCTGTACTTTTGCTGACTTTGCAAATGTAACGCAGGATTTGTTAGAAGTGGCATTAAAGGGAGAGGAGGAGCTTGAACCGGTAGAAGTTAGGAATATTTCGGAATATGTACAAGTTCCGTATCGGGTCTTGACCTGTAAAAAGATGATTATGTTAAGCAAGGATAGGTACCGCCACCGTATTATGTTTGAAGAGCTCTACGAAAAGCTATTTGAAATATGGGAAGCAGCGGAAAATGGGAGCAAAGAAGCCGCCAGCTATAAGCGATATAATTATAAGCATTTGGTAACACTCGTGGCAGACTTTCAATATCGGGGAGCAGTTACTTATTGTCGTTATTTGGGAGTCAAAGAAATGATGGAACAGTACCTGTTGTTTATACGATGCGAAATGCGAAAACCAAGAGGAAGGGAGATTCCGACATGAGTAACGAAGAATATAGGCGGAAAAGACGATATAAAGCCAAAGGGGCAAACGATGTTGTTGCTGATCTTGATGAAAGAAGGTGCTGAGTATGCAAAATGAAGGATATAGGCAATGCATAGTACAAATGCTTTATCTAATGGATAAGGAAGAAGATAACGAGGTTCTGGAAGAGATATATACCATTGCACGCTACCATTATATTAAAATGGCTCCTGACAGAAGGAAGCAAATTGATAAGTGTAGAGGTATAGTATTCAGGATCATAGCCGGAATGGATGAAGAGCGCGTCAGGCAATTATATAACGTATTAGTTGGACATTACAGATTTTCGGGGGAGCGGTGCGGTGACATCGGCCCCCTGGGAAGCAGCCGCCATAAATAAAAATATGATTGATAAGTTAGTGGGAGGATTAATTTATGGTTGAATATATAAAACTTAAACCCGGTGATGAGCTGTGGAAAGCTGAAATCCTTAATGAACAAACACTTTTCGGAATGCTTACCGATGAGCAGTTTTCTAAAATCGAAGATGGGAGGTGCATGGAATTAAAGGGAGTCTGCTTCATGCAGAGGCCGCCATTTTACGGAATATCCCCTCAAATAGACTATGAAAAGAACACGCCCTATATAGAATTGATTGAGAGCTTTGATGTAAATTATCTTATGCAGGAAAGGGGGTGCGAAGCTGTATTTAACAGCATTGATTATGCTGACCAGATTGTAGACCTACATAAAATGATTGGGCGGTTTAGCAGGGACATAGAAATTGTTAAGAAATTGATGGACAGGAGGGGCACTACATGGCGAAGCTGACACCAATTAAGGCGATCAGAGCAAAGTGCCTGGATTGCTGCAATGGTCAAATGAAGGAAGTCAGGCTTTGCACTGTTGAGAATTGCGCGTTACACGAGTATAGGGACGGACACAGACCGAAAGGCGAAGAAGTTACCATCGGAGATGTTTTCGCTGAAAAATCGTGAGATAGGGCAACAATTTTTTTCAAGATTAATGCATTGGGGCTGTTCAGACCTTAAGGAAAGAAGGTGAATTCTATGAAAGCCGATATATTGGAACAAATGTACCGGTACTATGTACAAATGCCGCGCTATAAGGAACTGCGAAAGATATATGACTATGACATTCCCAAGGCCCGGCGCGATGATCTGGAAAACAGCATGGGAGCAGAGAACTATTCGAAAGCCCAGGAGATGGCCTTCTCTATATCTGATCAGGCTGAACGGGTGGGATTCATACTTGGATTCCAGATCGGATCAAAGCTCATGTGCGAGTCTATAGGAGAATGGGAGGTGGACGAATGACCGGAAAAGCAAAAACCCCAAGGGTGCGGCAACACCCAAGGGGCAAAAAATAAGCATAACCCAATACACACAGTACGGGCTATATTGATTATATACCGTCATATAGCCCATTTGCAAGACAAGATTCACCTGCTGCCAGGCAGCAGTGAGAGAAAGGACGGTTATATGTCAAGAATTGGAAATATATACACAGAATCATACAGCAAATCATCGGCTGCCATATCAGCGGATGGCAAATTGTCTGAAACGATCCAGGAAGAAATCGTGGACAGGATCGGGGAGCCAGCCAGCATGACGAAGGAATCTGTAGCAGATTTAATTTATGCCGGGAGCAGTTATGGACAGAAAGCAGGATTTGAGAGCGGTTTTAACTATGCAATAGCCCTGATATTTGAAAGCCTAATGAGTTAGGCGGTGGTTATATGGCAGTCGATAAAAGAGTCAGGAAATTACCAAAAGGAATACAGCAAAGGTATACTGACTATGAGGGGCGTTTCATGTACAAGGGAGAAAGATATCTGGTACATGGTGCGACAATTACGGAAACACAAAAGAAAATGACTGACTTAAAGTACAAACTGCAGCACGGCCTGTTTGTAGAAAGTAGCAAAACCACCCTGGATGAATGGTTTGAAACCTGGCTGAATGTTTCTATTAAAAACTCTGATTATTTCAAAAAAGCCCGGAAATACGGGCAAATCACGGGATAAGGACACCGAATTTACTACCCATTTACTACATTCGGAGGGAGCCTTGACACGCTGTCCTTTCCCATGAAGCCCACTATCCCAAACAGCGCACATCGAAAAATCGAATACGACACCGCAGACGGCGGCGTTCTCTTTTCCCTTTGGGGAGATCAGGACGCCGCTTTTTTGCGCCCAAATAGAGGAAGGAGCGACCGCCTATGTACTTTACGTCCGGCAGCGACCGGGCCTTTGAACAGCTCATGCAGACAAGGCCAGGCGCAGATCATTTTGACAGCGGCGAGGCCGGAGCGCCGGAGGACTGCGGCACTTGCCGATTTTACCGCCCACACTGGAAGTATCAGTTTTGCATCTACGCAGAATGTCCTTACCAGCCGGGCAAGCTCACCGTCTTTGACACGGTGAAATTTCAAGTGAAAGGAGTGTGCGACAAGATGGCAGTTTTTCGAGTGGAGAAAAACCGAGGATACACGGTGATGTCCAACCACCACCTGCGGAATAAGGACTTGTCCCTGAAAGCCAAGGGCCTGTTATCGCAAATGCTCTCTCTGCCGGAGGGCTGGGACTACACGCTAAAGGGCCTGTCTTTGATAAATCGGGAAAGCATCGACGCCATACGGACGGCGGTGTGGGAGCTGGAACGGGCCGGATATATCACCCGACAGCAGAACCGGGACGGCAAGGGAAAGATGGCAGATATGCTCTATACCATCTACGAGCAGCCGCAGACCGAAGCATCGGTGTTGGAACAGCCGATATTGGAAAACCCGGTGTTGGAAAATCCAACATCGGATAACCCGACACCGGAAAATCCAACGCAAATAAATAAAGATAGATCAAGTAAAGAGAAATCAAATACAGATGGACGAATTACCGATTCCATTCCTATCCTTTCCCCTCCCTCTCCTTTGGAGAAAGCAGCGGCTGCGCCGCCGGAACGGAAAGGAACGGGAGCGAAGTCACAGAGCGCCGTAGCGGTTTATCGGGAAATCATCAAGGATAACATCGAGTATGAACACCTTTGCCAGCACACCAAGGGGATTGACCGGGAACTGCTGGACGAGATCGTGGACTTGCTGGTGGAAACCGTATGCAGCGCCCGAACGACCATCCGCATTGCCGGGGACGATTACCCCGCTGAGCTGGTGAAATCCAAGTTGATGAAGCTGAACAGCTCCCACATGGAGTTTGTCTTTGACTGTATCAGCAAAAACACCACGGAAATCCGAAATATCAAGAAATACCTGCTGGCGGTTCTGTTCAACGCCCCAAGCACCATCAACGGCTATTACACGGCACTGGTGGCCCACGATATGAACACCGGCAAAATCTGAAAAAGGAGGACAGCCCTATGAAACAGGGAACTTTGATTTTTGACGAGCAGGCAGACCGCTATGACATCCGTTTTGACCTAGCGGACTACTACGGCGGCCTGCACTGCGGAGAAACCTTCGATGTACTGGTAGGCGGCAGATGGAGGCCCACCCGCATAGAAATGGCTGAAAACTGGTATCTGGTGGGTATCCGCACCGACGACCTCTCCGGCCTGCGGGTGCGGATCTAAGCCGTGCCGCCTGCCTGCTTTGACTTCCAAGGAGGGATAGCAGTTGCAGGAAGAAATCGAACAGAAAACCATCGCGTTAGCGGTTAAGACGGGCAAGCTCACCGGCCAGGTATTGCAGGCGGCCATGAAGAAATTTCTGGCCGCCCGGCAGAAAGGGACAGGAAAGGCACATCACGGAAAACAGAGCTTGCGGCAGCTCAAAAAGGACGGTTCCGCCCTGTCCAACATTGAAATCACCGATGCCAACATCGGCCTGTTTCGGCCCTGCGCCAAGAAATACGGAATTGATTTCACCCTGCGGAAAGACCGCACCACCCATCCGCCCCGGTATATCGTGATTTTCAAATCCAAGCAGGCGGACAATCTGGAACAGGCGTTTAAGGAGTTTACGGCCAAGAAGCTCAAACAGCAGGAACGCCCCTCCATCCGAAAGGCCCTGTCGGCTATGAAGCAAAAGACGGCGGCCAGAAACCGCCAGCAGGCCAAGGAGAAAATCAAGGAAAGGGGGCTGTCTCTATGAGGCCGGAAGTGAAAAAGCTGATAATCGCAAACCTGCCCTATCTGCTGTTCGTTTACCTGTTTGGCAAGCTGGGACAGACCTACCGGCTGGCGGCTGGGGCGGATGTCTCAGAAAAGCTGCTGCACCTTGCGGACGGCTTTTCCCTTGCCTTTGAAAACGCCGCCCCCAGCTTCCACCTGTTCGATCTGGCGGTGGGTGTGGCCGGTGCGGTGGCATTGCGTCTGATGGTGTACTGCAAGAGCAAGAACGCCAAGAAATACCGCCGAGGCGTAGAATACGGCAGTGCCCGGTGGGGCGGCCCCAAAGATATAGCCCCGTACATCGACCCGGTGTTTGATAACAACATTCTCCTGACCCAGACGGAACGCCTCACCATGAACAACCGCCCCAAAGACCCCAAGACCGCCCGGAACAAAAACGTGCTGGTCATCGGCGGTTCCGGCAGCGGCAAGACGCGATTTTTTGTGAAGCCGAACCTGATGCAGTGCGTGTCCAAGGATTATCCGGCCTCTTTCATTATCACCGATCCCAAAGGGGGCCTGATCGGGGAGGTGGGCCAGCTCCTTGTGCGAAGCGGCTACCGGGTCAAAGTGCTGAATACCATCAACTTTTCCAAGAGCATGCGGTACAACCCATTCCGCTACATTAATTCGGAAAAAGACATCTTAAAGCTGGTCAACACCCTGATCTGCAACACCAAGGGGGAGGGCGAAAAAAGCGCCGAGGATTTTTGGATCAAGTCGGAACGTCTGTTGTATTCGGCTCTCATTGGCTACATCTGGTACGAAGCGCCGGACGATGAAATGAATTTCACGACGCTGCTTGAAATGATCAATGCGTCGGAGGCCCGCGAGGACGACCCGGAATTTCAATCCCCGGTGGATGCCATGTTTGAACGGCTGGAAGAAAAAGACCCGGAACACTTTGCGGTGCGCCAGTACAAAAAATTCCTTCTGTCGGCAGGCAAAACCCGCAGTTCCATTTTGATTAGCTGCGGAGCCAGATTAGCGCCATTTGACATCCGGGAAGTGCGGGAGCTGATGGAGGACGACGAGCTGGAGCTTGACACCATCGGGGATGAAAAAACGGCCCTGTTCCTCATTATGAGCGACACGGACACGACGTTTAACTTCATTCTTACCATGGTGCAGAGCCAGCTTATCAACCTTTTGTGCGACCGGGCCGATGACAAATACGGCGGGCGGCTGCCCGTCCATGTGCGGATGATTCTGGACGAGTTTGCCAACATCGGTCAGATTCCCAACTTTGACAAGCTGATCGCCACCATCCGAAGCCGGGAAATCTCGGCTTCTATCATTTTGCAGAGCCAGTCACAGTTAAAGGCCATCTACAAGGATGCAGCGGAAATCATTTCCGACAACTGCGACTGTACGCTTTTCCTGAGTGGAAGAGGTAAAAACGCCAAGGAAATCGCTGACGTGCTGGGCAAGGAAACGATTGACAGCTACAACCAAAGCGAAAACCGGGGCGCGCAGACCTCCCACGGACTGAACTACCAAAAACTCGGAAAGGATATGCCATAATTGTTCGTGAAGAGTTCAGTTGCCTTGAATTTTACATGAACAGGGACACGATCAACTGGATTCTGAAAAAACGAATACAGGAGGTCGGAAATGGAGAAATTACCGAAATACACCCACGCAAACGGCATCGACTATGTTCTTGCCGGGGATTATTACATCCCTATGCTGGCGCTGCCGGAGGAAAGCCGCCCTATTGGGCGCTGGGGACGGATGCACCAAAACTATCTGAAAGAGTTCCGTCCCGGATATTATAGCAGCTTATTGCTGTCGGGTAAACTGTGGACTTACCTTGCCGATCTGAATGAACAGGCACAGGATCGGCTGGATACGGTCACAGCGCAGATGATGGCTGCGGAGGGCGTGACCGAGGAATTGAAGCGCACTTCCCAAATGGAGTGGGTTCGGGCTGCTAATTCCATCCGCAGCCGGGCGGAAGAAATCATCCTGCACGAAATGATTTATGTATAAGGAGACTGCCATGAGATATCGGGTTGAACGGCGGGAGGGCCAGCACTGCCTGATTATGAACAGCCGGGCGGAGCTGCTGGAATACCTGAAGCATACCCCGCCCGGAACAATCGCAGACATACGGAAAATTTATAAGAATGGGATTACGGATTCTGTCATGGAAACCTACTTCCCTTATGGCGGATACAGAAGCAAGGGATAACGGCCATCAGGCTGCCTTGTCAGTGCTCCGCCAAATCCAAAATGATATTCGTTTGCTGCACGAGCCAGTCCGTAAATTCATTCGGGCTGGCTTTTTCCGTCTTGATCGCCCGTTTCCTTTTCAGGGCTTCCTTTTTGAACGCTTCAAAAGCCGCTAGCATTTCTTCCAGCCGGTCAGCCGGGAAGTTGGGATTTTTCTTTGCCTTATTGATGATATTGCGCCAGTGCTGGCACTCGTTTTTATAAACGAGGTCATATTTGTTATTTCTGGCCCGTTTATCAAAGCCCCGCTTGTTTTCAAGCGCCTGCGCTTTCCGGCATTTCTCACTGCACAATTCGTAGCGCTGGCTCCTGGCAAGAAAGATTTTCCCGCAGGTTTTGCATTTCCGGATATACAAGCCCCAGTCGGAAAGCCGGTTCAGATAATAGATAATCAAAGGATGGAGGGACACATAAGCGGCAACGCATTCAGCCCCTCTTTTATTGTCGGGATACCAGAGGTCGAGCCGGGTATCTTCGGCTGGCACCGATCCCCATATCCGATGGGAGATATTCAGCCGCTGGGGTCTGCCGGTATCCGGGTCAAATTCCAGCGGCGGGTCTTCCATAAATGTGGCTGTAAAGCCGTTCATTTTACGGATAAAGCGGTCACAGGCGGCTGGCCTGTCCCGTGGTTCCCTGGCTCGCAGATACTCGTTCCAGATACGGAACGCCGCATACATTCTCACCGGATCGCCGGTGAGATATTTTTTTGAAAGAAATTCTCCGGCTGCCTGTTCCAACGCAGGCTGTTTCCAGCGGTTCGAGTGCAGGGCTTCCCGCAGCGGGGACAGTCCCAAACAGTTCCATTCCCCGTCCGGGTCATGTTCAAATTCAGAAAGAAATGTCCCCAGAGGCCGGATGACGTCACAGAGAAAATCCGCATCCATGTCCCCTTGCAGGCGGAAACGGACTTGCGCCTCTTCGCCAATCAAAATACGCTCTTTCATTTTCTGCCTGTCCAGTGTCAGGACGAACAAAATCCGGTCATAGACCGGTTCATGCCGGTTAAATGCAAATTCCATAGGTTTGTTCCTTTCAATGCTTATGGTAATTTTATAATTGAGTTCAATCCGTTACATAAAGAGTACCGCAGAAGTATTGATTTGTCAAGTTTAAGCCGATATGATGATTGGCACATGGTAATTTCATTACATGCAGTACCTTGACAAGTGAATGACCGTCTGACAGGGATATGACCGGCAGGAGAAGTGACGCATGAAGCGCACCAATGCAGGGATACGCCGCAGGAATGGGGCAGCCGCAGGGATGCGGCTATGAGGATAACGGCTGTCAGGCAGAACGGCGAAAGGAAACAAAAATTTTATCAAATTGAATAACAGGAGGAACAACAAAATGAGTGAAAGCAAGAGACTGAAAAACTACGACGATCTCCCGCTGGTGCTGGATGTGGCGGACATCCGGCGTATTATGGGAATTTCCAGAGTGAGCGCTTACGAGCTGGTTCACACGCCCGGTTTTCCGGCGTTCAGAAGCGGGAGGCTGATTAAAGTCAGCAAAAAGGCGTTCTTTGACTGGATGGCAAAGGGGACTGAAACCGTACCGGAAAGCGACAAATGAAGGAAAGGTATCTTCCCCTGTCTGGAATATTACCGGCCTTTTTCAAGGGGCATACAGAGGGGAAAATGCCCAAAAATGACACCGAAACATGACAGTAAAACGGAGGGAACAGCAAATGCCGAGAATGAGTAAAAAACGTAAGGAAGAACTGGCTTTCTTCCTGAATGACCGCAACCGTGTCATTTATAATGAACTGTGCCGGAAATGCCGCCATAGCTGCAAGCAGAGTTTCCGGGTGCAGCTGATCGAATGCCCGCAGTATCTTTCAAAGCGGGCGGCGATCCCCGTCATAGAGCCGGATGATCTTCCACCGGCGGCATGACGGGATTTCCAATTTCGGCAGGAAATTGGAAACCGGCAGAATCGGAAATAAGACAGCTCCATGCTGGCAGTTTCCGATTTTGCCGGGCGGGAGTACAGAGGGCGCAGCCCTTTGTGCCGGGTACAGGGCGGCAGCGCCTGTGCAGAGTGTAGAGGCAGCGAGCCTTTACTCCGGTGTCCAGAGGTGGAAAACCTCGGCCCAGGGAAAGTTGATGTGTGCGTCAACTTATACTGGGTATTACCTGACGCAGACTTTCGCAGGATTTGCGGCTTCGCCGCCCTCCCCCGGCCCCGGAACATCTTTCGCAGGAAGGAGGAAATCTGTTTGAAACTGACACGACACAATGGGCGCTCCGGCAAGCATGGCACTTACAATCCCCGTCACAATGACCGCCGGTTCGATGTGGAGAACAGCGAACACATTGACGCTGACCGGGCCAGACAAAATATCTACTGGGACTGCTACCGAGGCTTTACCACCCATGAGTTCCGGGAGAACCCGGAACAGCCGGATTTCAGCTTTGAGGAAATTGAGCGGATGTTCTACTACGAGCATTACGGCGGCCATGTGGAGGCCCAGAACGCCCGCAATGAGAAAACACGCCACACGGAGCGCAACCGTACTGTGGAGGACTTGCTGAAAAATAACAAGACCTGCCCGGAAGAAACGCTCTACCAGATCGGAACAATGGAACAATCTGTTCCACCAGAAACGCTCTTTCGCATCGTCACGGAATTTCAGGAGGAATTTGACCGCCGCTTCGGTTCCCATGTCCATATCATTGATTGGGCGCTTCATCTGGACGAAGCCACGCCCCACATTCATGAGCGGCACGTCTTTGACTGTGAGAACCGATACGGGGAACTGTGTCCCCAGCAGGAGAAGGCGCTGGAAGAACTTGGCGTCCCTCTCCCAAAACCGGACAAGCCCAAAGGCCGGAACAATAACCGCAAGCAGACCTTTGACGCCATCTGCCGGACACTGCTTTTTGACATCTGCCGCAGGCATGGCCTGCATCTGGATCAGGAGCCGTCCTACGGCGGGCGGGACTATCTGGAAAAGCAGGATTATATCCTGATGAAGCAGAAAGAGCAGCTTGCGGCGCAGGAGCAGAAACTGGAAGAACTGACGCTCAAAATTGAGGACGTGGAGACGCTGTTAGATGATGTTTCCGATGTGGCCTATGACAAGGCGGTGGAGGTCGTGACCGATACCGTCCGGCAGGAGACGCACAAAGAAGATATTCGTCTGATTGAGGATACGAAAAAATGGGTACTTTCGCCGGAGCGCAAGGCCCCGAAAAAGGAACGTGATTACGCCGCTGCCCGTCTGGATGGGGTCATTACCAAAATCAAAAACGCTATGCAGCATGCTCTGGCAAAAATCCAGCGGACGCTGATGCAGCCGGAGATCAAGCAGGCCAGGAAGGAGCAGATCAAGAAGAAAGCCAAAGAATCCATTATGGATAAGCTGGCAAAAGGAAAAATCAGCGCTGATCGGAAGAACCGGGAGCGCTGGGAACGTGAGGGGCGCATTGCCCCGGAAAAAAAGAACGATATGGAGCTATGAGGCATCTGATTTTCTATGGAAACCGGGTGCCTTTTGCTCTGTCTGGAGGTGAGAAAATCGAATGTGTTTGAAGCAGTAAAGCAGGCTGTCCCCACAAGGCAGGCTGCGGAATCTTACGGGGTGCAGGTCGGCAGGAACGGGATGGCCTGCTGTCCCTTGCACGATGACAAGCATCCCAGCATGAAGGTTGACCGCCGTTTCCACTGTTTCGGCTGTCAGGCGGACGGGGATGTGATTGATTTTACCGCCCGTCTGTTTGGTCTGAGCAGTAAGGAGGCGGTGTTGAAACTGGCGGATGATTTTTCTGTCCGCTATGACGCCAAAGGCCATGACCCGCCCCGCAGAAGGCCGGTCAAGCGAAAAATCAGCGAGGAACTGCGCTACCGGCAGGCGGAGCAGAAATGTTTCCGCGTATTGTGCGATTACCTGCATCTGCTGGAACGCTGGGAGCAGGAATACGCCCCGCAGAACCCGGATGAAACATGGATTCCGCTGTTCGTGGAGGCCCTGCAAAAAAAATCGTACACGGAGTATCTGCTGGATATTCTCTTGTCCGGCAGCATAGAGGAACGTGCTTCCGTGGTCGCTGAATACGGAAAAGAGGTGAGGAAGATTGAGCAGCGAGTATCAGAGTTTACCGCCAGCTACCCGGCAGGCCGTCATGAGCGCAGCCGAAGCCTTAGCACCGGAGCAGAGCGTTGACGAAGTGCGGGAAAGCCTTTCCGTCACGGAAAAAGGTCAGCCCGCCAACACCATTGGAAACTGCCAGACGGTGTTCTGCCACGATCCGCTGCTGCGAGGGGCGATTCGTCTAAACATTTTGACTGACCGGGTGGACATTGTGCGGGATTTGGGCTGGCGCAGGAATACCAGCGCCCTGACGGATACAGACGTGAAGTATCTGCTTCTCTATTTTGAGCAGACCTACGGCCTGACCAGCGAGAAGAAAATGACAGCGGCCCTGTCCATCGTGGCGAATGAAAACTGCTACCATCCCATACAGGACGTGCTGAACAGCCTTGTCTGGGACGGGACGCCCCGCATCCGCTCCTGTCTCCATCATTTCTTAGGTGCAGAAGAAAGCGACTATGTGGAGGAAATGCTGAAGCACTTCCTGCTGGGGGCTATCCGGCGGGTGTTTTCTCCCGGCTGCAAATATGAGGAAATGCTCTGTCTGGTGGGCGGACAGGGGGCTGGAAAGTCCAGCTTCTTCCGGCTGTTGGCAATCCGGGACGAATGGTTTTCCGATGACCTGAAAAAGCTGGACGATGACCGGGTGTTTCTAAAGCTGCAAGGCCACTGGATCATCGAGATGTCGGAAATGCTGGCTACCAGCAGCGCCAAAAGCATTGAGGAAATCCGATCTTTCATCAGCCGCCAGAAGGAAACCTATCGCACACCCTACGAGGCCCAGCCCAAAGACCGGCTGCGGCAGTGCGTGTTCGGCGGTTCGTCTAACACGCTGGACTTTTTGCCCCTTGACCGGGCCGGGAACCGGCGGTTCCTTCCGATCATGATTTACCCAGAGAATGCGGAAGTTCACATTTTGGAGGACGAGGACGCTTCCAGAGCCTATCTGTTGCAGGTCTGGGCGGAGGCCATGACGATTTACCGCAGCGGCCACTATTCCATGAAGTTCAGCAAGTCTATCCAGCGCCAGCTGGTGGAGGTACAGAAGGATTTCATGCCGGAGGACACCGAGGCCGGGCAGATACAGGGCTTTCTGGAACACTACACCGGCAGCATGGTCTGCTCCAAACAGCTGTTCAAGGAGGCGCTGGGCCACACCTATGACGAGCCGAAGCGGTGGCAGCTTCATAATATCAACGAGATCATGAACACGGTGGTGACGGGCTGGAAGCCGTTCTCTAATCCGAGAATGTTCGCCGGATACGGCAGGCAGAAGGGCTGGGAACGGGATGTTTCCGGCAACGAACTGCCCGGCAACGAAGATGGATTTGTGGAACTGAGCGAGGAAGAATGCCGCCAGTTGGAGCTTCCAAAGGAGTGGATCGCCTGAAAATAGCGGTCTGTTGCCGGGATGGTTGCTGCTTGGTTGCCGGGTTCGTTGCCGGGTTTTTCCCTGTCTGGATACGGGAAAAGCCTGTAAATAAGGGATATTTTTATCATTATCTTTATCTCCGGCAACGAAAGCAACGAGATTTTTCAAGAAAATTCACAAAGTAAGATTTGCGGGCCAGACGGTAGTTTACAGGTTTTCAGAGGTTCGTTGCCGGACTTCGTTGCCGGAATTGCCGTCCGGCCTGCCTTTCTATGGAGGTAGCCTATGGAAAAAAGCAAAAATCAGAAGAATAAAGTCCGTTTTGTGGTGGTGCGGGAGTTCTCCGGGGAGAAGTCCATGCGGGAAGCCTTTGAGCAGCTGATCGAGCGCCAGACCTGTGAACACTTCGAAGAATGGCGTCAGCAGCGCGAAATGGCAGAAAAAGCGGCGCAAAAACGGTTGATTCGGGGACAGGGGCATGGTACTATAATGGTATCGTGTCCCTGTTCATAGAAGGAGAACGCTATGAGCAGGAAAAAACAAGTCTATGAAAAAATCACCGCTCTCTACTGCCGTATCTCTCTGGATGATGGCGGCGACAATGAGAGCATGAGCATCAGCAACCAGAAACTTATGCTCCGGGACTTTGCAGAAAAGCATGGGATGTTCCAGTATGAGTATTATGTGGATGACGGCTATACGGGCCGCAATTTCAACCGCCCTGCCTTCCAGCGCATGATCGCTGACATTGAGGCGGGGAAAATCGGCTGCGTCATCACGAAAGACCTATCCAGACTTGGTAGGAACTATATCGAAGCTGGAAGCTATATCGAAATCTTTTTCCCAAAACACAATGTTCGCTATATCGCCATCACGGACGGCGTGGACAGCCTGACCCGTCAGGAAATGGACATCACGCCCTTTAAGAATATCCTGAACGATATGTATAGCCGGGATATATCCAAAAAGGTGCTGGCAGGGCGCATGACCCGTTCCAGACAGGGGAAATACGGCGGCGGTCCGACACCTCTCGGTCTGATGCGTGACCCGGAGGACAAAGGGCATCTTATCCTTGACCCGGAGACAGCGCCCATCATCCGCAAGATTTACGACTATGCCCTGGACGGGCTGGGCTGCATGAGGATTTCCAAACGGCTGATGGAAGAAAAGATCCCGATTACCCATGTGAAGGCAAACACAGAATGCGACGCCAACTATTATGCCTGGGGCGGGGCGAGAATCAGCCATATCCTGCGAAATCCCTTTTATAAAGGTGCACATCTTGTCTGCCGGACACATCAGAAAGGCATCCGCTCCAACACCTATGACATTATCCCCCGTGAGGACTGGGAAGTGATTGAGGGCTGCCACGAAGCGATTGTGACGCCGGAGGAATGGGAGCAGGTGCAGGAAATCATTGACCGCAGGCCCACCATTATGAAAGGCAACGCCTGCCCCTTTTATAATCTGTTCCACGGGCTGGTCTACTGTGCTACCTGCGGGAAGTCCATGCAGGTGCGGTATGAAAAAGTGGGCCGGACTGGGAAGAACCGATTCACCGGCGAGATGCGGGAGCCGATTGACAAGGCGTATTATATCTGCCAGACCTACAACCGGATGGGTTGTAAGGTCTGCTCCAGCCACAAGATTGAAGCAAGGGATTTGTATAATCTGGTGCTGAAGGATATACAGGAATTGGCGGCGCAGGCCATGAAGGATGCTGATGCGTTCTATCAGCGGCTCAGCATCCGGATGGAGCACCGGTATCTGGTGGACGCTTCCCAGACGGAGAAGGAACGCAAAAGGCTGGAGGCTCGGAATCAGGAAATTGACGGGATGTTTTTGAGCCTATACACGGATAAGGCTAAAGGCATCCTGACCGAGCAGCGGTTTATGAAGCTGACGGCGGCGCTGGAACAGGAGCAGGAAGCCAACCAAAAGCGCCTGCATGATCTGGCAGTGATGCAGAGCCGGGTTGACGCCCAGGAAAGCGAAGTCCGCACCTTTATTAAGGAAATCCGGCGCTATGCCGCCATTGAGGAACTGGACGAGGCGGTGTTGAACCGGCTTATCAGCAAGATTCTGATTGGCGAAGTCAAGAAGGTGGACGGCCAGAAGGTGCAGGAAGTTAAAATCGTTTATAACTTTGTCGGGGAAATCCCAGGAATTAACTGACGCATAAGAGCAGCAAGGCCCTCTCCATGCCGGGGAGGGCCATTTTTAGTGCGCCAGGCGGGCGCACGTTCTATATTCTTGATTCAACACCTATGGCTATCACCTTGTGTGGGGAAACCCCGTAATATCTTTTGAAGGTCTCTGAGAAATGACTGATATTCGTATATCCGACAGTAAAAGCAGCCTGACTCACATTATACTGCCCGTCTTGAAGTAATACATATGCTTTCTTCATTCGTTCTTCTCGGATGTACTGATAGATTGTTTTTCTGTAATATTGCTTGAAAAGGCGCTTCATCTTATAGTCATTCATCCGGATTAAGTGGGAAAGCTCCTGAAGGGAGGGTGGACAATCTAATCGACGGATGAGAATCTCGCGGGCATTATGGAGGCATTCCATATCTGCGGCAGAGAGAGAAAGAGGGCGTTTTTCTTTCCAATCGGGGCATATGAGCCGTTCGATATTTATGGAAAGCAACTCCAACACTTGACTTTCCAACAAAAGGTGATTCAACTGATCCTTCGGCATTTCCATTTCGTTGTCAAGCTTGTTCAGCAATATTTCTTCCTGTACATCTTGACAAAAGGAATAATACGGGCAATTAAAATTTTGAAAAGCGGAGAAATTTTGTCCTTTTTTCCCGCAGACTGCTTCACAGAAAGCATCAAATATATGTGGTTCAACCCAAATAGAGAATGTCCTAATTTCGTCTCCACATTGATACTCTGAATAACTTCTGGTTTCCCCTAAAAAACCCAAATTAGAATAACCGGGTTTGACTTCAACAGGAACGTTCCCTACCTCACTGTACAAAGAATTTTTCTGACTATATGCAAGTTCAAAAATAGAACCAGTAGTAGCTGTCACCCACTGAAATTTTCGATCTATGATCCCGGAAGAAAACAAAAGATGAACACCAGGTCGAACTTCAATCTGCCTGCGCAATGGAAATCCAGATGACGATTTGAATTTCAGAGATAAGTCGGACATACGGCACCTCATAGCTAAACCAATTTGCAAATTTGAACACTCAGTTTCCTCTAAACATAGTATAGTTAGTTGTTGCTAACTTGTCAAGCTGTTAATATCCCTTTAGGGGCAAAAAAAATCCCTCTGGGGGCAGAAAGTGGTATGACAATGTGTTATTATTCGTATTGATTAGTTGATACTAACCAATAAACATATCTAAACAAGGAGGACAATCAATGAAAAAAATGTTGAGTGGATTGCTTTGTTTTGCGATGCTATTCAGCATGGCGGCTTGCACAAGCGCCACAGGAACAAATGACACTTCAGAATCGCAGTCAGGTGAAGCAGAAATATCACAAACGGAGCAGAACGGAGACACGATTACAGTAACGGACATGAAGGGAACTGTTGAAATCCCAGCAAATCCACAGCGCATTGTAGATACTTCCGGCTCTGCCGATGAACTGATCATTCTTGAAATGCCTTTTGTCGGATCAGCAAATACTAGCATGTTTGATTCCACTACCGTTCCTGAATATTTGCAGGAATACTTTGCAGAAAACAACGTGGAAACTGTGGGCAATTATTCAGGCTCCGCCGGCGACCTGGATCTGGAAAAAATTGCAGAGTTGGAGCCGGATTTGATTATTATGAATATCCGCCACGACAATGTTTACGATCAGATGTGTGAAATCGCTCCCACCGTCATGCTGGACGATGATATCAGCTATGTAAACTGGAGAGGTCGATTCCAGCAACTGGGGGAATGGTTCGGGAAAGAAGATGTGGTTGAGGAATGGCTTGCGAACTTTGATACACAGGCCGCTGAATATGCGGAACAGCTCAAAGCGGTCACAGGAAATGAAACTTTTGCTGTCATTGAAGACAACTCCGTGCGTTCTGGAACATATTACGTCTACAGTACAGGAGGCCCTGGAGAACTGATTTATGACGCTTTGGAGCTTCCGGCATCTTCCGGAGTGCCCGAGGATGTCTGGGGCGAAGAAGTAGATGCGGAATATTTTTCCCAAATAGATGCCGACCACATTCTTTACTTTAGCGATGACGGAACAGTAGGCGATACGGCAGATCTTCCCACCTGGCAAAATTTGAAAGCTGTGCAGGCAGGGAACGTGTACTGCGGTGTCAACGAACAGCAGTATGATTTGGCTTATACGCCTAACGGCAAGTTGATTTACATGGAGCGGATAGTCAATGCAATCCTCAACCACCAAAACATTGATGAGTAAAAAGCGCTTTGCGGGTGGATCCACTGCTTCCGGGCAGTGGATCCACTCCAAGACCGGATACATCCTTTTTTTGCTGATTTTAACTGTACTTTTAATTGCTTCTGCACTTATAGCAGTAGGCGTAGGTATTGCCGGGGGGAGCGTTTCGGAATTGATCCATACTCTTCTACACTTGGATCTGTCCACATCGCTTTCACAGATCATGCTGGAAATGCGCTTGCCAAGAGTTGCTGCCGCCTGTATCACCGGGGGGGCTTTTGCACTGTCTGGCACTGTTATGCAGGGAATCACCTGCAACCCTCTGGCTGACGCCGGCCTTTTAGGTATCAATGCAGGGGCTTGCTTTGCCGTTACACTTTGCACTGCGTTCTTACCGACACTATCTTATAATGGGTTGATGGGTGCAGCGTTTCTGGGCGCAACTGTAGCAGCCCTAATAGTTTACGGATTCGGCGCGAAGAAGAAAAAAGCCGATCCGATTCGGCTAATTTTGGCAGGTTCGGCTGTTTCATCTTTTTTAACAGCTCTCAGCCAAGGAATGTCTCTCGCATTTGGCCTTTCTAAAGACCTTTCCTTTTACACGGCGGGTAGCCTTTCCGGAATACTCTGGCCTCAGGTCAAAGCAGTGACTCCCTGGCTGCTGATAGCTGTTATAATCGGACTTCTTCTTGCACCTAAACTATCCATCTTGGCGCTGGGCGATGAAAGCGCTTCAGGCCTCGGAGTAAATGTCGGCCTTGTCCGTGCATTTGGCCTCTTTGCCGTGTTGCTATTGGCCGGGGCAAGTGTATCGCTGGTTGGAGGCATATCCTTTGTCGGGATTATTATTCCTCATGTAGCACGAAAACTGGTAGGGGCAGATTATCGACGGCTAGCCCCTGCTGCCGCACTGATGGGGGCCGTGCTCTTGATACTTTCTGACGTTGCGGCCCGCATGCTCCAAGCACCTTTTGACACCCCGACAGGAGCGCTGGTTTCTGTGATCGGTGTGCCGATTTTCCTATTGCTGACCTATCGGAATGGGGGGACTAAGTTATGAGAAGAAAGCGCACATGCCTGATACAATTCATCTTAGTCCTTGGCCTCATCGCCACCGTGCTGCTTTCACTTAACAGCGGATACTCACAGACTGGCCTCGCTGACCTGTGGGGGGCAATTACCGGTACGGCAGAGAAAACAAGCACACTGATTCTGTTAAAGATGCGGTTGCCAAGAATCATATTGGCCGTTTTATGCGGTATGGGACTGGCTCTGTCTGGCTGCACTTTGCAGACCGTGACAGATAATTCTCTGGCAGATCCAGGGATCATTGGTATTAACGCTGGGGCAGGCTTTTCCGTCATGATTTTTATGTGGATGTTCCCGTCCCTGCATATTGACACCAAGTTCTATCGCCCCTTGTTTGCGATGATGGGCGGTCTGCTGACAGCATTTTTCCTTTATAACTTCGCCAAACGAGACGGCAGAATACGCCCGGCGCATTTCCTTCTTGGTGGCATTGGCGCCTCAGCTGGTTTCACTGCTATGATGACCATATTGGGAACAAATATCAACAGCTCCATTTATCAAATGGTTCAGCGCTGGCTTGTGGGCAATATTTGGGGTACTGATTGGTATCAGATCAAGATTCTGTTGCCCTGTCTGCTCGTATTGGTTCCGCTTCTCTTCTGGCGGGTTAATGTTCTCGATCTTCTTTTGCTGGGAGAAGATTCAGCGTCTGCATTAGGCGTTAGAGTCGGACAAGAGCGCAGGGTGCTACTCTTTCTTTCTGCCGCACTAGCCGCAAGTTGCGTTGCGGTCAGTGGAGGGATCGGGTTTATCGGTCTGGTTGCGCCTCACATTGCCCGAAGGATTACGGAGGTGCGGCACCGCAATTTGCTTCTTACTTCTATGCTGACTGGCGGAATTCTGCTGGTGCTGGCAGATACAGTGGGGCGCATCCTGTTTTCTGGGATAGAAGTTCCGGCAGGTATCGTCATCTCCATATTGGCAGCGCCATATTTCCTGTATCTGCTGCACAAGCAAATTTAAGGAGGTGGGTTTGATGCAACGGGGAATCGTAGCGGAAAATTTGTCGGCAGGTTATGGGGACACACCTGTTTTTCAAAATCTTAATTTGAAAATATTGCCTGGCAAAATCACAACGCTGATCGGAACAAACGGGTCTGGTAAATCCACAATTCTAAAGACGCTGTCCAGATTGCTGACACCTGAAGAGGGAACTGTCTGCTTGGATGGCGACTCGATCTTTCGTATGTCAACAAGAGCAGTGGCACAAAGGCTGGCAGTGCTTCCACAAGGAGCGCAGGCCCCCAGCGGCATTACGGTGAAAGACTTGGTCGAGTACGGAAGATATCCTTACCGTAAAAGACTATCTGGCCTGACCAGTGAGGATGAAGAAATTATTAAGTGGGCTATGGAAAGTACAAATATACTGAATATGGCTGGCCGGGAAATGGATCAGCTCTCTGGCGGCCAGAAGCAGCGAGCATGGATTGCAATGGCTTTGGCTCAGAAAACAGGAATCCTTTTTCTGGATGAACCTACGACCTATCTGGACATTTCTCATCAGTTGGAAATCCTGCAGCTGCTTAAACAATTAAACAGGAAGCAGGGTGTGACGGTGGTTATGGTACTGCATGATCTGAATCATGCTATCATGTTTTCCGACCATTTGGTGACTATCAAGAACGGAGAAAAATATCTGGAAGGTCCGCCGGAGCGGGTTGTTACCCCACATATGCTGCGAGAGGTTTTTGATGTGGAAGCGGTGGTTATTCAACATCCTGTGTTGAATGTGCCAGTATGCCTGCCTTATGGTGTGCGTGATCAAATATTTGGAAAACTTGATAGCTGAATATCGTATAGGAAAAGAACTTTTCGAGAAATGGACATAAACATTGGACATAGCGAGTCAGCTTTGAAAGGAAAAATTTTGAAAGCCCTATAAATTCAGGGCTGAAGATTCCGAGAATTTATAAAGAGAGGAGGAATGTGATTTGAAAAAGCAATCAAATCTGTCAAGATTGCTGACGCTGGCTGGAGGGCATAAGAAGCTCACATTTCTGGGCTGCGCTCTTTCCGGGATCGCGGCGGTACTCGGCCTGATTCCTTATGTGTGTGTATGGCTGGCGGCAAGAGATGTGCTGGCTGCCTACCCGGACGTCACGGGAGCCTCCGGCATCGTCCGGTGGGGCTGGATGGCGGTCTGGTTTGCCGTCGCCAATATCCTGGTTTACTTTGCGGCGCTGATGTGTACGCATATCGCCGCTTTCCGCACGGCGCGGAATATGCGCCATACAGGAGTTGCTCATATTCTGGAGCTTCCTCTGGGATTCTTTACGGGGAACCAGTCGGGAAGGCTCCGGAAGATCATCGATGACAATGCGGCTCTCACAGAGGACCTGCTGGCCCATAAGCTGCCGGATCTGACGGCGGCGGTGGTGACGCCCATAGCGGCTGTGATTCTGCTCTTTGCCTTTGACTGGAGGATGGGGCTTCTCTGCCTGCTGACCATGATTCTGGCTTTTGTGTGCATGGCCAGCATGATGGGCGGCAAGAACGCGGGCTTTTTCCACCGCTACCAGCAGGAGATCGAGAAAATGAGCGCGGAGGCTGTAGAATATGTCCGGGGAATCCCGGTGGTGAAGGTGTTCCAGCAGACCATATATTCCTTTAAGGCCTTTTATGCGGCCATCCAGTCCTACAGCGATCTGGCCAGCCAGTATGCCATGAGCTGCCGGAACGGGCAGACCTCATTTCTCACCTGCATCAACGGAGGCTTTGCCCTGCTGATACCGGCGGCCCTGCTTCTGGCTTCCGGCGGAAACGTCTGGGAAGTGCTGACAGACTTTATCTTTTACGCCCTGTTTGCCCCGGCCTGCGGGGCCATGATCAACCGGATTATGTATGCCTCCGAGTCTGTCATGGAAGCAAATGAGGCTGTAATGAAGCTGGATCATATTCTGGAGCAGAAGCCCCTGGAGGAGACGGACCATCCGAAGAAGCCGGGGAACGAGACCGTATCCTTCGAGCATGTGACCTTCCGGTATCCCGGCACAGAGCATCCGGCGCTGAAGGATGTGAGCTTTACAGTAAAAGAGGGAACTGTCACCGGACTGGTGGGTCCTTCCGGCGGGGGAAAGTCCACGGCAGCCTCTCTGATCCCGCGGTTCTGGGACGTCCAGGGCGGCCATGTGCGGATTGGCGGCGTGGACGTGCGGGATATGGACAGCCGGGAGCTGATGAAGCATGTGGCCTTCGTCTTCCAGGACACGAAGCTTTTCCAGGTCAGTCTTCTGGAAAATATCCGTATGTCCAGGCCTTCCGCCACAGTGGAAGAAGTGAAGGCAGCTGCCCATGCGGCCCAGTGCGATGATATTCTGGAAAAGCTGCCGGCAGGCCTCGACACTGTGGTGGGAACGAAGGGGGTCTATCTCTCCGGCGGCGAGGCCCAGCGGATTGCGCTGGCGCGGGCGATTCTGAAGGACGCGCCCATCGTGGTGCTCGATGAGGCGACCGCATTCGCTGACCCCGAGAACGAGGCCCTGATTCAGAAGGCGTTTAGGGAGCTGACCAGAGGAAAAACTGTGATTATGATTGCCCACAGACTCTCTACGGTGCAGAACGCAGACAAGATTCTGGTGATTGACAAGGGCTCCGTGCGGGAGCAGGGAAGCCATGAAGAGCTTCTGGCCGCAGGCGGACTGTATGCGGAGATGTGGTCGGATTATCAGAAGGCGGCGGCCTGGAAGGTAGAAAGGGGTGAGGAGATATGATTCGCAGGCTTCGGCATGTATTTGCCCTCAGTGAAAGGGGTGCGAAGGATTTCGTAAAAGCAGTCATCTGGTGCTTTTTCTGCAATATCAGCCTGATGCTGCCCGTAGGCGTGGTTATGGCTGTGATTCAGTATCTGTTGGGGACGCTGGAGGCAGGAGGAAACCCGGCGGAGGGCTTATGGCTCTATACAGGAGCGGCAGTTCTGGTCCTTCTGGTCCTGTTCATCCTCCACTATTTCCAGTACGCGGCCCTGTATCTGGCTACTTACAAGGAAAGCGCGGCAAGAAGAGTGAGCCTTGCGGAAACCCTCCGGCGGTTGCCTTTAAGTTTTTTCGGAAACCGGGATCTGAGCGACCTGACGGCGACCATGATTGCGGACTGCTCCAGTCTCGATCAGATGTTTTCCCACTATATCCCGCAACTTTTTGCTTCCATCTTCTCTACGCTGGTGATTGGAATCTGTATGTTTGCCATCAACTGGAGAATGGCTCTGGCTGTGCTCTGGGTGCTTCCGGTGGCGGTTCTTCTGACGGCTGGCTCCAAAAAACTCCAGGATATCTGCGGCACAAAGAATATTCTGGCCAAGAGGACAGTCGCGGACAATATCCAGGAGTGCCTGGAGACCATCCGGGATATCAAGGCCTGCAGCCGCCAGGAGGAATACCTAAAGGGACTGGACGGAAAACTGGAATACGCGGAGCGCTGCGCCATCCGCTCCGAGCTTGCCACAGGCGTTTTCGTGTGCTCGGCCCAGGCGTTCTTACGGATCGGGCTTGCCACCACGGTGCTCACAGGGGCCGGGCTTCTGATCCGGGGAGATCTTTCCTTCCTGTATTTTCTGGGCTTTCTGTTCGCGGCGGCAAGGCTGTACGATCCGCTGGGAATGGTTCTGCAGAACATCGCGGCCACATTTAACGCCAAGCTGCAGATCAACCGGATGCGGGCCATCCTGGAGCAGCCTGTCCAGACCGGGGCGGATACCTGTGAGCCGGACAATTATGACATTACCTTTGACCGTGTGAAGTTCGCCTACCGGGAGAATGAAGGCGTGCTGGACGACGTATCCTTTACGGCGAAGCAGGGAGAGGTGACGGCGCTTGTGGGACCCTCTGGTGGAGGCAAGTCCACGGCCTGCAAGCTGGCCGCCCGCTTCTGGGATATCCAGGGCGGCAGGATTACCCTGGGCGGCATCGACATCTCGAAGGTAGACCCGGAGGTCCTTCTGAAGCATTATTCCTTTGTATTTCAGGATGTGGTGCTGTTCCGGGATACGATTCTGGAAAACATCCGCCTGGGACGGCGGGGAGCTACGGATGAGGAGGTCTACGCGGCGGCAAAGGCGGCATGTTGCGACGAGTTTGTCCGGGATCTGCCGGAGGGCTATCAGACCATGGTGGGAGAGAACGGCTCCACCCTTTCCGGAGGGGAACGACAGCGGATTTCCATTGCCCGCGCCCTCCTGAAAGACGCGCCGGTGATTCTGTTGGACGAGGCCACTGCCTCCCTGGATGTGGAAAATGAGACGGCTGTTCAGGAGGCCATCTCCCGGTTGGTAAAGAACAAGACGGTTCTCATCATCGCCCACCGGATGCGTACTGTGACCGGGGCAGATAAGATCATCGTGCTATCTGACGGTCATGTGGCCGAGCAGGGAAGACCGGAAGAGTTGTATGAGAAGAACGGCCTTTACACCCATATGGTAAGGCTTCAGACCCAGAGCCAGAGATGGACTCTGGAGACATGAAAAGAACCTGAGGAGTAAAACCGCCGGCGCGCAGAGGGCTGTATAGTCTTGTATACAGACGCTGCCAGAAAATACATAAGGAAAAACGACTGCGGCAGGATATCTTCAGGTGTGACCAGGGGATATATCTGTCCGGTCTGCTTCCTGAAGCACAGCCTTCAACTGATTCAGATATTTTTAGGCCACTTTGAAGAGGGCGTGGTCAGGGCAAAATTTCAGCAAATCGGATACGAAAGCATCCTAATAGGCAGCATGTTCTCCAGGATTACTAGGTGATTAAAAATTGGCGCCAGTCGATTGAAATAAAATATAATCAATCGGCCTCGCCGCGAATTGTGAGCGATTTGTCCAGTGTTTAAGGACAAATAAGTGGGTGCGTTTTTGAGATAGAGGTCTGAAATTCTTATAAAATCAGGACTAAAGATTCCGAAAATTTATAGTTATTGGCAGGAGGAAAACAAGTTATGAAGGCAATGAAATTTTTATCTATGGCAGCGATTTGCGTCTTTGGCAGTGCGCTGCTTTTCTCCGGGTGCTCTGAATCCGGAAAATCAAGTGGCGTATATCAGCCTGGAACTTATACCGCTAGTGCTGAAGGGTATGGAGGGGACGTGACTGTCGAAGTAAAATTTGACAGCGAAAGTATTCTGTCCGTCACAATTTTAGATCAAAACGAGACAGAAAGGGTATCAGACCGGGCTTTAGAAGAAATCCCAGAACGAATTGTGGAGGCACAGACCAGCGAAGTTGATGCGATTACAAGTGCAACTGTCACAAGTGATGCGATTAAGACTGCTGTAACTGATTGTATCCGACAGGCCACACAGGAATAAGGAAGGGGTTCCAACAATTCAACAGAAGTGAAGCATGATGTACTCGTGGGTATGCCCTGACATTTACCCTAGTGTGCTGAACACGATGTCTTTTTCACGGTTTCTAAAAATCTTATTTTCACAAAGAAGAGGCTGTCTATTTCCCGACAGCCTCTTCTTTAGAATTAGTGAATATGGGATGTTGCCTATCAGCTCTTTTTCTACTGGATATGTTGGAAGATGAAAGATGCGAGACAAACACACAGAAATTCTACTCTAACCCTTCTCTTAACGGAGAGAGGGGTGTTTTTTTCTTTTTGAATTCATCACTTGACATTGTGGCAAAGAGCTGATGAGCCAGGACGAAATTGCAACCATGGACGGAGGCAAGTGTATTTTGCAGGTGCGCGGGGTGAGGCCGTTTTTCAGTGAGAAATACGACATTACCCGCCACCCCCGCTATCAATACCTCTCGGATGCCGACAAACAGAACACCTTTGATGTGGACAGGTACTTGTCGTCCCTGCGCCGGAAAAAACGGCGCGTGGTATCGGAGGATGAAACCTTTGACCTTTACGACATTGACCTGTCGGACGAAGATTTAGCCGCCCAGTGAAGCGGCTTTTTTCCTGTAATCAATCAAATTTGGTCGCCGGAAACCGGCAGAAAGTGAGGCATATATGGAATTTTTCAATAGTGCAGTGGATACGTTACAGACCATCGTTGTGGGCCTGGGCGGGGCGCTCTGTGTATGGGGCGGCGTCAATCTGTTGGAGGGATACGGGGCCGACAACCCCGCCAGCAATGCTCATGTGTGGTAAAGTAGCAACTAAGAATTTGATAGACAGCCGCTGACTATTCCGTTTTTAACTTTTAGTTAATTTTCTAAATCATCATTTTAACAACGGCTCTATTGTTCCTTAAAGCCTACGCTGCTATCATAAAAGCATAAACACAAGGAGGTTTGCTTATGAAAATCAATCAAATTATCCGAGAAAAACGGAAAGAATTGTCATTAACACAAGAACAAGTTGCCGAGCTTTTAGGTGTATCCACCCCGGCTGTAAATAAGTGGGAAAAAGGTAGCACATATCCAGATATAACCCTTTTACCGGCTCTTGCCCGTCTACTAAAAATGGATTTGAATACCCTGTTGTCATTTAATGAGGATTTAACTGATGTAGAGATTGAAAACTTTGTCAATGAACTTGATAAAGTTGTTCAAGAGCAGGGCTATCAAACCGCTTTTCAGATGGCAATCGACAAAATACATGAATATCCCACTTGTGATAGACTGGTATATTCAGCTATTCTTTATTTAGATGGCGCAAGATGGCTTTATAGTGTACCAGAGCCAGAACAATATGAGGAAACATTTGAAACTTTTTATAAAAGGCTGTCCGTAAATGAAATTCCAGAAATCAGAGATATAGCAATTAGTATGCTAATTTCCTATGCAAGAAATAGGGGCGAATATTCAAAGGCAGAGGAACTAATCAATACGCTACCATTCTCCACAATAGACAAAGAAGAACAGCTTGCAATTCTTTACCAGCAACAGAAAAAATACACAGACGCAGAAAAATTCTGGGAACACAGAATATTGAACGGTGTTACGGAGATACAAACCGCTTTAATAAATATGCTTGAAATAGCGTTATGCGAAAACCGCAATATGGATGCAGATTTTTTTGCGGATATGTACGAAACAATTACTTGTACGTTTTCTTTCCCGGAATGGATGCGTTACAATGCTCATTTGCAGCTTGCATTAGATAAGAAAGATAAAGACGAAAGTTTATCTATTCTTTCAAAAATGTTGCCTGCTATGAGAAAAGAATGGAAATCGCAGAATTGTAAGTTGTACCGCAATTTGGACGGAACAGAGGTAACAGCTCTTTCAAGTAAAGTGGCAGATTCTCTTTGCGAGGAATTGAACAGTAAAGATGAATTTGCATTTATGCGTGATTGTACGGAGTTTAGAGAACTAATGACACAAATGAATAGTTAAGCATATCTCTAATTTGTATAGCAAATCCAGCCGAGCCAGTCAACGGCAGGTAAATGGGCTGCGCCCACCGTTGACAGCCCCGACTGTCCTTGCTGGTGGGTAATCAAGGGGCGACAGCAAAAAGTGCTGCCGCCCTTTCCCATAATCGAAGAAAGGGGGATTTTCCATGACTGAATACGAAGCCCATCAAGAACATATCCGCTATACCCATGATACCTACTGCCGGATTGTTATTCGCCATGCGTCCTTTGACGCTGCCCGTATGCTGGCGGCGAGGTGGAAACGGGAAATCTCCCTTGAATATTTGACCGAAGAAAAGTTTGTCCCACTAAGCACCACAGACGAGTATTTTCAAGTGCCAGACTATGGCGAAACTTATCCATTCTCCGTCCGGGGGCAGACGATACTTTTAGATAGCTGCTCCCTTGCGGCGGCTCTTGCTGGACTGCCGGAACAGACGCAGGAGGAAATCTTTTTGTATTACTTCCAGCACTTGACGCAGAAAGAAATCGGGGAACAAAGCGGCTGGACACGCAGCACAATCGGGCGGCATATTCAGCTTGCTTTGAAGCGGCTGAAAGCGGAAATGGAGGTGTTGTCCCATGAGTAACCGACTTCTCCCCTATGACACTATCATAAAGGCACATGAGGGCGACCCCATAGCGATACAGGCTGTCCTTGACCGCTATGCCGGATATATCCGCTACTTCTCTAAGATGAACGGCTATTATAACTCTGATATGGAGGACTACATCAGAACAAAGCTGATTGAAAGCCTGTTTAAGTTCCGGCTTGACCGTTGAGTTTGGATTGATGATATGATAAAATTAGTCCAATAAATGCGAACGGGAGGTTAGTATGAAAAAAATTATATTGATAGTCTGTACATTAGTCTTTCTTATATCTTTAACTGCGTGTGGCACAAAATTTGATGGTAGTCGTACTGGAAACGATAGTGAATTTATCATGGAATATAGTGTGTTAAATACAACGGACGCACAGGATTTAACTATTGAAGCTGGAGATACTATTAGTGCTAAAATTGTAGTAGATAAAGGTAGCTTATCAATAAAAATTCAAAAAGACGGGGAAAAACCTATCTATGAAAGTAACGGAATTTCCACATCTAATGAGTTTGATGTTGAAATTGATGAAAGCGGAACATACACAGTTGAAGTAACAGGAAAAAAAGCAAAAGGAAGTGTTAGTTTCATAGTGCAGAGTAATTGATGAACTTCCAGTTTACTACACTGAACCACCATAAAAACTGAATATCCCGCCGCCCCGCAGCGGCAGCCATGAGCAGTAAATCCGAAAAAGATTTGCTGCTTTTTTTACGCCTATTTTTGGCAAATTTCCAAATGTTCCGTATTAGATAGTGAAACCCAAAAAAGGCTGCCATTTTTTCAGACAGCGGGTAAAACACAGTTTCCAAAACGCCTTATTATCGGGAAAAACCATGCCGCAGGAAAAGTTCTTGCCGAAAAGTCTGTCATTTTTGCTTTTTGCGGTGTTGTAGGGAGTAAGGGGAGAACGCCAGCCCGCAGCCTTTTATAAAAAAGCTGGTTATAGATTTCCCGAAAAAGTGGCAGCAGCAAGTGAACGGCAGTCTGACAGTTTCTTAGAGCAAGATTCTACCGAGGTGCCAAAATTCGCTTTCTGCTCATTTTGCCCCTGCGGGAATCTTGTTGGGGAGTGCCTTCCCCAAACCCTGCTTATACGGCTTGCGCCGCTTAAAAATCCCTCAAAATATTTTTTCGGATTTTTCAAAAACAGTTCCGCTTTACACCCTGTTTTTCTCCTATTAGTGAGAGGACACCACGCACAGAAAGGAGGTCTGCCGACCATGAAACGATACAACACGCCGCACCGCAGCCGGGTAGTCAAAACACGCATGACCGAGGAAGAATACGCCGAGTTTGCGGAAAGGCTTTCTGCCTGCAACATGAGCCAAGCCGAGTTTATCCGGCAAGCCATAACCGGGGCAGCCATACGCCCCATCATAACCGTTTCCCCCGTCAATGATGAGCTGCTTGCCGCTGTCGGGAAGCTGACCGCCGAATACGGCAGGATCGGCGGCAACTTAAATCAGATAGCCCGGACGCTGAACGAGTGGCACAGCCCCTACCCGCAGCTTGCCAGGGAGGTACGGGCGGCGGTTTCCGACCTTGCTGCCCTAAAGTTTGAAGTCTTGCAGAAAGTGGGTGACGCTGTTGGCAACATTCAAACATATCAGCTCTAAAAATGCCGACTATGGCGCAGCGGAAGCCTACCTCACATTTGAGCATGACGAGTTTACCATGAAGCCCACCCTTGATGAAAACGGGCGGCTGATACCGAGGGAGGATTACCGCATTTCTTCCCTCAACTGCGGGGGCGGGGATTTCGCCGTTGCCTGTATGCGGGCTAATCTCCGCTATGAGAAAAACCAAAAACGGGAAGATGTGAAAAGCCACCACTATATCATCAGCTTTGACCCACGGGACGGGACAGACAACGGCTTGACCGTAGACCGGGCGCAGGAGTTGGGCGAGCAGTTCTGTAAAGAGCATTTCCCCGGACACCAAGCCCTTGTATGCACCCACCCGGACGGGCATAACCACAGCGGCAATATCCATGTGCATATCGTCATCAACTCCCTGCGGATTTATGAAGTCCCGCTTCTGCCCTACATGGACAGACCAGCCGACACACGGGAGGGCTGCAAGCACCGCTGTACCAACGCCGCTACGGAATATTTCAAGAGCGAAGTCATGGAGATGTGCCACCGGGAGGGGCTTTACCAAATCGACCTCCTAAGCGGCAGCAAGGAACGGATAACGGAACGGGAATACTGGGCGGCAAAGAAAGGGCAGCTTGCCCTTGATAAAGAAAACGCTGTCAGAGAAGCAGCAGGACAGCCGACCAAGCCCACCAAGTTTGAAACGGACAAGGCGAAGCTGCGCCGGACGATACGGCAGGCACTTTCCCAAGCTGGTAACTTTGACGAGTTTTCTTCCCTTTTGCTGCGGGAGGGTGTGACCGTCAAGGAGAGCCGGGGGCGGCTTTCCTACCTCACGCCGGACAGGACAAAGCCTATCACAGCCCGGAAGCTGGGGGACGATTTTGACAAGGCTGCTGTCCTTGCCCTGCTCACGCAGAACGCCCACAGAGCTGCCGAACAGACCACAGCCATACCAAAATACCCCCACACCCAAAAGGGACGCTTGCAGGAAGAAAAAGCCGCAAAAACCACCCCGGCAGACAACACCTTACAGCGCATGGTTGACCGGGAAGCAAAGCGAGCCGAGGGCAAGGGCGTAGGCTATGACCGCTGGGCGGCAAAGCACAACCTAAAGCAAATGGCGGCTACCGTTACAGCCTACCAGCAGTACGGCTTTTCTTCCCCGGAGGAATTGGACGAAGCCTGTTCTGCCGCCTATGCCGCCATGCAGGAAAGCCTTGCAGAGCTGAAGCAGGTGGAAAAGACGCTGAACGGGAAAAAGGAGCTGCAACGACAGGTGCTTGCCTATTCCAAGACCCGCCCTGTCCGGGACGGGCTGAAACAGCAGAAAAACGCCAAAGCAAAATCAGCCTACCGTCAGAAGCACGAAAGCGACTTTATCATAGCAGACGCAGCCGCCCGCTATTTCAGGGAGAACGGCATTTCCAAGCTGCCGAGCTATAAAGCCCTGCAAGCAGAGATTGAAACCCTTATCAAAGAGAAAAACAGCGGCTACAACGATTACCGGGCAAAACGGGAGGAATACCGCCGCTTACAGACTGTCAAGGGCAATATCGACCAGATTTTACACCGGGAGCGCAAGCCTGTGAAAAGGCAGGAACAGGAACGATAAAAACCGCCCCAAAATGTACCCGAACCCATACAGAACAAGGGGGCTGCCCCATACCCTATCCGCAATACCAAAGGATTTTTTAACGGTCTTACAGGGCAGAAAAACCCCGGAAATGATACCGAGATGATACAGAATTACCGCCGATACCGTCACACCAGCGGAAACGGCAGAAAGGAGCGCACCCATGCCAAGAATGAGCAAGAAACGGCGGCTGGAATGGTCTTTTTTCCTGCGGCAAGTGAAAGTCGGGAATGCCACCTGCGACCGTATCACATACAACGACCTCTGCCGGGGCTGTACCCATAGCTGCAAGCAGAGCTTCCGGGCGGTTATCATACTCTGCCCCCGCTACTACTCCAAACGCCGGAAAAAGGAGGACAGGGACAATGGCAGATAACCGCAAGTATTACTACCTCAAGCTGAAAGAGAACTTTTTTGACAGCGACTCCATTGTGCTGCTGGAAGATATGAAAGACGGGATTTTATATTCCAATATTCTCTTGAAGCTGTACTTAAAATCGCTGAAAAACGGCGGGAAGTTGCAGCTTGACGAGCATATCCCCTACACAGCACAGATGATAGCGACACTGACCCGCCACCAGATAGGGACGGTTGAGAGAGCTTTAGAGATTTTCCGGCAGTTGGGGCTTGTGGAGCAGCTTGACAGCGGGGCTTTTTATATGACCGATATTGAGCTGATGATAGGACAGTCCTCTACCGAAGCCGAGAGGAAACGGGCTGCAAGGCTGGAAAATAAGGCACTTTTACCACCCCGGACAAAAGACGGACATTTGTCCGACATTCGTCCACCAGAGATAGAGATAGAGTTAGAGAAAGAGATAGAAAAAGAGAGAGAGGGAGAAACGGGACACCCCGCCCCCGCCGCTTATGGCAGATACAACAATGTGATACTGACCGATACAGAGCTTTCCGGGCTGAAAACAGAGCTGCCCGACAAGTGGGAGTATTATATTGACCGGCTTTCCTGCCATATCGCTTCCACCGGGAAGCAGTACCACAGCCATGCAGCCACCATTTACAAGTGGGCGCAGGAGGACGCTGCCAAAGACAAGGCTGCCCCGAAACAGGGCATACCCGATTATTCATGCAAGGAGGGCGAGAGCTTATGAAAAACGGGATTGAAGCTATGATTACGGACATTACAGCCACTACCGCCGAAGCGGAGGACTACACAGGCGAGGACGGGCTTTTATACTGCGGCAAGTGCCATACGCCCAAAGAAGCCTATTTTTCAAAAGAAACCGCCCAATGGTTAGGGCATGACCGACACCCGACAGAGTGCGACTGCCAGCGGGCAGCCCGTGAAAAACGGGAAGCCGCTGAAAGCCGACAGAAGCACCTTGAAACAGTAGAGGACTTGAAACGCCGGGGCTTTACCGACCCCGCTATGCGGAACTGGACATTTGAGCATGACAACGGCAGAAACCCGCAGACCGAAACCGCCCGTTTTTATGTGGAGAGCTGGGAAACCATGCAGGCTGAAAATATCGGCTACCTGTTTTGGGGCGGCGTGGGGACAGGAAAAAGCTACCTCGCTGCCTGTATCGCCAACGCCCTTATGGAGAAAGAAGTTGCCGTCTGCATGACAAACTTTGCAACGATACTCAATGACCTTGCTGCCAGCTTTGAGGGTAGGAACGAATATATTTCCAGCCTTTGCAGCTATCCTCTGCTGATACTTGATGATTTCGGTATGGAGCGAGGGACAGAGTACGGGCTGGAACAGGTTTACAGCGTGATTGACAGCCGTTACCGAAGCGGCAAGCCGCTGATCGCCACGACCAACCTCACGCTGGAGGAATTGCAGCACCCGCAGGACACGCCACACGCCCGTATCTATGACAGGCTGACTTCCATGTGCGCCCCCGTCCGCTTCACGGGCAGCAACTTCCGAAAGGAAACCGCACAGGAAAAGCTGGAACGATTAAAGCAACTGATGAAGCAGCGAAAGGAGAGCCTATGACAGAAACCAAACAGACAAGCACCACCAAAACAGACCGCCGCCCGGACTGTGTAACGGAAATCCGCATGGGCAACTCCGTCCTTACCGTTTCCGGCTTCTTCAAGCAGGGCGCAACCGACACCGCAGCCGACAAGATGATGAAAGTGCTGGAAGCGGAAGCTGCTACACAAAAAACGGCGATTTGACCGACCATAAAGAAGCAGATTTGACGCTTTTGCCGCTATACAGACAGCCGCCCCATGTGGTACAATCAAGGTACGGAATAGTGGGGCTGGCTGTCGGAAACGGAGGATTTTATGTTAAGACAGACCAACCAACAACCAATTACCGCCCTTTACCCAAGACTTTCCCATGAGGACGAGCTGCAAGGCGAGAGCAATTCCATTTCCAATCAGAAGCGTATCCTTGAAACCTATGCAAAGCAGAACGGCTTTTCCAATCTGCGCTGGTACACGGACGACGGTTATTCTGGTGCGAACTTTGCTGGGGTTAGATAGCGATACTTTTTACATCTACCATGTTGCGGCGGTCATGGTTGACAACTTGCGTCGGCTCCTGCTCGGTATCAACCTGTCCGACAAAGCTATAATGGATTTCGATTTTCCGGGTGTTGGTTTCCCGGTCTAATTCATGTATCAAAATACGGTCGATAAACTCATGGACGTTTTCATAGGTCAATTCCTGTATGTCGCTGTATTTCCCGACAATCTGAATAAACCTTGATATATCCCTTTTTCGCTCGGTAACGGTTGCGATCTGCTGTTGTAACTCGTCTATCCTTGCGGCAAGGGATTTCTTTTCGTCCTCATAGCCGGAAGTTAGAAACACAAACCGTTCATCTGTCAGTCTGCCTAATGCGTTGTCCTCATACAGCTTGCGGAAAAGCGTGTCAAGTTCGGTCATACGCGCCTGTGCTTTGAAAAGTTCCTTTTGCTGCTGCGCTAATGCCTTTCTCGCTTCCATGTCGCCGTACTCGGTAGCTTTACAGATAAAGTCCTGTTCGTGTTCCTTAACATACCGCAAAACCCGCCGCATATCTTCCAGCACTAAATCAAGAAGTACGTTTTTGCGGATATAATGAGAGGTACACTCGCTGCCTGTCCTTGCCCTGTTGCGCCATGCGCCGCAAGAATAGGAAAACTTGCGCGGCTCGATATTTACGCCCTGTTGGTAATACATCTTATGTCTGCAACCAGCGCAAAACAGCAAGCCGGAAAAAATATCAATCTCCGCTGCTTTTGTCGGGCGGTGGCGGGTAGCAATCCGCTTTTGCGCAAGTTCAAAGGTTTCCTCGTCAACAAGCGGCTCATGGGTGTTTGGGAAGAAATAGCGTTGTTCTTCTTCGTTCTTCCGGGTCTTTTTCGACTTGTAGGATACCTTGTGAGTTTTCGCGGTTATGGTATGCCCTAAATATTCCTGCCTTGCTAATATGTCATAGAGCGTTTTGTCCGGCCAAGTATAGGGGGCGATCATTGCCCGCTGATACCGCGCCTGTCCTGTACGCTGATAGCGCAACGCTCCAATCGTCAAGACTTTGTTTTCCGCAAGCCATTTTTGGATTTCGCACATACGCACGCCGCTAACAAACATAGCGAAAACCTGTTTGACAATCGGCGCGGTTTCCGGGTCGGGTATAAGGTGGTGGCGGTTGTTCGGGTCTGGGATATAGCCGTATGGATATTCCCCGTTGACGCGCTCGCCTTTTTGCGCCTGTGCCTGTTTAACTGCGCGGATTTTCTTGCTTGTGTCGCGGGCGTAAAACTCGTTAAACCAGTTCCGCAAGGGGGTAAACTCGTTATCCTCCCGCGCTGTGTCAACTCCGTCGTTGATCGCGATATAGCGTACTCCGTTTTCGGGAAATACAATCTCTATGAGTTCGCCCGTTTTCAGATAGTTTCTGCCAAGACGGGAAAGGTCTTTGGTAATGACCGTCGCCACTCGTCCGGCTTCCACTTCCTGCAACATCGCTTGCAGCCCCTCGCGCTCAAAACTCACGCCGGAAAATCCGTCGTCCACAAAAAACTTTGTGTTCAAAAAATGGTGTTCGTCCGCATAGCGTTGAAGTATCATTTTTTGGTGCTGTATGCTTCCGCTTTCTCCGGCTTGCATATCCTCTTGACTTAAACGGCAGTAAAGGGCGGTGATTTTATTCGACTGTAACATTAGTCCTCCTTTCCGACAGCCGAATAAACAGGTATAATGTGTTGCTATCATTATACCATATCCCGCCGCCTAATGCACTACTCGGACGCTAAAAATCCCGGATTTCCGGGCTTTTTCTGCAAATCCTTTACAATGAGTTTCTCAATCTTTTTATGGATTGTATCGGTTGCCTTTTCACTCGGCAACGCTTGAACAAGATAGGTGATTTTCCCTATTTTGCGTTCGGTTGTAATTGTCTGTTTTTTATCCATTAGAAAAACCTCCTTTTCCTGTATGGATAAACTATATTCGTCAAAAGGCAAAAACGGGCGGTTGTTAGCTGCAACCTCACGGGAGTTTCACCCCGGCCCATGCTTATGGGTGCGCCGCGCAATACTTTGAGGGTGTTCAACGCGGGAGTATCATTGTGCCGCCTTGTATGTCGTCGCCCACAAGCTGCTAAACCTGTTTTACGGCGCGGTAGTTCTCGCTCGGCTTTTCCCCTATGGGGAAAAGCTGTCATGGCGTACCCGCCGACTGGCTCGGTACAGACGGAATGTACCCGTTTGCCTGTTATGCTGCGCACCAAAGGCCGCTTTCTTTGTCAAAGAACAATAGGCTTTGTCGGCCTGCAAAAGCACATCAACAGCGGATATGCTTTTGCGGAACGACAAATAGCCCATAACGGGAAGCGTGGAAAGGGGACACGCTCCCCGCATGGGCTAAAAGATTATCCTACATGAAAAGCAAGGGTGCGGGTAATAAGGCGCACTTGCAGCCTGTTACGCATTTCCTCGTCCACATAGGAATAGGTATTGCCCGCGTCGTCTTTCAGCGTGCGGGTACAAAGTTTCGCTATGTAACCCTCGTAGTGCTTCAAGATCGCGCACATGGCGGTTGTGTCGCCGTTTGCCGCTGCGGAAATGACAGGGAACGGCAACAGATTTTCAGACTTCCTAACGGTATTCATCATCTGCTTTTCCCTCCAAATACTGTTTGATTTTCGCAAGCGCGGATTTCCTGTGCCGGAAAACCGTCGTGCGTACAACATTCAGCAGTTCGCCAATTTCCGCGTCGCTCATATCCAAGAAGTAGGACAAAAGGATAATGTCGCGTTTCCTTTCGGGCAAAGCGTTAAGGGCTTCGGCAAGCAGTTCATTTTTGACGAGTACATCAAAGCCGGACACTTGAAAACGGAAATAATCGCTTTCGTATTCGTCCGTTGTGAAAAGCTGCGCGAGTTCGCTTTCGCTCAAATCCGAAAAAGTAACTTCGCGTGCTGCGCGTTTCGCAAGAGTGCGGCGGTGGCTTTTCGCTTCGCCGACCAAAGTTTTCTTTGCTAATGCGTCGTACTGATGTTGTATTCTTTCCTTGTCGGAAGAAGATAGCTCCATAGAGTTCACCTCCTTCCCGCGTGGAGTAGAGGACGGGAGTTAAGGGCTTGTCCTCTCTGCCCCTTTCGCTCCGTACCCGTTCGGGAGATGGCTCTTGAGTGCGCTTTTCAGAAAAAAGTTGAAAAAAGCAAAATGCGCCCGTCCGCAAGACGCGGACGGGCGCAAAGGAAATGTAAGCAGTAGCTAAATGTATTGACAGTTCACATTCATAGCCGGAATATCCCGCTTGCGGAGCATAGCTTTTTTTGACCGCAAAGCATTAGGCGGGTTACAGTAAATAAAAATGGACACGGCGATACCTCCCCGATACCGCCGTATCCTTAAAAAAGGGCGACTTTAATACACTACCCGCAATCCATTCTATAATAGGGAACAGCGGCTTTTGCGCAATATTAAATAAAAAAGCCGATAACACATAGGTTTTTTGACCTAATGCGTTATCGGCTCTGCGTCTATGCGTCTGGCACTTTTAATCATTTTTTTTTGAATTTATTATATGTGTTAGCTAACTGTCCACAAGCCGCGTTAATCTCTCTGCCATGAGAAACTCTCATAGTAACTTCAAGTCCTGCTTGCTCTAATTGATGTTTGAATGCAACTATTTCCCGTTTCTGTGGTGCTTTAATTCTTGAATTGCTTGTTGGGTTGTATTGTAACACGTTAATCATAACTTTTTTGCCCCGAAACCATTTTGCAAGTTGTCTTACATCTGAGGGCCGGTCATTTATACCCGGTAAAAGCAAATACGCAAAGACAATTTTGCGATTATGCCTTTCAGAATAGGATAAGGCTTGCTTAACAACATCTTCAATAGCATATATGCGCATGTGAGGAATAATACGATTTCTTGCAGATTGTGTTGCTGCGTGTAAAGATATTGTCAACTGAATTTTAAGATGTTCCTCGCGCAATTTTTTTAATTGATCGACCGGACCAACTGTTGATATGGTAATGCCGTCGGTTGGAAAGTTGAGCCCATATCTATCTCGGAGAATATGGATTGCTTTTATCAAGTTGTCATAATTGAATAAAGGCTCTCCCATACCCATAAAAACGATACGGTTTACTTTTCGACGCAACAATATAATCTGTTGTACGATTTCTGACGATGTTAGATTACGAACAAAGCCATTTCGCCCGGACTCACAAAAAATACAACCAACAGGACAACCGACTTGTGTGCTCACGCAAACAGTTCCACCATCTCGCCGCTTGATAAAAACCGTTTCAATGTATTTGTTGTCTTTCAGTTCGTAAACATACTTTTCAGTATCACTGCTTTTGCAAATATTTTTTACCAACATTGATAGATTTTTTTTGCGTGGTAATTGCTTATATAATTCTTCATATAAGGCTTTTGCTTCATTCTCGCCAATAACTTCCGACATTTCTTTGTAAGTAAATCCGTATGGATCATTCCGTACTTCCGCAGGCGTATATTTAGGTAAACGTTTCATTTTTATATCCTTTCTTCTAAATAATAAAAGTTTGTTTTTCTGTATTTTTGATTACAATCTCTAATTTTTCTACATCAATGATATGCGTCAATTTGCATTTAGGGCAGAAAAGAGGAAAATCTTTTAATACAGTATTATGAAATACTTGAACTCTCGTCTTTCCGTTACAAATCGGACATTTTATCCAATATTTTTTAAGCATTATATTTCACTCGTCCTTTTTACACAAAAAAATGCAGGTCAATCCTCAACATGAGCATTGACCTGCATTTATAATGCACAGAGCAGTACAACAAAACTAAGGCATAGCTTGCACTATGTCTATACTATATCTATACGTCGTTAGTTTTTTGTATAGCATCCGCAAAATAAGCATGACAAAAAAGCCCATGTTGAAAATGGGAAAATCCTTTTTTTCAATGCTTATCTAATACGCATGCTATGCAACATAAACGCCGCCTCCTTTTACATAAATTTTATTTTATCAGAAAATCAGTCTACTGTCAATACACAACAGGAAGTATTTAACCTAATGATATGAATTGTGTGGACATATCCAAAAAGAAAGGTGAACTGTAAAATGTAACAGGGTGAATGAAAATGGCAAAAAGACCCGTACCATTGTACGACTTTAAGGCTTTCGGGGCAGCTATAAAAGCCGCGAGAAATGAATACGGCGAGAGCCGCAAAAAGGTAAGCGACGAGTTATATATTTCCCCGCGCTACCTTGCGAATATCGAGAACAAGGGACAACAGCCGAGTTTACAGGTATTCTATGACCTTGTAACCCGGTATCATATTTCGGTAGATCAATTTTTCTTCCCGAACAGCAATGCGGAGAAATCCACCGGGCGGCGGCAGCTTGACGCGCTGCTGGACGGTATGAGCGATAAAGGCATACGGATTGTAACCGCAACAGCAAGGGAGATAACGGAAGTCGAAAAAGCAGAGGATTAACCTCACAATATGAGAAATCGGGAGATTGCAGCGCATGGCGGCTGCAATCTTTTTTTGCGTCCAAAATCAAAGGAACGCGCAACAAATACCGCCTTTCGGTGGGGGTATGGAGTAGATAGCAAGCACAGCAAACGAGTACCCGTTTGCGGAAAATGCTTGTTGGGATAATCCCAAACCCTTATACCGAAAGGCGGTGCGGAAATGGAAAACCGAAAGAGAAATATACAGATGAAGTTTTACGTTACGGAAGAAGAAAAGCGGCTGATCGACGAGAAGATGAAGCAGCTTCCCATAAAGCAGTATGGGGCATACTTCCGTAAAATGGCGATAGACGGGTATATTCTTGTCGTTGACCGAAGCGACACAAAAGCATATATCCGGGAACTGCAAGCGGTGAGCCGGAACATCAACCAAATTGCAAAACGCGCCAATGCGACGGGGACGGTTTACAGGCAGGATATAGAGGACATTAAAAAGGCGGTGGACGAGATATGGCGGTTACAAAGACGCACCCTATTAAATCAACCTTAAAGGCTGCGATAGACTATATCTTAAATCCCGAAAAGACAGACGGGAAGCTGCTTGCGTCCTCTTTCGGCTGCGGGCTGGAAACCGCCGATATTGAGTTTGCATGGACGCGGGAAGCTGCCGGAGATCGCGGCACACATTTAGGGCGGCACTTGATACAATCCTTTGCGGTGGGAGAAACCACACCGGAAGAAGCGCACAAAATCGGCATGGAACTTGCCGGGGCGGTATTAGGCGGCAAGTATGAGTTTGTTTTGACAACTCACGTCGATAAAGACCATCTGCATAATCACTTGATTTTCAACGCGGTTAGCTTCGTTGACTACAAAAAGTACCATTCCAACAAGCAAAGCTATCACTTTATCCGGCGCACCAGCGACAGGATATGTAAAGAGCATGGGCTATCCGTCGTCGTACCGGGACAGGACAAGGGAAAAAGCTATGCAGAATACACCGCCGAAAAGCAAGGGACAAGCTACAAAGCAAAGCTGAAAACGGCGATAGATACTCTCATTCCCCAAGTGAAAGATTTTGACGAACTGCTGCGCCGCTTGCAGGAAATGGGGTATGAAATCAAACAGGGCAAATACATTTCCTTTCGCGCTGCCGGACAGGAACGGTTTACCCGCACAAAGACGCTCGGCGCGGCCTATACGGAAGAAGCGATAAAGGAGCGTATCAAGGGCGTGTATGTTGCCAAAACAAAAACGCTGCGGGAAGATAAGAAAATCCGGCTTGTCGTCGATCTTGAAAACAGTATCAAAGCCCAACAGTCGGCGGGCTATGAACGGTGGGCAAAAATCCATAATCTGAAACAGGCTGCTAAAAGCATGAACTTCCTAACCGAAAACAAGATTGAGTATTATAGCGAACTTGAAAGCAAGATAGCCGATATTATGACCGCTCATGACGCGGCGGCAAAGGCGGTTAAGGAAGTGGAACAGCGTATGTCTGATTTGTCGCTGCTTATCAAGCACACCACCACATACCGACAGTTAAAACCGATTTACGATGAATACCGAAAATCGCCGGACAAGGAAAAGTATCTGCGGGGGCATGAAAGCGAAATTATCCTGTTTGAAGCTGCGGCAAGGGCATTAAAGGAAATGCAGATAAAGAAGCTGCCCGATCTCGCCGCGCTGCGCAAGGAGTATAGAAGCTTAAACGACAGGAAAACCAAATTGTATGAAGATTATCGGCAAGCCAAGAAGCAAATGCAGGAATACGGCGTTGTCAAAAAGAACGTCGATAGTATTCTTTACCCGTCCCAAAGCAGGGCGCGGGAGCAGGAGCGATAAGGCGCAAAACATGGGGTGGCAAGTGGAATGTTAAGGGCTGAAAACGCCTGTGTTTCTGCGGCTTCCAGCGCATGAAAACGACATAGACGATAAAGTATATTCAAACCCGCAAAAACGGCTTTCTAATTGTCCACGCAAGGACAAAAAAAGAACAGGGGCGCGGTGCCGGAAATCGGCAACCGCGCCCCTGTTCTCTATGGGCTATTCCTCGTCGGTCAAGATAAACTCCCTTTCGGAAAACTCGCTGTCCGTCATGGCTTGCAGCTTGTTCACCGCTGCGGCGGCAAGCTGGCGCATATCCTCGTCCATGTAGGGCATGGCGGCAAGGATATTTTCAAGCGTTGTTTCCCGGCTGTCCTCGGCGTAGATCGCAACAATGTTTTCTTCCTCAATGGTAAAGCGGGTATTCATGCTATCAAACCTCCAAATCCTTTTTATGCTCTTTCTGTTTATCTTTCGGCTGCTGCGCCGCCTGTTTCTTGTATTCGTCCAGCTTCTTCAAAATGGACGGTTTTTTCTGCGGCTGTTCCCGTTTCTCGGCTTTTACCGCTTTTGCAAGGTCGGTAACGGAAATCGCTTCCCCCGCCTTTGCCCGCTGCTCAAAATCTGCAACGGTGGGCGTTTGCGGCGTATTGTTGATAAGCCCGTCAAAATTGTTGTCGTTCTGCTCTATGGTGTCCTCGACGTGCTTTAAGGGATTATCCCGCTGCGGCTGCTCGGCGGCTATGGCATAAGCCTGTGTGCCATTCCCCATAATGAGATACTTCCCGTCCTCCGACGCATGGTGAAAACCAAATCCCGCCGCTTCGATCTGTTCACGGCTCATATCGGTAATATGAAAATTGCCCCTCGGCGTTCTAACGGTTTCACCCGTCAAAAGGCTGTCGGGGGTCGCTTCCGGCTGCTGCTTTTCAAGCTGCCCGTCCTTGTAGGAATATCCTTGCGCCGCGATTGCTTCAAGGGTCTTGCCCGTAACGTCGCCATAAATCCGCTTGTCTGCGTCAACCAGCATTTGCAAAGTGTCTTGTACGGTGTCGGACAAGGCTTGCTGCTGTTCGGGCGGCAGCTTGTCAAATACGGGGGTCTGCTGCTCCTGCAAAAACTCCGGCACTTGCTGAAAACCGATACTGTCTACATAGTGGGCGGTGTCCTCGTCGTTCTGATGAAGCACAACAATGTCGGAAACGGAAAGGCTATGCCCCTTAAAGTCGGCGGGGTGGTCGATATTAAACCTTTCCCAAATGTCGCCCAGCGTCATATCCTTTGTAAGCGGTGCAGTATAGACGAGTTCATAATTTACCCGGTCAATGGTAAGTCCAGCCGCTTGCAGACGGTCATAAGGCTCAAAGCGCAAGTCCCTTGTTTCGTCCCCGCGCTTTAACTGATAAATGGAAAAGGTATCGCCCTGCTCCTGCTCGGCTTGCCGCTGCTGCTGCAACTCGGTAAAATGCCCCTCAATCTCGGTAATGAGTTCCTTTGCGGTGGTCTGTATTGTTTCAAGGGACGCTTTTAACTCGGTCATTTCCTTGCCGCTGCTCCAACCAGCCACATAGCCGAAAGAGTAATCGGAAGTATCAAGGCCGAAATGCTGGCAAACCGTATAAGCGACGCTTTCCGCTTCTACCTCGCAGGTATGGCGGTCAACGCGGTTTTGCTGCTCCGGCGGGGCGTTTAAGTCTACGTCGTGCAGCTTCGCATGGGCGATTTCGTGAATGGCGGTCTTTACCGCCTGTAATTCACTCACGCCCTCTTTGATTGCAATACGCTTGTCGGTCAAACTGAAATACCCATTTGCGCCGTTTGTGATCTGCTCAAATGCAATCGGGACGGGGGACGCTTTTTCAAGGGCGGCGAAAAAATCCTCGTACTGCTCCACATCGGCAAGCAGCGGTTTAACGGAAAGGTCGGGAAACTCCTTGCCCTCGGTCTGCGAAATATCAAAGACGGTTATAACCTTAAAGGCGGGGACGGTGATTTCCTTTTCTTCCTTTACCACTTTTCCCTCGCGGTCAAGCATGGGCTTTCTCGTTTCGGGGTCGATTTTATCAACCAGCTTTTTCACCTTGTAGGGCGCGGGGGCAAAGATTTTAATGCCTTTCTCGCCTTTCTTTACATGGCGGTCAAACTCCTTTTCCCATTGACGGAAGCCCATTACCAAATTGCCGCCCTGCATAGCAATTAGGATAGTGTTATTCAAACTATAATCATGGAACTTTGACATAGCGGTTAGAAACTCTTTGTAGCGGTCGCTGTCAAAAATCGCCTGTACGCCCTGTTCCAAACGCGCGGTGATCTCCTTTACCTTTTCGGCGGGCTTTTCGGAAGTAAGGATAATGGGGACGACGGGGCGGGGCTGCTGCGGCTCTGCGGCCTGTGCGTCTGCTTGCTGCGTTTCGGCTGCGTCCATATAGGCTTTGTCCTGTTCGCCGCGCTCCGGCTGCGGGTAACTCATAATGCGGTATTCTTCCGGCACTTCGCGCCCCTCAAACTGCCGTTCCCACTCGTCGCCGCTTTCCACGATATAGCCGTACTCGGTAAACGCGCCTTTTTCCTGCGCGGCAGCGTTCCTGCCAAAAGTAGAAAGGTCAATGCCGCCTTTCCATTCTTCGGGCATTTGTACCATGCCGGATTGATTTAAGTAATAGTCGCCCAAATCGTGGTAGTTATGTACTTCGGGGATATGGACGTAAAAATCCACGTTGTAGGTGAAGTCAATTACCTGTCCAATATTTGCAAGCCCGTTTTTCTGCTGCAAAGCTGCGTTCAGCTTGCCAACCTCGGCGGGGTCAAGCTGTTCGAGCCGCGCCGCAAGAAAATTGAGTTCGTCCACGTCGGCGGCGCATACCATTTCATAAGGCAAGGCAATATGTTTCTCCGGGTCGTCGGAATAGCCGCGAATGGAAAAATCCTGCGGGTTGTCGGCGGTAATGCCGACGTTCCGCATAGCTTCGTGCAACTGCTCCTTTGTGGCGGGCATATCCAACCAATAGCCGCCGGGGTCGCCCGCGTCAAAGCGGCTGCGGTTGCCTATCATAATAGAAAACTGTTCGCTCATGTGTTCACGCTCCTTTTCCTGCCCGGTATTTTCGGGGATAGCTGCCGCCTGTTGCTGCTGCGGGGGTTCTTCGCCCTCTATGGTGTAGTCCGGCATGAGCATACCGTTTACTTTGAAATAGTCGGCGTACTCCTGCGGGATAGGCGGGGAGATTTCCGTAAACAAGCGGTCATACGCTTTGATACGCCCATTCAGATACTTTTCCATAGCTGCCTTGTCGGTGAAAACCTTTCTATCTTGTCCGGCAATCTTCGCTTGGGTTCTGCTTGGGCTGTTGGTGCGCACGCTCCATGTAAGCGTCCATGAATACGGGATAGATTTCTGCGCTTCTTTGTCGTAGCGGGTATTCTCGTAAATGTAGTAATTCATCTGATATACCCGATTGCTGCGAATATGGCGGTTATGCTCGGTGGTCTGCCACTCGTTAGCGGTGTGCTGGACGTGCGGCGTTCTCACATATTCAAGTGTTTTATCCAGCAAAAGCGTTCTTCCCGCCTGTTCTTCCCATGCGGCGGCGCGTTCTTTAAGGTCGTCAAAAATCGCCTGTTCTGCCGCCGCGCTTTCGCTGCGCATGGAAAGTAGCTGCGCAATCGGCAAGGAAGCATAAGGGGCAATCTCCCTGTCCTTTGCTTCAAAATATATCCGGCGTTCTATCCGCATGGTTTCGGCGGCTTCTAATTTGTCATGGTCGTATGAGGAATACGGCATATTCTTTCATCACGTCCTTTCTCGGTCATATAAGGGTTTGGGACTATCCCAACAAGCAAAATGCCCGCGCTCTCTATGGGAAGCGCGGGCATTTCTCGCAAACGGGTACTCGTTTGCTGTGCTTGCTATGTAGTTGTTTTTATCCGTAAACGCCTGTTTCTCTCGCTTTGGGCTTTCTGTCTGCGGCGTATCTTTGCCGCGCAATCGGGGCAGTATTTCGCCCGGTTGCTGCCCGCCGCAAACGTGCTGCCGCATACCGCGCAACGCTTCAAATCGGTTTCCCCGCTGCGGGTGATCTGTTCGCAAAGCTGCCTGTCGGCGGGTAATACCGCTTCGCGGAAATAGCGGCATAGCAGCGAATAGCTGATACTCTGCACACAAACGCAAGTTTCCCCGTCGTCCAGCAGCAGACAATTCCCGCAATCGTTGTTTGCACAAGCGGCGCGGGTCATTTTCTTTACGGCGCGGTATTGCTTTTCATCAAGCCTTATCATTTTCGGTTCTGCTCGACGCGGAAGTTTACATACTTGCCGCCTGTGTCGGCAAGCAGCACAACTCCGTCAAAGGTCTTTCCCGTCTTGGTCGAGTACATACCTTTGATTTTTACCTTTCCGTCTTTCAAAAGGGCGGCGGCAATCGCCTTTGTGAAAGCCTTTTTGCGCTGCTCAAAAAAGCGGTCATTCTTCCACATCACAAAGCTGCAAGCCCTGTCGGAGCAGTAAAAGTTTTTCTTGCCCTCGTAAACCGCCGCGCCGCAACGGGGGCAAGTGCCGATTGCTTCCCGCTGCGGGGTAAACAGCTTCGCTTTATCCTCGGAAATCGCGGAATAGGTCTTGACAAGCCCCGCTGTCATTTCCTCAATCCCGCGCATGAAGTCGGCGGGGCTGTCGCTGCCCTTTGCAATCCCGGTAAGGCGCGTTTCCCATTCTGCCGTAAGCTGCGGGGACGTAAGGCTGTCGGGCAGAATAGCGACAAGGTTATACCCGTCCTTTGTGGGGATTAGCTTTTTGCCCTTGCGCTCGGCAAAGCCCGCGCTAATGAGTTTTTCAATGATACCCGCCCGCGTCGCGGTGGTGCCTAACCCTTTGCGCTCCGCGTCCTCCGGCGTGTCCTCCTTTCCCGCACTCTCCATAGCCGAAAGTAACGTATCTTCGGTAAATGCCTTTGGGGGCTGCGTGTAACGTTCGGAGATCTCCGCTGCCGGATTGTCAAAGGTCTGCCCCTCGGCAAGCGGGGGTAAAACCGCTTCCGGCTCTGCGTCCTCGTCCTGTTCCCCGGACGCGGCGCGGGATAGTCTTTCAATCTCGCGCCAACCCTCGCAAAGCGTCGTCCTGCCCTTTGCGGTAAAGGTATAGCCGCCGCAAGTGAAAACCGCCGTAACCGCTTCATACTCATAGGGCGCGGCAACGGCGCAAAGCAGTTTTGCGCACACAAGGGTCATTAGCTTTTTCTCACTTTCGGCAAGGGAAGAAAAGCCCGTTTTCACAAACTCCGCTGTCGGCAAAATGGCGTGATGGTCGGTTACTTTGCTGTTGTCGCAAATCCTCGCAAGGTCGGCTTGCAGCTTCACGCCCTGCATAAAGGGGAGAGCAGCGCAAAGGCCGGTGATAAGTTCCTTTGTGCTGCCCTCCATATCGGAAGTGATATATTTGCTGTCGGTGCGGGGATAGGTCAAAAGCCGTTTTTCATAAAGGGCTTGCGCATAGTCAAGGGTCTGTTTCGCCGTAAACCCATACAAACGGTTTGCTTCCCGCTGCAAGGCGGTGAGGTCAAACAGTTTCGGCGGGGCTGCGGTCTTTTTCTCTTTTTTAAGGGAAGTACAAACGGCCTGCGATTTCTCGCAAGCCGCTTTCATCTGCCGCGCCGCCGCTTCGTCGTCCTGCCTTTCGGAAAGGGCGGCAACGCCGCCAACGTCCAGCCGGACGACATGATATTTCTCTTTCTTAAAGCTGCTGATTGCATAGTCGCGGTTTACCAGCATAGCAAGGGTGGGCGTTTGCACTCTGCCGACATTCAATGTTTTATGGTAGAGGATAGAGAAAAGGCGGGTCGCGTTAATGCCAATGAGCCAATCGGCCTTTGCTCTGCAAAGCGCGGATTGATAGAGGTTGTCATAGCCGCGCCCGTCTTTGAGATTTGAAAAGCCCTCGCGGATTGCACTTGCTTCCATGCTGCTAATCCAAAGGCGGGAAAAGGGCTTTTTGCAATTCGCCTGTTCATAGACAAAGCGGAAAATGAGTTCCCCCTCGCGCCCGCTGTCGCAAGCATTGATAATCTCGGTAACGTCGCTGCGGTGCATAAGGTCTTTGAGAATGGAAAACTGCTGCTCCTTGCCGCTGGCAACAATAAACTGCCACTCCTGCGGGACAATGGGAAGATCGTCGTACTTCCATTTACGGAATTGTTCATTGTAGGTCGCCGCGTCTGCAAGGCTAATCAAATGCCCGATACACCACGACACAAGGTAGCCGCCGCCCTCAAAATATCCGCTGCGCTTTTCATTCGCGCCCATAACGGCGGCAATCGCCGCCCCGACGCTCGGTTTTTCTGCAATTACAAGTTTCATAGATTATCGTCCTCCTGCTCGGTCTGTTCGGTTTCGACTACTTCCGTTTCCTCGTCGTCCTCGTCAAAATCAAGGTCGTCAAGGCTGCTGCTGCCTTTCGCCGCGTCCTTTTTGGGCTTCAAAATCTTAAAGTAGTAGAACGCGCCGCCGCCCGCTGCGGCAACAAGCAGCACGACAAGCAGAATACCCATGCCGCCGCCTTTTTCTTCTTCCGGCGGCTGCTCGGTTTCTTCCGGCTCCGGCTCGGCTTCCACACCCGCGCACTCGCTCATGTTGACGCTGCAAACCGGGCAAGCGGTGTTGACGCTTCCGGCAACGCATTTATCGGTGCAGCTACAAACGGGGGCTTCGGTCTGCCCGTCCTCCATAAGGGCGGTTAAATCCGCTTCGTCCACTTGGTTAAGGAAATGGACGGTATTTTCCCCGTCCTCGGCGCGGTCAATGATGATGTAAAAATAGTTGCCACTTTTGGTAACGACGGTGATAAACTGCTTGTCGCCGGACGCTTCACCCGTTATATCGTCCACAAGGGACATATTCCCGTCCGGGGTAAGGGGCTGCGGCTCATAGCCGCCCGTCGTTTCTTCCGGCTCGGTTTCCGGCGCGGGGGTTTCCTCGGTTACGGGGGTAGGCGTGTCGTCGCTTTCATCGCCACCGCCCGCATAAGCGGTAACAGAAAAGCCGCACATGATAACCAGTGCGGCAAGCAATACGGTAAACTTTCGGATTATCTTTTTATTCTTCATTGTCGTTGTCCTCCTGTTCGGCGGGGTAAGTGGCTTCCGGCTGCGGCAAGGTGATTTCGCCGCTGGCGTAAGCGGAGAGGAACGCGGCAAGCTGCGTCCCGTCAAGGTGTACCGCCTTTACCATTTGCACGATCTGCGCGTTTTCTTCCTCGACTTTCTGCGCTTCAAGGTCTTTCAGCTTCTTTTGCTGTTCAAGGATTTTTGCCCTCGTTTTCTCAATATCCCTTTCGATACGGTCAAGTTTCGTGTTCGCCATAGTCATTTACTCCTTTCCAAACTGTTCTTTCCATGAATAGCTGCGCCCCAATCCCTTAACGGTTTTAAGATAGGGCATAGCGTTTTCTTCCAAAGTCGCCGCCCGGTTAAATAGATCGGGATAGTGTTCTTTGAGATATAAAATCTCTTGTTTCTTCATGCTCGGACAAAAGAAACAGGACGATTTACCCGGCTGCGGCAATCCTGCCGCTTTGATTTCCCGGATACAATCGTCCCTGTTCCAGCCCCATTCTTCAATGAGGGGGTAGCGGTTATGATATTTTTTGTCGGCTTCGTTGTACTTGCGGGAATGTTCATACCGTTTCACTTCTCCCGCGTCATAGCCGATATAGCGGTTGACTTTCTCGCCGCGCTGCCATACTTCGCGGCAAGGCGCATAGTGGTTGCAAAACTTTTCCTGCGGTGCGATTTTGTGTTTCTGCGAACAACGCTTATGCCCGTAGGCAATCGACGGGAGCGTATGAGAGCGCAAGCACTCGGTTTCAAGAGATAGGCGGTTGCCGTAGCGGTCAACATACTGCACAACGGTAATCTGCGGCATACCGTGTTCCGCAAGCCATTGATTGATTATCTCGATAAATTGATAGGTATGCGGGTGTTCCGCGCCCGTATCGGCAAAGGTGATAAGGTCAATCGGGATTTTGTGCTTGTATAGGCCAATAAGTAAGGCGGCACTATTCGTGCCGCCGCCAAAAGATACAATATTCATTTTTCAACTCCTTTTAATTGTAATTTAACCGCCCGTAGGCGTAAAAGTGGGATTGCCAATAGCTGGTGTCCAGCTTTGAATACTGGATAGGGTCGCCACAATGCAGCATGACGGGGCTTCCGTCCCCGTCCTCGCCCACATAAATCCCCACATGGGAAACGCCGGGGGTGTCGTATGTACCCGTAAAGAACACCAAATCCCCCGGCTGCGGGTTAGAAACAGGGGTTGAGATGTTGTAAAGCCCTTGCGCCCCAAGTCTGCCCGTATTGTATAGGCCGCTGTTCGTCAACACATAACTCACAAAGCCGCTGCAATCAAAAGAGGTTTCCGGGGTGCTGCCGCCCCACACATAGGGAAAACCGACGTATTTATCTGCTTCCTCCATGAGCCGCGCAAACTTTTCATCGGAACCCAGCAGCGCGGCGGGTACTTCATAATCGGCGGGCGGGTTTTCATAGTATTTAGACACATAGCCGGATTGCGGGAAAAGGTCGGGTCTGTTTCCCAGCGACGACATATACATAGCGTACATGGATAGCTGTTCTTCGCCCATGATGTAAACGGGGACATGGGAGAGGTTGAAGTTTTCCAAATCCACATGAAGAATGTAATAGTTATAGGGGACTTCAACCGTATAGGGGTTGCCCTCGCTGTCCGTCCTTGTTTCGGTGCGGTAGCGTACCTGTACTTCTTCCTCGACCGTCAAGATATACTGTTTCTCAAAGAGCATTTCAAGGGTGCTTTGCACTTCATCGAGTGTAAACACGCCCTCATGCCACGCGGAAAGGATAGAAATTAGCACATAGGGGTCATGCTCGATCTCGTCCGCGTTTACCCGGTATTCGTCATAGCCGGGGTATTCGCTTTCGATATTGTCCAGCATATCTTGTAACTCGGCTTCCATAGCGGCATACGCGCTTTCCGCGCCCGTTATATCCGCGTCCTCGGAGAGATAGGACGACGCAATCAAGCCGCTGCCGCTGTTGCCGCCAAAGAGGGAGCAAGAGGACAGCCCGCCGAAAAGCAGCAGCACGATAAAGGCAATCCCGCCCACAATCAAGCAGCCTTTCCAATGCCGGACAACAAAGAACGTCGCCCGTTTGGTTTCCTGCGCGGTTTTCTTCGCCGCCTTTGCGGTGGCTTCAGCGGTTTTTTTCGCTTTGCCGCCCGCTTTCAGCGTTTTTGCATACTGCTTTTTAATGCGCTGCTTCTGCCAAAAACGGGAAATGGGGTTGGAGTGCGCAAGCGCGGGGTTATCGTGCAACGCCTTTTGATAGAGAAAATCTGCGTTTGCCTTTACCGCTTGTTTTTCCGCTGCCGCCGCTGCCCGGTAGGGTTTCAGCTTATGGCGGCGTATGCCGCCCTTAACTGCCCGCGCCGCCATGCCGCCCGCTTTCTCTCCGGCAAGTTCTACCCGGTGCCCGCTTTCCACACCGACGTTTTCTTTCTCTACCTCGTAGATTTTCCCATGTACGGTACTGTTTAACTCCTGTGCCGGACGGGATAAGGGGTTATGCCGCAACTTGCCGTTTGGGGGCTTATCCGTCTTTTCAAAGGAAAGGCGCGTCTTTGCCTTGCCTTTCGCTTCGTCAAAAACGCGCTCTTTCTTGATTTTGGTCTGCTTGGGGATAGCCGCCCGCGCTGCGTCTAAACAGTCTGCCGCCTTATCCGATTTCTTGATCGCTTTTTGAAGTTCCGGCGTTGCCCGTTCCGCTTCGGAAAACTGCAAGCGGGAAGAATGGGTTTTAGGCTGCGTCGCGTCAAGGGCTTTTTTCTCCGCGCCTTTTGCTGCGTGTCGCTCAATCTCTGCGCCGATATGCTGCACAACCTTTTCCGCTGCCACCCCTGCGGGGGCTGAATAGTTTTCTTCCTGCGGCCTTTCGCTGATACTGGACGTTTCGCCCGTCGTGAGGTTTTCCGCAACCGCACCGTCGCGGGTCATTTTTTGCGTTACCTTGTCGGGGGCTTTCAGTTCCTTGCTCAATCTTCATCACCTCCAATCCGCTGTTTTGCAAGTTCGCAATAGTCGGGGTTTAACTCAATGCCGATATAGCGGCGGTTAAGCCGTTTTGCTACCATGCCCGTCGTGCCGCTGCCGAAAAAGGGGTCAAGGACAATCCCGCCGATGGGACAGCCCGCCAAAATGCACGTTTCCGCAAGTTTCGGCGGGAACGCTGCGAAATGCCCGCCATGATAGCCGACATTGTTAATCTGCCAAACGTTGCGGCGGCTGCGGACGGGAGAAATCAACTCGTCGGCGTATGCGCCCTTTTCGCGGGGGCGGTTGATTTTCTGCGGTTGGTTTTGCCCCGGAACAGTAACGTTATACTTATTTCCTTTGCTAACTCCGCTTTTCAGCCGCCCCGCCGTTGTGGGGGCTATCGGCTCGGCTACTGCTTGCCAATCGTAATAATACTTCTTTGACTTGGTAAGCAGAAACACATATTCATAGCAGCGGGTCGGCCTGTCCCGCGTGCTTTCCGGCATGGGGTTTGTTTTGTGCCAAATGATAGAACTGCGCAAATACCAACCGTCGCCCCGCAAGGCGAGGGCTACAAGCCACGGAATACCAATTAAATCTTTGGGCTTGCAGCCGGGGGCGCGGTGGTTAAACGCCACTTGCTGCCCGTTCCTGCCTTTGGGGTATTTGGGGTCTTGGTGGTCGGCTTTGCTGCCTGTGCCGCAATAAGTGTCCGCGATATTCAGCCAACAAGTACCCTCCGGCGTAAGCACCCGCTTTACCTCATGGAATACCGCCGTAATACGGGAAACATATTCCTCCGGCGTTGCTTCCCGTCCGATCTGCCCGTCTGCGCCGTAGTCCCGCAAGGCATAGTAGGGTGGGGACGTTACGCAACAATCAACTGCATTTTCCGGCAAGGTTTGAAGCACCTGCAAGCTGTCGCCGCAATAGATTTTGTCCATTTCTATCCTCATGCCGACACCTCGCCGGGTTTGGTCGTCATTACACGATAGAGTTCCGTATCTTGCGGGAAACGGTCAATAAAGGGCAAAATCACGTTGCCATAGAAGATAAGCCCCTCGCCCGCGTCGGAATGGGTTACATAGGTCATTTGCTGCTGCGAAATGTTAAGCTGCTTTGCAAGGATTTCCCTGTCGCCCTGGGCTTGGTTGAGCATATACACAAAATCGCTGTTTTCAAAAATGTTCTCCACCTCGCGGGACGATAACAAATCTTTCACGTTTTGGGTGATACCTGTCGGAATACCGCCCCATTTTCTAAAACGCTTCCAAATCTCAACGCTGTACGCTGCGGTCTGTTCCTCTTTGAGCAGCAAATGAAACTCGTCGATATAGTACCGCGTCGCCTTGCCTTCGCTGCGGTTTATGGTAACTCTGTTCCAAACTTGATCTTGGACAATGAGCATACCGAGTTTTCGTAGCTGGGTGCCGAGTTCTTTAATATCAAAGCAGACAAGGCGGTTGTGAATGTCAACGTTTGTTTGGTGGTTAAACACGTTCAAACTGCCATTTACATAGAGTTCCAATGCCGACGCGATACGCTGCGCTTCCTTTTCCGGCTGCTTCTTGATTTCATTGTAGAGGTCGCCCAAAATCGGCATATTCTCCGGCTTCGGGTCTGCAAGGTAGCTGCGGTACACGCTGATAACGGCGCGGTCAATCAAAGTCTTTTCAACCGCTTCCAGCCCGTTTTTGCCGCCCATAATCAACTCGCAAAAGGAAAGGATAAAATCGCTCTTTAAGGCTATGGGCGTGTCGCCCTCGCTGTAATTGAGGTTTATATCCATCGGGTTAATGTACTGCGTGCTGTTCTGCGAAACCTTGATAACCTGCCCTTTCAGCCGTTCCACAAGGGGGTAATATTCCGCTTCCGGGTCGCAAATGATAATATCGTCTGCGGTAATGAGAAAAGCGTTGGTGATCTCGCGCTTTGCCGAAAAACTCTTGCCGCTGCCGGGTGTGCCGAGTATCAAGCCGTTAGGGTTCTTCAGCCTTTTCCTGTCGCACAAAATCATGTTATTCGATAATGCGTTTAAGCCGTAATACAACGCTTCGCCGCTTTGGAACAGCTCTTGTACCGTAAAGGGGACGAAAATGGCGGTGCTGGAAGTCGTCAAGCCCCGCTGGATTTGGATTAGGTTTTCGCCCAATGGGATAGAGGACATAAGCCCCTGTTCCTGCCGGTAGTCAAGGCGGGTGAGCATACAGTTGTATTTCTGTGCGATACTTGCGGCCTGAAATACGTCGTTGTCCAATTTCTGCTTTGTGTCTGCCACATTCAAAACTAACAGCGTAAGCAAAAACATTCGCTCGTTCCGGCTCTGCAAATCCCGCAAAAGGTTTTTCGCTTCGCCGCCGTAGGTGGCAAGGTCGGACGGAATTATATCCATATCGTAGCCGCTGCGGATTGCCTTTTTCTGTTCCTCGATTTTCATACGGTCAAGGTCGGTGATTTTCCGCTTGATCGTCTTGATCGCTTCGTTGTGGTCGATACTCTGAATGTGCAGATTGACGACAATCCCGTTTTCCGCTTCCATGAAGTCGGCAAGCATACGGTCTGAAAGTTCCGGCGCGGCAATCTGCAAAAAGGAAACCGCGCCAAACTTCCCGCCCATTTGAAACATTCGCCCGTCGCCAAAACGGAAAGAGGACGGGGCAATAAAGTCTTTGACGGAAAGGCCGCTTACGGGTAGCCATTCCCACGCAAAGTTGAAGCGTTCCCCGTCCGGGTGGAAAAGCCCATGCAGCACTTCAAGCCGCTGCTTCCCGTCCAATACCCGCGCCGCCGCGCCGATCACCTTAAAATGGTTGAGGGTGTCCGTTTCGATACGGGCAAGCCGCGCCCGCGCCGATTTAATATCTTTTGCTTCAATGGTAAAGGTGAGAAACTTTGTCTTGATAAGCCCGTTGTTGCCGCGTTCAAGCTGTGTTTGCAGCATTTCGGTGTATTCGGCTCTGATACTGTCAAAGTCGTCATTCTGTGGGGCAATCGTGATACTGCTCTTGAAATCCTCCTTGTTCGCATGGCGGCTGATTAAGGAAAGCTGCACACTGATAGAAGCGTCAAAAGAGTTATACATATCGCAAAGGGCTTCAAAAATGGCGGTCTTGTCGTCCGGCTGCGCAAGCTGATAGTTAATATCTTCAAACTCAATGCACTTGGAATACCGCCCGTTTGCAAGGCGGCAAATCCCGTCCTTATACATTCGTTCAAACGGTATGCTGTCCTGCGCCGTATGGGGCTTCCCGTCGCCCTTTGACTGCCGGATAAGCGCGTCGATCTGTTTCTTTTCCTGCCGCGTAAGTTTACGCTTTTTGTTTTGGGTCTTTCCCTTTTCCTTTGACAATCGCCCGTACCTCCTTATCTAATCGCTCCTGCCGCGCAAGGGCGGTATAAAAATTGTTGGTCTGATAAGGTCGCTCTTTGGGGCGAAGAAACTTCACTTCCACAAATTGCCGTATAATCACTTCCAGCGGTTGCCCGTTCTTCTCGTACATAGCGAGTAGGAACATGGGCAGCATGGCAAGCACCATGCACAAAGCCGCCGTTGTCGTTCCCGCGCTGTCCTTTGTCAAAAAGAATAGCGGTAGCCCGATAGCCACCGCCGCGCCGAAACAGAGTAATTGTCTTTTGGTAAGGTTGAACATTACCTTGCTCTTGATTTTGGTTAAATCCTTTGGGACGGTTACATACGCCATTTCAAACCTCCTTTCCGGCAAACCGTATGTCGCTTTTGATTTCATTTCCCCATACGTCCCAACCAGGGGTATGCTGCCTTGCAAACAGTTCAATACGCGGTAGGTCGCCCATAAGGGCAAGTATCTTTTCCCGCGTTATATCCGGCTTTTTGCTGTGCTGCTCAACAGGGGAAATAATAAATTGATGTACCTTGTTTGATTGTCGCTTCGGGTGTCCTTTGGTAGCAAGCAAGCAGATTTCCGCATTTCCTCGCGTCCAAAAGCCCAAGCCATAAAACCAAGTGGGCGATTTCCGATTTTGCTTTAACCATACAAAGGCAACGGATTTATAGGTAAATCCCCAAGCCTTGATTAACTGCAACGCTTCTTTAAGCTGCGGGAACGTCGCCCATAGGAATAAAATACAGTCCTTATCCGCAATTTCTTTGACGGGTAAAGCGCAAAGTTCCTCAATACTCATAGTGGGATAGTGCTTTTCCGCTGCGCCCTGTACCTTGCTTCTCGCGTATCTCCAAGGGGGATCGGCGTAAATGATTTTGTATTTCTTCATCTGCACCCCCTTAATGCGCGCTGAATACGGATTTTGCAAGGCTTCCCGTTTTGAAAAGCGTAAAACACAAGAGGACGGTATAGCCCATGCAAGACCAGATCGCGCCGGATATGTCATCGGTTGCTGCGATTGTCTGTATCAAAACCGCATAAATACCGACGCACACAAGAATTAGAAAAGCCTGAAAACCGAGGGCAAGCAAGGATTTTAAGTAGTTCTGTCCCATGCCGCCCCATTCACGATTTACCATTGTCGCAACGGGGATAGGGGCGATACTCGTTACAAGGTATATTTCAATCATGCGCCCGTACACCACCAGCATGATACAGATAGACAACGCTTTCATGGTAAGCCCCACAAAGAGTGATTGAAACCATAGCCCCAAAAGCCCGCCGACGCTCATAGCGTCCAGCTTTGCTTCTATATCGGTGATAACGGTTGCAATATCTATGCTTGTGTCGGATATGATAACGCCCGCGCTGTCGTTGACGACGCTCTGTGTAATGTCAAATACGCCCATGACGATGTTCCAAGTATTTGTTACCAGCAGCACCGCAACAAAGGTTTTGAAAATCCACTTGAAGAAAATCCAAGTGTCGAGATCGTGCAGATTGTTTTTCTCAATTACAAGCTGGATTAGTTCGTAGCACATGACAAAGGTAATGATAACGCCCGCAATCGGCACAATGACGTTTTCCGATAGGCTGCGTATCATATTGAATATGCCCGCGTTCCACCCGGCGGGGGTTGTGCCGACTTGCGTTGCGATTTCTCCAACCTCTGTATTTACGCTGTCGAACAGCCCGGAGAGATTAGAGAGTATTCCGTCTGTCAAAATGCCGCGAAACCAATCTTCAATCATCTGCCATATCAAAAGCTAATCCCTCCTTTCCCGCGCCCTCCCGCGTGAAGCGGGAGAGCGCGGCGGGTAGTGTTAGTTTGTGGCATTATCCAAACAGGCCGGAGAGCAGCGGGACAAGGGTAAGGCCGATAAGGGCAACGCCGCCGCCCGCCATCAACTGTTTCATGCCCTGCGACTTTGCTGATGTGTGATAAAGAAGTAGTAGAAGTGTAAAAAATTTTGCCGTTCCTATCCGGCGTTTGCGCATTGCGCCGGATAGGTCGGGCGGTCATTCGGGCAGGTCTACCTTGCCAACGAAAGAGTAATAAATATCAATGTCCTGTCTGCGTGTGCCGTTCTCGTCATAGCTGCACTCATGCACAACGATTTTCTCCACAAACTCACGCAAAAGGGTAGGGGTAAGTTCTTCAAAGCTGGTGTACTTGCGGACAACATTCATAAACTTTTCTGCGTTTACCGTGGCTTCCTGCGCTTTGGAAAGCTCTGCCCGGATAGCGGCGGCTCTCTCTTTCAGTTCTTTCTGCTCGGCTTCATAGTCTGCCGACAGCTCCGTGAAACGCTCGTCTGAAATGCGCCCGGTCACGCTGTCCTCATACAGCCGCTTGAAGATAGCGGATAACTCGCTGATACGCTTCTCGGCGGCTTCCAGCTCCTTTTTCCTTGCGGCGTTCCTGCGCTTGCCCCCGTCCTCGTTCTGCTCGATCAGCAGCTTCATAAACCGGGCTTCGTGCTTCGCTGCATAGCTGGTGACTTTCCGCAGATTGTCGGTCACTCCGGCGGTCAACAGGTCGGTGCGGATAAAGTGCGCCGTACAGTCACGGGTACGCTTCTTGTAGCTCCCGCAGATATAACAATCCTGCTTGCGGGTGGCGTTCTGGTAACGCTGCTGGTAAAGGACGCTGCCGCAGTCGGCACAAAAGAGTATGCCGGAGAATAAGCCCACTTCATCATAGCGGTTCGGGCGTTTGCGCTGCTTGCGTAACTCCTGCACACGCTCCCACATCTGGGTGTCAATGATAGGCTCATGGTGGTTCTCGAAAATCGCCTGTTTCTCAATGGGGTTCTCTACGCTGTGCTTGGTCTTGTAGGACGGCTTCTCCGTCTTGAAGTTTACCAGACAGCCCGTGTACTCCCTGTTTTCAAGGATATGTACCACGGTATTGGTCGCCCACTTGCACTCATAGCCGGGGTGGTAGCGGCGGGTGCTTCCCGTCCGACGGTATTCCAGCGTTCCCGGCGTGGGGATCTCCTGCTCTGTGAGCATACGGGCTATCTTGGTCGGCCCGTTCCCGGCAAGGCACAAGCTGTAAATCTGCCGCACAACAGGGGCGGCTTCCCCGTCAATGATAAAATTTTCGTCCTCGTCCATAAAGTAGCCGTATACGGGTTTGCTCGTGACGGGCTTCCCGCTCATACCCTTAGACCGTTTTACTGCTTTGATTTTCTTGCTCGTATCTCTCACCAGCCATTCGTTAAAAATGTTCCGCAGAGGGGCAAAATCATTGTCGCCCTGTGCGCTGTCCACTCCGTCATTGATAGCGATAAAGCGGACGCCTTTCTGTGGGAAAATCATTTCCGTATACATTCCCACTTGCAGATAGTTTCGCCCTAACCGTGACATATCCTTGACGATAACGGTGCCGACTTTTCCGGCTTCAATGTCCGCAAGCATGGCTTGAAAACCGGGTCTTTGGAAGTTCGCCCCAGAATAACCGTCATCTGTGTACCATTGCAGATTGGAAAAGCCGTTCTGCTTCGCATAGGTTTCAAGAATACGCTTCTGGTTTGAAATAGAATTGCTCTCACCTTGCAGCTCGTCCTCGTGGGATAATCTCGGATAAAGGGCGGTAATAAGGTTTCGGGTGGTCTGTCTTAACATAGTGTCCTCCATTTCCGACAGCCAGCCCCACTATTCCGTATGACTATCATACCACACGCCGGGGCTGGCTGTACAGTCCTTTCTGCTTCTTTACGTCCCGTCAAATTGCCGATTTTTGTGTAGCAGCTTCCGCTTCCAGCACTTTCAGCATTTTATCGGCGGCGGTGGCGGTGGTGTCCTGCTTGAAATAGCCGGAAACGACAAGGACAGAATTACCTATGCGGATTTCCGTCACGCAATCCGGGCGGCGGGTGCTGCGGTCATTCTTTGGGGTGTTGGTCATAGGCGGCTCTCCTTTCTGTTCATCAGCTTTTTCAGTTGTCCCATTTTCTCCTGCGCCGTGGCTTTTCGGAAGTTGCTCCCGGTAAAGCGGACAGGAGAACACATTTCAATCAGACGGTCATAAATGCGGGCGTGGGCGGTGTCCTCCGGGTGCTGCAAGTCCTCCAGCGTGAGATTAGTCGTGACGATCAGCGGCCTGCCGCTGCGGTAACGGCTGTCAATCACGTTGTAGACCTGCTCTAAGCCGTATTCCGTTCCCCGTTCCATTCCAAAATCGTCAAGGATAAGCAGCGGGAAGCTGCAAAGTCGGGAGATATATTCATTCCTGCCCTCAAAGCTGGCGGCAAGGTCACCCAATATCAATGCAAAGTTTGTCATGCACACGGGGATTTCACGCTCCATAAGGGCATTTGCGATACAGCCCGCAAAATAGCTCTTGCCTGTGCCAACGCCGCCCCATAGCAGATAGCCAATGTTGCGCTCTTTCATGGTTTCCCAGTTCTCCACATAGAAATGGGCGTGTTCCATTTGCGGGCACTTGCCGTTGTCGTTCTCAAACGTCCAGCCCTGCATAGCCGGGTCTGTAAAGCCCCGCCGCTTCAACCGCTCGACAGTTTCAAGGTGACTGCGCTGTTTCTCTGCGGCTTCCCGTTCCTCACGCTCTGCCCGCTGGCAGTCACATTCTGCCGGGTGGCGGTCACGCCCCAGCCATGCGGCGGTTTCTTTGGGGAAATAGCCCTCTTTGGGCTTGTGGCACTTCCCGCAGTATAAAAGCCCGTCCTCGCCGGTGTAGTCCTCCGGCTCCGGCGTGGTGTCGGTCATATTCAAAATCATTTCATCAAATCCATTCGTCATAAGCTCTCGCCCTCCTTACAGGTATAATCGGGTATGCCCTTTTTCGGGGCTTTCTTGGCTGCGTCCTCCTGCGCCCACTTGAAAATCGTGGCTGCATGGCTCTTGTATTTCCTCCCGCTGGAAGCGATATGGCAGGATAGGCGGTCAATGTAATACTCCCACTTGCCGGGAAGCTCTGTTTTCAGCCCGTCAAGCTCCGTATCGGAAAGAATGACATTGTGGTATCTGCCATAGGCGGCGGGGGCGGGGTGTCCCGTTTCTAACTCTCTCTCTTTTTCTATTTCTATATCTATCTCTTTCTCTATCTCTATCTCTGGTGGACAAATGTCCGCTCGATATGGTGGACATTTGTCCGCCCCTGTCTGCGGCAGGGCTTTTTGTTCCTGCAAAGCCAGCCGCGCCCTGCGCTTGCGCTCCCCCTCGGTAGAGGACTGGCCGATTAAAAGCTCAATGTTGCTCATGTAGAGTGCGCCGCTTGGCAAAGGCTCCACAAGCCCCAGCTTCATAAAGATTTTCAAAGCTCTCTCTACGGTACCTACCTGCTGGCGGGTAATGGTCGCAATCATCTGGGCGGTGTAGGGGATATTCTCGTCAAGCTGCAATTTCCCGCCGTTTTTCAGCGATTTCAAGTACAGCTTCAAGAGAATGTTGGAATAGATAACGCCGTCCTGCATACTTTCCAGCAGAACGATTGCATCATCGTCAAAATAGCTCTCTTTCAGCTTGAGGTAGTAATATTTGCGGTTATCTGCCATAGGCTGCGTCCTCCTTTTTCCAGCGTTTGGAATAATAGCGAGGGCATAGTATGATAACCGCCCGGAAGCTCTGTTTGCAGTCACGGGTGCAGCCCCGGCATAGGTCGTTGTAAGTGATACGGTTGCGGTGGTTGAGGAAGAAAGACCATTCCAGCCGCCGCTTCTTGCTCATTCTCGGCAATGGTAAGCTCCTTTCTGCCGTTCCTATCGGTGTAGCGGGATAGGGGGCATTTTCTGTATGTTCTCGGTATCATTTTCGGGCTTTTTCTGCCCTGTAAGCCCCGTTTGGAAGTCGGGGAGTATTGCGGTAAGGGTTCATATCATACCTGTATTTTTGTAGGGTTTCGGTATCATTTCGGGGCGGTCTTTAACGCTCCTGTTCACGCTTTTTCTGCTGGCTCGGTGCGCCCCTTAAAATCTGGTCGATATTGCGTCTGACTGTCTGAAGCTCCTGCGCCCGCTGGCGTTTCTCCCGGTAGTCGTTATATCCGGCGTTCTTCTGGACGGTAAGCTGCTCAATCTCCCTTTGCAGGGCTTTGCTGGCTGGCAGCTTGGTTATTCCATGCTCCCGGAAATAACGGGCGGCTGTGTCCGCTATGATAAAATCGCTTTCGTGCTGTTCCCGGTAGGCTCTCCGGGCTTTCTCCGATTTCTGCGCTTTCAGACCGTCACGGGCGGGCTTCGTGCCGATATAGCCCAAAAGGTTGCGCTGCAATTCCTTTTTCTCCCGGATAGCGGCTTCCAGCCCTTTCAGTCCGGCAAGGCTCTCCTGCGTGGCGGTGTTGGCTGCGGAAATGGCAGCGTCCAGCTCGTCCGGGGAAGAAAAGCCATACTGCTGGTAGAGCATGAGGGTAGCCGACATCTGTTTGAGGTTGTGCATGGTCGCCCACTTCTCATAGCCCCGTCCTTTCCCCTCGGCTCGCTTGGCGGCTATGTCTACCATGCGCTGTACAGCGTCATTGTTCGGGGCGTTTTTCGCTTCTTTTTTCGTCCGTAAGCGGTCTTTGATACTGCCGGGGTATTCCGCTATGGCTGCGGGTTTTTCGGCGGCTCTGGCGGCGTTCTGCTCCAAAACGGAGAGGACAGCAGCCCGGTCAAAATCGTCCCCCAGCTTCCGGGCGGTAATTGGCTTCGTCCTGTCCGGCGTGAGGTAACTTAGCCGCCCCCGGCTCTCCTTGACGGTCACACCATGCCGGAGAAGCAGGGCGGCAAACTCATCAAAGCCGGAAGCAGCGGCAAGGGCTTCCCGGATAGTCCGGCGCAGCTTCGCCTTATCCGTTTCAAACTTGGTCTGCCGGGGCGCGATACCGTCCGCAGCAATAGGGGCGTTGGCTCTGTCAAGGGCAGCCTGTCCTTTCTTCTGCGCCCAATACTCACGCTCGGTAATGCGTTCTTTGCTGCCGTTCAAAAGGTCTATCTGGTAAAGCCCCTCGCTGTGGCACATCTCCATGACTTCGGCTTTCAGATAGTTCATAGCTGCGTCCGTACAGCGGTGCTTGCAGCCTGCTTTCCTGTCCGCTGGCCTGTCCATGTGGGGCAGCATGGGAACCTCCGCAATCCGCAGACTGTTAATGACGATATGCACATGGATATTTTCGGTGTGGCTGTGTCCGTCCGGGTGGGTGCAGACAAGGGCCTGGTGTCCGGGGAAATGCTCGGCGCAGAACTTCTCGCCCAGCTCCTGCGCCCGATCAACGGTCAAGCCGTTGTCCGGGCCGTCCCGTGGGTCAAAGCTGATGATGTAGTGGTGGCTCTTTACGTCCTCCCGTTTCTGGTTCTTGCCGTAGCGGAGATTGGAGCGCATACAGGCAACGGCAAAATCCTCCCCGCCACAATTCAGAGAGGATATGCGGTAGTCTACCCTCGGTATGAGCCGCCCGTCTGCGTCAAGGGTGGGCTTCATGGTAAACTCGTCATGCTCGAATGTGAGGTATTTTTCAGCGTCCCCGTAGTTGGCATTTTTAGAGCTGATATGTTTGAGTATCGCCAACGGCTTCACCTACTTTCTGCAAGACTTCAAACTTCAAGGCGGCAAGGTCGGCGGCGGCTCCCCGCACTTCCTTTTCCAGCCCCCGGTAGGGGCTTCCGTATTCGTTCAGGCTCCGGGCAATCTGGTTTAAGTTGCCGCCGATTTTCCCGTACTCTGCCGTGAGCTTGGAGAGGGCGGCAAGCAGCCCGTCATTGACCGGGGAAACGGTGACAATGGGGCGTATGGTCGCTTTCCGTATGGCTTGCCGGATAAACTCGGACTGGCTGATTTCATAAGCCGCCAGCCGCCCGGTGAAGTCGGCGTATTCTTCATCGGTCATGCGGGTCTTTACCACATGACGGCGGTGGGGCGTATTGTATTTCTTTCGCATGGTCTGTGACCTCCTTTCTCGCCCGACAGGGCGCATAGCAGGGTTTGGGGAAGGCACTCCCCAACAAGATTCCCGCAGGGGCAAAAATAAGCGGAGAGCGAATTTTGGCACCTCGGTAGAATCTTGCTCTGAAAAACTCCGGCGTTCCCCGGCTCCCGTCCTTTCCGCTAACAAAACGTTTCAAAAGGGCTTTGCTACCCGCTATTCCGGCTTATCTTGAAAATTTTCCTTTCACTACCTACAACACCACGCAAAGCAAAATGGACGGAGATTTTTAGAATTTCCCCTCTATTCCCTACAACACCACGCAAGCCGGAATAGGCGGACAATGGCAGTATTTTTTTCTTTGATACCCTCTACGGATAAGTAAGGGATTTTGCCAACTGCGGCGGCTATTTTCCCTTTTGTTTTTTCATACTGGGGATTTTCAAAAATGCCAAACAGGAACGAAAAAAAGCAGCAAATCTGTTGAATAGATTTACTGCTTTCTGGTTGCCGGCGAAGCGGCGGTTATTCAGTTGTAGGCGGTAGGGCTATCTCCCAAAGCGGAACTTGAAAATAGCTGTGAGAAGCGTCTGGGTGATGTAGTCCTCTGTATCTTGGTCTACCCGTCCATTCACACGGGCGGCACATTGTATGCGGCGGCGGTAATACTGCAATACAGTTCCCACCGCTTCCGGCTCCCCGCTGGCGGCTTGGACGATTGTTTCATAGGGGAGAAGCCTATTATTTCTCATATGCCATTCCCTCCATTTCCGCTTGGAGCTGCCGTAGGGCTTTTCGGATATGGTAGCCCGCTGTGCTGCGGCTGCGCCCGTACTGTCTGCCAATTTCGTGCTGTGGAATACGCTTGAAAAAGGACAGGTAAATCATTTCCCGCTCCCGTTCGTCCAGCCGTGACAGGGCTTCCGCAAGTAAACCGCTGCTGAAAATGACCGTATCGCCGCAAAGGGTAAGTATGTATTCCTCGTCCGGCTCCGGGGCTTGGAAATATTCATCTGTCGTGCCTAAAGGGTAGTGCTTTTCGTCTGTGAGGTATTCAAGGGATATTTCTCTTTTGTGCTTCCTGCTCCGTGTCCTCGCTGCGTTGATCGTTGCATTTCGGATATTTAGTTTGTCAGCTTGACAAATAAAGGGTTAAGGAATATAATTAGATTCAGTATTATACAAGGAGTTAATAAATATGCGGCAAGGTATTCTTAAATAAACTGTCAATTTGATAGTGGGAACAAAAAGTAGCAGTCCCGTTTCACTTTTAATATGGGGCTTAGTTTTTTGTACCCAGTTTAAGAATACTTTTATCATGTAATTTTATATGCCCGAAAACATATAAGTGTTTTGGGGCTATTGGAGTTATTTACCCAGTGATAGGAGTATTTATCACTGGGTATTTTTATGCCCTTTTTTGGGTGTTGATAGGAGGAAAATCACATGAAAATAATTAACTTAGGCATTCTGGCTCACGTTGACGCAGGAAAGACAACATTAACGGAAAGTTTATTGTATACCAGTGGTGCAATTGCAGAACTAGGGAGCGTAGATGAAGGCACAACAAGGACAGATACAATGAATTTGGAGCGTCAAAGGGGAATCACTATCCAGACAGCAGTGACATCTTTTCAGTGGGAGGATGTAAAAGTCAACATTATAGATACGCCAGGCCATATGGATTTTTTGGCGGAAGTATACCGTTCTTTATCCGTATTAGACGGAGCAGTATTATTAGTTTCTGCAAAGGATGGCATACAGGCACAGACCCGTATACTGTTTCATGCACTACAGATAATGAAGATTCCGACAATTTTTTTCATCAATAAAATTGACCAAGAGGGGATTGATTTGCCAATGGTATATCGGGAAATGAAAGCAAAGCTTTCTTCGGAAATTATAGTGAAGCAAAAGGTTGGGCAGCATCCCCATATAAATGTAACGGACAATGACGATATGGAACAGTGGGATGCGGTAATTATGGGAAACGATGAACTATTAGAGAAATATATGTCAGGGAAACCGTTTAAAATGTCAGAACTGGAACAGGAAGAAAACAGGAGATTCCAAAACGGAACGTTATTTCCCGTTTATCACGGAAGCGCTAAAAACAATCTGGGGATTCGGCAGCTTATAGAAGTAATTGCCAGTAAATTTTATTCATCAACGCCTGAAGGTCAATCTGAACTATGCGGGCAGGTTTTTAAGATTGAATATTCAGAGAAAAGGCGGCGTTTTGTTTATGTGCGTATATATAGCGGAACATTGCATTTGAGGGATGTTATTAGAATATCTGAAAAAGAGAAAATAAAAATCACAGAGATGTGTGTTCCGACAAACGGTGAATTATATTCATCCGATACAGCCTGCTCTGGTGATATTGTAATTTTACCAAATGATGTTTTGCAGCTAAACAGTATTTTGGGGAACGAAATACTGTTGCCGCAGAGAAAATTTATTGAAAATCCTCTCCCTATGCTCCAAACAACGATTGCAGTAAAGAAATCTGAACAGCGGGAAATATTGCTTGGGGCACTTACAGAAATTTCAGATGGCGACCCTCTTTTAAAATATTATGTGGATACTACAACGCATGAGATTATACTTTCTTTTTTGGGGAATGTGCAGATGGAAGTCATTTGTGCCATCCTTGAGGAAAAATATCATGTGGAGGCAGAAATAAAAGAGCCTACTGTTATATATATGGAAAGACCGCTTAGAAAAGCAGAATATACCATCCACATAGAAGTCCCGCCAAATCCTTTCTGGGCTTCTGTCGGGTTGTCCATAGAGCCGCTCCCTATTGGAAGCGGAGTGCAGTATGAAAGCAGAGTTTCACTTGGATATTTAAATCAATCGTTCCAAAATGCGGTTATGGAGGGGGTTCTTTATGGCTGCGAGCAGGGGCTGTATGGATGGAAAGTGACAGACTGTAAAATCTGTTTTGAATATGGATTGTATTATAGTCCTGTAAGTACCCCCGCAGACTTTCGGCTGCTTTCCCCTATCGTATTGGAGCAGGCTTTAAAAAAAGCAGGGACAGAACTATTAGAGCCATATCTCCACTTTGAAATTTATGCACCGCAGGAATATCTCTCACGGGCGTATCATGATGCTCCAAGGTATTGTGCAGATATTGTAAGTACTCAGATAAAGAATGACGAGGTCATTCTGAAAGGAGAAATCCCTGCTAGATGTATTCAAGAATACAGGAACGATTTAACTTATTTCACAAATGGGCAGGGAGTCTGCTTGACAGAGTTAAAAGGATACCAGCCAGCTATTGGTAAATTTATTTGCCAACCCCGCCGCCCGAATAGCCGTATAGATAAGGTTCGGCATATGTTCCACAAGTTAGCTTAACAGCTTGCAAAAGTCATATAAAATGAGATTTGAAAGGATTAGAGACTAATTATGATGAAATGTAACTTCATGTTTGCTAAAAATTCAAAGGCATATTCTGTCTACCTGCTGTTCCGATTTGTCTGTTCCCTGGCGGTTTCTATGTCCACAGTGCTTTCCATCGTGTACCACCTGGAGGTGGTGCAGCTGGATGTTTTCCAGCTTGTCCTGGTAGGGACGGTTCAGGAGACCTCCTGCTTTCTGTTCGAGATACCCACCGGTGTGGTGGCGGATTTGTATAGCCGTCGGCGCTCGGTGCTGATTGGAATGTTCCTCTACGGCCTGGGCTTTCTGATGGAGGGTGCGCTACCGTGGTTCGCGCCGGTTCTGCTGGCCCAGGTTGTCTGGGGTTGCGGTGATACCTTCATCACCGGCGCTCTGGAGGCGTGGATTGCCTCGGAGGAAGAGGACAAACCCATAGACAAGGTGTTCCTGCGGGGCAGTCAAATGGGGCAAATCGGCGGCGTTCTGGGCGTGGTGCTGGGCACACTGCTGGGAAACATAAACCTGCAAATGCCTCTCATCTTGGGGGGCAGTTTGTGCTTGTTGTTGGGGCTGGTGTTGGGTCGCATCATGCCAGAAACCAACTTCTCCCCTGCTATTGAGGAACGGCAGGGCTTGCTTAAAGACTTTGTCTGCCTGTTCAAGCTCAACCTGGGCTTTGTGAAAGGCGCACCTGTGTTGCTGGCGCTCTTAGCAATCACACTATGCGGGGGACTTGCCAGTGAAGGCTTTGACCGGCTCTCCACCGCTCATTTTCTGGATGACACGGTAATACCCGTTATCGGGCCGCTGAACAGCGTCACTTGGTTCGGTGTTATCAGTCTTATCGGCAGCGGCTTAGGTATTCTGGCTTCTCAGTTGCTCATCGCCCGCATGGAGAAAAAAGGGACTGTCAGCCGAACCAGTGTGGTCATGTCCACCAGCGCCGGGTATATCCTGTGCCTGGTTCTCTTCGCGGTGGGGCGGAGCTTTTGGTTCATGTTGTTGGTGTTCCTGCTGGCGGGGCTTATGCGCACCATCAAGGAGCCTGTGCTGGCCGCCTGGATGAACGACCATGTGGATGAGAAAATGCGCGCCACAGTCTTTTCCACCAGCGGACAGCTGGACTCTTTCGGGCAGATCATCGGCGGGCCTATTGTGGGGCTGGTAGCCCAGCAGGTGTCCATACCCTGGGGGCTGGTCTGTACCGCTTTCCTGCTGTTGCCCGCGCTGTTCTTAGTGCCGGTGGCGGGAAAGAAGCGGGATTGATATGGCATAGTTAAGTTTACTGACGAGCGGGAGATTACTTCCGCTCGTCTTCATTTAGTAGCGCAAAATTTGAGGACTCTTTATTTCCTTATTCGGTATAGCGGAGGCGGCTGTCAATTCGACATAATTTTCTTGTGATACTTTACCGTACATGAGCATTCGCGCCGGGGTTATCGTTGCCGTACCCCTCCATGAGGTTAATGCCGCCCCAAATGCCAAGTCCTGCGCCAAGCGCGATTACCAAAGTCTGCAATACGTCAACTGCGCTGTTGAAAAAATCCATATAAACCTCGCTTTCTGCCGCTAAAACGGCTCAAAAAATGTTGTTGGAAATAAAAATGCCGCCGTTTTTATTCGGCGGCTGCGTCCTCGTCGGACAAATCTATTTCGTATATGTCAAAGGGTTCGTCGGGCTTTACGATTGCCGGACGGGTGGACATATACCGTTCAACGTCAAAAGCGTTTTTCTTGTCGAAGTCGGAAAGGTATTTGTAGTTCGGGTGCTGCGTTATATCGTACTTATCGCTGAAAAAGGGGCGCACGCCGCGCAACTGCAAAATACATTTTCCTCCGTCCATAACTGCGATTTCGTCCTGTGTCATCAACTCCTTTCCCAATTTCTGATAATTGAGGCCATGAGAAACCTGCGTGCCGCGATTTTCGGAAGTGTTGAAACTGTCGATTGTTTCACGTCCCAAGTTCTCCGAAATATCCTTTGCATTTTTCCCGCGCCCTCCCAAAAACAAGGTGCTGTCGGCATTGTCAAGTATGATTTCTGCCGCGTCCTTGTAAATGGCTTTTAGCTGGCTCTGCGATTGCAGAATGATAGAAGCCGAGATTTCCCGGCTGCGGATTGTGGCAATCAATTTTTCAAACTGCGGGATTTGTCCAATGTTTGCAAACTCGTCTAACAGGCAGCGAACATGAACCGGCAGCTTGCCGCCGTATTCGTCGTCGGCCTTGTCGCACAAGAGATTAAATAACTGCGATTGCAGCATAGCGATAACAAAATTAAACGTGCTGTCCGTATCGCTCATAATCAAAAACAAAGCTGTTTTTCTGTCGCCTAACGTGTCAAGTTCTAATTCGTCGTAGGACATAAGATCGCGCAATTCCTTTATATCAAAAGGAGCGAGCCTCGCACCGCAAGAAATGAGGATTGATTTTGCGGTTTTGCCCGAAACAAGTTGTCAAGGACTTTTTAATCAAATTCACAAAAAAGCCACAAAAAAGTGCCAGAAGCACTTTCATGCTCCTGACACTCAGGTGGGTGAGGTTACTTGCGTCTGCTTAACAGTTCATCGCAAAGATACGCATATTCTGGCAACTGGTCGATATAGGGTTTCCAACGCCGTTTGATTTCGGCCAATTCCAGCGGGTCGGCTTCTTCTATCGCGTGGTCGTTGCCTGTCATATACAGAACATCCATCGCAACATCATCCAGGCACTCGTGACAGAGATCGGCGGCAGACTCTATCCTCCTTCCGGTATCAACATAAAGCGGGTTTAGGCCAATCGCCAGCCAGACAAAGCCCACTTTATCAGACCATAGCAGTTCAAAATTAGTGCTTTGTTGAAGATGCTCGGCAAACACCTTTCGTACCCGTTCAATCTCAGTTTTCTCTTTTTCTGTGTACAGCATTTTCATGTCCTCCTTGGCTAAAAGTTTTGGTGTGTACCATCATCAGTTTAACACAAGGCGGCTGGCTTTATCAGCCGGTCACATCTGCTGTATCTCGTTTTTGAGCATACGCTTGATTTTGTCGCTCATGGTTTCGGTGCTGGTATCGCTGAAATGGACGCGCACCTTGTAGGTGGTCTTGCCGATTTTCTTTACCAGCGCGGGGGCGTCCTCCGGCGCTCTGGCCGGAGTGGTGTCTGCGGTCTGCATGGTACGGGTTTCTTCACTCATGGCGCTCCTTTCTCCGGGCGGGGCTGCGCCGTCCGGCAAAAAATTACTCATGCTTACGGTTTACAATGTCTTTCGCCGCCTGCTTGGTAGCTCCGGCGTTTTCCTCCCGGAAGTTCTTCCCGGCAAAGAGGATCGGGGCGCACCGTTCCAGGATACGGTCATAGATGCGGGCGTGGGCCAGGTCGGGCGGGTTCTTGAGTTCAGCCAGCTTCAGGTTGGTGGTGATTATCATGGGCCTGCGGCTGCGGTAGCGGCTGTCAATGACGAAAAACATCTGCTCCATCGCATACTCGGTACTGCGCTCCACACCCAAATCGTCAATGATGAGCAGGTCGTACTCGTCAAAGCTGGCGATAAAGTCGGCCCTGTCCTCGGAGAACATCCCTGTCAGGCGGTTCAGAATGGTGGGAAAGTTCGTCATCAGCACCGGCACATCCCGGTCAAGCAGGGCGTTAGCGATACAACCGGCGAAAAAGGACTTGCCGGTTCCCACATCCCCAAACAGCAGCAGGCCGGTGTTGTTCTTATAAGCCTCCTTCCAGTTCTCCACATAGGCGCGGGCCTTGTCCATCAGGGGATTTTGGCCGTTGTCGTTGGCAAAGGTGTAGTCGTACAGATAGCGGTCTTGCAAGCCCTGGGCCTTCCGGCGTTTGATACGCTCCATGCGGCGCTGCCGTTCCTCGGCGGCCTTGCGCTGTTCCTCGGCCTCCCGCTGGCACTGGCAGATACAGCGGGGCATGAAATAGCCGGGTTTCCCAAAGCATGGCACAACGGTCTGTCTCTGGCCGCCGCACTTCTTACAGTGAATGAGGCCGTCTGCCGGGTCTATGTACTCGTCCCCGGCCAGTTCCACACCGGCGGCTGCCTTGTCGATCAGCGCCCGGATTTCTGCGGTAATCTCAATCATACGGTTTCATCCTCCTTTACGCTGTAATCCCGGTTGCGAGAGGGCGGGGCCGCTTTCCTGGCGTCCTCGCTGGCCCAGCGCCGGATGGTGGCGGCATGGCTCTGATACCGCTTGCCGGTAGAAGCCATGTACTCGGACAGCTTTTCGATGTACTGGCCCCATACCGTGGGAAAGCTGGCCTGCAAGTCTGCCAGTTCCTCGTCCGTCAGAAAAACATTCTGGTAACGGCCATAAGCGCGGGCGCTCTCACTCTCTCTATTCTCTATACTCTTATCTCTAATATCTAATCTCTTATCTCTAATCTCTGGTGGACAAATGTCCCCCCGGCTATATGGTGGACAAATGTCCGCCCCGCCGGATGGGAGCAGTTTTTGACGCTTCAATCGCATACGCTCTTTCTTTTTCCGTTCCCCCTCGGTAGAAGACTGGCCGATCAGCAGTTGGATGTCGGCCATGTAGTAGGCCCCATCGGTCAAAATTTCCACAAGGCCAAATTCAAGGAACACCTTCAAGGCCCTCTCCACCGTCCCCACCTGATGGCGGGTAAAGGTGGCAATGGTCTGGGGCGTGTGGGGCAAATGGTCATTGAGCATGAGGATACCGCCGCTTTTGAGCGACATGAGGTACATTTTCAGCAGCAGATTGGAGTACAGCAGGCCATCCTGCATACTCTCCAATATAACCATCGTTTCGCTGTTGTAAAAGTTTTCTTTCAGCTTGAGATAGTAATATTTTCGATTGTCTGACATGGGTTCCTCCTTGGGGTTCGTTTTGGGCTTCTGTACGCATTTAGAGGGCCGTTTTGGGTGTCAGAGGATAAATCTATCAGGCCCCCAGCGACACCCTCGAAAAAGTCCTTGATTTACAAGGGGTTTTCGGCCCCTAAAGCGTGACATTTAGCCCTCTGTTTCCGCTTGCGCTGGGCGGCCTTGATACGCTTCATGCGTCCGGCACATTCCGGGCAGTATTTGGCCCGGTTGGAGCCGGGGGTGAACAGCGCCCCGCAGACGGCGCACCGTTTGGCGTCCAGGCGGTGGAACAGGGCCGTTTCCAGTTCCTTGTCCAGCGGCAGCACCGCCGCCCGGAACCACCGGCACAACAGGGAGTAGGAAATGGACTGGACGCAGACACATTCCTCCCCATCATCCAGCGCGATACAGTTGCCGCCGTCATAGTTGCAGCACTCATGTACCAGCCGCCGCGCTCTGCGGTATTGGCGGTAGTCCATGACGGGGACGGGTTCAGGCTTGCTTTTCTTCATGCTGGCACTTCCCACACCCGCCGCAGTTGCCGCAGCCCTGGCAGGCATGGGCCTCCGGTTCCGGGCCGGTGGGCGCGTCTGCCGGTTCCGGCTGCAAGAGGGCAAGGGGCAGGCGGATATTCAGGTGGACAGTGACGGGTAAAATAATCTGCTTCATAGGGCAATCTCCTTCCATGAGTGAATGTTGACAGTTCTGTGCAAAGGGGTGTCGTGAAACGCGACGCCCTCGAAAGGGGTCGCCAAAACGCCGTACCCTTTACCGTTCCGGCCCCCGGTCATGGGACTTGTCCTGTTCCTGGCGGGCCAGTTGGTCGGCGGCCTTGCGGAGCCGTTCAACGGCTTTCAGTTCCTCCCGCATGGCCTTCATGTCGATGGTGTCCACCTGCTTCTGGGCAGTCAGCAGGTCAATCTCGCGCTGCCATGCCTTGGGGGTGATTTCCTCGCCGCTGTCTTTCAGTTCCTTCAGATACCGGGCAGCCGCGTCATAGAGGATCAGTTCCCGGCTGTGGCGCTGCTCGAACAGTTCCCGTTTCTCCGGCTTGACCTTGGCAAACTGCTTGCGGATGGGCTTGTACTTGTTGTACTGCGCCCACATCTCTCCGCGCTCGGTGAGTGTGGCAATCCGGCGCTCGGCTTTGACGATCTCTCCCCGCAGGTCATAGTAGCGGGTGTTCATATTGGTAATTTTTTTATGGAGCTGCTGCATGGTCTTGATTCCGTTTGCCTGCAAAAAGCTGAACAGGGCGGCGCTCTCCTGCAAAGCCCGGATTTTGCCGGTGCGGGTGTCGGGCCGCTTGAGCTGCTGCTGGGCCTCCCACAAGTCAATCATGCTGGGCTGCTGGCCCTCCGGCTTCTCCGCCTCGGCCTTAGACCAGTTGTAGAGGCGGGTAATGCGGGCCTTGATTTCCTTGAGCAGCTTGTTGTCGGCGGCGATCTGCCGGTTGACTTCTCCCTTGTCGGTGCGGATGCCGCGCTTCTCCATCTGGCTGGCCGCTGGCCCCAGGTGGACAGAGGGGATTTTATCAATGCCCCGGCGCTTGTAGCTGCGGTGGTCTACCAGGGCGGGCTGACCGGCGGCCTCCAATGCCCGGTTGGTATAAGCCGCCCATGCCGCCCGCCAAATCTCCACATTCCCTTTGTCGTTCCAGTCGGTGGTGTCCTCCCGGTGGTTCTTCCAGCCGCCTTTCCCATCCGGGATACGCTGGCCGTTCTCGTCCAGGTCGTATGCCTTGCGGCACTTCGCGCCCCATGCGCCATTTTCTTTCAGGGGCCGGACGGTCAGCATGATATGAACATGGGGGTTGCCGGTTCCCTTGTCATGGATGGCAAAATCGGCGCACATCCCCTTGTCCACAAAGTTGTCCTTCACATAAGCCCGGACAAGGGCAAGCTGCTGTTCCCTGGACAGTTCGCGGGGCAAAGCCGCCTCAATCTCACGGGCAAGCTGGCTGTCCCTGGCTTTCTCGATCTGCTCGACACTGTTCCAGAGGGTGGAGCGGTCTGCAAACTCTGGCGGGGCGTGGGCGGGCAGCATGATTTCCGCATGGACAACACCGCCCTTCCGGGTGTAATCATGGGTCAGGCCGTCCCATTCATTCGTCAGTTTGGTTCCGCTGCGGTAGGCGGCTGCGGCAACAGCGGAACGGCCCTCGCTGCGCTTGATGATACTGACGGGAATATGACAAAAATCTATGGGTGGCACCTCCTTTCGGCGGGGATATTTCAGGCTCCGTGGAGCCGAACAGACGCGAAGCGGGTGTTTGGCTGCGCGGGGCGCACAAGGGGTTTGGGGAGTGTAGCTCCCCATCGCGGACGAAGTACGCAACAGCCCCCGGCAGGGCGCACGACACCGGCAACGGTGTATAAGTGCGCCCTTGTAAACAAGGGACTTATGGCTTGTCCCCGGATTTCGGCAGTTTCGCGGCCAGTTCCGCCGCCCCTGGAAGATGGGACAGGGCAATCAGGAACGCCTTGACCTCTACGCCGGGAAGGGCGGGGGCCAGAGGGAAAATGCCCTCCAAAATGGCCCCGCGCTCAATCAGGCGGCGGGTGCGGGCCTTGCGTTCCTCATTGCGCTGCTTGTTCTCCAAAATCTTCTGGCGGTTCTCAAGCTGCCGGATTTCCTTCAGGACTTCTTCGCGCTCGTCTTTTTTCTGTTTCGCTTGGGTGGTGCTGTCTTTGTGCATATCGCTTTCTCCTTTGGCGGCTTCATCCAGCCGCGCTTGATATAATATTTCTGTAACTTGATAATAGCGTTGCGAACCGTGACAATGGCTGCTGATGTCGTGAAGCCTTCGGCCTCGGCAATCTCCTTAAACTGCTTGCCCTCCCAAAACCGGGCGTGCAGGCAGCTTGCCTGCCGTGGCGTCAGGGTGGCAAGGGCCTCCCGGAGCCGTTCCATCATCAGGGCATAGGCGGCCTCCTGTTCCCGTTCCGTTTCCTTCTCCATCAGAATATCTTCCGGGGAGATGACCTGTTCCGGAAAATGGTGTTCTATGCCGGGGGATGCGTCCAGAGAATAACAATGGTAGTGCTGCTTGGCGTCATTGGCGTTCTCTGCGCGGCTTTCCTCCACAATGGCGTCTGCAACCTCGTCCGGCACTTCCACAAAAGTGTCTTTCTTGCAAATCGGATAGTAGTATTTTTTCAGGTTGATGGTTTTCATAGGCCGCTTGTCCATTTCCGGCGTATGAAGTACCGGCGCAGCCGCCGGAGCGCCGCATGGATGGACTTTCCAGCCTGGGATGGGGTGATACCCTCCATCGCGGCAATGTCCTTCACTTTCATCCCCAGCATATACCGGGCATGAACGCGGCGGGCCTGCGTTGGGGTCAGAGAGGAAATGGCCTCATAGAGCCGCCGGAGCAGTTCGGCATATTCGGCCTGCGCCTCCTTTTCCATCAGGCAATCCTCCGGCGAAGGCTGCGCCCAGCCGATGGCGGCGTTCTCAATCCCATCATTGCAGTCAAGGGAGTAAAACGCCTTGTAGCGGTACATCTTGCGCTCCCTGGCGGCCTCGGCCCGCTTGTCCAGCAGGAACGCCTCGACAATTTCATCCGACACCTCCACAAAGGTGTCCTCGGTGCAGAACGGATAATACTGTTTGAGGTTGATGGTCTGCATAGGCCCGCCCTCACTCTGCCGGAAAAAGGCCGTCATAGCAGCGGCGCATATTCCGCAAGCCCCGCCGGATGGCAACGCTGACCTTGCTGCTGTCTACGCCCTCCCTCCGGGAGATTTCCGGCTGGCTGATACCGGCGATGTAGTAGGCCCTGACGCGGCGGGCCTGTGTGGGGGTGGCATGGGCCAGGGCCTCCGGCAAGGCAGCCAGCAGCCGCAGATGGGCGGCCCGTTCCTCGCGCTCCAAAAGGATTTCCTCCGGCGATCTGCCGTGTTCCAGCGCATAGTTCTCCGTCCAGCTATATGCGTCCAGAGAGTAGTAGGCGCGGTGGTAGACCTTCCGGCGCTCATAGTTGTTCATCTCGCGCTGGGCCTGCCGCATGACCTCCCAAACCTCATCGCTGACCTCCACAAATTCATCGTGCCGGTAGTGAGGATAAATCCACCGCAGATTGATTGTTTTCATAGGCTTACCTCCTGAAAATGGGAGAGGCGGGCAGCTTGTCCGCTGTCCGCCTCCCGCTGGGATAAGGGAAACAATCCCTTTCACTTGGTAGCCCGAAAAGGGGTCATTCGTTAAGCCTGTTTTCAAAGAAATTTATAAATTTTTTTCTGACTGCCTCCACACTCTGATACACGGCCACTTTGGAGCAGCCGCACACCGTCCCGATCTCCGCAAGGGTCAGCCCGTCCAGGGCATAGAGCAGGAACCGGCGGCGCTGGGCCTCGGTGCAGGTGTCCAGGACGGCCATCAGCTCGTCCAGTGTTTCCATGCGGCAAAGGTATTCCTCCGGCGTTTCGCCGTAGATACCCACGCCCTCGGTGGCAACTATGTATTCGTCAAACTCCCGGCCATCCCAATGTCGCCGCTGCTCATGGGACAGGTTCTCGGCTTTGTGGTCGGCCCGGTCAAGAAATTCATAGACTTCCAGCGTGACCTCCACGGCCACAGCTTGTCCGTTATAATTGATGGTGACTTCCATCGGCCTTTCCTCCGTTCAGATTTTTGCGGGAAAATCTGAACGGGGCGGCGGGGAACGACACCGGGGACAGGGTTCGGGCCATGTTGGCCCGATGTTCCGGCCCCACAGGTATGAAAAAGCGCCCGGACAGCAGAAAGCTATTCGAGCGCAAAAAATACGGTATTCAGTTACATTGTGACAATTTTCGCACTGGCTGCCAGACGGGGCCTGTTCGGTGGCCGGGATTTTTTTGACGATAGTGCAAATATCGTCTGAATTTGTTGGCGGTCAGTGTGCTTCATGGCGGCTCCCTCCTAAAGCCGCCGTTCTTGTTAGTATTAGAACGTCATTCCTATGAGAGAATAGAAACCGGCGGCCTTGAATGTCTTTTAAAACCGCCGCCGGATAAAAATGTAAATTGAGCGCACAAAAGCAGCCTGCCCGGTTACGGTTTTTTTCTTTCCCCGTTTACGGGGCAGGAGCGTTTGTAAGTTATATTTATTCTATTGTTTATTTTTTCTCGATATTGATAATCCGCTGAGTCCAATCCCGGTAAAAGGCCTCCTCGTGCGATACGAGCAATACCGTTCCCGCAAAAGTTGAAAGGGCTGTTTTCAAAGCCTCTTTTGCCTGTACATCTAAATGGTTTGTAGGTTCATCCATAATTAAGAAATTGCAGGGAGTCAGAGTAAGCAGACACATTTTTACCTTTGCCTGCTCTCCACCGCTTAATGTTCCTATGGCCTGCATAGCGTGTTTACTGGAAATCCCACATCGTGCTAAATGTTTGCGGACATCTTTTGTCACCATATTGGGATAAGCATTGGCAACAATTTGAATGGGCGTCAATTCAGGTTCTTGCCACTCTAAATCCTGTTCAAAATATCCGATAGTAACCTGATCGGAAAATTTGAAATGGCCCTGCATAGATGGAATTTCCCCAATCAGGGTTTTTAACAGTGTCGATTTTCCAATCCCATTAAATCCAGTAATAACAACTTTTTGTCCTCCCTTAATGCTAAATTCAATGTTTGATAAAACGGGGTAATGGTAGCCAACTGCCAGATGTTTCACCAACAAGTGTTCTGTATTGGTTAATGGAAGTACGGGAAAATGGAAGTATGGAATAATTTCCTTTTGGTCTAAGGCTTCCATCTTTTCCATCCGGTCAAGCTGCTTTTGTCGTCCCCTCGCCATTTTTGCTTTTCTTCCCGCTATGTTCTTCCGTATAAATTCCTCCGTCTTTTTAATTTCCTTTTGCTGGGCCGCATATTGTCTTACATAATCTTCCCGCAGCAAAGTTTTCTTTCGCAAAAATTCGGAATATGTGCCATAGTATTTTGTGATAGTATCGTTATCAATATCACAAATGCGGTTCGCTATCTTATCCAGAAAGCCATAATCATGAGAAACTACTAAAAAAGCATTTTCCAAAGCAGATAAATATTCTGCCAGCCATGTCACATGGTCTTTATCAAGGAAATTGGTCGGCTCGTCCAGCAACAAAACATCCGGTTTTTCCAGCAGCAACTTCGCTAAAATTACTTTGGCTCGTTGTCCGCCACTCATTTCTGCAATCGAACGGTCAAGGCCAATAGCCAGAAGTCCTAACCCATTGGCGACACGCTCAATGGCTGTATCTATCGAGTAAAAATCGTGGGCTTCAAGCTGCTCCTGATAATAGGCGGCCAGTTCAAGGCTTTTCATATCGCCGTCAGCAGCTTTTTCATAGAGCTCCATTGCCTGTGTTTCCATATCAAATAGCTTTGAGAAAGCAGATTTAAGAAATTCCTTCATCGTTAGGGAATGGTCAATTTCCGCATATTGGTCTAAATAACCAACCGTAGTATTTGGTTGCCAGACGATACGCCCGCTGTCTGGAATGATCTGCTCCGTACAGATTTTGATTAAAGTGCTTTTGCCGGTTCCGTTCTGTCCGACAATACCAATATGTTCCCCCTTGTTGAGTGTAAAGCCTGCATTTTTGTATAGCACATTCTCTCCAAAAGAGTGTGTCAGTCCGTCAATTTCTAATAAGCTCATGTTTATCAACCTTTCCTGTATATTCTGGGCAAAAGAAAAAGGCAGAAAGCAAAGATACATAAGTGTATCTGCCTTCTGCCTCTGGCATAGTAGCTCAAAAACAAAAGGCCATGGACAAAACATTGTCCATAGCCTCATACACATTATAACTGCATGGGAAGCCGCTTTCTAAAAATGGGTATAAAATCCCCTTTGATGGCTTCCCGATGAAATCTAAATGCGTCGTTTATACGCTATACTCTGCACAATGTTTCATCGGTATGGATTGTACAGAGTTGATTTTCTTTTTACGCTGATCGGTCAAATGAAAATTCATAGTCATGCCTTTATCTCCTTTTGAGAGGTACAACTCTCGATTCTAATAATACTATGAGGGGTTCAATTTGTCAATCGTTGCCTCAAGAAGTACAGATAATAAGTAAAAAACTTCTGCTGTTTCATCTATGTCCAAATTAGTTCGCTAAAAATAACTTCCTCCGCCTGCGCTTTCAGCGTGTTCATCAGCCCCACCCAGCGCATGGGGTCACGGGATTTCAGTTCCTCGGTGACGCCCGCCGCCTCCATCATGCGGGGCAGCATGGCGTCCATCCGTTCATGCGCCGCCCAGTCAATCTCCAACAGGTGCGGGTACAGCTTTTCGCTCAAAATCAAGCTGCTGTAAAGGCCGGGCCGGTGTTCCTTCAGGTAGCGTTGCCGCATACGGCCATACTTGCCGATGGGGGCCTCCGGCTGCTCGGAAAGTTTCAGGTCGGGGATGTAGTAATCTCCGCAGCGGGTGTAAGTCAATTTGCTCATGTTCATTCTCCTTTGCACTGTGATGGTTAAACTGCGGCACTGGCCGATACGGTGGCCTTGCGCGGCTCCTGCTTAAGTAACTGGCTGACGGTGGTAAAAATGCCCTTCTCCATGTCCTCGGCCCGGATTGCGGCCTTTGCCGCCTCCATTTTTGCCTTGCGCTTGGCGTTGTAGCGTTCTTCCCATTCCTTCTGCTTGCCGTTTGCCTTGCGGCGTAAGTAGTTCTGGTGCAACCTGTCCTTGCGTTCCTCTTTCTTCCGCAGTTCTTCCTGTTCCTCCGGGGTCAGGGGAACCGGCTGCAAGGCGGGTGGGATATACCGGCCCACAAAGTTGAAGTAGATTTCAACCTCCTGCGTGGTGTCCTGGCTGCCTTTGCGGGCGCGTTCATGGACAAGGATTTTCTCTACAAACTCGTTGAGCATGGTATTTGTCAGCGTGTCGAAATTTTCATACTTGTCAATCAGGGCAATAAACTTCTCCGCAGATTTCCGGCTCTGCTCATAGCCGGTAACGGCCTTTTCCAGTTCCGTGATTTCCGCATTAAGGGCGTCTTGCTCTTTGGCGTATTGTGCGTCCAGGGCCTCATACCGGGCGTCCGGCAGTTTGCCCAGGGCGTTGTCCTCGTAGATTTTGCAAATCAGCTTTTCCAGTTCCCCGGCCCGCTTTTGGGCGGCGGCCAGCCGTTTCCGCTTCTTGGATATGTCGGCGGTCTGTTGGGCGGCCTGCGTTTCCTGGACGGTGCGGATAAACTCAGCCCGGTCATTCTTGGAATACTCCGCGATGGCCCGGAGCATATCGGCAATCAGGGTCAGAACAGCTTTGGCCTTGATACGGTGCTGTGTAGGGCAGAGGGAGCCGATAGGGTACTTACTATACTGGCCGCAAGTGTACTGCGGGACGCGCTTGCCGTTGTATGTGCGGTGAACATACATCTTGCCGCCGCAATCGGCGCAGTACATCAGGCCGGTCAGAGGATGGGCCTCCCCAAAGCCGTCTGGGTAGCGTCTGGCGTTTCCCCGGATACGCTGCACATTGTCAAAGGTTTCCTGGTCGATAATGGCCTCATGGGTGTTCTCGAAAATCGTCCACTCGCTTTCGTCAACATAGTGGCTTTTCTTGTCCTTGAAGTGCTTGCGGGTCTTGAAATTGATGGTGTGGCCCAGGTATTCCCGGCGCTTTAGTATCTGGACAACTGTGGACGATCCCCAGCCGCAGGGGTCTTTTACAGTCTTGGTTTTATTCACGCCTTCCCCATGACGGGCAAGGTGTACCGATGGAAGTTCGATTTTATCAGCTGAGAGTTGCTGTGCAATCTGATAAGGCCCGTAGCCTTCTAATGCCAGCGCAAAAATTCGGCGGACAACATCAGCGGCTTCTTCATCGACAATCCAATTTTCCCGTTTCTCGTCCCACAAGTAGCCGTAGGCCACAAAGCCGGTCAGATGCTTGCCGCTCATGCCTTTGGCTTTGAACACGGAGCGGATTTTCCGGCTGGTGTCGCGGGCATAAAACTCGTTCATAATGTTGCGGAAAGGGGTAAAATCATCATCGCCCTTCAGACTGTCCACACCGTCATTGATGGCGATCAGCCGGACACCGCGCTGCCGCAAAATCTCCATGACCTGGCCGACTTTCAGATAGTCGCGCCCCAGGCGGCTCATATCTTTGATAACAATGGCCTCCACCCGTCCGGCCTCGACTTCCTCCATCATCGCCAGAAAACCAGGACGGTCAAAACGGGTTCCCGATACGCCGTCATCGGTGAAGTGGGTGGGGTTCGGCAGACCATTCCGGCGGGCAAAGTCCTCTAACATCTTTTTCTGGTTCGATATGGAGTTACTCTCGCCCTGTAACTCATCATCGCGGCTCAAACGCTCATACAGAGGGGTGATTTTCTCGTTTCTCATGGCTGTACCTCCTGAAATGAAAATGCTCTAAGTGACTGCTTCACTAACCATGACAAAAACTATGATTAAGAAGTCACTTAGAGCATACATCTCCCGCCGCCAATTTATATTTTCGGTACTGCTTCACCGCGAAATGGTCGGGGTCGCGTTCTTCCAAGTCGGCAAACAGCAAATCGACGGGGCTTTGATATTCCTCGTCGTCCTCGCGGGCTTCGCTGGCGTTGATAAGTTCCAACAGGGTAATAAAGTTCATTTCCTCGGCGGGGGCTTCGTACCAGATGTAGCCCACCAACGCGCAATACAAAAGCCGTTCTGCCTTTACCCAAAAATCCTCCGCGCTTTTTTCTCCCTCACCTTTGGTATTCGCTATCAACGTATTTACCAGCTTCAAAATATCTTTCTCGCTGCGGATATACACAAAGGGGTTGTAGTGCATAGATTTTTTGAAGTTAATCGTATTCAGTACCTTAATGCGGTAGCCCGCCCGTTGCAGCAGCTTCCCGCACTCAATCAAAACCGTACCTTTCGGGTCGGTTAAGACGTAAGAGGAATGAAGCTGCATTAGATTAGGTTTGACAAAAAATCTTGTTTTTCCGCTGCCGCTGCCGCCGATCACGACGACGTTCTTATTTCTCGCGTACTTCGGCTGCTTCGGGCGGCTGTTCATGGTAAGCCGTTCCGTCTGCGTCAAAATGATGTTGTTTTGGAAATCCGGGTCTATGTAGGGCTTTATATCTTCGGCGTTTCCCCATCGGGCAGAGCCGTACTCCGCGCCCTTGCGGTATTTCTTCGCGTTTTTCCCTTTGACATAGACTATCAAGCGGATAATCACCGCACCGACAATGCCGACAAGCAAATCCAACGGGTAAACGCTCGGCAAGGCGTTTTCAAAGGCTGCGGAAAATCCTTGTGTGATATTCAGTATCTTTGCAGAAATATCCGCGCCGGGGGCAAGCCGCACCGCCTGTCCGACTTTATCAAAGAGATAGACAAAGAACACATAGGGGATATTCGGAAGTATCAGCTTTTTGTAGTTGATCTGCTTCATATCTCGCGCCCCCTGTCCATTTTCTTTACCTTGTCGCGGGCGGCGTTAAGCTGCTTCGCCTTGTCCTTTGCAGCGGCAAGGGCTTTGCGGATAGAGGGCTTTTTCTCCCGGTTCAGCTTCTTTGCGGAAAACTCTTGAAACGCTGCGGTCATAACGTCCGCGTCCCGGCCTTTGAAAAACACAAGGTAACGGGTCTGCTCGCCCTTAACCTTTTTTAGCGAAAAATCTATGTTGTATTTCTTCGCCGTACTCTCAAAGGCTTTAATATTGCTGTCGGTGATCTCGATGTTGGAAACACCCGCGTTCTGCTTCATAAGCTGCCGCATGGTCTGTTTCCCATGCGCGGGTTTGCTTTTCTGCTCCAAAAACTTTTGGATTGCTTTCTGTAACGCCTGTTCGGTAAGCCGCGCCGCGCCTTTTCCCACTTTGACGTATAGGGCAATCGTTTTTTGGGTTACTTCCTCCTGCAAGGTATCAACTCCTTTCCCGGTAAAGTGCGGCTATGCTCATTCGCCGCCGTATAAGTCGTGATTGACAAGGGCGGTATAGTAGCTGTCAATGGTACTCGGCGCGTTGAACAGCACCGCTTTTAGATACTGCTTGATGTTGCGCACTTTGGTTGTGTTCTCCCTCATGCAATCCAAAACAAACTCAATATGGCTGCTGTTCAGCTTCAAAAACTTGGATTTCACCAATTCGGCGGGGTAGTCGTCCCCGGCAATACGGATTGTCTTTCGGGCTGTGCAGACGGTTTCCAGCATAAGGTCAACAATCTCGTCCAAACGGTCTTTGTCAATTTTGCAGTTTTGAATGAGATGGTCGTATTCGATATTGTCCTTGATAATCTCCCTGTAAATCTCTACTGCGCTATTGCTTTTCGCTTCCGTTCTTTTCCTTTCCGGCGGCGTAGCCGCTTCGCCATGCGCAAAGGGCAAGGGGTTTAGGGAATGGAAAGGAATGGAATCGGTACTTGATAAATCAGTAATTGATTGTTCTTTACTTAATATATCTTTATTTAATTGCGTTGGATTTTCCAACGTAGGTTTTTCCTGCGTAGGTTTTTCCAACGTTGGATTATCCAATGTTGGATTTTCCAATGTAGGTAAATCCAATATAGGCGGCTGTCCGCCGCTGGTAGCTGCTTCCGGCTCTCGCGGCTGCGGCTGCTCGTATATGACGTAATCTGCGCCCCGCAAGCGTCCCTTTTCGTCGCGCTCCCGGCTGCGCACGATATATCCGGCTTTTTCGAGTTCCTTTACCGCTTCGCGGATTGCGTCGATCTTCTCCCGGTTGATATGGGATAAGCCCGCAAGGGTATAATCCCAATCTTCGGGCAGCGAAAGCATTTGCGACAACAAGCCCTTTGCCTTTAAGGACAATTCCTTGTTTCGCAAGTGGTGGTTGCTCATAACGGTATATCCCGTATTTCGCTCCACTCTGAAAACTGCCATATTTCCTCACTTCCTCTCTTGGTATGCGTGGACAATTAGAAAGCCGTTTTCGGCTGTTTTGGTATTGCAATATGCCCTTTGCCGTTTTCGCGTCTGCAAAGCCGCATGGCACAAGGGCTTTTGCCCGTCTATTTGTCCATGCTGGCGTGCGTTTTCCGCGTCCTTTTGCCGGGGCAATAGGGACACTCTTTGAAAACGCAAAACTCATATTTCCACCCGGGGCGGTAGAAACGGCAAGTGCCGCAATCTTCATCATCTCCGGCACAACCGGATTGATAGCGGTCAAATCCCGGCTTCTGCTGCATGAGCAATTCAAACGCCCGCTGCTTGCCCTTTGTGAAATACATTCCGGCTGCACCTCCTTTCCTGCGGGCATAAAAAAACGGCGTTACTTTCTCCCCCAAAGGGGTTAAGGTAACGCCGTTTGTGTGCGTATTCAGTTTTTAACACATTCCCTGTCTATCCGCTGTCCGCAAAACCATTGATTTTATTAGCTTTTTGCCGCTATCGCTATCACACCTCATTATTTCAAAGACCCGGTTTTCAAGCCATGCTTGCGGACATTGAAGCCGGAAAAGTCGGGACAGTTATCGTAAAGGATATGTCGAGGTTAGGGCGAAACTACCTGCAAGTGGGAATGTACACGGAAATGATTTTCCCACAGAAAGGCGTCCGCTTCATCGCTATCAATGACGGAGTGGACAGCGCACAGGGCGACAATGACTTTGCCCCGCTGCGGAATATCTTTAACGAATGGCTGGTGAGAGATACGAGCAAGAAAATACGGGCGGTAAAACGCTCAAAAGGCATGAGTGGCAAGCCCATCACAAGCAAGCCTGTGTATGGCTACCTCATGGACGAGGACGAAAATTTCATTATTGACGAGGAAGCTGCACCCGTAGTCAAGCAAATATACAACCTCTGTCTTGCCGGGAATGGTCCGACCAAGATAGCCCGTATGCTCACAGAGCAGCAAATCCCCACGCCGGGAACGCTTGAATACCGCAGGACGGGACACACCCACCGTTACCACCCCGGCTATGAGTGCAAGTGGGCGACCAATACTGTTGTGCATATCCTTGAAAACCGGGAATACACGGGCTGTCTGGTAAACTTCAAGACTACCACGCAATCCTACAAGTGCAGCAAAATCATTTACAATGACGAGGATAAGCAGGCAATCTTTGAAAACCACCACGAGCCTATCATAGACACTCAGACATGGGAACGGGTGCAGGAGCTACGCAAGCAGCGTAAACGCCCCAACCGCTATGATGAAGTGGGCTTGTTCTCCGGTATACTGTTCTGTGCAGATTGCGGCAGCGTCATGTATCAGCAGCGATACCAGACGGACAAGCGCAAGCAGGACTGTTATATCTGCGGCAACTACAAGAAACGCACCCATGACTGTACGGCGCACTTTATCCGCACCGACCTCTTGACCGCTGGCGTACTCTCCAATCTGCGGAAAGTGACCAGCTATGCGGCAAAGCATGAAGCCCGGTTTATGAAGCTCTTGATTGAGCAGAACGAGGACGGGGGCAAGCGCAGGAACGCCGCCAAGAAAAAGGAGCTGGAAGCCGCCGAGAAACGCATAGCCGAGTTATCCGCTATCTTCAAGCGGCTGTATGAGGACAGTGTGACCGGGCGCATATCAGACGAGCGTTTCACAGAGCTGTCGGCAGACTATGAAGCAGAACAACGGGAGCTGAAAGAAAGAGCCGTTGCTATCCAAGCGGAGCTTTCCAAAGCACAGGAAGCCACCGTGAACGCAGAAAAGTTTATGAATGTTGTCCGGCGGCATACCAGCTTTGAAGAACTTACCCCCACTCTGCTGCGGGAGTTTGTAGAGAAAATCGTTGTGCATGAGTGCAGCTATGACGAGAACAAGACCCGCAGACAGGACATTGAGATTTATTATTCTTTTGTTGGCAAGGTGGACTTGCCCGAATAACCGCCCGACCTATCCGACACAAGAGCTAAGTGCCGGATAGGAACGGCAAAATTTTTTACACTTCTATTACTTCTTTATCGCACATCAGTAAAGAGCCAGGGGATCAAGCAGCTTGTCGCGGGCGGAGGCGTGGCCCTCATTGGCATGACCCTTGTTCCGCTGCTGTCCGGGCTGCTGGGATAATCGTTTGGTCCATCTGCAAGCAATACGCCGCGCCCTCCTGCTGCTGGGAGGGCGCGGGAAAGGAGGGATACACACATGATTGATGATTTAATCGGGGAATGGATCAAAGGCATCCTGATTGACGGGATCAAGGGAAACCTGTCCGGCCTTTTCAGTACCGTGAATACCAAGGTCGGGGAAATCGCATCGGATGTGGGCAGCACTCCGCAGGACTGGAACGGCGGCATTTTTTCCATGCTGCAAACCCTGTCCGAAACGGTCATTGTCCCCATTGCGGCGGCGATTCTCGCCCTGGTGATGTGCTATGAGCTGATTGAAATGATTGTGGAAAAGAACAACATGCACGACTTTGATACGTCCCTGTTCTTCCGCTGGATGTTTAAGAGCGCATTTGCCATCCTCATTGTGACGAACACATGGAATATCGTCATGGGCGTCTTTGACGCCACCCAGGCCGTCGTGAACCAAAGCGCCGGGGTCATCATCGGGGAAACCAGCATTGACTTTGATACCCTGATTCCGGATCTGGAAACCCGGCTGGAAGCCATGGACATCGGCCCTCTGTTGGGCCTGTGGTTTCAGACCCTGGTTGTTGGGCTGACGATGCACGCGTTATCCATCTGCATTTTCCTTGTCACCTACGGGAGAATGATTGAAATATACGCTGTGACTGCGCTGGGGCCGATTCCCCTTGCTACGCTGGGAAACTCGGAGTGGCGCGGCATGGGCCAGAACTACTTAAAATCCCTGCTGGCACTGGGCTTCCAAGCCTTTTTAATCATGGTGGTGGTGGGGATTTACGCGGTGCTGATTCAGGACATCGGCACGATGGAGGATATTTCCGGCGCGATCTGGGGCTGTATGGGCTATACGGTGCTGCTATGCTATGGCTTGTTCAAAACCGGCAGCTTGTCCAAAGCCGTATTCACAGCCCATTGACGCGACACTATTTGCACAGGAGGAAACAGGCTTATCGAGAAATCACAGAAGAAAACCTATCACATTATTTACGCTGACCCGCCGTGGAGATATGACCAGAAAACGGTACAGGGAGCAGCGGAAAACCACTATCCCACCATGGGAATCGACGCGCTGTGCGCTCTGCCGGTGGAAACCCTGGCCGCCAAGGACTGCCTGATGTTTTTGTGGGCCACGTTCCCTATGCTGCCGGAAGCCCTGCGGCTGATCCAGGCATGGGGCTTCACCTTCAAGACCGTGGCCTTTGTATGGCTGAAACGGAATAAATAAGTGTCTTCGACACTTCAGCTCCCCTGCCCCTCAATCTTGAGGGGTGGGCTTGCTTTTTTCTTCTATCTGATTCATAATTATCTCATGAACATCTTACAAGAGATTTTTAAAGACAATTACGAAATCATTCAATATACCCTTCATC
>NZ_CYZU01000009.1 GCF_001404335.1 Faecalicatena contorta
CCCGCCTATCCGGCATCGGCTGTTCTAGAATCACTTAGCAGCATGGGTGCATATCGCAACGGCATATACAGCCCCAGCGCCTTCCCGGACTCCCTGTCATAAAGCGTCCCCATCCGTCGACCAGGCTAAAGCTAGCCGACTAAATCCCGATTTTATTAAAGTTATAGTTGAAATTATTTGAGAATAGAGTATAATGATTACTGTAAAACCTGGAAAGGGGAGCTTGCATGAAGCAGGCTGAGAGTAAGCTGTATTGCTTAGACCCATAACCTGATTTGGATAATGCCAACGTAGGGATACATTGAACTGCATTTTATGCGGATATGCCTTATTTTGGTGTATCCGCATTTTTACATTCAAAATAACGATACACAGGAGGTAGGTACCATGATGAGAGAATGTTTTGACAAAGTTAGAGAAAAGTCGCCGCTGGTGCATAATATTACCAATTATGTGACAGTAAATGATGTGGCGAACATCCTGCTTGCATGCGGCGGCAGCCCGATTATGTCGGATGAGCCGGAGGATGTGGTGGATATCACTTCAATCTGCGGCGGACTCAATATCAACATCGGGACACTGAACCAGCGGAGCATCCGCAGTATGTTCCTGGCGGGGGAGAAGGCCAATGAGCTGGGGCACACCGTGCTTCTGGATCCCGTGGGCGCAGGGGCCAGCGGCCTTAGGACCGGCACGGCGAAGGAACTGATGGCAAAGATAAAATTCGATGTAATCCGGGGAAATATTTCGGAGATCAAGACACTGGCTCAGGGGAGCGGTACGACAAAGGGCGTGGATGCCGATGTGGCGGATGCAGTGACGGAGGAGAACCTGGAGCAGGCGGCAGCCTTCGTAAAAGCCTTTTCAAAAAGCTGCGGCAGCATTGCAGCCGTGACCGGGGCCATTGATTTGGTCAGCGACGGAGAAACCTGCTATGTGATCCGCAACGGGCGTCCCGAGATGGGAAGGATTACGGGAACAGGATGCCAGCTGTCCGGTATGATGACCGCCTTTATCACGGCGAATCCGAATCATAAGCTGGAAGCGGCAGCGGCTGCAGTCTGCGCTATGGGGCTTGCAGGGGAGAGCGGATTTGCACGGATGCAGGACGGGGATGGAAATGCAACCTACAGGAACCGTATTATAGATGCCATTTATAATATGACGGGTGAAAAACTGGAAAGAGGTGCAAACTATGAAGTGCGCTAAAGAAGAGCTGCTCTTGTATGCAGTAACAGACAGAAGCTGGCTGGGAGAGTCCACACTTTACCAGCAGGTGCGGGATGCTCTGGAAGGCGGCGCTACATTTATCCAGCTGAGGGAAAAGGAACTGGAGACGGCGGCATTTCTGGAGGAAGCCAGAGAGATCAAAGCTCTGTGTAAAAAGTATCAGGTTCCTTTTGTCATCAATGACAGTGTAGAGATTGCCCTGGCCGTGGATGCGGATGGTGTGCATGTAGGCCAGAGCGATATGGAAGCGGGAGATGTGCGCAGGAGGCTGGGAGAAGATAAGATCATCGGCGTATCCGCCCAGACAGTAGAGCAAGCCCTTCTGGCCCAGGAACACGGGGCCGATTACCTGGGGGTCGGGGCTGTCTTTCCGACCGGCTCGAAGTCGGACGCGATAGAAGTGGATATGGAGACGGTCAAGGCAATCTGTGGGGCAGTGAATATTCCGGTTATCGCAATCGGCGGCATTGGGGCGGGCAATGTCATGGAGCTTGCCGGCAGCGGTATTTGCGGTATTGCGGTCATCAGCGCACTCTTTGCACAGCAGGATATTAAAGAAGCGGCGCGGGAACTGAAGGAATTAACGGAAAAGATGCTAAAGGCGCCTTTTGAGGACGCAGCTGTATCCGGGCTGCAGCAGAAAAGATGAGGCAGATACAGGGGGCAGTATTTGATGTAGACGGAACACTTCTGGACTCCATGGAAATCTGGGAGAATCTCAGCGAGAGATATCTGGAATCCATGGGTGTGAAACCAGAGCCGGGACTGAGCAGAATCCTGAACACGATGAGTACAAGGCAGGGAACGCAATATCTGATTGAACACTATGGGCTGCAGCTGGATATCCGGCAGGCCATGGAAGGGATCAATAAAATGCTGTACGGGTTCTACAGCTGCGAAGCCCCTCTCAAAGAAGGCGTGGCGGAATGCCTGGAAGAACTGAAAAGGCAGAAGATTCCTATGATTGTTGTGACTTCCAGTGACCGCGTGAATGTAGAAGCAGCGTTCACAAGACATGGAATTCTGTCCTATTTTCAGGAGATCCTGACCTGTTCGGAGATGCATACAGATAAGACAAAACCGGATATTTTCCTGGAAGCGGCACGCAGGCTGCAGGCAGCGCCTGCAGATATCCTGGTTTTCGAAGATGTTCTGCATGCCCTGAAAACGGCAGGAAAAGCAGGCTTTCAAACTGCTGCCGTTTTCGACAGATATAGTGCTGGACAGGAGAAGGAAATCAGAGAAACAGCCGATTATTATTTGAAAACATTTAAGGAATTCAGTACCTGCGCAGCAAAGTGCACGGTACGGTCTGAACAGTAACTGAATTCAGCCAGATCATAAGTTATTAAAATCAACAGACCCAGCGGCAGACCGGGGGCACCACTCTCTGCCGCTCTATAAAATTAATGCAGACATAAAGAAAGGAAACGAAAGATTATGAGAACAGCATTAACAATCGCTGGAAGTGATTCCAGCGGAGGCGCCGGCATCCAGGCAGATATTAAGACGATGACAGCAAATGGCGTGTACGCCATGAGTGCAATTACCGCTCTTACCGCTCAGAATACGACCGGCGTAACAGGAATTATGGAAGTAACACCAGAATTTTTAAAGGAGCAGATGGACTGTATTTTTACAGATATCCGGCCGGATGCAGTGAAAATCGGGATGGTATCATCATCTCCGCTCATAGAGGCGATTGCCGGCAAGCTGCTTGAGTATCGGGCAGAACATGTTGTTCTGGACCCGGTTATGGTAGCCACGAGCGGTTCCAGGCTGATCAGCGAAGACGCTGTGCAGACACTAAAAGAGAAACTGATTCCTCTGGCAGAGGTAATCACGCCTAATATACCAGAGGCAGAGGTTCTTTCCGGCATGCAGATTTTGTCAGAAGAGGACATGGAAAAAGCTGCCGCAGCAATCAGTACCCGATATCAGTGTGCGGTGCTCTTAAAAGGCGGTCACGAGTTAAACGACGCGAATGATTTATTACACAGCAGAGGACGTGCTCACTGGTTTTATGGTAAACGGATTGAAAATCCGAACACACACGGCACCGGATGCACGCTTTCCAGCGCCATTGCCTCCAATCTGGCAAAAGGATTTCCGATGGAGCAGGCAGTAGAACGCGCAAAAGATTATATATCCGGTGCCCTGGGGGCCATGCTGGATCTGGGGCAGGGCAGCGGGCCGATGAATCATGGTTTTGCAATAGATGGCAGCTTTACGGCGGAGGCACCTGAAGCAGAAATGGAGGTGGGCTAAACATGAAAACAAAACGAACATCTATTTTTGAAAACGGATTGATCTGGTTTGGCGCAGGGGTTTCTATTGCTGAGATCCTGACGGGGACCTACCTGGCCCCTCTGGGGTTTTCTAAGGGAGTGCTCGCCATTATACTGGGCCACGTCATTGGCTGTACCATGCTTTTCCTGGCCGGCCTGATTGGTGCTAAGACCAGAAAGAGTTCGATGGAAACCGTTAAGATGAGCTTTGGACAGAAGGGAAGCCTTTTGTTTTCGATCCTGAATGTGCTCCAGTTGGTGGGCTGGACATCCATCATGATATATGACGGAGCTCTGGCCGCCAATGGTGTTGTGAAGACAGGCGCCTGGGTATGGTGCCTTGTGATTGGAGCACTGATTATTCTTTGGATCGCAATCGGGATAACAAATCTTGGAAAGATTAATACAGTGGCAATGACAGCCCTGTTTATCCTGACCCTGATTTTGTGCAAGGTGATTTTCTTTGGAGGCGGAGCCCCCGGAATGATCAGTCCGGAGGGGATGACCTTTGGAGCGGCGGTAGAGCTTTCCGTTGCCATGCCGCTGTCCTGGCTGCCGCTGATCAGCGACTATACACGTGAGGCGGCAAAGCCGGTGAAAGCAACCGCGGTCAGCGCCATTGTCTATGGGATCGTAAGCTGCTGGATGTATACCATCGGTATGGGAGCCGCCATCTTTACCGGTGAAGGAAATATTGCCTCCATCATGGTGAAGGCGGGGCTGGGCATTGCCGGGCTTCTGATCATTATTTTTTCTACAGTTACAACCACGTTTTTGGATGCATACTCTGCGGGTGTATCCAGTGAATCTATTATCAAAGGAATCAGCCCAAAGCAGGTGGGAATCGTGGTGACAGTAGTTGGAACCGTGGCGGCAATTGCATTCCCCATGGATGATATCACAGATTTCCTCTACCTGATCGGTTCTGTTTTTGCCCCAATGATCGCCATCCAGATAGCAGATTTCTTCCTGTTGAAAAAGGACGAGAGCAGCAAAGCAGCAAATGTGCCGAATCTGGTTATATGGGTGATCGGATTTCTGGCTTACAGAGGGCTGATGCATGTAGATATGCCCGTGGGCAATACGCTGCCGGATATGCTGATCACGATTGTAATCTGCTTTGCAGTCAGAAAGGTTGCACTATTGGGAAAAAACACCTATAATGTGAATAGTGAGAATCCATAGTTATTGTTTACAGGTTTGACTGTGAACGGTAAAAGAGGGATAATCGGCAGCTTGGAGACAGGCTGCCGGTTCAATTATAAGGAGGTGGAAAAGAATGAGGATAAGTGCAGCATGTATCCAGTGCATGGTGGATAAACAGTCGGAAAACATAAAGGATTTTGAGGATGAGCAGATAAAATCAGCATATCTGAAGGAAGTCCTCCGCATAATTGGCAACAGCAGGGAAGAGGACACGACACCCGTTTTGTCGGCTTGCGTACAGAAGGCATATGAAAAATACTTTGGGGAAAGTATGGATTACAGCACAATTAAGCATTCTTTTAACAAGAAAATGCAGCTGGCGGAGGAGTGTATCAGGAAAGAAATCGAAGCCGCCCAGGATCCGCTTTCTTGTGCCCTTTCATTTGCAAGAACAGGAAATTACATAGACTTTGGCGCCCTGCGGGAAGTTGAAGACTCAGTTCTGGATATGCTGGTGCGTGAGGCGGGTAAAAAAGAGGTAGATAAGGATACGCTAAAACGCTTTGAAAGGGATTTGGAGAAAGGCGGCAGCCTGGTATATCTGACCGATAACTGCGGTGAGATCGTATTGGATAAGCTGCTGATCGAATTTTTGAAGAAGCAGTACCCGGCTCTTCGGATTACAGCAATTGTAAGAGGAGAGGCGGTAATCAATGATGCAACTGTTGAGGATGCAATTGAGACCGGACTAACAGATATCGTGCCCGTAATAGGAAATGGAACTGATATCCCGGGAACTTCCCTTTCTGATATCAGCGATGAGGCCTCCCGGCTGATTCACGGTGCTGATATGATTATATCCAAAGGGCAGGGAAATTTTGAGTCGCTTCATGGATGCGGGCTGAACATTTATTATCTTTTTCTATGCAAATGCGACTGGTTTGTTAAACGTTTCCGGATGGAGAAGAACGGAGGGATATTTATACACGAAAGCGCGCTTGGAGCGGGCGGTATCTATATTGCAAAGTAGAAGTGAAATTCTTGTAACAGTTCAGAATTGTCTGAACTGTTACAAATTCTTTCGCCTGTCATCTGAGAAGTCGCCCTATGAATCGTACTGATCCATCCACTCATTCAGGAGTGTACAGTACTTCTCATTTTCTTCCACAAAGCACATATGCCTGCATCCGTCAAATAATTCCCAACGTGAATTCGGGATCAGATCATACATGGTTTTGGCTACAAGCGGTGTGCAAAGGTCATTTGTACCGCTGATTATCAGTGCAGGTTCCCTCATATCTACGATCTTATCCCTGTATTCCCATCCGCCCAGGCTGCCGGTCGGGTTGTATTCATTCGGTCCCCAGCCTGCCACATAAGCCTCGGTTCCGGATTTTTTCGGACGGCGCAGGCATTCCGGTGAATCTTCAGTTACAGCTCCCGCACAGTGAAGCAGCATAAATCTGTCATTCGCGGCAAGATAAGCCGGATCATCAAAATCCCCGGTTACTTCCGCTTTTGCAATAGCATCCTGATCTTCCTGCGACATAAACCTGATCATACGGTGCTGTTCGTGAGCCCACAGCTCTGCGGCAGGCAGCGTGCTGGAGAGAATGACCGACTTTATCCCCTTAGGTTTGTAATCACAGAGATATTCAATTGCAAGCATGCCTCCCCAGGATTGTCCGAGCAGATGCAGTTCGTCCAAACCGAGATGCTTTCTCAGTTCAATCAGCTCGTTGTCCCATGTCTCGGAACACCATAACTCAGGATGGCCGTCCACATAAGAATTGCCGCAGCCAATCTGATCGTAGGAGATGATGGCGCGTCCCTCCTCCGCAAGCCTGTCCAGCACCTCAAAATAGTTGTGTGTGGATCCGGGTCCGCCGTGCAGTAAAACAAGCGGTTTCTTATTACCTTTGCATTCCCCAACAATGCGGTAATAAGTCTGATACCCTAGATAAGGCATATAACCTTCAATGACTTTCATATAAGTTCCTCCTTGCCGTTTTCGGCTTTTTCATACTTTTCGATTATAACAGACATAATAGGCACTTTCAATTCGGACTATGTGGATTCTTTTACAATCTATATGGGAAGTAATAACAAAAATGTTATAAAATGGATAAAAAACTCAAAAACCGGCTTTCTAAATTCATACAATTCTCTTGTTTTAGAACATCCGGTTTGGTAAAATAATAAGAATAAGATTTGAGATGATGAAATGGCGGACAGTTTATACCAAAAATACATCCAGATGCACAAAAATATACCCGTTGCGGAGATTGAGCTTGACAATGCTTCTGCTTCTGTTTCCGCCATTGGTGAAATATACGCACCGGCTCATGTTCCGGTTGGTATTGCCGTAAAAAAGGGCAGAATTGACCGCACCGCTCTCAATGAGTGGTGGAAAGGCAGGGCGTTTGTGGCCGTTGACAATCTTAGCGCCGATGTAGGGAAAGATATTGCTTACAGTGGCTCCGATAAGGAACTGGACAGATGATATATTTAGTGCGGTTGCTCTAGAGCGGGCAGCGTCATTTTGAAGTAAGGGATTGAGCGGAAGGCGGATACACGATGGGAAAATGCTCGCAAAAGACAAAACAGTTTCATAAGCAGAAGGTTGCCCTTATGATTATCACAATCGCAGCGGTCACCGGCTTTCCATATCTGCAAAAAGGCTTGTGCGGGTATTTCCCGGATCTAATGTACCACATGCTGCGGATTGAAGCGGTAAAAGATGCATTACTGGAAGGGGTGTTCCCTGTCCGTATCTATGAAAGATTCTTCAATGGATACGGCTATGGAAGCCCGTTGTTTTATCCGGATATTTTCCTGATTTTTCCAGCTTTACTCAGAATACTATCGGTTCCCCCCTTAGCAGTATGGAAAATATTCGCACTGTGCCTGACAGTTGGGACATCACTGACAAGTTACTTTTCTATAAAATACATTTGCCGGGACCGGGAATTTTCAATTGCGGCAGCCTTTATGCTGATGCTGTCCCAGTTTTACCTGGCAGATCTGTGCCATCGGGTCGGGCTGAGTGAATATCTCGCATTTATATTTATCCCGGTCTTGATTGCAGGAATTTATGATTTTTTTGTATATGGAGGAAGAAAAACATGGCTCATGGGAATCGGGTTTGCGGGGCTGCTTCTTTCACATACAATTATGACCTTCATCGGCGTGATACTTACGGTTCTTATATTTGTCAGAATGCTTTTTGTGCGCAGGGAGAATCTCTTTTTATTAGATATGGAACGTATGCGGAGACTATTTGTTACGGCGGGAGCAGTGATTCTTTGTACCGCATACTTTACGTTTCCCATGTTAGAGCAGATGATTTCGGGAACATTTCAATACATGACTCCATGGGCGAAGGTCGGAGATTATGTACAGCCCTTTTCTACATTTTTTAGGGTTACAGGATACTTCTCCCACATTGCATACGTAGGAATTGGAATTCCGATTCTGATTCTCCTCATTGTATGCCTTTTTTTGAAGAAACCGAAGAATAAATGGACAGCAGCTTTTTTTGTTGGGGGATGCGGGATGTTTTTACTGACAACACCGTTATTTCCGTGGGAAAAGCTGAATGATACCATTCTTAATATGATACAATTTCCTTATCGTTTTTATCCCTACGCGTTATTTTTTCTTATCGTAGGAATTACGATGATATTAGTAAAGAATTTCCCGACGGGAGTGAAAGGGCGCAAAGCAGTTTTAGTATTTGTGATCGCAGGTTCCGTGCTCGGGGGAATTGTGCAGAATGCAACGATTATAAGCAGTGAAGAGTCTAAGCAGATTGATGCCGCCTATCTGGAGGAGAATACGGGTTATGTGGGCGCAGGAGAATGGCTGCCACAGGGGCTTGACCCGGATGTGACCGGTTTGACGGCGGGTAAGACGGTCAAAGCAGATGAAGAACTAACGAACCAGAAGCTGAGGCATGAAGGAAAATACTATTATTTCACTACAGAGGATGATGCACATACGTATATACTTCCCCTGATGTACTATAAAGGCTATGAAGCATGGCTCTCTTGCGGGGACGGTTCCTCAGTCCGGCTTATGCTGGATAAATCAGATAATTCGCTTGTTCGTGTGCACAATACAGAGGGGAAAGAAGGGGAAGTACGGATAGAGTACGATGGGACTGCACTACAGAAGATTTCCAGTATCATCTCATTGGTAGCACTTTTGGGGATATTATTGTATATTGTGATAAGCCATATAAAAAAGGTGAATATTAATAACACGGAATAACGAATCAACTATTCTTAGAGGAGGGAAGACAATGAGTAAAAAGATTTTAGTGTTGGGCGGGAGTTATTTTGCAGGAAGAGTATTTGTAATGGTGGCATCTCAGCGAGGGTATGAGTTGACGGTGGTGAACAGGGGAAGATTCTCCGTGAAGTCCTATGAGAATGTAACAGAATATGCGAGTGACAGGCATGACTATCAGACGCTGTCCAAACTTCCGCTGGAAAAAGAATATGATGCGGTGGTGGATTTTTGCGCATATGCGCCGGGAGATATTGAGAACTTGTGGAATTACCTGCCGTGCAGCGCCCATAGATATATCTATATCAGTACTGCAGATGTACATGAGAAGACAGCAGGAATAAGGAATGAAGAGTCCCCAATGATGAGCGAAGGAGGAGCAGACCAGGTACAAAGCTATACATACAACAAAATGCTCTTAGAAAAGGAATTATTTGTAAGCGCAAGGCAGCATGAGGCTGAATATGTAGTCCTGCGTCCCACATTTATCTACGGCCCATTCAACTATGCGCCAAGGGAATCCTATTATATTAAGAAAATAATAGAGGGAACGCCCCTTCCGGTGCCGAAAGAAACTTCGGGTAAGTTCCAGATGGTCTTTGTAAAAGACGTGGCAAATGCGATTGTAAGCTGTATAGAAGAAGAGAAGGCGGCGAATCAGGCGTATATTTTGAGCGCCCCGGAAGTGCTGGATTATCATTCATTCATCCAGCTGCTCAGAGACATCAGCGATCTGCCGTTTACAGTAGAGGAAGTGCCGCTCAAAGAGATCACAGAAAAGAACATGCCCCTGCCATTCCCGCTTACCGAAGCGGATAATGAATTATTTGCCGGTGAAAAAATCACAAAGGATCTGCCTTTCCAGTACAGCAGTCTGCAGGAAAAAATGAAGTTTACATATCAGAACTTGCGCTCTGTGTACCAAAAATAAAATGAGTTGTCAATAAATCCCCAAATAAAGCATCCTTATGGGCGTGATCATTTTTTTATGTTTTTGGTTTATAAATTACCGTATGATGATTTTGAACAATCAGATCCAGTATGTTTTATCCGGTAAAAGCATTTTCCCCGAATGTAAGAATCGGATATATTATGCTGAGCATTTCTAAAAATAAAGTCCGGGACATGATTAATGTATATATGAAAGAGAATTCCCGGTTCTGGTTATCGGATGAGAATGGGAATTTTGTGCTGGGTACAGGAAGAGCGGACTAAAAAACGCCAGATATGAAGGCCTGATTTCCGTCAGCATTTCGCAGATAAAGGAAGAGCCGGTGAAGTGATGGTCTTGGGGCATCTGCACCTCGCCGTAGGCGACTTTAAATGGGCAGATGCCGTTACTGTGCACGCCCGTAGGGTGTGAACAGTAACATCATAAGCAGAAAATAATTTGTATGTGCCTAACGCCGTTGACGGACAAGCCCCCGCCTGTCTGCCAACGGCTCTTTTTATTTTATAAACTTTCCCCTGCCCCTGTAATAAGTCTGCAATATGTGGAGAGTATGATTGTTTTGTAAGGGGAGTTCCTCTTTACGCATTACGCAATAGGAAGTTATAATAAGCAGAAAGGAGAGTATATCGATGAAGGAAAAATGGAGCAGGTACAAAGTTGCACTGATGGCAGCAGGGCTTGTGAGCTGTATGACGGCTGCGCTGGGTGCAGGGATCGGCTGGTCTAATTCCATGGCAGAAAAGGACGTGGTGAAGGCTGCATCGAAGGAAGTCGAGGAGAATTTGATGGAGGGAGAAATTACATATTCACCTGGATGGAAGGATACGGATCTGTATCGAGACCATGTGGAAGATGCAGATCTCGGGAAGAAAACCTGCGAGAAGTTCGGCAAGGATTTCGAGACGCTGACTATGGGTGAGGTTACCCGGGAGATGACGAATTATGAGGAAGCACTCTGGCTTTTGAAGAATATCGGAGACTGTCCGCTGTATGCGAAACATGCAGAGAAAAAGGCGGACGGTACGACACAGTGGTCGCTGGAAGCCTATATCGGGGATATTTATGCATTTACCGGAGCTGAAAAAGTGATTGAGCAGTTCTGCCGTGAAAAAAGTATTAACGGAGATACCGCAGTTGTCTCGAATCTTTCCGAAGAAGATCTGATTGAGATCGGAATCAGGGCCTATAATACATCGGATCATCCCAAATAAGAGCGCTGCCTTAATGACACAGATATATCATAACAAAATGAGAAGAGGGACATCAATGGCAGATATTTTGATTGTTGAGGATGATAAGAGTATTAATGAACTAATCAGGCGAACCGTCCGGATGACCGGTCACAGGGGGCTTCCTGTCCATGACGGACGGGAGGCCTTAAAGGCCGTGGAGCAGAAGGCACCGGACTTGATTCTGCTGGATATGAACCTGCCTGACATCAGCGGATTTGAACTACTGAAGCACTGGAAACAAATTCCGGTGATCTGCGTGACTGCCAGGGGAGAGATTGAAGACAGGGTGAGAGGCCTTAACGACGGGGCAGAAGACTATATTGTGAAGCCCTTTGCAGTAGAGGAGCTTGTAGCCAGAATCCAGGCTGCTCTGAGACGCCGGCACAAGGAGCAGACATTTTACCGGCTGGGCAGTGTGGAAGTAGATACGGCGCAGGCCGTGGCCAGAAAAGACGGGATACCGGTGGAGCTGACAACCAGGGAATATGAACTTCTGAAGGTGCTCCTGGAGAATAAGAATATCGCACTGTCCAGGAACCGGCTTTTGGATCTGGCGTGGGGGATGGACTACTGTGGGGACGACAGGACTGTGGACGTTCATATCCGGCGTCTGCGGCAGAAACTGGGACTGGAAGATTACATCAGGACCATATTTAAATACGGTTACCGATTGGAGATATAACATGCAGTTATGGAAGAAAAACTTTCTGATTACATTTATGATGTTCCTGCTTATTATCTACGGAAGCCTGCTTCTTCTCCACGGCCTTCTCTACAGGAATGAGCTGGAGCAGTGGATATCCCGGGCCGTTTCAGAAGAAAAGGGAATTGCACTCTTTCTGCGGGAAATCCAGACTGATGAAGGTGAAACATCACGAATCAATTTGTCGTCGGTGTTTCGGAGTTATATGCTCTCGGGTGTGAAACTGAGAGTGGAGCAGGATGGGAGAATCAAAGCAGACCTTTTGCCGGCGGATCTGCCGAACGATAAACCTGTACAGATCATCGAGCATCAGAACATCTCCTATGTACTGATTCAGGACAGGCTGGAAAATGCGGGATCGGTCACAAAAATTGCATATATGGAAAGTATGGCTCCCCTGCAGCAGAATCAGCAGCGGCGTGCGCTTTTCATGGCTGGGATGGGGATACTTCTGTCTGCAGTTGTGGGGGGAATGCTGTACTTTACGATGAAGAGGATCAACCGGCCCGTCAGCCGGATCGCCCACGAGTTAAGGACTCCGCTCACGGGAATCCAGGGGTATGCGCAGTACCTGATGCTTGGAAATCTACGCGAAGAGGATCGTTTTTTTGCGGCACAGCAGATGGAACAAAGTGCGCGGGAAATGAATGATATCGTCGAAAAGCTGCTGATTATGGGCGGCGTGCGGGAAGGCAGGGTTCTGATGCAGAAGATAGATCTGGCCCGTATGTTAAATGATATTCAGAGTCTGTATCCATACATTGAGGTGAAATGCACACGGGATATCGTGCAGGGCGACAGGACACTGGTGCGGTGTATGCTGGAAAATCTGATCCAGAATGCGGCCGCCGGGGGCAGTCAGGTGAGAGTCAGTGCGGATGCTTACCGAATCACTGTGTGGAATGACGGCCAGGCAGTCAGTGGAAAGAAGCTGAAATGGATGAACAGAAGCCAGGGGACTCCGGCATCTTATACAGACCGGCATGGGTTTGGCATCAGTCTTTGTCATGACATTGCCGGCGTGCATGGCTGGAAATTGTTTTATAGATCATCTGAGGCGGATGGGACGACGGCGGAGATCCTGCTGTGAGTCCGGGGAAAGAGCCGGAAAACGATTGACGATAGTTATTTTCTATGCCAATCTATATAAAATGCATATTACCTGATAACATTCTTTTCATGCTATACTCTTTTCACACTACTAGGGAAAGGAAAATCAGCCATGAAAACAACAGAAATATTTAAAGAACATACCGTTTTGTCTTTTGAGGTTTTTCCACCGAAACGGACGGGGGCAGTAGACACCATATACAGTACCCTTGAGGAATTGCAGAAGCTGCATCCGGATTTTATCAGTGTTACGTATGGGGCGGGAGGGAGCGAGAACTGCAAGGCAACTCTTGAGATCGCATCGGCCGTTAAGAATAATTACCACATCGAGAGTGTGGCGCATCTGCCGTGTATTGGCCTGAGCAAAAAGGATGTCTTATCGCAGATCCGGCATTTTAAGGAGGCAGGGATAGAAAATATACTGGCTCTTCGGGGCGATATCCCAAAGGACGGAGAGATGAGCGGAGACTTCCGGTATGCCGGCGAGCTGATCGCTTTCATCCGGGAACACTGCAGCTTGAACGTGATAGCGGCCTGTTATCCGGAGGGGCACACAGAATCAGAAAATATTGCAGCGGACATCCGTAACCTGAAAACAAAAGTAGATGCCGGTGCAGATCAGCTGATCACACAGCTGTTTTTTGACAATGATTATTTTTACAGATTCAGGGAAAGATGTTTTCTGGCCGGAATCCATGTACCAATACAAGCCGGAATCATGCCGGTTGTCAATAAAAAACAGATCGAGCGCATGGTATCGCTGTGCGGTGTGCATCTGCCCCGCAAGTTTGCCGCAATGATGGAGCGCTACGAGCATAATCCGGAAGCAATGCGCGATGCGGGTATCGCCTACGCGGCAGACCAGATCATAGATCTGACGGCACAGGGCGTCGACGGGATTCATTTGTATACCATGAATAATCCTTACATAGCCGCAAAGATATATGAAGCGGTACACCGGGTGCTTGCAGCATAGAAAGAAGATACAGCGGCTACTGCAGCACAGGATATCCGTATTCCCCGATCAGTTTTTTCAACTCTGCGATATATTTTTTGGCGGCAGAGCTTAAGGGCGCCTTCTTGTTTGTGATGAGGCCGACACGCATGATTTCCCCGGTTTTTAATTTGACAGAAACGATATGATCACCGTTTAAATCACTGCTCAGCACGCCGGTACAGATCGTATAGCCGTTGAGTCCGATCAGCAGGTTGAACAGAGTTGCCCTGTCGCTGACATGGATGATTTTCCGGCGGGGTTCTGTACTTAGTATCTCTTCCGAAAAATAGAAGGAGTTGTATGTTCCCTGTTCAAATGTCAGGAAAGGATAGGGCTCCAGGTCTTCCAAAGTGACCTCTTCTGCTTTAGCAAGCGGATGGGCAGCGCTGACAAATACATGGGGGTGGGCATGAAAAAGCGGTGTAAATTCCAGCTGGTTTTCTCTGAGCAGCTTCTGCAATACTTTTTGATTGAAATCACTGAAATAAAGAACACCTACCTCACTCCGGTAATTGGCTACATCCTCGATAATCTCATAAGTTCTCGTCTCACGCAGTGTAAATTCATATTCCTCCGCATCCAGGGACGCAATCAGATGAACAAAAGCGTTGACTGCAAATGCATAATGCTGCGTGGATACGGAGCAGAGCTGCTTAGCCGGCTTCCTGTCTGTATATCTTAATTCCATCAATTCCGTTTGTTCGATAATCTGCCGTGCATAGGAGAGAAACTCCGTGCCGTCTGCGGATAAAGAGATCCCTTTAGGCGTGCGGTAAAATATCTCGATGCCATATTCCTGTTCCAGTTCTTTCACGGCAGCAGACAGACTGGGCTGCGAAATAAAAAGCTGCCGTGCGGCTTCCGTAATGGAACCGCATTCTACAATCTTAATTATGTATTTTAACTGTTGAATTGTCATAATATCACCTCATATTGAGAATATTCTAAAACATAATGAAGGAAAACACAAGGGAGTCTGCTATGCCGGTGGCTGGGGCTCCTGAATCATTTTTACAGAATCACATATGTTGAGCCTCCGGAACCAAACTGTGTTCTTACGCATAAAATAGCATAAGTGAACGAGATCAGGCCATCATAGAGGAGAATAAATTATGCAGGATCAGCAAAGATTCAGTAATGTTACAAAATCATACCTCTGCTGCTTTTACGGGATATTGGAGGAAATGATTGAGAATATGACAGGAGCAGCGCTTACGGACAGTCTTTCGCATAACTTCATCGTTCAGATGATTCCGCACCACAGAGCAGCAATTGAAATGTCACATAATCTGCTGCAGTATACCACTTGCGTGCCGTTACAGGACATTGCCCTAAATATCATAGAAGAACAGACAAAAAGCATCGGGAATATGCAGAATATACTTCAGTGCTGCAGTAAAGTGCAGAATTCACAGCAGGATATATGCTTATATCAAAATGCCTTTCAGCAGATTACGCAGACGATGTTCAGCCAAATGGAAAATGCCTGTGCAGCCAATAACATCAATGCTGATTTCATGCGTGAAATGATCCCGCACCACCAGGGCGCGATTCAAATGTCTCAGAATGTACTTCGCTTCGATATCTGTCCGGAGCTGGTTCCCATCCTGCAGGCAATCATAACATCACAGCGGGAGGGTGTAAATAAGATGGAGCGGCTGCTCCGATGTATCTGAATTTAACAAAGTGTAAAGGGGGATTCCGGCCGCGGGGATTATATGGTTACTGTCAGACCATGCCGCGTATCTTGGAATCTCCCTTTTATGCTGCTCTTGACTTTTGCAGGACAGAGGTGTAAAATTATGAAATCCTACAATTGTAAGATTAAGGAGGCGGCATGGGGAGAAGAAGAGCGGCTGTTATTTTTATAATGGTGATATTAGCCTTTGCGGGCATTATGCTGGTCTGGGGCATGGGAAAAGCACAACGGGAACCGGATTCTGGGGAGGAAGAGACGATCGATGTAAGAATGCTTCGCCCGGATGAGCGGGAGAGCACGGAGAATATGGAACCGGTCCTGATTACGATGGGCGAAGAAGAGAAGAGCAGGATACGTGAGACGGTCCTGCAGGCAGTGGCAGGCTGCGGTGATATTTACCAAAGTGTGGATAAGGGCAGTGCAGATAATGTTGTGCTGAAGGAGGAGGATATGCACCGGCTGGCAGTCTGCCTTGCCGGCCAGGGATATGCTTCGGCATGCAGTTCCAATGACTTTAATATGCAGGGCGCAGAAGCTTTGGATGAAGCGCTGAGGCAGGCAGAGCAGGGAAAGTCAGTATCAACGGAGTTTTTTACTGTCACCAAAAGCGGGACATTTGAGTGGAGGCAGTTGGAATTTGATGCAGGTGAGCTGGTGATGACCTATGCTTCGGCAGCGTGGGAAAAAGGCAGGGATGCGAACATTTCCTATATGGAAAAGGTTCGGATGTATGACTGGAGATATACGGAAAAGGGCTGGCTTATGCTGGAGAAAGCGAAGTCCAAAAACCATGAACTGGACATGCACAGCATGTACCGTGTACTGCCCCTTACAGAGGAGTGCAGGGAGTACTGCAGAAAATATATTGAGCCGGTAAAATATAAAACAAGCAATCTTTTCCTGACGGAATGGGATGAGGAGACGATGGATAAGCTTGTGTTCAATGATATATTTGATACCTTATATGAGATGGAATACGGGCAGGTCTACGATGACCGGCAGAGTCCGGGAAAGGTACCCGCTGCACTGTATGAGAGCGTAATAACATCCTGGTTACCGATATCAGCGGAGAAGCTGCAGCAGATGCCGGGATATCATGAAGAAGAGAAAAGCTATGACTGGACGGCTGTGGGACTATGGAATACGTCGCATCAATCGCAACAGGAACCTGAGGTTGTAGAGGTCAGGCATGAACCGGGCGGTACGGTGACATTGGTAGTGGATGCAGTATATATTCTGGAGGGGCAGGACGCCGCATTTACACATGAAGTGACGATGAAGCCTGATGAAAGCGGACATATGAAGTATGTGAGCAATCATATCCTGGAGGCCGGAAAAGACAGGATTCCTGACTACATACCAAGGATGGACTATAAGTAAAAGGAAAAAATAGGCTGATTTGGTTTAAACTGCGGCAGGTCTTTCTATAGCGGCGGGAACTGAAATCTTGCACGTTAGATATACTCAGGGTGGATACAAAAAGGAGCAGGCATAATGAAAAAGAATAGAATAAAAAAATGCTGCAGAAGTGGGCTGTTTATATTGGCAGGTTTTATACTTTCCTTATCCGGCTGTCAGGGACAGATGGAGCCGGCCCTGGAAGGCAGTCCGATTCAGTCCGGTGTGGATACGCACGATACAACTGAAAAACCAGACGGCCGGAAGAAACTGGAAGACAAAGAGATTCTCCGTGAGGCAGAAAATGCTGCCGGCCTGTATGAAAAAATATACAGGGAAGCACGGAGCAGCCAGGCACTGGACAGTCTGGCAACGAAGGATAAGATCTTAAAAAAGCTTGGAGATGCTGGATATTCTGCCGTGGATTGGGACAATCAACTGGACATGTACAATTTTAAATCTATGCAAGACTTCTGTACCCGTGCGGTACAGGGGGAAGCCGGAGATAAAGTCCTGCTGCGCCTGCTGGATGACGGAGGCCTGATCTGGTACAGCCTTAAGTCCGGTAAAAAAGAACTTAAGATAGATCGGTATGCCGTATCCTGGGTAAACGGCACATCTGCTGCCTCTTATCTGGATACATTTACGGCCTGTACATGGAATTATACAGAGAAAGGTTATTTATTATTTGAAAAATACCAGCCTCCGGGCTATGACGGTCCAACCGGCCATCATGCAGTGCGGATAGAACCGTTGGATCAGGAATGCCGGGAGTTGAACAGAAAATACATTCTGCCGATAGGGTATGAGGACAACAATCTGTTTTTAACAGACTGGTCAGAAAATGATTATGGTGAACTCAGTTTTGAAGATTTGTATGAAAAACTTTACGAGATAGAACATGGCCGCCGGGCCGATGCACACGATGATGAAATACGTGTAACGCAGCAGGAATTTGCGGAAGTGATGCAGCCCTGGTTCCGGGTAGATGAAGCGGTACTGCTAATCATGTCAGCATTTGATGCAGATGAAGGGAGCTATAAGTGGAAAGTGCGCGGTATGGGAGACTTTCCTTCCTGTATTCTGCCGGTTCCGGAGACGACCTCATACAGAGATAATGGGGACGGCACCCTTACGTTAAAAGTGGAGGCCGTCTGGGAAGACGAAAATACGGATTGTGCCTTTACACATGAGGTGACTGTACGCCCGGAAAGAGATGAAAAGTTTCAATACGTATCGAATCACATCCTTCCAACTCCGGATCAAAAAATCCCTCCATATATAAAAAGGAAAGGAGAATAAGATAATAGGATATTCGGATATCTGTCCTTGTACTTGCGGGCCGGATTTTGTATAATAATCTGTATATGTAAAATACTGAAATAAATTGGCGGGCGGGAGTCCGGCAAAGAAAGTGAGGGAGTCATGAAGGTATTAAATTTAGGTTCTTTAAATCTGGACTACGTTTATTCGGTTGACCATATGGTGTTACCAGGTGAAACGCTGAGTTCTTATGGAATGGAGACATTTTGCGGGGGCAAGGGGCTTAATCAGTCCATCGCGCTTGCAAGGGCAGGTGCAGAGGTATATCATGCCGGACTTGTAGGAGACGGCGGGGAGATTCTGATTGATACCTGCAGAGAAGCGGGCGTGCACACAGACTTTATTCAAAAACTGGAGGGACCGTGCGGACATACCATAATCCAGGTTGACAAAAACGGCCAGAACTGCATCCTCCTGTACGGCGGATCAAACCAGAAGATGACAAAAGAATACATAGATACAGTACTCGGACATTTTGACAAAGGGGACATCCTATTGCTGCAGAATGAGGTGAACCTTGTAGACTACATGATTGACCAGGCCTATGCAAAACAGATGATGATCATTTTGAATCCATCTCCATATAACAGCGCCCTGGATACCTGCGACTATTCCAAAGTGTCCATGTTCCTTATGAACGAAATAGAAGGAGCACAGGTAACAGGAAAGCAGGAGCCGGAAGAGATCCTGCAGGAGCTGAGAGAACGGTATCCCACAGTAAAAACCGTGCTCACACTCGGAGGCGACGGCGCAGTTTACCAGGACGGTGACAGCATCTGCCGTCAGGCAATCTTCCCCGTAAAAGCAGTGGACACCACCGCAGCCGGAGATACCTTCACCGGATATTTCATCACATCCATCATAGAAAAAATGGAACCGTCCGAGGGGCTGAAACTCGCGGCAAAAGCATCCTCAATCGCGGTATCCAGGGCGGGGGCAGCTGCCTCCATCCCGGCACGCGCAGAGGTGGTGGTTTAAGGGGGAGGCGGTATTAGCGGCTGAGAGGTCGCCTGTCTGTAACGGCACTCCTGCCGCAGCCCGGGAAACTTTCCTGCCCCTTCTGACGGCAGCCCATTTGCCAAGTATCACTAGATAAAAACCACACCGGATTGGGAGGCACCGGCGGCATTCACCCCGCAATTCTGATGAATTGCGCGGCTCAGGCCGCCTTAAATGCTGCTTCGGAAGCAGCATTTAGCCTCCCAATCCGGTGTGGTTTTTATCTAGTGATACTACGGCACATTCTATGCCGTCAAAAGGGGCAGGAAAGTTTCCCGGGCTGCGGCAGGAGTACCGTTACAGACAGGCTGCGTTCATCAAGGCGCAGGAAAACCCGCTCCATGGAGGCAACCTGACGGGGCAGCGGATGGAGTTGGATAAGGGCATACGATACCCCCATAGGAAGTAAAATAGAGGAGTTACTGCTGGGCACGCTATATTCCGATAAACTCCCCCTTTCATGCAGCCCGGCCCCTACAACCAGCATCCGTTGCTCTCGTCCAGAAGCCCCATCCGGCAGGGAGATCTTTTCCTACCGATTGGATGCGTCAAGCTAAGTGAAAGGCGGGCCTGGTTCCCGCACAAATTACAAAAAAAGATTGTATTCTGCGCGTTAATTCGATAAAATAAGTATAGTGTCGGCAAAAGCAGACGCGTCCATATCTGTATTTTCCCGTTTTTTCGCCCCGGAGAACGCCTGCCATACATATTTCCGGGAGAGAGGCTGTGCGGTGAAGTATCCATGGAGATACCCCGCACCTGGCGCCATGCGGACGGGCCTTCAGCAGAACTGCAGAATCAGGTATCCACAGGAACATCCCGTTATTTATACCTTGTGGGCGGTGCAGGAGCAAAACTTTGGAATAAGATACAGGAATAAAAATGAGAGAGAGGTTGATTTATGGACGGTTCAATGTTTATCGGAACATGGTGGTCTTTGGTACCGCCGCTTTTAGCCATTATTCTGGCTTTTGTAACAAAAGAGGTTTACAGCTCTTTATTCATCGGTGTTGCGGTGGGAGCGTTGCTGTACACCGGGTTCCAGCCGTGGGATTCTTTTGTTGCATTTTTTGATATCATGAAGAGCAGTATGAATCTGAATATTCTGATATTCGATGTACTGCTTGGTATGATTATCGTGTTGATGGCGAAATCAGGAGGGTCTGCCGCCTATGGAAACTGGGCGGGGAGCAAGATTAAGACGAAGAAGAGTGCGCTTCTTGCTACATCGGGCCTGGGTCTTCTGATTTTCGTGGACGATTATTTTAACTGCCTGACCGTTGGTTCTGTTATGAGGCCGGTAACGGACAGGTATAAAGTTTCCAGGGCTAAGCTGGCGTATATCATTGATGCCACAGCGGCGCCGGTCTGTATTATCGCTCCGATTTCAAGCTGGGCTGCAGCAGTGAATTCTTATGTTCCTGAGGATGCTGGTATCACAGGTTTCCAGTTGTTCTTAAGAACGATACCTTACAATTTATATGCATTGCTGACGATTGCCATGGTGTTCTTTATTATCATCTCAGGTTTTGATTTCGGCCTAATGAAGAAACATGAGGACAATGCGGCAAAAGGGGATTTGTTTACAACAGGTGCGGAAGAGTTTGATCAGATCAAGGAGGAGACTTCTTCTGCAAAGGGAAGAGTTATTGATTTGGTACTTCCTGTTGTAGTGTTGATTATTTCGGCCATAGGGGCTATGATATTTACCGGTTTTCAGGGCGGCGCCACGGGCGTAGTCGATGCATTTGCGGGATGTGATGCGGAGACAAGCCTGATCTTTGCGACCATGCTGACTATTATATTTATGCTTCTTTTATATCTGCCGCGAAAGGTAATTACATTCAGGGGCTTTATGGACAGTTTTGTGGAAGGGTTCAAGCTGATGATTCCGGCAGTTGCGATTCTAATCTTTGCATGGTCTCTGAAAGGAATGGGCGATGCGCTTGGTATTGCTGATTTTGTAGGCGGTATAGTAGGGGCAAATGCATCCGCAAGCGTGGCAATCCCGGCAATTATGTTTGCAGTGGCAATTTTCCTGGCATTTTCTACGGGAACATCCTGGGGAACTTTCGCAATCCTTGTACCGATCGTTGTTGCCATGTTCTCTTCCGCTAATAATATGGAAATGATGGTTATTGCTGTATCTGCAGTTCTGGCAGGCGCAGTGTGCGGAGACCATATTTCTCCGATCTCAGATACGACAGTTATGTCCTCGGCAGGGGCACAGAGCAATCATATCAATCACGTATCGACGCAGATGCAGTATGCGATGGTTGTTGCAATCGTTTGCGTGGTTGGTTATATTATTGCCGGATTTGTAAAGGTATGGTGGATTACGTTGTTGCTGAGCCTTGCAATTCTGTTTATTGTTTTGTCACTCATGAAAAAGTTTACGCCGAAATGCGATGTGGTGAATGCAGATGATTAAACTTGAGGTACCTTACATAGACCAAAGTGTCAAATACCCGACAGGGTGTGAGAGTGTATCAGCAGTTATGCTGCTCCAGTATCTGGGGTATTCTATAACTGTGGACGAGTTTATTGAAAAATATCTGGAGCTTGGGAAGCTGGAAGAGCAGGATGGAGAGCTTTACGGACCAAATCCTAACGAATGCTTCTGTGGAAGCCCTTATGACGAAGAATCCTTTGGCTGTTATGCGCCGGTCATCAAAAATGCACTGGAGAAAGCGGTTGGAGATTCCTACCAAGTCATAGATGAGACAGGGACTCCGATTGAGAAACTGCTGAAAATGTACATTGACCAGGGAATGCCCGTTGTTTTCTGGGCATGTATCAACATGCGTGAACCAATTACCGGCCCATGCTGGAAGCTAAGGGGCTGCGGCAGCGAGTTTACCTGGATATCCAACGAGCACTGTATGCTGCTGGTAGGTTATGATGAGGAAGGATATTATTTTAATGATCCCTATGACAATAATGGGGTGATCCGCTATGCAAAAGATGTAGTGGAGGATCGTCATGCGGCACAGCATTCAATGGCTGTGGGGCTTAGGAAAGTGAGAGTAGAATAGAAAACAGGAGGGAATCTGCGGCGTATGCCTTCAGATTCCCTCCTGTTCCTAATTATAAAAGCTGTATTCCGTTCTCCAAAGCCAGGTTCAGCACATCTTCGGGCCAGATGGAAGACTGTACCTCTCCGATGTGGGCCTTGCGCAGATAATACATACAGATTCGGGACTGCCCAATTCCGCCGCCCACGGTATAGGGAAGCTCTCCGGCAAGGAGCGCCTTCTGAAAAGAAAGTTCGGCCCGATCTTCACAGCCTGCAAGCTTTAACTGCTTTCTCAAAGCGTCCTCATCGACACGGATTCCCATGGAGGAAAGTTCCAGACCGATATCCAGTACCGGATAGTAGACGATGATATCCCCGTTCAGTTCCCAGTCATCATAATCCGGGGCACGGCCGTCATGCTTTTGGCCGGAAGCCAGTGTCTTTCCGATCTGGGAAATAAACACGGCTTTTTTAGCCTTGGCGATCAAATGTTCTCTTTCTTTCGGCGGCTTGCCCGGATACATCTCTTCCAGCTCCTGGGCTGTTATGAAGTAAATATCATCCGGCAGCAGGGGCTCTATGTAATTATAGCGCCTGGAAATGAAATCTTCTGTCTCCTTCAATGCGCCGTATACTTTGCGAACTGTATATTCCAGCGTTTCCGTATTGCGTTCTTCTTTCGAGATGATTTTTTCCCAGTCCCACTGGTCCACATAGAGGGAGTGGATGTTATCGGTATCCTCATCCCTGCGGATCGCGCTCATATCCGTGTATAACCCTTCTCCGGAATGAAAATCATAATGCTTCAGTGCATACCTTTTCCATTTTGCAAGAGAATGCACGATCTCAGCGGGGGCATCCTCCTGTTCCCTGATTCCGAAGGAAACGGGACGTTCCACGCCGTTTAAGTTGTCATTCAGCCCGGATTCGGGGCGGACAAAAAGCGGTGCGGACACACGGGTTAAATGAAGTGACTTTGCCAGTGAACGCTCGAAATGGTCTTTTATTTCTTTGATGGCGACTTCGGTTTCCCGTATGGTAAGGGGAGAGCGGTACCCCTGGGGAATTGTCAATTGTTCCATAATATAAACTCCTTTGTTATTTTCTATACATTAATATTATTGAAAATCCGATATTCCTATTCTACATTCTCATGATAAAGAAGTCAATGAGGAGTGAAGAATGATAAATTAACAGATAATTGGAAGATTATATGACAAATAACTAAAAATATGTTGACAATGAAAGAGATAAATGTTATTATTATAACAAGAATAAAACTGATTGAACAATCATTTAAAAAGAAGAAGTAATCTTGTAAAACAAGAGGAAAATTCTTCGTAAATGAAAGCTCAATACAGTTTTAGCTTATCGGATCACAGTGAATGGTTAGAAAAGAGAGATGGAGAAATTATCATAATGACGAGAAAGTTATGAGAGAAGTAAAATCCATCAGGGAGAGAAGATCAGAGAATCTAAGTCCGGTAAGGAAGTCTAAGAATAGGAGGTACGGTCCGCCAGCATACTTAATTTAAAAACCAAACCCTATCAAAAGATAGAGAAAGAGGTAAAAAAAGAATGATAGAGATATCAGAATAGAGATGGGTGTTAATCATTATTAGGTTAGCATCCATCTTTATATTGTATATTTTAAGGAATGTTGTTAAAATAAGATAGGTACAGGTTTGGACGTGTTTAAGATTCATGGTTGCAAAATGGAGTGGCTTTTGCGGCAATGAATTTTCAAACATACCCTAAAATGTGGGATTATACAGGGGAGAATATTATGGCAAAATCTTGCAACCAAAAGGAGAAAATCCTGTATCTGATGAGGCTGTTTCTGGAAGAAACAGATGCAGATCATCCATTATCAAGAAAACAGCTGGAGGAAAAGCTTGGAGAGTATGGAATCCAGACAGAGAGAAAGAGCCTGTACAGTGATATAGAATCGCTGAAAAGGTTTGGCCTGGACATTGCGTACAGAAAGGAGCGGCCGGAAGGCTACTATCTGGCAGGACATGAATTTGAACTGGCAGAGCTGAAACTTTTAGTAGATGCAGTCCAGTCCTCCAGATTTATCACTGAGAAGAAATCACACAGCCTGATCCACAAGATTGAAGGGCTGGCCAGCCGCCATGAGGCGAAACAGCTGCAGCGCCAGGTCGTGGTAACCAACAGGATCAAGGCGATGAATGAAAGTATCTATTATAATATAGACAAGCTGCACGCGGCAATTGCTTCGAACCAGCAGATTCTTTTCAAGTATTTTGAGTGGACGATTGACAAAACCATCCGTCTGAAGAAGGACGGCAGCCCCTATCAGGTCAGTCCGTGGGCGCTGACGTGGGATGACGAGAATTATTATCTCATCGGATTCGATATGGATGCGGGGATGCTGAAGCATTTCAGAGTGGATAAGATGCTGGAGATCGAGCTTTTGGAGGAGCCAAGGTCTGGCAGGGAGGAGTTTGGCCGGTTTGATCTGGCCCATTATGCGAAAAAAACATTTGGTATGTTTGGTGGGGAGGAGGAGACCTTACGTATCAGATTTCATAATAAATACATAGGTGTTGTCATTGACAGATTTGGGAAAGATGTATCTGTGAGGCCGGATGGTGAGCAGCATTTTATCGCCAGGGTCGAAGTGGCGGTGAGCGATCCGTTTTTTGGATGGCTGACGGGACTTGGGAAGGATGTAAGGATTCTTTCACCGGCGCATGTGGCGGATGCATATCTGACTCTGCTGCGGGAGATCTCGGAGGTATATGACAGCGGGGAACAAAGGTAAATATTAACAAGGGATAAGGAGATTTACAAAATGGAAGTAAACTTAATATTTCAACGACTGCAGGTCGAGATCAACGGCGGCCTGACGGCATTGACAACGAAGGGGCGGAACCTGACGCCGGAGGATATGATTACTCTGGCCGTGTTTGCAGCTATTGGCCTGCTCTTCTGTTTCTTTGGGCTGAAGATGGTCCGTTTCTGGGCTGCTTTCTTTGGCCTGGTGATCGGAGTGACAGGCGGTACTTATGCGGCCTATTACTTTAACGTCAGTGATAATATTGCCTGGATTATAGGCCTTGTTGCAGGTATTATTCTGGCAGTTCTGGGAGCGCGGTTTTATCTGGCGGGGGTCTTTGTTGTCGGGTGGTTCCTGGGAACCGTGGCCAGTGCCTACTTTATACAGCCGGCGGATTGGATCTATACGCTTGTTTGTGTTGGAATCGGCCTGGTGATCGGATTGATTACCCTGAAGTTCGCGGAGCCGGTCACGATGGTAGTTACTTCACTGTTCGGCGGATTTACTGCGGGACAGGCGGTCTATGGGTTGCTTCCTCTGGAAAATGAGATTGTGCGGATTGCGGCGATTGCGGTTCTGGTTATTCTGGGTGTGATCGTACAGTTCTTACTGGAATCCAAAAAGCGCAAAAGACTTCATCTGAAAAAAGCGGAAGAGATAAGGAAAAAGCATTCTACTGCCAATGAAGTGGACAAGGCAAGGGCAATGATCGACAATCTGGACAGTACAGAGCCTGTCAAAAAGAAGAATCCTGCTGCCGGTGCGGCAGCTGCAGCAGGGGCTGCTGCCAGTAAAGCGGCTGTGGAGGCAGAGAACGAAGCAGATGCAGACGAAGCGTTCCTGAATGAAGAAGAATTTATGGAAGACGATGATCTGCTGGATGAGGAAGAGTATCTGGACGACGAAGATCTTCCTGGTGATGAGGAGTATTTGGACGGAGACATGGATGATGATATTACTATTCTGGATCTGGACGATGATAAAGAGACAATGAGATAATAATATACTTTTAGTTCCAATTACAATAGTTTAAAATTAGTGTAAAATGATTTGAAATAAAAAAGTAAAGTCCGTTTTATGACACACCCTTTCTGATATGATGGATTCATATGAGAGAGAGGTGTGTTTTTATGTCATTAAGAAAATCATTGCTGAGCGGAGCTGTCATGGGAATCGGAGCGGCTGTACTGTTGATTATGGCCGTATTATATTGTTTTACCGAGGTTCAGGTTCCGGGATATGTTTATATATTTGGATGGATCGGAAGTATCCTGGCCATAGTGGATATAGTTGGAAAGATAGAACGGCAGGAAAATGGACAGAATATTAAATAAATATAAAACTAAATCGTAAACCCCCTGAAATAAAGGAAAGCACATGACGGTAAAAAATGCGGCAGATGAAAAGACTGTGAATTTATTGCCAGCCCTCTGACAAAGTTGTATAATACATATAAATATATAAACTAAAAAAGGGGGCTTACTTATGAAGATTGATATGCACTGCCATGTAAAGGAAGGTTCTATAGACAGCAAAGTAAGCTTGGATGAATACATTACGATTCTAAAGAGCAAAGGGTTTCAGGGTATGGTGGTGACAGATCACAATACTTATAAGGGATACCGCTACTGGAAACATCACATGAAGGGGAAGATCCATACCGATTTTATTGTACTGAAGGGAATCGAGTATGACACAAGGGATGCCGGACACATCCTGGTTATCATGCCGGAGGGGGTTAAGATGAGACTGCTGGAGATGCGCGGCATGCCCGTATCCGTCCTGATCGACCTGGTGCACCGCAACGGCGGGATTCTCGGGCCTGCGCACCCATGCGGCGAGAAGTATCTGAGCATTACGAATACAAAGAGATTTTATACGAACCCGGAAGTGATGAAGCGTTTTGATTTTGTGGAAGTATTTAATTCCTGTGAATCCGAGGCATCCAATGCAGGTGCCCGGAAGCTGGCCGAAAAGTATGGCAAGGTTACGGTAGGTGGAAGCGATTCCCATAAGCCGGGCTGTGTGGGACGGGCCTATACCATTCTGCCCGAGCCGGTGAACTGTGAGACGGAACTGATCTCCATGATCCATAAAAAGACAAAGCTGGAGACCGGAGGAACGCTGTATGAGAAGACGACAAAAGACCGGATCGGGAAGGTCAATAAAGTGCTTGTCTACTCTTTCTGGTTTTACAACAAAGGCGGAGAACTTCTCAAACGCCACGGAAGGAAAGAGAAGATGGAGGTAGAGAACCCCATCGATCCCATAGATCCGATTGAAATGTACTATACAGGAGAACAAAAGCTGTCATAAACGGCAGCTTTTGTGACAGTTCAGGTTTGCCTAATCTGTTAGGGTCTTTCTGTATTCTCTGGGGGTCTGCCCATATTTGCGTTTAAAAAGCCGGTTAAAGTAGGAGAGATTGTCAAAACCCGTCCTTGTGGCAATCTCCAGTACAGATAAGCCGGAGGCGGCAAGCAGCCGGGCGGCCATGCTGAGGCGGTAGTCGTTCAGATATTCTGTGAACCCCATATCCATGTGGTCCTTAAAGAATTTCATAAAGTGGGATTTGCTGTAAAAAGTAAGGGCGGCCATATCCGCTATCGTGATCGTATCGGCATAGTGTTCTTCAACATATTTCAAAATCGTTTTTAATTTTTCCAGAGATTTCGCCTTGATTTTTGCGGCGGAATCTCTGTTTGTCTGTGAGGAGACCAGCAGAAAAAAGAACTGGAAGAGATATCCTTTCACCGCCAGCTGGTATCCCTCCGGCCGGGCGGCGCATAAGTCATCAATATGGCTGATGCAGCCGGCAAGATCCGCATATGCTAAACAGGAGGGGGTGAGGAAGGTGAGGACGGCACGTTCTGCACTCAGCAGAGGCTGCAGAAACTGTGTGGTACAAAGATCGCTGCTATCTGACACCAGCAGCGCAGGCTTAAACAGAATATTTTCGTACTCCATGCTGCATCCGTCTTTCTGCCGGATCGAGTGGAGCTGGCCGGGAAGGATGAAGACGATATCTCCGGCGGTTATTTCCCGGGTCTGAAGGTTAACAGATACCAGGCCCTGTCCCTTTTTTATAACAATAAACTCAATTTCTTCGTGCCAGTGGAGCGGAACTTGTATAAAATCAAGCGGAATGGAACATAGATAAGTATTATAAGGAAAATCAGCATTTGTATGGGATTTGGTTTCATGGTAATTCTGGTACTCCGTGAGATTCAAAACGGTGCCTCGCTTTCTGTAGCAATGTAGGTGAGTTATAAAAGAATGATAGTATTGTACTATAATTTAAGAGTATTTTGCAAGAAAATGAACAGGAATCGTATTAAAATGCATAACATAGATGACAGTTCAGGCCTTCCTGGACTGTTTCTGACATAGACTTAATGTAAGGCCAATTAGAGTTTTTATGAAAGGAGTAATATTATGAGTATACAGGATACAATGACACAGAAGCTGGGGAAAGGGATTTCAGAAGCTTCTAACGAGGAGATCTATTTCGCACTTCTGGAGATCGTGCAGGAAATGGCCCGGCAAAAAGAGAAAAACGGCGGCAAAAAGAAGCTCTATTATATTTCTGCTGAATTTTTAATTGGAAAATTACTCTCCAACAATATGATCAATCTGGGTATCTACAATGAGGTCCGGGATGTTCTCGCGGGAAACGGCAGAGACATCTGTGAGATCGAAGAAATCGAGTCTGAGCCATCCCTGGGAAATGGGGGGCTTGGAAGGCTGGCGGCCTGTTTTCTGGACTCGATCGCTACACTGGGGCTGAACGGGGACGGAATTGGCCTAAATTATCATTTCGGCCTGTTTAAACAGGAGTTTAAGGAGGAACTGCAGAAAGAGACCCCGAATCCATGGATTGAGAAGCAGAGTTGGCTGACTAAAACGGATGTGTCCTATCCGGTCAGCTTTAGGGGAATGACCCTGAATTCCAGAATGTATGATATCGAAGTTACGGGATACAACAATATCACAAATAAGCTGCATCTCTTTGATGTAGAGACTGTAGATGAGAGTATTGTGGAGGAGGGGATTGAATTTGATAAGAAGGACATCGCCAGGAATCTGACTCTGTTTTTGTATCCGGACGACAGTGATGAGGATGGACGCCTGCTGCGGATTTATCAGCAGTATTTTATGGTCAGCAACGGTGCAAGGCTTATTCTGGATGAATGTGTGGCAAAAGGCTGCAGACTCTATGACCTGCCGGATTACGCGGTCATACAGATCAACGATACGCATCCGACAATGGTGATTCCGGAGCTGATCCGGCTGCTTATGGAGCGGGGGCTGGAGATGGATGAGGCCATCGATGTTGTTTCACGCACCTGTGCCTACACGAACCATACAATTTTGGCAGAGGCACTGGAGAAATGGCCGGTGGATTATCTGAAAAAGGTGGTGCCCCAGCTGGTCCCCATCATCGAAGTGCTGGACGATAAGGTGAGAAGAAAGTATGCAGATGAGAGCGTGGCTGTTATAGACAGAAATGATACGGTCCATATGGCTCATATCGATATCCATTACGGATTCAGTGTGAATGGGGTTGCATCTCTGCACACGGAGATTCTCAAAGACAATGAGCTGAATCATTTTTATAAGATTTATCCGGAAAAATTCAATAATAAAACGAACGGAATTACATTCAGAAGATGGCTGCTTCACTGCAATCCGCAGCTTACCGAAATGCTTGATTTTATCGTGGGTACGGGATACCGTTCTGATGCAAAACAGCTGGAAAAGCTGATGAATTACCGCGGGGATAAGAATGTACTGAGCCGTCTCCTGGAAATAAAGAAGGAGAATAAGAAGGTTCTCTGCGGTTATCTGAGAGATACCCAGGGGCTTGAACTGAATCCGGATTCTATCTTTGATATCCAGGTAAAACGTCTCCACGAATACAAGCGCCAGCAGATGAATGCCCTGTATGTGATCCATAAATATCTGGAAATCAAAGCGGGCAGACGGCCGTCCACTCCGATTACCGTCATCTTCGGGGCAAAAGCCGCGCCGGCCTATGTAATTGCAAAGGATATCATCCATATGATTTTATGTCTGCAGGAGATCATCAACAAGGATAAAGAGGTAAGCCCTTATCTCCAGGTGGTTATGGTAGAAAATTATAACGTGACGAAAGCGGAAAAACTGATCCCTGCCTGTGATATTTCCGAGCAGATTTCCCTGGCATCCAAGGAGGCCAGCGGCACCGGTAATATGAAGTTCATGCTGAACGGAGCTGTTACACTGGGCACGGAAGACGGGGCTAATGTGGAAATCCATGAGCTGGTGGGAGATGATAATATCTTTGTATTCGGAGCATCCAGCGATGAAGTCATTGAACACTATGCAAAGGCAGACTATGTGTCCCGGGATTTCTATGAAAAAGATAAGGATATCAAGGCGGCCGTGGACTTTATCACCAGCAAAAAAATGCTGGCGGTGGGGAATGAGGAAAACTTAAAGCGCCTGCAGAAAGAACTGATGAGCAAGGACTGGTTCATGACGCTTCTGGACTTCAAAGAGTATGTGAAGAAAAAAGAGGAAGCGCTCAAAGCCTATGAGAACAGGACCGAGTGGGCGAAGAAGATGCTGGTAAATATTGCAAAGGCGGGATATTTCTCCTCAGACAGGACAATAGAGGAATATAATAGAGATATCTGGAAACTATAAAAAGGTATAATACTGGCTTCAGAAAACAGCCTGGCATTGCACCGTATCTGCTCTAATGACTGGGGACACAGTGCACCGCAAAGCGATGTTATAACAAGAAGACAGTTAGGGGCGGAGCCTTGCGGCGGAGGCCCGTCCCGAATCTCAATACACCTGTACAAATTGCACAAAATACGTAAGAAAAAACTGTGAGAAATTACAGAATCTTAATTCTGGGATTGCAATTATGATGTGGCAGGTGTATATTTAATACCAGGATTGGAAACGTTACCGAGATCGATACCGACAACGATTCCAAAACATAAGGAAACAAGAAAAAGTTTATTCAGAAAAGGAGAAGTAAGTATGAAGATGAAAAAGTTTTTATCAGCAGCACTGGCAGCAGCGATGACTGCAGGCCTTTTAGCCGGATGCGGGAGCAATAAAACAGATTCCGCATCCTCTGATTCATCCAAAAAAGATGATAAAGGTTCTGTCTATTATTTAAGCTTTAAGCCGGAGCAGGCAGAACAGTGGGAAGCAGTTGCCAAAGCATATACGGAGGAGACCGGAGTGCAGGTAAAAGTGCAGACTGCGGCTTCCGGGACCTATGAGCAGACGCTGAAGTCCGAGATTGCAAAGAAGGATGCCCCCACGCTGTTCCAGGTCAATGGACCAGTGGGATACCAAAACTGGAAAGACTACTGTATGGATCTGTCCGATACAGATCTTTACTCCTGGCTGAATGACAAGGATATGGCCATTAAGGGTGAAGACGGAGGCGTATATGGTATTCCATACGCGGTGGAAGGATACGGCATCATCTACAATGAAGAGATTATGGATAAATACTTTGCTCTCGACGGCGCGAAGGTTTCTTCCATCGAAGAGATCAACAATTTTGAGAAGTTAAAAGAAGTGACCGAGGACATGACAGCCAAGAAAGACCAGCTGGGAATTGAAGGCGTATTTGCTTCCACATCCTTTGCACCTGGCGAGGACTGGAGATGGCAGACACATCTGATGAACCTTCCGATCTATTATGAGTACCAGGATAAAAAGGTGAAAGATGAGAAAGAGATTACTTTTGAATATAACGAAGAGTTCAAGAATATTTTTGATCTTTATCTGAATAATTCCGTTACAGAGCCGGCTATGTTGGGTTCTAAGACCGTTTCTGATTCCATGGCTGAATTTGCGCTTGGAAAAGCAGCGATGGTGCAGAACGGTAACTGGGCCTGGGGAGACATCAGCGGCGTTGACGGTAATACGGTAAAAGAAGATAAGATTAAATATCTTCCGATTTATACAGGCATCAAAGGAGAAGAGAAACAGGGCTTATGCGTAGGTGGCGAGAACTATTTCTGCATCAACAGCGAGGCTTCTGAGGCAGACCAGAAGGCGTCTCTGGACTTCATCCAGTGGCTGTTCAGTTCAGATGAAGGCAAGGACAAAGTAACAAATGAACTGGGATTTATCACACCGTTCAACACCTTTGAGGACGACCAGAAGCCGACCGACCCGCTGGCACAGGAAGTGATCCGCTATATGGAGAATCCCGACCTGACAAGTGTATCCTGGGACTTCCAGACATTCCCGAGCCAGACATTCAAAGACAACCTTGGGGCATCACTCCTGGAATATGCGTCAGGCAATAAGGAATGGAATACAGTCGTGACAGATTGTATCGAAGACTGGAAAGCAGAAAAAGAAGCAACAGCTGAATAAAGAAAACAAGGAGGGTGAGTGCGGAAAATCGGTCTGCCTCACCCTCAAATACAGAACAGGAGGAGTATTATGCAGAAGACATATAAAAAATATTTTTGCATATTCGTGCTTCCGACACTGATTGCATTTACATTATTTTTCGTGATTCCATTTGTTCTTGGTATTGGATTATCATTCTGTAAATTTACCACAGTGACAAATGCAAGATGGGTTGGATTAGATAACTATCTGAAGGCATTTGCAAATAAAGACTTTTTGAATGCCCTCTGGTTTACCGTAAAGTTTACAATTGTTTCTGTCATCAGCATTAATGTGATCGCCTTCATCTTTGCATATGCGCTGACAAGAGGAATCAAGGGAACAAATCTGTTCCGTACTACATTTTTCATGCCGAACTTAATCGGCGGTATCGTGCTCGGTTATATCTGGCAGCTGATGATCAACGGTGTGCTTGCCAGATTCGGCGTGACTATAACGACAGATGCGAAATACGGATTCTGGGGCCTGATTATTCTCATGAACTGGCAGCTCATCGGATATATGATGATTATCTATATCGCGGGCATCCAGAATATCCCCACAGAACTGGTGGAGGCCGCTAAGATTGACGGGGCCACAAAGCTGCAGGCGCTGTTCAAGGTGACCATACCGATGGTGATGTCCTCCGTGACGATCTGCCTGTTTCTGACTCTGACCAACTCCTTCAAGCTCTTTGACCAGAACCTGGCGCTGACGGCAGGCGCTCCGTCCAAGAAAACGGCAATGCTGGCGCTGGACATTTATACGACTTTCTATAATAGAAACGGCTGGGAAGGCGTAGGCCAGGCAAAGGCGGTTATATTCTTTGTAATAGTAGGAATCCTGGCTCTGACGCAGCTTTATTTTACGAGAAATAAGGAGGTGGAAAGCTAATGGCTGGAAAGAAGAGAAAACAGGAAGAAGTACAGACAATGGAAGTATCAAAAGGCACAGGGGCTTTGATGACCGTGATTTTTGCCGTACTGGCCCTGGTATTTATATTCCCGATTATCCTGGTATTTATCAACTCCTTTAAGAGTAAGCTTTATATCAGTGATCAGCCTTTTGCGCTTCCCAGCAGCGATACGTTTGTGGGCCTGAATAACTATATTGACGGCGTGGCTAAAACAGGACTGATCAAGGCGGCCGGTTATTCCATCTTCATAACGGTATTTTCGGTGCTGCTGATCGTACTGCTGACGGCAATGACTGCATGGTGGCTGACGCGGGTAAAAAGTAAAATATCTACGGTCTTGTATTATCTGTTCGTATTTGCTATGATTGTACCGTTCCAGATGGTGATGTTTACGCTGTCCAAGGTGACGGATACGTTAAATCTGGGGAATCCGGTTGGGATAATCTTTGTATATGTTGGGTTCGGTGCAGGACTATCGGTGTTCATGTTCGCAGGTTTTATTAAGGCGATACCGATTTCCCTGGAGGAGGCTGCGATGATCGACGGCTGCACGCCGATCCAGACGTTTTTCAGGATTGTGCTGCCGGTACTAAAGCCAACTGCAATCACCGTTGCAATTCTGAATGCGATGTGGATATGGAATGATTATCTCCTTCCCCTGCTTGTATTGGGAAGCGATTATCAGACGATTCCGATCGCAGTGCAGTATCTCAGGGGCGGATATGGTTCGGTGGATATGGGAGCCATGATGGGTATGCTGGTTCTGGCAATCCTGCCGATCATCGTATTCTACCTGCTCTGCCAGAAATATATTATTAAAGGCGTGGCTGCAGGGGCAGTGAAAGGTTAACAGAAAGGGGAAACGCGATGAGAGAAAGTGGAATTTTATTACCCGTTTTCGCATTGCCTTCTGAGTATGGGATTGGATGTTTTTCAAAAGAAGCCTATGAGTTTGTGGATCAGTTAAAAAAGGCGGGACAGAGTAAATGGCAGATTCTTCCGCTGGGGCCGACCGGATACGGAGATTCTCCGTACCAGTCTTTCTCTACATTTGCCGGAAATCCGTATTTCATAGATTTGGAGACTTTAATCCGGGAAGGACTTCTGACGGAGGAAGAATGTAAAGCATATGATTTTGGGAAAACGAAGGACAGTATAGATTATGAAAAGCTGTATCTGGGCAAATTCAAAATCCTGGAGCAGGCGTACCGCAGGTTTGACGGCAGCAGGAGTGGGGAGTACCATGCATTTCTGGAGGATAACAGGGAATGGCTGGACGAATACTGTCTGTTTATGGCCCTGAAAAACCAGCATGGCGGTGTCAGCTGGAGGGAATGGAAAGCTCCTTACAGGGACAGAGATGAGAAAGCCCTGGAGGAGGCCAGAGGGGAACTGGCAGAAGAGATTGATTTCTACCGTTTCCAGCAGTTTGAATTCAACAGGCAGTGGAAACGGCTGCATGCCTATGCCAATGAAAATGGCATAGAGATCATCGGTGATATTCCGATCTATGTGGCGTTTGACAGTGCTGATACCTGGGCGGCTCCGGAGCTGTTCCAGTTTGATGATAATAAGGAGCCGACCGCGGTGGCAGGCTGTCCGCCGGATGGATTCTCCGCCACAGGGCAGCTGTGGGGAAATCCGCTGTATGACTGGGAGTACCATAAAAAGACTGGTTATTCCTGGTGGATGCGGAGAATCGCCTACTGCTTCCGGCTGTACGATATCGTCCGTATCGACCATTTCCGGGGATTTGACGAATATTATGCGATTCCTTATGGTGAGAAGACCGCCGTGAACGGCAAATGGATGCCCGGGCCGGGAATCGGTTTTTTCAGGGCAGTGGAGGAGAAGCTTGGCAGACTGAATATTATTGCGGAGGATCTGGGGTTTTTAACAGACAGTGTCTTAAAGCTTTTGGAAGACACTGGTTTTCCGGGAATGAAAGTCATACAGTTTGCATTTGATTCCAGAGAATCGGCGAACTATCTGCCGCACACATATACCCCAAACTGCGTGGTATATACCGGGACCCATGACAACGATACAACACGGGGCTGGTATCATCATGTGGATAAGGAGTGCCGTGATTTTGCAAAAGAATATCTGCACAAGCATGCGCTGGATGAAGATGAGCTGGCATGGGACTTTATCGCCATGGCCATGGGCAGTGTGGCGCAGCTGTGTGTGATACCGGTTCAGGATTATCTTTGCAGAGACAGTGAGGCAAGGATCAATACACCTTCGACACTGGGAAATAATTGGGTATGGCGGTTGAAAAAAGATGAGTTAAATGATACTCTTATAGAAGAGATACGTAAGATAACGAAACTGTACGGTCGTCTGTAACAGTTTAGACATGTCGGAACTGTTACGGTCTTCTATCTCGTAAAGGACAGCATACCGAAGAGAAACTTCTATAAAAATAAAATTGGCCCGGTGGAGCGTGCATGTCCAAAATACTTAATAAGGGCAGGAATCAGCATGGAGACAATTAAGGATATAGCCAGGATATGCGGGGTTGGAGTCAGCACCGTATCCCGTGCAATCAACAATCATCCGGATATCAATCCGGAGACGAAAGAGATGGTTATGCGGGTGATTAAGGAGCATAATTACATCCCCAACAACAGTGCAAGGAACCTGAAACGTTCCGATGCCAAAGCCATAGCAGTTTTGGTCAAAGGGATAACGAATCCCTTCTTCAATGACATGATAGGCATTATCGAACAGGAAACACAGCGGAAGAAGTATACGTTTATCCTGCAGAGGGTGGAGGAACACGAGAACGAACTGGATGCGGCGATTGAGCTGGTTAAAGAAAAAAAGTTGAAGGGAATTATCTTCCTGGGCGGCTTTATTACGCACTCCAGTGAGCATCTTGCACAACTGGATGTCCCCTTTGTCCTGAGCACTTCCGGGATCGTCAATGAAGAGACTGAGGAGGGGCCGCTCTGGTCTTCCGTGTCGGTGGATGATTATGCCGAGAGCTATAAGATGACGGATTATCTGTGCAGGGCGGGCCACAAAAAGATTGCGATTATATCTGCGGATCAAGAGGATGAAAGCATTGGTAAGCTTAGGTTTGAGGGATATCTGAAGGCTCTGGAAGACAACCATATACAGCCGGATGAAGCGCTGATCTGCCATATGGACTACGTGACGGACAGCTATTCAATGAAGACCGGTTACCGTCTCATGAAGTCCCTGCTGGCAAAAAAGCAGGAGTTCACTGCGGTATATGCGATTGCTGACAGTCTTGCAATCGGGGCATGCCGTGCACTCACAGAGACCGGTATCCGGATTCCGCAGGACTGTTCAGTGGCGGGATTTGACGGTCTGGAGATCGGGTCATACTATACTCCGACACTGACGACCATCCGTCAACCGGTAGAGAAGATGGCGAAGGTTACGATCGATCTGCTGTTTAACATAATACGGAAGAACGGGCAGCATAAAAAGGTTGTGCTTCCGGGAGAATTGCTGGTTCGGGAGTCTACCAGAGGATTGGTGTGAGGGACGCCTGCCGTGGAACGGGACGGAGACGAGCCGGGAAGGGATAGACGCGGGCAGTCGGAAGGGCATATATGTCATTTTATAATGCGGACACGGAGCTAAGAAATTCTAGGAGGCAAACAGCCGTGAAAATGGGGCACAGCGGTTCTTTCTGAACTCCGGGTATAGAATGATAATTGCGTCAAATAGCAAAGGAGCTTTATGTCTGTATTTATCACAGACTTAAGGCTCCTGCTGTTTTTTCAAAAACCCTGCATTACCCAATGTTCAGAAAGAACCGCACAGCTGACACATCGTGAGAAATTTGATAATTTCTCGCGCTGGGTCAGCTGATTTTGATTCGGGATCAAAAAATCTCCCCATTTTCACGGCTGTTTCCCTCCAAGAATTTCTAAGCTCCGCTTTAGCATTATTGAAATGACATATCTGCCCTTCCGACTGCCCGCGTCGCTCCCTTCCCGGCTCGTCTCCGTCCCGTTCCACGGCAGACTGGTTCATCAATGCGGAAGCAGAAGCTTGCTTTGCAGGAAATGCTCCCTGGTGGGAGGCTAGGGGCATCGGCATCGGATGGTTATAGGATGTGCGCAATGTTATCCTATATGGAAGATGTGTATATATTTGTTAATATATTCCAGGTATGTATAAGGAAAATTATAGTATATACAAATACGCTGCTCCCGATACGCGTCCCCCATCCGCATAAATAACTAAACCACATTCGCTCCGCTTAGATGTCCACGGATTTGATTTGTGGGTTTTCTTTGAGCAGGTCTATGACATCCTGAAATGTATAATCGTCCGGAAATGCCACGTTCAGTTTCAGTTTTAATGTTTCTTCGTCTATACGGGTTGCTTTCATCGTTAGAATCTTAAGGTCCCGGATGGCGAAGGAATCTTTCAGGATACTTTTGAGATGATCTGTTTCCCGGATCTCGAGGGTGATCTGCTGGATTGAAAGTGTTTTGAGCCAGCGGAAATTTTTGTGCAGGATGAACTGGATTATGATAATGCAGATGGTCGTCATTACCCCGAGCACATACATTCCAGCCCCGAAAGCCATTCCGATTCCTACGGTTGCCCAGATGCCGGCGGCAGTTGTGAGGCCGCTGACGGTTACATTGCGGGTGAAGATGATGCCAGCCCCGAGAAATCCGATGGCAGTTACGATGCCTGCCGCCACACGGGAGGGATCCAGACCGATGTGATTCAGCGGCAGTATATCATTGAATCCATATTTGGAGATAATCATCATGACGGCGGAAGCGAGGGCTACGATTGTATGGGTACGGATTCCGGCGGTTTTAAAATGATTTTCCCGCTCATACCCCACGACCATACCGCAAAGAGCCGCACCTAAAATTCTGGCAAGATATTCAAGCTGTACTAGTACTTGTGGCAACATAAGGGTTCCTCCTTCCCGTATCCGGGTTTGTTTAGATAAAAGATTTTTATGCTTAATATTATTTTACCATGGAAGAGGGGAAAACACAAAAACTGGAAAAGTTTTTCAGGCTCTTCTGCTATCATTGTATGCGCAAATAAGGTATAATTCTTGAAAAGAATATAATTATGAGGGCGGAACGAATGGAGATAAAAGATTTAAAATACTTTGTAGAGATAGCGGAGCAGAAGAGTATGCGAAAGGCTGCAGCCAGCTTGTATGTTTCGCAGCCGAATCTGACCCGGGCGATACAGAGTCTGGAACATGAATTCGGGTCAGCGCTTTTGAACAGAACAAATAAGGGTGTGGAGATGACCACATTTGGCGAGGGGTTCTATTATTATGCCAAATCAATCTTAAAGCAGGTCGATGAGATTTCTAAGATAAAGATGAGTACTGAAAACTACATAGAATCCAGAATCAGTATCGCAATCGGCAAATTGATAATGAGGGATGACATGATCTACCAGTATTACGAGACAATTCGCGCCAGACGGACCGGTATTCATATCATAGAGACGACGATCGAAGATGTATTGAACCAGGTTGAACAGACCAAGGCTGACATCGGAATTGTGACAATCAACAACATGCAGAGAGCCGCTTTCCACAAGCTGACCGAATTAAAGGAGCTGGAAATGCATGAGATCGGCGAGGGCACCCTGTATATCCACATAGGTAAAAAGAATCCATTTTATGAGAGGACTACAATAGATGCTGAAGAACTGCTGCCATACAGCCGTGTCAGGCTTCCGCTCGACTTCTTTGCCAATATAAACAACAGCACGACAATAGATGGTAAGCTCCAGGTCAGCGATTTTGATAAAACAATCCAAATGAACAACTACCATGCAATCATCAACATGGTAAAAAGAACCGATTCCTTCATATTTGGAAACAAATGGCAGGTAGAAGAATTAAAAAGAGGCCAGATCAACAGCCTGTTACTGAATCACTGTGATGTACACCAGAAATTAATCTGGATAAAGCGCAAAAGAGAGATATTGTCCCCGCAGGCCGAGGACTTTTTGAAACTCTTCATGGATTGCTATGCCGACTAAAAACCATAGTTGTGATAATTAATACGTATCACGGGACAATAAGATATAAGCATTAGCCAAACCTCCTGTCCCAGTATATAATGAAGTCAGTTAAAAATTGGAGCAAACCTTAGGAGGGAATTTGGTATGAAAAAATGGCAATTAAGTAAAAAGAAAATGCTGGGGTTCTTAACAGCAGGAGCAATCGTGGTAACAATGGCGGGGTCTTATGCGGCTTGGGATCAGTTGAGCGATACTGCATCAGGTACAGTAACACTAAGAAATAAGATAGAAGTGGCAGCACCTGCTGATCCAATTCAATATACTGAAACAGATACTGCATGGGGAACGGCACCTGTATATAAAAGCGCCCCTATTAAAATTCAGGCTACAGGAGTACCAGTTGGCACGAAAACAATATTAGCCCTTACAGCGACTGTGTATCCGGGAACTGATACCACGGGTACGCCGGTTGATAATGTTCAAGCAGTAATAAAAGATGGAAATACAACTGTGACACAAACTCCATTTGCTGATGAGACTGCGGCTGCAACAGGAAAGGAGTATACTGTTGAAATTACTCCTGAAGATGGGGCTACGCCAGGACAATATACAGTTGTTCTAAGCGGAGCGTTATCTAAAGATACTACGCCATAAACAGGTATATGAAAAAAATATTAAAGATATTGCCGAATGTTTTACTAATTATACTTGTTGCATATATAGTTTTAATGAAAATTTGTCCGGAAAAGATAAATAAATTTTTAGGATACCAAACATTTGTAATCTTAACAGACAGCATGGAGCCAGTCATACCGACTGGCTCTGCTGTGCTTGTTAAAAACCTAAAAGATGACGAAGAACCTAAAAAAGGAGACATCGTATCCTTCCGTGTAGACCGTCTGGGTGAGGATGCCGTCTTCACTCACTATTACCGTGGAACAGAAACCGAGGAAGACGGTTCTATCCGATATCTGACCCAGGGGGCAACGGCTGAGCGGCCAGACGACTATATAACCCATCGCCAGGACATCATAGGCACCTATGTTTTTCACATCCTCTATGTCGGCAGGATCGTCCTATTCCTAAAAAGTCCATTTGCATTAATAGAACTAGGTATCATAATGATTATCATGATAATCCACCAATTACTTTGGGACAAATTCGACAAAGAAGAGCAGGAAGAGCAGGCAGAAAAAGAAAAACAGGAGACAGAACAAAAACCAGAGAACCAAAAAACATTAGAGGGCACAGAGACAAAAAACAATATATGCACCAGTTAAACCAGAAAAAAATGAGATACAGGCCCCGCACAGCCAGTCCAATCCGCCGCACCCGCCGCGAGTCCCAAAGGGACGAGAAAATCCTCCCGCCCTGATGCGTCCAGCTGAGAGAAAGGGGAGTCCGGCTTCTGCAGGGGATGCCTGTGCCGTTGTAAAATCCTAAGAGCGCGCATAGAATCAGTTACAGAGAAAATATGGGGAATAGAGGGCAGGATTTGATTCACAAAATCAAATCCTGTTGCCGCCGGCGGTGTGAATGCATCGGCATTCACGCCAACTGCGGCAAGTACCTCTATTCCCCATATTTTGTCTGTTACTGATTCTCAGCAAGCGGCCGGATATTACAACGGCACAGGCATCCCCTGCAGAAGCCGGACTCCCCTTTCTCTCAGCGCCCCTCAGCCAGTATTCCTCCGTCCCCTTCAAGCCCCCGTAAAAGATCCGCAACCTCCAAAGGCCGATAAAAGTAAAACCCCTGTATCATATCGCAGTCCGTCTGCCGAACAATCTCCAATTCCGCATCTGTCTCCACGCCCTCCACGCAGACCTGTTTCTTTGACCGGTGGCAGGCGTAGACAATGCTCATTATAAAATCAAGATTCTCCGAAGAATGCGTGATCTCATTCATCAATGTACGATCCAGCTTGATGACATTTACCGGATATTTAAAGAGCATCTGCAGAGAAGAGAATCCATTCCCAAAGTCATCTAATGCAAATTTGATTCCCATTTTCAGGCATTCGGCGACGAATTCCTGCAGCCGGATGGGCATCTCATCGAAATGGGTTTCTGTCAGTTCCAGCATCAGATGCCCTTGCAAAAGCCCGATTTCCGCTATGGTCTGCTGGATGAAAGGCAGAAACGTGTCATCCAGTATCTGCAGATAACTAACGTTAAAGGATAAAAGAAAATCAGGCTGGAAGACCAGGATCTGTTTGCAGAGTGAGACAACCTGCCCAAAAACCCATTTCCCCACGGTAAGTATCATGCGTGTCTCCTCCAGCAGGGGGATAAATACCACAGGAGATATTTCCTGTCCGCGATAGCGCCAGCGAAGCAGTGTCTCTCCCCCAATGATCTTTCCTGTATCGCGGGAGACTATGGGCTGTACCACGATCCGGAAGCCCTCGCAGCCTTTTTCTACATTTTCACTCAGGCTCAGGGCCATGCTGGACTTATCTTTCTGTTTTGCTATCACATCGGAAGAAAATTTACTGTATTTCAGATCAGAATTAAGTTTGGCAATGCTGATCAATGTCATTGTATTTTCAAGAATTTCCTGCGGAGTGTCGCCGTTATCCGGGAAATGCAGAATCCCGAAGGAAGCCGCCTGCTTTGTGGACAGCTTCTGTTTGGAATAGCACTCCTCAATGGTGAGCCTGATGTTTTCAACGGCTTCATTTTCGTTATATGACACATTCTGTTTTGAAACAGCCATAAAGCGGATCCCATCGAGCCGGTAGAAGGTGAAGAGACTTCCCAGTTTCTCCAGCAGGCAGTTTGAAATTGCACGCAGCAGCATATCGCCGGATGCACGTCCTTTGGAGTCGTTGATGTAGGTAAAATGGTTGAGGCCAAAGCCCACAATCAGGGTGGTCTCCATTGTGCCATTGCGTGCCGCCAGGTCATTCAGTGCGGACTGCTCACGCAGAAAACCGGTGACAGCATCCAGGGAGAAATCGCTGTCCAGCCTTGAGACACAGCCGGAAAAAAAGAGGGCCGTGTTTTTATCCCCTGACCATTTTACAATACCGCGGCAGTGTACCCATGTAGTAATACCGTTTTTGTCTGTAATCCGGTAGCGCAGGCTGTGCACCCCTTTTTTCTGCTCCATTATGTGCCGAAGATCCTCGTGATATAACATACGGTCCTGCTCATTGCTGATTTTCTCTCCCCATGCATCAATCAGATTGTAAACAATGTTGTCCAGGAATCCGAAATCATCTTTCATATTATCCGATATGTAATAAAGGTTGCTCTGTAAATCGCCGAAATACAGGTAATAAGGCGCGTCAGGTATGGCAACAGACCGGAAAAAGGCTTCCGCGTCAAAATAATTATTACGGATAAAGGTCTGAAAAGCTGTGCTGCCATCAGAAAGCGGGGTTATATTGTCATCCCAAAACTTTTTTGTGTCAGGAGTAAAGCTTTGCCTTTCACTTTTTTCTATATCCCTGCTGTTTTTATCATAGGCGAGTTCAATTCTATATATTTTTTCGTTCAGTTCGAACAGTGTATCTCTTAATATATAAGTTACATGAGTCAGAGGATTGGTGTATTCCCAGTCATGGAACCTGCCCATTGCAAGGACGGAATCCGTACAAAACGGGCATGGTGTCGAAAGACCCTGAAGAATTTCATAGCATTTTCTGTTCTGGTATTCCTTGTGATCGGGGCAGCCAAAGGCATTCCTGGCACTATGATTCATGTAGGCCATTGTGTGGTTTTCCATATCTATCACAAAAATGAGTTCCTGCAGATTTTCAAAAAACTCCCAATTATTCTCCATAAATATAATCCCTTCCCTATGGCAGCGCCATTTCCATGTTATGAATTATTATTTCATAGCAGGCTATTTTTTCTTTTTAAGATTAAATTTTTTTCGCAATTCTTCCAGTTGATGCTTACTGCTTCTGGATTCCATCTTAGGAAATGCTTTTACAAGACGGCGGCTGACACGCGGTGTTTTACTGCCAAGTTCCTGGTAGTGGTTTTTAAGTTCTGCAATGCGGCTGCGCATTTCTTCGGAGACTTCCTGTGTCTTTTCCTTCAGATCAGCGGCGGCTTCCTGTGTCTTTTCGCGTAAACCGGAGGTGGCTTCCTGCGTCTTACCCAGCAGTCCGGAAGTGGCTTCCTGTGTTCTTTCTTTCAGTCCGGAGGCGGCCTCCTGTATGTTTTCCCTTAGTTCAGCAGCGGCCTCGTCCAGTTTCTGCTTGGAAACCTCCTGCTTTTCCATGGCGAAGATTACTTTTTCATAGATATCTTCACCGATCTGATTGGATATCTCGTGCAGTTCTCCCGCAATTTTTTCCATGCTGGCCAGACGTTTGTTAAATTTGAATATTGCGGTTGCAGTGACATAGAGATCCGCAAACATAGCAATTCCCAGCAACACAATCAGTATAATCCCTGCCGTATGGGGAAGAAAAGTCAGCAGTTTATGGATCAGCGGGTGGATAAAATCCATGATGGCCACGCAGGCGATTCCCCAGACCAGAGAGAAAATCAGGCATACATAACCGCCGATATTAAAAGGCTGTTCCGAATAGTCCCACCATTTATTGTGGAATATCTTGTCCATTGCCCATCCAGTAATGCCTTCGAGAAGGGTAACCAGAATGACGGAAGAAACATAGAGAATAATCAGGTTGTCCTTGTAGGGTGTGAGAAATGCGATAACTATAGTGACTCCCACACCATAGATAGGGCAGATAGGGCCGTTCAAGAATCCTCTGTTCACAAATCTGTGCTCCTTGAAAGCGGCAAATCCCACCTCAGAGCACCAGCCTAAAAATCCGTATACAAAAAAGTAAAGTAATATGTAATAAATGTCCATAATCATATCCCTCTTTAGTGGCAGTTATTTTATATTTTGATGTTCTGCATCTCATATGAATCCCGCATATCAGAATCGCAGAAATCGGAAAGCTATTATTTATAGAGTAAATCTTGTGACAAAAAATGTCAATCTATTTGACTTACTGTGTGAAAAGATTTATAATTCCTTATGGAGAATAATTATCAATACCAAATACATTTTACAGGAGAAAGCCATGAGGTTAAAAGAAGGCAGAAACCATCATACTTACCAGGTACAGGAGATCAATACAGAATTGAATCTGGAGCGCAGGCTGGAGGCGCTTGGACTTACTACGGGGTCTAATATCACAATATTGAATAATGATAAAAAGGGCGCGATTACGGTAAGGTTCCGGGGCACAAGATTTGCTTTGGGAAAACGGATCGCAGACAACATTGTGGTTGAGGAGGTCCGGGCATGAGCGATCGGGTAATTAATGTTGGATTTATAGGAAATCCGAACTGCGGGAAGACAACGTTATTTAATGCATACACAGGCGCCAACCTGAAGGTGGCGAACTGGCCGGGAGTTACGGTAGAAAAAAAAGAAGGAAAGGCATTTTACAAGGACCAGGAGTTCAAACTGATTGATCTTCCGGGTATTTACAGTCTGACCTCGTATACAATGGAGGAAAAGGTATCCAGAGAATGCATTATGAGCGGAGAGGTGGATGTCATTGTGGATGTGGTTGACGCCTCCTGTCTGGAGCGCAATCTCTATCTGACGCTGCAGCTCATTGAGCTGGGAAAGCCAGTGGTACTGGCACTAAATATGATGGATATCGTGGAAGAACGCGGCATGGAGATTGACCTGCACCGTCTGCCGGAGATGCTGGGCATCCCGGCAATACCGGTTTCCGCCAGAAAGATGAGCGGGCTGGAGATCCTGATGCATGCGGTGGCACACCACAAGGATTATGCAAGACAGAGTCCTTTTATCCATCACCATGCTGAGAACACAAAACATATACATAATCATCACCGCGATTACGCAATGGTTTATCAGGATGAGATAGAAGATAAGATCGATCTGATTATAGAACAGTTCCTGCGTTTGTATCCAAGGATGGAAAATAAAAGATGGCATGCCATAAAGATGCTGGAACAGGACCATGCAGTTATGGAGAAATACCCCGTGAATATGCCGGAGGTTATGGACCGTAGTTATGAGAAGGATATCATTAACCAGAAATATGATTTTATAGAAGAGATTATTCAGGAGACCCTGGTGAATAAGAGTAAGAAAGAGGAACGGACGGACAGAGCAGACCGTTTCATGACCAGCAAATGGCTGGGGCTGCCTATCTTTCTTGGAATCATGGCTCTTGTCTTCTTCCTGACTTTTACCGTGGGGGACTGGCTGAAGGGATACTTTGAGATCGCGCTTGAGTGGATATCCGGAGCAGCAGGCAGCCTGTTTACCGCCTGGAATGTGAACGCCATGCTGCAGTCTCTGATCGTGGATGGAATTATCTCAGGCGTCGGAGGGATTCTGACATTTCTGCCGAATATCTTTATCCTGTTCCTGGCGCTTGCCTTTTTGGAGGATAGCGGGTACATGGCGAGAGTGGCGTTTGTCATGGACGATATCATGGGGCACCTGGGGCTTTCCGGGAGGGCATTCCTGCCTATGCTGCTTGGATTCGGATGCTCCGTTCCGGCGATTATGGCATCCAGGGCACTGGAAAATAGAAAGGACAGGCTGAAAACAATCATGGTAACGCCTTTTATGTCCTGCAGCGCAAGGCTGCCGATCTATGTGCTGTTTTCTTCCATGTTTTTCGGAAAACATGCGATGATGGCCTGTTATTCCATGTATCTGCTGGGAATTATTGTTGCGATCACAACGGCCTTTGTCCTTTCGAAAATCGACGGAAGTAAGGCGGAACATTCCCTTTTAATTGAGCTTCCGGAGTATAAGACCCCGAACGCGAGGACAATTGCGATCTATGTCTGGGAAAAGGTGAAAGATTATCTTACCAAGGCGGGAACCGTTATTTTTATAGCTTCGATTATTATGTGGATCATCCTGAATTTTGGAACTGCTGGATATGTGACAGACATTTCCCAGAGTTTTGGATCTATGATCGGAAAGGCTATTGTGCCAATATTTAAACCGCTGGGTCTTGGCTACTGGCAGATCATTGTAGCCCTGATTGCGGGGATTGCCGCAAAGGAAGTCGTGGTATCCAGCTGCAGTGTACTGTTTGGTATCCAGAATATTACCACGGGCCATGGAATGGCAAGCTTTGTGGGAACACTGGGGGCTATGGGCTTCGGAGCGGCCAACGCCTATGCATTAATGGTATTCTGTCTGCTCTATGTACCTTGTACGGCTACAATCGCTACGATTAACCGGGAGGTGGGGAGTAAAAAGATCACAGTCGGGATCGTGTTATTCCAGCTGGCAGTGGCGTGGTGTGTAAGTTTCCTGGCCTATCACATAGCGGGGATATTCTTCTGAGGAGTTTAAGTGGCAGAGGTACTTTTGTAAAAAGGATGTCTGCCGCCTATAGCTGTAATTGGCAACATCAATAAAGGGAGCGTGCAGGCCAGCCTATATAAAAGGAGTATTTATGAAAAGGAGTAGAATTATTTATTTTGCTTTAATTGTAATTACAATGGTATTAGGGCTTGCGTCAAGGCAATTTGGTGACTGTCTGCCGGTATTTCTGAGGAACTATGCGGGTGATGCCTTGTGGGCTATGATGGTATTTTGGGGAATTGGATTCCTATTTTCTAAAATGGCTGCTGCAAAAGTGATGCTGGCGGCATTGGTGTTCTCTTTTGCAATAGAGTTTTCCCAATTGTATCAAGCAGATTGGATAAATGTATTGCGCCACACTACACTGGGAGGATTGATTTTGGAATATGGTTTTTTATGGAGTGATTTAGTGTGTTATACCGTTGGAATTCTGATAGGAGTAGGTATTGAGATTGGGATATTGAACTGGACGGGAATGAGGCAGAAAAAGTAGCTGGCATGATGCGGCCGCTGCAAGTGTGAGTTTCGCGGAATTCGACAATATGGAGGAGTGATAAGAATGCATAATATTAAGTTAGTTTTGGAGTATGACGGGGCGCGCTATCAGGGATGGCAGAGGCTTGGTAAGGGGGAGTCGGCAAATACGGTGGCGAACAGGCTGCTGGATGTGATTCATAAAATGACCGCGGAGGATGTGGAACTGTTTTGTGGGGCCAGGACTGAGGTTGGGGTTCACGCTTATGGGCAGGTGGTTAATTTTAAGACTACTTCGGATATGAAAGCGGATGAAATACGGCAGTATCTGAACCGTTATCTGCCTATGGATATTGCGGTTCTTTCTGCGGAGGAGATGCCGGAGCGTTTTCATGCTTCACTGAATGCGAAGTCCAGGAGTTATCTGTATCGGATTGCTATTGGCGCGGTGCCCAGTGTATTTAACCGGAAATATACTTATTATGCGTTCCGCACCCCGGATGTGGGTGTTATGCAGCAGGCGGCTCTTTTATTGGCCGGAAGACACGATTTTAAACATTTTTCAACTGTTAAGAAGAGTAAGTCTACGGAAAAAGAGATTTATAATATAGACATCCATGGTGATGCGGAAGAGATTCAGATTCGTATTCGGGCAAATGATTTTTTGCATAATATGCCGAGGATGATTGTTGGAACCTTGCTTGATATCGGGCTTGGGAAACGGAAGGTGGAATGTATTGAGGCAGTCTTTTCGGGGGCGGAAGAGGCGAGCGCACCTTGTGATCCGAAAGGGATGTTTTTGGAGAAGGTGGAGGGGTATTTATAGGAGGAGATTATGTTTCGGTCTTTGAGTGAAGGGGAACTGGCGGCGCGGGGGGCGCTTTTGATTGAGAATGTTCAGGATGGTTTTTTGCGGTTTGAGGCTGTGACTCTTAGAGGGGATAAGCTGGCGATGCAGTGCTTTTTGGAGCGGTGTCTGGTGGTGAATGAGGGCGCTTCTTTTGCGGATTTTTATTATTCGGTGCTGACTGAGGAGGAACAGCGTGGATTTGTGGCTGGGTTGAGTGATGAGGAAAAAAGTGTATTTTTGCAGTTTGAAACGGAACCCAGGCAGGTATACTATCCTTTGGTGGCGGAAAATCTGGTTTTTCTTGCGGAGATTACTGCCAGGAACTGGCTGTTTTCTACTTTTTATTTTACGAAGCAAAAAGCGGTGGTCTGGGGAAATTATGGTCTGGAATATCCTTTGTTTTGTGAAGAGGGGGAGACGCTGGAGGGTTATAAAAATATAGCGCAGGAATGCGGATTGGAGTTGGGTTAGATGATAGAAGAGAGAAGAGTTGCGGATTCCAGGGTGGAAACGGTGCATATGGTACGGCCGAATCATTTGAATGCGGCGGGGCGTTTGTTTGGCGGGATTCTGATGCAGTGGCTGGATGATGTGGCCGGGCTGGTGGCGAAGCGCCATACCAGGAGCAACATTATTACGGCCTCGGTGGATAATTTGCGTTTTATTCAGGGGGCTTATCAGAAGGATGTGATTGTGATTATCGGGAAGGCGACTTATGTGGGTAATACGTCCATGGAAGTCAGGGTTGATACTTATGTGGAAAATATGGACGGGATGCGCAGGCCGATTAACCGTGCCTATTTTACGATGGTTGCGTTGGACGAGAATGACAAGCCTAAGCGGGTGCCGCGCCTGATTTTGGAGAGTGAGGAAGAAAAGGCAGAATGGGAAGCAGCAAAAAAGAGAAGAGAGATGAGGATAAAAAGGAAAGAAGAAGGTTTTTAGGCCTTCTTCTTTCCTTTTTATCCTCCGGGTTATTGGGGGATCATTTTTTCTTCATAAAAGAGCTGACCATATTGATGGTTCTGTCGATCTGCGCCTGCTCATCTTTGGACTTTCCATCTTTCATTATTTCCAGGATCAGTGACATCTCGTCCCCGGAAAAACTGATACCCTTTTTGTTTGCATTTGTGATCAGGGCCATCATGATGGGGGCCAGGTCTCTGCCGGATTTGCCGGCGGTCTGGGAAGCAGCCATTTGAATCAGTTCCAGTTTTATGGGGTCAATATTTTTCATAGCCGGATTGTTCATCCATTCGTTCATCTATATCATCTCCTTCCATAAATGAATCATTCCCCATAGGGGCATTGTCTGCTGTATCAGTTTGGGTTGGTGCATTTTCCGCCGAAGCAGGGGCCCATGGTTCATTTCCATGGGAGATGTCTTCTGTGGTATCTTCCATAGAGGAGGTTTCTTTTGGGGCTTCCGCATGAGCAGAATCCTCCCCTGTACCTGGGTCAAAGGACGTATCCCCGGAAAACATGCTATTGTACATCTGGAACATATTCTGCTGGTCAGGAGTCAGCATCCCCATCATCATATCCATGGGATTGAAGCCTCCGGAAAACATATTTCCCATGCCGCCCATGTGGTCAGTTCCGCCGCCGGAAGCTCCGGCAAAACTGTTTTCGGATGAAAAACCGCTGTCTGTGCCTGAAAAACCATTTTCCTGGCCCTGAGAGCTTTCCTGGAACATTTGTACCATTTCCATTATATTCATCATATTCAGAAATGTGTCCATCATTTCCGCCTGCTGCTGCGGCAGATAGGGCCTTAACTCCTGGAGCATCTCCATCATCGATGGTGCCTGGTCGCTGCCAAAGGCCTGGCTATGTAAATCGTTTTCGAAATTCTGAAAAAAAGAAATTGTCTGCTGGAGCTCCTGGAATTTTATGAATATTCCCAAAAACTGCTGGTTAGAAGCAGGAGTGTAGGGCAGAAGCAGCTTCAGCATCTGAAGCTGGGGCGGTGTAACCAGTTCATCAAACGGTGTCATTGGTTTTGGCGTTTTCTTTTCCATATTCACTCCTGTTTATCACGTTGTAAATATATATGATGAGAAGTATAAAAATATGAGGATGGGATAAGACTAAAGTGAGGACTCCTACATACTATAATAGGGAATAGAAAGGAAAGGGCGGTTTCAAAATGAAAAGAAAACTGATTATCGATGGAAATGCGGTGTATGAGATAGACGAGGATTGCATGCTGAAGAAACGAATGGAAGAGAAGAAAGGGAACAAAGAGCCGGAGGGGAAAAAAAGGCCGCAGGATCAGAATAAGGCAAAACCATAACCATGCGGGTAAATCCATTTTTAGAATGCTAGAACAAAGTGGGCAAGCTGGCGCCGCCGCGATGCCGTTTGGCGGCTATATACTTTATTGCGGCGTGTGCATTCTCCCATAGGGTTTTATGATATAGGAAATTCTGAATGAATTTCCTATATCATAAAATAACCCCGGTACAAAGATCTGTACCGGGGCTGTTTTTATTTCCTGCCTTTGGGCGCCCGAAACGTAAATGTTACGGGATGGCCCGGGCAGAAATTCCTGTTCTGGTAAGTTTTACTGGTTTGGAATTAGCATCCGCAGTTGTTTCCGCCGCCAAAGCCGCCGCAGCAGCAAAGCAGGATGATGATCCACAGGCAGCTGTCGTTGCCGCCGCAGCCATTGCCGCATCCGCCGCCAAAGCCGTTGCCGCCGCAGCAGCAAAGCAGGATAATGATCCACAGACAAGAAGACATTCCGTTTCCGCATCCTCCGCAGCTAGTTTCGCATCCACATCCGCAGTTTGTAGCACTTAAATCACTCATGTTAAATCCTCCATATATGTTTGATTACAGTTCATAATATGTAGGTGGTTACAAATGTGTGAAAAGATTCCCCTAATTAATTTTAAAAAGATTTTTATACCATTTTAATATCCGGCCGGGGTTCTTTCACACCTATTTTATGGTGTATGTGTTATTTTATATAGGAAAGTACTTAGCACTTTCCTATTATATAAAACCCTTCGGGGGATGCACACGCCGCCATAAGGTATATAGCCGCAAAGCGGCATTGCGGCGGCGCCAAAGTGTGCAAGCCCCTCATGAGTGAGGGGGTGGAGAGTTGAGGTGGGCTTGCCCACTTGTTCTAAGAATAACCCGGACAGCGATTTATCCTAATGTCTGAAAGGGTTTCATCTTGCAATGCAGAAGATTCTGAAGTAAGATAGCAGAAAGGAAACGGCAAAGGAATTGATAGGATGAAGGAAGACAGCAGAAAGCCGGATCTGTTTTTGAAACAGCTGATGGAGGCTGAGAAAGAACAAAGCGGAAAAGGCAGATTAAAAATATTTTTTGGTTACGCGGCAGGCATAGGAAAAACCTATGCCATGCTGTCGTCTGCCCACAAGGCGAAAGACGCAGGAATTGACGTGGTCGCAGGCTACATAGAACCGCATACTAGGCCGGAGACGATGGCTCTGACGCAGGGCCTGGAGATGCTTTCTGTAAAAGAGGTGGAATATCACGGCATGCGTCTCCATGAATTTGACCTGGAGGCTGCCCTGCTCAGAAAACCCGAACTGATTCTGGTGGATGAACTGGCGCATACAAACGCACAGGGCAGTATCCATGCCAAACGTTACCAGGATATAAAGGAGCTTTTGAAGGCGGGGATTAATGTTTATACTACGGTCAATGTACAGCACTTGGAGAGTCTGAACGACACCATAGCAGGGATTACGGGGGTGCTTGTGCGGGAACGGATTCCCGACAGCGTGTTTGACGAGGCGGATCAGGTGGAGATGGTGGATATTGAGCCGGAGGAGCTGCTGGAGCGGCTGAAGGCCGGGAAGATCTATAAGGAAAAGCAGGCGGACCGGGCGCTTTCCAACTTTTTTACAAAGGATAACCTGATCTCTCTGCGGGAAATTGCACTGCGGCGTATGGCTGATCGTGTGAATCTTGCCCAGGACAGCATGATCCATGCCAGCAATGAGACAGCGGAACATCTCATGGTATGCTTGTCCCCTTCGCCTTCCAACGGCAAGGTGATCCGGCAGGCGGCCCGGATGGCGAATGCATTTCACGGCAAACTGACTGCGCTCTATGTGGAAACGCCCGATTCGGCCAATATGTCGAAGGCAGATCAGAAGGGGCTGAATGATAATACGCGGCTGGCGGAACAGCTGGGAGCAAAAATCGTCACTTCCTATGGGACTGATATCGTAGAAGAAATTGCGGCGTATGCGCAGGCATCCCGAGTCTCCAAGGTTGTTCTGGGCAGAACTTATACAAAACGAAGGCTTTTGTTTATCCGGGACAGCGTATCCGAACAGCTATCCAGGCTGGCGCCGAACCTGGAAATCTTTCTGATCCCGGATGCATTCGATAAGAGATACAGAGGCCGCGTAAAAAAGAGGCGGGAGGAGACATATAAGAAGGCCTGGCTTGATGCGCTCATATGTATTGTCAGCCTGGGCGTGTCCACGGCAATTGCCCTGATCTTCACCAGGCTCGGATTCAGCGACGCCAATCTGGTCATGGTATATATCCTGGGTGTGCTGACATCAGCTATGTTTACCAGCCATCAGATCTGGGGTATAATTACAAGTGTTTTCAGCGTGCTTGTGTTTAATTATTTTTTTACGGATCCGGTGCGGACGCTGTCTGTCAATGATCCGGGATACTTTATTACATTTTTTGTGATGTTTGTCACTTCCCTGTGCAGCTCGGCGCTTACCAAGCAGGTGAAGAACTATGCCCGCCAGAATGCCAGGAAGGCCTACCGTACGGAACTGCTTTTGGAAACCAGCAGAAAGCTGCAGGATGCGGGTACCACCCAGGAGATTGCTTCAAGAACGATTCAGCAGCTGGGAATGCTTCTGGAGAAGAATATTTATTTCTATCTCGGGAAACCATCGGCGAAAAACAGACCGATTGTATATAAGAAAGATCCGGATGCTCCGGATGTGCTGGGGGAGGAGGAGTTGGGAGTTGCCCAATGGACCTTCCGCAACAATAAGCATGCAGGCTTCTCCACCCAGACGCTTCCGGGTTCCCGCTTCCTTTTTGCCGCGGTCAGGAGCGGGGAGAGAGTCTTTGCGGTGGTTGGGATTGATATGGAGAAGAAGGCGATACCAGCTTTTGAAGAAGGCGTTATGGGGGCTATTTTGAACGAGTGCGCGTTTGCATTGGAGAAGGAGGCGCTCCTCGTACAACAGCAGGAGATTGACCTGAAGCTGCAGAAGGAACAGCTGCGTGCGAATCTGCTGCGCTCTATTTCCCACGATCTGCGGACGCCTCTTACCAGCATATCGGGCAATGCCGAGACCCTTTTGATCAATGAAGGCGAAGTGGAAAAGGAGCAGAGAAAGAAGATTTACAAAGATATCTATGATGATTCCATGTGGCTGATTAATTTGGTTGAAAATCTGCTTTCTGTCACCAGGATTGAGAATGGCACGATGGAACTGAACCTTCAGGGCGAGATTGTGGAAGATGTGATCGAAGAAGCGCTGCATCACGTGAACCGGCGCGGAAAAGAACAGAAGATCCACGTGGAATGTGATGAGCTGCTGATGGCGAAGATGGATGTAAAATTAATGCTTCAGGTGTTGATTAATTTGACGGACAATGCGGTAAAATATACGCCGGCAGGCTCCGAGATCTGGATTAAAGCGCTAAAACAGGGAAATAAAGCCGTGATCTCGGTAGCAGATAATGGACCGGGGATTCCGGCAGAGCTCAAGCCCAAGCTGTTCCAGATGTTTTATACCGCAGGCCATGCGGTTACCGACGGCAGGCGGGGGATGGGCCTGGGGCTGACTTTGTGCAAATCCATTATCAATGCTCATGGAAGCGAGTTAAAAGTATTTGACAATGTTCCGAAGGGAACCGTATTTTGTTTTGAATTGGAAGTGGAGGAAGTAACATTATGACAGTGAACGGCAAACCTTTTATTCTTGTTGTCGAGGATGATATGCCGGTCAGAAATCTGATCACCACAACGCTGGAATCCCAGGATTATAAATATGAGACTGCTGCTAACGGAAACCAGGCGGTCATGGCTGCGGCTTCCGGCAACCCGGATATCATACTGATGGATCTGGGGCTACCGGATATGGACGGTATCGAGGTGATCCGAAAGATCCGGACGTGGTCTGTTGCGCCGGTGATCGTGATCAGCGCAAGAAGTGATGACAGGGATAAAGTGGAGGCTCTGGACGCCGGGGCTGATGATTATCTGACAAAACCGTTCAGTGTGGAGGAGCTGCTGGCAAGACTGCGTTCCACGCTGCGCAGGGTGCAGTATCTCATGCGGACGAAGGATCAGAACTCCAGTGTGTTTAAAGATGGGGATCTGGTGATTGATTACGGCGCAGGAACTGTCTTTGTGGGAGAAAAAGAGATTCATCTCATGCCTTTGGAGTACAGCCTGCTCTGTCTGCTCGCGCAGAATGTTGGGAAAGTGCTGACATACCAGTTTATTCTGGATAAAGTCTGGGTGAATGCGATTGAAAGCGATATGTCCTCTCTCAGAGTGTATATGGCGTCACTTCGCAAAAAAATTGAAAAAGATAAATCCAATCCGCAGTATATCCAGACTCATATAGGCGTAGGGTACCGGATGCTGCGGGTAGATGAGAAGACGGAGGCTAGTTAACAGACGGGGCGTGGAATTAGTAGACAGGGACAACATTTCTGAATATCATATTAAAAAAGGTGTTTTCATGAAATGGGTAAAGCAGACTGTTGGATATTGGTGCCCGGATATCATTACTAATAAGTACCTGGGACAGGGTGTGCGCGCAGCGGTACTGGATACCGGAATCACGCTTCACCCTGATTTTGATAGAAGAATTATTGGTTTTCGCGATTTTGTTAATCATAAAGATAAAATATATGATGATGGTAAGCACGGAACGCATGTTTCTGGAATCCTTGCCGGGAGCGGGAGGCTGTCCTCGGGGGTATACGCCGGGATGGCACCGCGGGCGGAGATTCTGGTAGGAAAGGTACTGGATCATACGGGGAACGGCTCGGTGGAGGATGTTCTTGAGGGAATTGACTGGCTGCTTATGATCCACAAAAGGGTGAAACTCCGCATTGTGAATATCTCTGTGGGAACACAGCCTGGAGTGGAGAGGGCACAGGAACAAAGACTTGTGGATGCTGTGGAAGCGCTTTGGGATGAAGGGCTTGTGGTGGTCGTCTCAGCAGGAAATTATGGACCGGGCGCGGGGACAGTCGCCGTTCCGGGTACCAGCAGGAAAGTGATAACCGTAGGGGCAGTGGGGGAGAAAAGATCGATCGTTGCGGGGCGCGGCGGCAGAGAATGGAATTATTCGGGGAACGGCCCTACGGATGCTTGCGTTATTAAGCCGGATTTGCTGGCACCTGGGACGAATATCCTGAGCTGTAACGGAGATTATACCAACCGCTGGCAGAAGCCATATGTCACAAAAAGCGGCACCTCGATGGCAACGCCTGTGGTGTCGGGAGCGATCGCCTGCATGCTGTCAAAATTTCCGGATATAACCAATGTGGAGGTAAAGCTCAAGCTCCGTGAGTCCTGTGTCAGAAATGAGTGCTCGGCACAGGGCTGGGGGATGCTCAACGTAGGAAAACTGCTTACGATGTAATTTGCTGGAATGCAGTTTGGAAAAACAAGTTTAAAAGCGGATAAAAAAATAAGGCAGGTGTCAAGAAAAAATACTTGACACCTGCCCTGCTTTTTAGTATGATAACAAAGGTGATGATTGTGAATGAGATTTTGGAACAGGCGTTGTTATATGATTTTTATGGTGAACTACTCACGGATCACCAAAAAGAGATTTATGGGCAGTTTGTGCTGGAAGATCTGTCATTAAGCGAGATTGCGCAGTCTGAAGGGATCAGCAGACAGGGTGTCCACGACCTGGTCAGGCGCTGCCAGAAGATTCTGGAAGGGTACGAGAGCAAGCTGCATCTTGTTGAGAAGTTTCTTTCTGTAAAAAAGATGGTGCAGGAGATTAATGATGTGCTTGACTCTTACGAGAGTCGGGATGTGGAGCCGGAAGTAATGGCTGAGAGAATCCGGAGGATTTCGGATACTATTATAGAGGAGTTATAGAATGGCATTTGACAGTTTAACTGAAAAGCTTCAAAACGTATTTAAAAACCTCCGCAGTAAGGGACGGCTTACGGAAGACGATGTGAAGACGGCCCTGAAGGAAGTAAAGATGGCGCTTCTGGAAGCAGACGTCAATTTTAAGGTAGTCAAGGGATTTGTCAAAGATGTACAGGAACGCGCGGTCGGGCAGGACGTGATGAACGGACTGAATCCGGGCCAGATGGTTATTAAGATCGTAAACGAAGAGATGGTCAAGCTGATGGGATCCGAGACGACGGAGATACAGCTGCAGCCGGGCAGTGCGATCACGGTGATTATGATGGCGGGCCTTCAGGGAGCCGGTAAGACGACGACTACAGCTAAGCTGGCCGGAAAGTACAAGTTAAAGGGCAAGAAACCGCTGCTTGTGGCATGCGATGTATATAGGCCGGCAGCAATCAAGCAGTTACAGATAAATGGAGAGAAGCAGGGTGTGGAAGTATTTTCCATGGGGGATAAGAACAAGCCTGCGGACATTGCAAAGGCCGCTTATGAACATGCGGTAAAGAATGGCAACAACATTGTGATACTGGATACCGCCGGACGTCTTCACATTGATGAAGATATGATGGGGGAGCTTCAGGAGATTAAGGAGGCAGTCACAGTGCATCAGACGATCCTGGTCGTGGATGCAATGACCGGACAGGATGCGGTTAATGTTGCCGGAAGTTTCCATGAAAAGATCGGAATTGACGGAGTCATTGTTACGAAGCTGGACGGTGACACCCGGGGCGGTGCGGCGCTGTCAATCAAAGCCGTAACCGGAAGGCCGATTTTATATGTAGGTATGGGAGAAAAACTTTCCGACCTGGAACAGTTTTATCCGGATCGAATGGCTTCCCGTATTTTGGGTATGGGGGATGTCCTGACTCTGATTGAAAAAGCAGGGGCGGAGATAGACGAAGAAAAAGCCAAAAAGATGACAGAGAAGATGAAGAAGGCCCAGTTTGATTTTGATGATTATCTGGAAAGCATGAGCCAGATGAAAAAGATGGGCGGTCTGTCAAGCGTCATGAGCATGATGCCGGGACTCGGCGGCATGAACTCGAAGCTGCCGGATTTGGATTCCGAGGAAAATGACAAGAAAATGGCCCGGATGGAGGCTATGATCCATTCCATGACACTGGAGGAACGCAGCAACCCGGATCTGTTAAATCCATCCAGAAAGCACCGAATAGCCAGAGGCGCCGGCGTGAATATATCAGAAGTGAACCGTATGGTGAAGCAGTTCAATGAGGCCAGGAAGATGATGAAGAAACTTCCGGGCATGATGGGCGGCAAAGGTGGTAAGAAAGGCAAGTTTAGGCTTCCTTTTTAACACATAAATTAACAAAAAAGAAAAAATAATAAGAAGAGGTGAAAAAAATGGCAGTAAAAATCAGATTAAAAAGAATGGGACAGAAGAAGGCTCCTTTCTATAGAATCGTAGTTGCAGATTCCAGATCTCCAAGAGATGGTAAGTTCATCGAGGAAATCGGAACATATGATCCGAACCTGGAGCCAAGCGGAATCAAGGTAGACGAGGAAGCAGCTAAGAAGTGGTTAAACAACGGAGCTCAGCCTACAGAAGTAGTAGGAAAAATCTTGAAAGCAGCAGGCATTGAGAAATAAGCTGTTCCGCGGAGGTGGCTTAGATGAAAGAATTAGTTGAAGTAATTGCGAAAGCATTAGTAGACGAACCGGACAGCGTTGTTGTGACTGAAAGACAGGACGGCAGGACTACTGTGTTAGAAGTTCGTGTCGCTGACGGCGATATGGGCAAGGTTATTGGAAAACAGGGCCGTATTGCAAAGGCGATCCGTTCTGTAGTGAAGGCAGCTGCTGCCAAGGAAGATAAGAGAGTTGTTGTTGATATTATACAATAGCAGAATTTAAGGGGACAGCCTTCATGCGCCAGCATAAAGAGACTGCCCCTTTCCTTTTATCTGTAAAATGGCGGGTGTCTGACTCATTTTATGGAGACTGGACGAGATGCAGTCTTATGTGACGTTAAATTAAGAAAACAGATACAGGAGAAGAATATGGAACAGTTCTTACAGGTAGGGGTGATTTCCTCTACTCATGGAATCCGCGGGGAAGTCAAGGTGTTCCCGACGACGGACGATGCGGCTAGATTTAAAAGTTTAAAACAGGTGATACTTGATACGGGAAAAGAACACATTCTCATGGAGATACAGGGCGTAAAGTTTTTTAAGCAGTTCGTCATTGTAAAGTTTAAGGGAATTGATGATATAAATGATGTAGAAAAATATAAAGGAAAAAGCCTGCTGGTGTCCCGGGAGGATGCGGTCAGCCTGGAGGAGGACGAGTACTATATCGCGGATCTGATCGGTATGAAGGTGTACACAGAGGACGGTGAGTTCGGCGTGCTGAAGGATGTGATCGAGACCGGAGCGAACGAAGTCTATGTGATAGAGTCACCGGAACATGGAGAGGTGCTGATCCCGGCGATTCACGACTGTATACTGGATGTGAATGTGGAGGAACAGACGATGAAGGTGCATCTGCTGGAGGGACTTATATCATGAATTTTCATATACTGACTTTATTCCCGGAAATGGTGATGGACGGGTTGAATACAAGCATAATAGGGCGGGCTGTGAATAACGGCCTGCTGTCAATTGAGGCCGTAAATATCCGGGATTATGCATTTAATAAACACCAGAGCGTGGATGATTATCCTTACGGTGGAGGGGCCGGCATGCTGATGCAGGCGGAGCCGGTGTATCAGGCGTACCAATCGATCGCCGGGAGGCTGGAGAAACAGCCCAGGGTGGTGTATCTTTCACCGCAGGGAAAGACTTTTACTCAAAAGATGGCGGAGGAACTGGCGCAGGAAAGTGAACTGGTGCTTCTTTGCGGGCATTACGAGGGGATCGACGAGAGGGTGCTGGAAGAGATTGTGACGGATTATGTCTCCATTGGGGATTATGTGCTTACAGGGGGAGAACTTCCCGCTATGGTCATGGTGGATGCGATATCACGGCTGGTTCCGGGTGTTCTGCACAATGACGTGTCGGCGGAATTTGAATCCTTTCAGGATAACCTGCTGGAATATCCGCAGTATTCCAGGCCGGAGGAATGGCATGGAAAAAAAGTGCCGGAGGTGCTGCTTTCCGGGCATCATGCAAATATTGAAAAGTGGCGGCGGGAACAGGCTGTATTGAGAACCAGGGAACGGCGGCCGGATCTGCTGGAGAAGAGGGGCGGGGTGTAAAGAGCCATTTCCTTTAATAGTATGGAAGAACAAAGTATGCAAGCCCCTCAAGAGTGAGGGGCTTGCATACTTTGGCAATGCCGCAGTGCGCCTTATGGCTATATATCTTATTGCGGCATCCCCCGGAGGGGGTTATATAATAGGAAAGTGCACTGCACATTCCTATTATATAAAAAGAGATCGCCATAAATGACGATCTCTCGGTTACAAAATTACTAGGATTTCTCCTACGTTTACAACATCATACTAGCATAAAGCAGTAGATATGTCAAACTATTTTGTAATCTATATTAGCATATGTACTAGGTTTTAAGCTATACCACAAGTTTTCATTTTCTTACTGATTTCATTCAAAATGGCTGGCTTCACATCACCAATCTTTTGGTAATGTACTCTGGATAAGCTTACCTGTGTAATACGTGTCACATTAGCCCACCTGTCCATCAAAGGATATCCGTATACTTTGTCCACTTTTACATTATAGTCCATACTTTTAGGCTCTTGAGAGGAAAGCGGTATAACAACCAGGGAATCCTTGAGGTTTTTTAATATAATGGCAGGATGTCTGCCGCCAAATTCACTGCCGATGTTATATCCAAAATCTACTCATACAACAGCTTTACGTATTAAAACCAAAGAACGGGAAATTAGTTCTATAGCATCATTTGGAATAGCGCTTTTTTTGACGGAAATAACGTATTTACCGGTGTCTTTATTGTATTGATAATACTTGGTTACGACAGCTTGCTTTTCAGGGAGGAGCCACTGAAAAGAAGATGGTTTGATGGTATTAGGCAAGGCAGAGGGAGGGATTTGAAAAGACTTTTCATTCATAATTAAATTAGTTTTTAGGGATGTCCATTTATAGTATTCATTTGCTAATTTAATCTGTTCTGGTTCGGTGTGATTTGTATGAGTAAAATGTTTCCGCAATGTGTAAACGGCTTCATCAAAAGAGTGGCTTGCATCTTCCAGTGTTGCTGTATGCTTCATAGATTTCTCCTTTTGGAATTATGATTTTATTTTAGCAGATTTTCTGGCATAGTACAACAGGAGAAAGAATCAAACTAACAAACTAAAAGTGATGAATTGGAGGAAGGGTTTCTTAAATAAGGTCTAGACGAGTATTCTGTTAGTGCACCTTCAGGACAAACTGCGGGCAAACATTTTGCAGGTTATTTAAAGAGGGATATCTGTGCGCATTTCGTGATGCTTCCTCAGATATCCCATTCCTTAATATTGGCAGAGTTTTACTGAATCTGAGTTTAATAGGTAAACAACTGGGTCCAGTAGTTAGTTCCGGAGGCGTTCTGATAGAGCCCTACCCCTATTGTGGTGTAATTCTTATTGAGAATATTGGCTCTGTGTCCGTCACTGTTCATCCAGCCGTTCATAACCTGCTCAGGAGTTTTCTGTCCCCAGGCAATGTTCTCGCCGGAACCTCGGTAGGTGACGCCCTGCTGTGTTAATGCAGTGCTGAAGGAACTGCCGTCCGGGCGTGTGTGTGAAAATGAGGTCTCGATTTCTTTCGCACGGACCTGAGCGGCTGCCTGTACAGACACGTCTGCTTTGACAGGGGAAAGACCGGCTTTGGCGCGTTCCTGGTTTACCAGAGTTACGACCTGCTGGATGAATGCGTTATCGCTCTCGTCAACATCCGGCTGCTCGGGAGTTTCCGGTTGATTATTGTCCGGAAGCTCTGGGGTACCAGGCTGGTTTCCGTCCGGGAGATCCGGATTCTCCGGCTGTCCCGGAATGATGCAGTCAAGCCAGTCCGGGATGGTGCAGTCATAGCCGAGTGCTTCAAGTTTTTGTTTGAGTTCCTCTGTGCTGCTCAGAGGGCCTGCAATATAGATCCCTTTGGATTGAAGCACCTGTCTGGTTTCTTCAATAGATACCGCCTGTACTGTGAGGGGCGAGAATCCTGCTGTTCCTATGGCTGCTGCAGTGAGCAGAGCCGGTAATATCTTATGTTTCATGAATATGTACCTCCTAAAATGTTGTTTAATTGTTACAAAAATATTACGGAATGATCGTATCATGAAAAAAAGAAGAAATATACAGGTAACATCTGGAATGACGGCAGTTTCTATGGTAAACTATATTTAATTTGCTGCCGCAAGAAGGTATAATTGGGCAAAAGCCCCCAGATAGGCTGAGCAGCGATAACAGTTCAGGCTTGCCTGAACTGTTACGAGTAACGTGGAAAAGAGACGAAAAAAGGCTTGAAACTTATAGGAAAGTATGGTAAAATACAACAGTTGTGAAATGAAAAGCGATGGTCCTCTGATGCAATAACAGACTTGCTGGTATCGGATATTTTATTGCAGAGCATCTGCACGGAATCGTGTGTGCTGTGTGACAGGAATACTGATAGGAACATGTAAGCAGGCATTAAGAACGTCTAAATATTAAGGAGGTCACACAATGAACGATATTATTAAGAGTATTGAAGCAGAGCAGTTAAAAGAGAATGTACCGGAGTTTAATGTAGGTGATACCGTTAAAGTATATGCCAAGATTAAAGAGGGTAACCGTGAAAGAATCCAGGTTTTTGAGGGAACAGTCCTGAAGAAACAGGGGGGAAGCACAAGAGCTACTTTCACAGTAAGAAAGAATTCCAACGGAATCGGCGTTGAAAAGACTTGGCCGTTACACTCACCAAACGTTGAAAAAGTAGAAGTTGTACGTAAAGGTAAAGTAAGAAGAGCGAAACTGAACTACTTGAGAGACCGCGTTGGTAAGAGAGCAAAGGTAAAAGAATTAGTAAAATAGTAACTATGAGAGGGACAAGTACAACATGTATATTGTCCCTTTTATATATCATGAAGATATTCAGTGAATTTTACTGCAGACAGTTTCGGGTTGCTGTTTACAGGCTCGCCTTTGAACAGTACCAGTTTTGGCAGTTTATAGGGGAAGAATATGCGGGATTTAAACTTTCGGAAAAAGCGCCGGGGACGGGCGAATCAGAAGCGCAGGCGGAAAAAGAAACAAGAGCTGAAGTTTGACACCGGCAGGCCGGAACTCCGATTCCGGAGAGAAAAGACCCAGGCACAGAAGCAGAACAGGGGAGAGATTGCGAACTGGATCGTGCAGATTATCATTGTCTGCGCCATAGCTTTTATGCTCGTCTGGTTTTTTGGACAGCGGGTCAGCAATGCAGGGGACTCCATGAAGCCTGTTTTGAAGAATGGAGATGTTGTTCTGGTAAACAGGCTTGTTTATAATGCAAGCAAACCAAAACGCGGCGATATTGTTGCGTTTAAGCCAAACGGAAACGAAAATACTCATTATTCTATTAAAAGGATTGTCGGACTTCCGGGGGAAACCGTGCAGATTAAAGACGGAAAAGTCTTTATTAATGAAGAAGAAGTGACACAGCATATTTTTGCGGAGGATATAGAGGAGGCAGGAATCGCCGATGAGCCGCTGCAGTTGGGCGGGGATGAATATTTTGTGATGGGCGATAACCATGCCGGCAGCGATGACAGCCGGATGGCAGACATCGGTAATGTAAAACGAAGCGAAATCTTTGGGAAGGTCTGGTTCGTGGCCAGTCCGGGCCCGGATTTTGGCTTTGTCAGGAGATAGAGGAGGAGTACAGATGCATTTTCAGTGGTACCCGGGTCATATGACCAAGGCAAAACGCATGATGCAGGAAAATATAAAGCTGATAGACCTTGTCATTGAGCTGGTGGACGCCAGAATTCCGGTGAGCAGCAGAAATCCCGAGATCGATGATCTGGGAAAGAACAAGGCCAGGCTGATACTGCTGAACAAATCGGATTTAGCAGAGGACAAGTGGAATGATGCGTGGGCAGAATATTTTAAGGAAAAAGGATATTCCGTAGTAAAGGTGAATTCCAAAAAAGGCGGAGGGATTAAGTCCATACAGGGCGTAATCCAGGAGGCCTGCAAAGAGAAGATAGAAAGAGACAGGAAACGGGGAATACTGAACCGTCCCGTCCGGGCAATGGTAGTGGGGATTCCGAATGTTGGAAAATCTACGTTTATTAATGCACTTGCAGGGAAGGCCTGTACAAAGACCGGCAATAAACCCGGCGTAACAAAGGGAAAGCAGTGGATCAGGCTCAATAAAAATGTGGAGCTTCTGGATACTCCGGGAATACTCTGGCCCAAATTTGAGGATCAGACCGTGGGACTTCGGCTGGCATTTATCGGATCTATAAAGGATGAGATACTGAATACAGAGGAACTGGCTATGGAATTAATTGGATTTTTGAAGCAGTCCTATCCCGGAATTCTGGAGGAAAAATATCAGATAGAGGAATCGGAAGATCATTTTGCCTGCCTTAGAAATATCGCGGAGAGCAGGCACTGTCTGGTAAAGGGAAGCGAGCTGGACACGGAAAAAGCCGCCCGTCTTATGATGGACGATTTCCGCAATGGCAGGCTGGGAAAAATAACACTTGAATTTCCTCAGGATTATGCATAATATAGAAAGAGACGCCAGAAAGAAGGTTAAGATATGGACCAGGAAAGAAGCATCATAAGAGAACTGCTTGGCTGGATCGTGTATATATTGATTATTGTTGGGCTGACCTATGTGATTATTACATTTGTTGGTCAGCGCACACGTGTCAGCGGCTCTTCTATGGAGACGACACTGTCGGACGGAGATAATCTGATTGTGGATAAGATCTCATTCCGTTTTCGAGAACCAAAGAGATATGAAATCATCGTATTCCCTTATCAGTATGAGGAGGATACATACTATATAAAACGGATTATCGGACTGCCGGGAGAGACTGTGCAGGTGATGGGAGGCCGTGTGTATGTTGACGGGGAAGAACTTGATGAACACTATGGAAATGAAGAGATGCAGGATCCGGGGATTGCGGAGAATCCGATCACTTTGGGAGAAGATGAGTATTTTGTACTGGGAGATAACCGGAACCACAGCGCGGACAGCCGTGACGCCAGTGTAGGAGTCCTGCATAGAAAAGACCTGCTGGGAAGGGCCTGGATTCGCATATGGCCATTAGACAGGTTCGGGGTGATCAAACATGAGTAACAGTATCCGCAGTATTAAATTAGAGTTTGAACAGGCAGAGCCCCGTGAATTATCGGTACTATACGAAAAATATGAGGGGGATTCCCGCAGCGGGGTACAGAATCTGATTGCCAGGTATAAAAAACAGGAAGCAAAGCTGAAGGAAGAACGATTCCGTCTGGAGCAGATGAGATGCTATGAAAAGAAGTATCAGGAACATACATTTATCTGCGGCATTGACGAGGTGGGCAGAGGACCTCTGGCAGGCCCGGTAGTAGCGGGAGCAGTGATCCTTCCCAAAGATTGTGAAATCTTATATATCAACGATTCTAAAAAGCTCTCAGCGAAAAAGAGAGAAGAGCTTTACGACGAGATTCTGGATAAAGCGGTAGCCACAGGGATCGGGATGGCCAGCCCCGCAACCATTGATAAAATCAATATACTCCAGGCTACATACGAAGCCATGCGCATAGCAGTGCAGGAGCTGAAAACGGCTCCCACGCTTCTTTTGAATGATGCGGTTACCATACCGGGAATCACGCTTCCCCAGGTACCGATCATCAAGGGGGATGCCAAAAGCGTTTCAATCGCCGCGGCAAGTATCATCGCCAAAGTGACCAGAGACCGGCTGATGGCAGAATATGACAAGATCCTGCCCGGTTACGGGTTCGCAGAGAATAAGGGATATGGCTCTGCTGCTCATATCGAGGCTTTGAAAAAATTGGGACCGACACCGATTCATCGGGTATCTTTTATAAAAAACTTTGTTTCAGAATAAGATTTGTGGTGTTTTCTGGGTACAGGATGAAATGCCATACCGCAAATACAGACGGTATGGCAGGTGTTGGCAATAGGGTGTGGAATCGTTACTATGCACGGCCCATAGGCCGTGAAAAGTAACGTGAAATTGCAGTAGTAACAGAATATGAAATATGCAGAAAAGCAGAATAACCGGAGAACCGGCACGGACTATGAAAAGGCGGTCGGATACTATCTGGAGCAGCAGGGATATGTAGTTCTGGAATATAATTACCGCTGCCGCATCGGAGAGATCGATCTGATCGCAAGAGACGGGGAATATCTCGTATTCTGTGAGGTGAAATACCGTCGGGATTCAGGGAAGGGCAGCCCTCTGGAGGCGGTAGGCTCAAAGAAGCAGAGGGTGATTTACCGCTGTGCCTCACATTATCTGATGGTGCATGGCCTTACGGAGATACCGTGCAGGTTTGATGTGATCGGGATTGAAAGAGGTAGGATTACACATATCCGGAATGCTTTTTGCGGATGACAGAAAGGGAGTATATGAGCTTAGGACTGCAGTATAAAGATCAGAAAAAGATTTTTCAAGAGATAGAGACGGATACTCCATATTTGGAATATCCGTTGTTTCAAAATACGGGGATCGTGCATCATGGATTTTCAACCAGACTGGGGGGCGTCAGTGAGGGGTGCTATTCTTCGCTGAATTTGAGCTTTACCAGAGGGGATAAAGAAGAATCTGTGAGGGAAAACTTCAGGAGGATTGGGGAAGCTATGGGGATAAAATGTGAAAACATGGTATTCACCCAGCAGACTCATACCGCAAATGTCCGCGTGGTTACGGAAGCAGACCGCGGAATGGGGATAACCCGGGAGAGAAGTTATACGGATGTGGATGGGCTTGTGACAAACGTTCCCGGTATATGTCTGGTTACGTTTTTTGCGGACTGCGTGCCGCTGTACTTTGTGGACCCGGTGAGAAAGGCGGTGGGCTTAAGCCACTCAGGGTGGAGAGGAACTGTATCCAAGATTGGCAAAGTGACGGTAGAACTGATGGAGGAACAGTATGGCTCCAACCCTTCGGATATCCTGGCGGCGGTAGGGCCGTCGATTTGCCAGGAATGTTATGAAGTAAGCGAAGATGTGATTGAACAGTTTAAACTGCATTATAAAGAGGAATTCTGGGGAGAGTTATTTTACAGGAAAGAAAACGGCAGATATCAGCTGAATCTCTGGAGGGCAAATGAGCTGGTCTTTCTTGAGGCGGGGATAAAACAGGAACATATTGCGGTGACAAATCTGTGTACACACTGCAACAGTGAAATCTTATATTCCCACAGAACGGCAGGAGATAAGCGGGGAAACCTGTGTGCTTTTCTGGCCCTGAGGGAAAAGACAGAATAAGGAGGCTTGAATATGATATTAGCAGCATCTGATTTGAAATCGGCGGAGGAAGTGGCGGCAGAGGTGACAGGGGAAGTGAACCGTGTGGCCGAGTATTTTCAGGAACATCTTCCGGCGCTGATCGGATTTGGGATAAGAGTCGTTCTTGCATTTGTATTCTTTCTGGCAGGGCGTGTGGTAATTCGATGGATCCAAAGGATTGTGAAGCATTCGCTGCAGCGCACCAGCGCCGACCAGGGCGTCATCCAGTTTGTAGATTCTCTGTTAAAATTCAGTTTATATGCGCTGCTGATTTTTACGATTGCTACAAAGCTGGGCGTGGAATCGTCTTCTGTAGCGGCACTGATTGCTTCTGCCGGTGTCGCAATCGGCCTGGCGCTGCAGGGCAGTTTATCCAACTTTGCGGGAGGCGTGCTGATCCTTTTGCTGAAGCCCTTTGTGGTAGGAGATTATATAATAGAGGACACAGGGAAAAACGAGGGAACCGTAAAGGAGATTCAGATATTTTATACAAAGCTGTCTACCGTTGATAATAAGACGATTGTGATTCCAAACGGTACGCTTGCGAACAGCAGCCTGACAAATGTTACCGCCAGGCCGGAGCGTCAGCTGGACCTGAAAGTGGGGATCGCCTATCATGCCGATCTGAAAAAGGCGAAAGCGCTGCTGGAGGAGCTGCTGACAAAGGATGACGCGATTATGCAGGATGAGGATATCAAGGTGTTTGTGGATTCTCTGGCGGACAGCGCGGTGATTCTGGGCCTGCGAGCGTGGGTAAAAACAGATGAGTTCTGGCCCACGAAATGGCGGCTTTTGGAAGAGATTAAGCTGACTTTTGACAGGGAAGGAATTGAGATACCATATAATCAGCTGACGGTGCATATGTACGGGGAAGAAAAGTAAAGGAGCTGGACTAAATGCTGGCAGTTTTTTTATCACCTGTTTATATTTTGCTGAATGTTTATATGCTTAGATGGCTGCTGCGGTGGATGAAGACCTGCAGCAGCCATTTTGGCAGAAAAAGCGTGCGGGCTGCTATAATCGCAGTATATATCATTTTGTCGACGGCAGTACTGACCGGATTTCTGTTTCCGCCGGGGGAGCTGGGACGTCTGCTGAAGCTGACCGGAAATTACTGGCTGGGGGTAATGCTTTACTCCTTGCCTGTGATTGGCGCGGCGGATGCGATCCGGCTGATCCTGCGGCGGTTCGGGCGGTTATCCGGGTCTGAGGAGGCCGGCAGAAAGCGGCTTGCTGTGACCGGCGCTGTTTGTATTACAGCGGCGGCTGTTCTGTGTATAACGGGAGCGGTAAATGCCAGGATTGTGCGGGCTACGGATTATGATATTACGGTGAATAAAGATGCGGGAAGGCTGAAAGAGCTCAGGATTGTGCTGGCAGCGGATTTGCATATGGGGTACAATGTGGGCTGTAGCCAGATTGAGAAGATGGTGGACAGGATTAATGAGCAGAGACCCGATATCGTAGTGCTTGCAGGGGATATTTTTGATAATGAGTATGAGGCGCTGGACGATCCTGAACGCCTAATATCTATCTTAAAAGGGATTCGGAGCCGGTACGGAACCTATGCATGTTATGGAAACCATGATATAGAGGAGAAGATTCTGGCTGGCTTTACATTTGGAGGAAAGAGGGATAAGAAGGAAAGTGATGTCCGTATGGATGCCTTTTTGGAAAAGGCGGGGATCACACTTCTGCAGGATGAGGGCCTGCTGGTGGATGACAGCTTTTATCTGTACGGGCGGCCGGATCTGCACCGGCCCGGCAGGGGGATTAGAGAGCGGAAGACTCCGGAAGAAATCACGGCGGACATGGACAAGCGCCTGCCGATTATCGTGATCGACCATGAACCGGCTGAACTGGATGCGCTTGCCGGCGCGGGAGTGGATATGGATCTGTGCGGACATACGCATAATGGGCAGACATTTCCTGGTAATCTGACAATCGGCCTGATGTGGGAAAATCCTTATGGTTATCTGGAGAAAGGGCAGATGCATAATATAGTGACCTCGGGAGTCGGCGTGTTCGGGCCTTATATGAGAGTAGGGACTAAGGCGGAGATTTGTACGGTGAGAGTTGAGTTTAACGGATGAGGGGCATGGATCAGAAATTATAATGTTAATAATACAGGGAGAACAAACATGGCTATTTCAAATATGAAAGCAACGTTCCAATGTGAGATCCAGAAAGTATGGAATATCGTAACTTCACTTGATAATTATTCATGGAGAAGTGATCTGGACAGGATAGAAGTGATCGACGAAAACAGATTTATTGAATATACAAAAGAGGGATATGCCACAACCTTTACAATTACAAATACAGAGCCTTGCCGGCGATGGGAGTTTGATATGGATAATGACAACATGAGCGGGCACTGGATTGGCATTTTTACGTACGCGAACGGAATAACCACCATCGATTTCACAGAAAATGTCACGGCCAAAAAACTCATGATGAAGCCTTTTGTCAAGTCGTACCTGAAAAAACAGCAGTCTGCTTATGCTGCGGATCTTGAAAAGGCAGTCTCCACTCTCTAACACAATTAACAAAAGCAATATGCTATTATAATTATAGAACAGTTCAAGGAATTGTTCGAGGTATTTCTCATTAACATGTCTCCTTTGATACGGCGCCGATTTTTATGATCCTAGGGGGCTTTTAGTCATGACCTTTCAAATATGCCGCGATGTAATCCGCCAAACAAGTATCCTGAAACAGGGTGCTTTTTTTGTGGATAAAATCCAGCATCAATTTAATAAACGAGAAATTACCAGATATTTTATATCCTGTACATTGCAGAATGAGAGGTGAAAAATGAGAGTTATACAAAATTATTTACAAACACAAACATCCTACAGAACTGTCAGCGATTCGATGTATGACAAGATAGGCGAATGGCTTACCTGGTATCAGAATGCCGGCGGACCTGTGGTTTCGGAAGGGGCTGCAGAGAGTATGCTGAAATACCGCAGGCTGGGGCTGGCAAAAAAAGTCTGTGAGGACTGGGCAGATCTGCTGATGAATGAAGGGATCTCTGTAACGGCAGGGAGTTTTGACAGCCGGCTGAATCAGATTTTGGAAGAAAATCACTTTACAGTCAGAGCAAAACGCATGTTAGAAACGTCCTTCGCACTTGGTACAGGAGCATTTACAGAGTATCGGGATCCGGATGGAAACATACGGCTTGATTGCATTCGGGGCGATATGATCTGCCCGATTACCTGGAATGGAGGAGAAATTACAGAATGTGCATTTGGTTCAGTCAGGACTGTAAATGGGAATGATTACATTTATCTTCAGATTCACAGGAAGGGGATGCCGGGAATCGGAGAAAACAGCAGTCTTTACTACATAGAGAATAAATACCTGGATGCAGTGACCGGGGAAACAGCCGAACTTCCGACAGGTATGCAGGAAGTCGTTCCGACAGGGTGCAATATGCCGATGTTTCAAATTACTACTCCAAATATAGTAAACACCCAGGAGCCTGACAGCCCGATGGGAAGTTCTGTTTATGCGGATGCAATTGACCTGATTGAAGGCTGTGACCTGATCTATGACAGTTACATGAATGAGTATATTTTGGGTAGGAAAAGGCTTCTCGTTCCCTATTCTGCCGCCAGGATGATGCAGACACAAAACGAAGGGGGCGCAATGCCTGTATTTGACCCTAATGCCGCAGTTTATTTTACCATGCCGGGAGAGCAGGAACGAGACCTGAAGCTGACAGAGCAGGATATGAACATCCGTATTACCGAGCACGAGCAGGGGCTTCAGAAATGTCTGGAACTTTTATCGCTGAAGTGCGGCATGGGGGCCGGATGGTACAGATTAAAGGACGGCAGGGTAAAAGCGGACAGGGGGAGTATAGCGGATAAAACAGATTTATACCGTAATCTGCAGAAACATAGGATTCCCATAAAAATGGCCGTTAGGGCAATGGTCAAGTGTCTGCACTTTTTAGAAAATGCCACGGATGAGATTGAGGTTCAGGTTTACTTTGATGATTCAGTATTAGAGGATCCCGATACAGTCGTTGACAGAAATATCAGGCTGGTACAGGCGGGATTAAGGTCAAAGCAGACCGCGATTCGTGAGATCATGAAGTGCTCGAAGGAAGAGGCAGAGCAGGAACTGGCTTTGATTGCTGCGAATCCACAAAAGGAGGTACTTATATGAAGTACACGAGTAAGGAAGGAGGAGCGGTAATATGCCATATGTGACAGAGCAATATTATCATGAAGTTTTTCATGGTGAGCCGGTCGAGCATGCGGAATTCCAGGCCCTCTGCGAACGGGCAGGGGAGATCGTCGAAGAGATAACCATGTACCGTCTGACTTCAGAGGCAATGCTGGTTATGCCGGATCATATACAGCAGCTTGTAAAGAAGGCAGTCTGCGCCCAGATTGAGTATCTGGATGCCAATGGCGGACCTGAACTGGATCATGGATTTGAACTGCAGAGCGCACGGCTTGGGAAATTCAAATATAGCAGCGGCCGGGAGAAGGACAGCAGAAGCCAGCCGGCGGTTTATGCACCCCGCGCGATGCGCATTTTAGCAGCCACAGGGCTGCTATACCGGGGAGGTGGCAGTCATGCGTCCGATTCCTAAGAGACTGCTCATCCATACAGCTTTATATGCCAGGGAAGATAGCGCCGGACGCTGGGCGGAGGCAGCGATTTCCAACCAGCAGGATCTGCAATTCGTGCGCATAGAACCGTCAGAGGAGATGGTGCGCGATAAGAATAATGCGGAAATCCAGTCGGCCGCCACTTTATTTTATGATTGTAAAAACAGTCTCCCAAAAGATATAAAATTTGCCGTTGATGATGTAATCTTTTTCAATGGACAGAAACTTAAGATCCGGTCTGTAGAGGCGATGTACGATGAAAAGCGCCTGCACCATTATGAAATAGAACTGATGAAACATGCCTGAACTTCCGGGTATGAATGAGAAGGAGGCAAAAAAATGGCACCGCAAACAGAGTTTTTGGATGTATTGCTGAATACAGTAGAGGCAAACTGCAGCCTGGGTACAGAGATATCCTTAAAGGAGCTGGGAGCAAATGAAGGCATATATGTGGAATTGGGGCAGGGATCCACGGATACGGTTTACTATAATAAACAGATGATCAAAGTCATCCCGGCAATGTTCATGAGCAGGCATAAGAGCCAGAAACAGTGTATGGACTGGCTCTGCAGTATATGCGATTATCTGCAGCGGCTGAAAATATATCCCCATGGTGAAACATTCGCCTGGCTGGATACAGCTGTTGTTGAGGAACCTAGTAAAACAGGCAGGGACGAAGACGGAACATACCGTTATTCCTGCCTTTTAAATTGTAAAATTTATTTTTGAAAGGAAAAGATTATGATGGAAAAATATGACATGCAGTTATTTGCAGAACCGGGACTTCCGGTAAACACAGTTACACCAGAGATTAACTATGAGACAGAAGCATTTATCAACACAACGCCGGATGCTGAGACTGCAAAATGGGAGTCTCTGGCAGCCCTGACAAAGAATATGACGCAGACCCTGAACGAAGTACTCTATCAGACCAGCTATTACAAAGATAAGGGCTGGGGCAGCACAGAAGTAACGGGAGCACAGCTGACCCTGACCCTGACCGGCGATGTAAAACCGGGAGATCCTGCGTGCGACTATATTCTCAGCGACGCAGTAATGTATGAGCTGGGAAGCGCCAGAAAGACACACCTGAAACTACAGAAGGGTTCCGATGTGATTATCTGGCCTGTAACACTGGCTAACATTACACCGGGCTATGGGGACTCCAATCAGCCGAACGCGCTGACTGTCACCATCCATGGAAATGGAAAACCGGTGATTGGAAAAACGGAGGCTTAGGAAGGCGTAAAGCCTTCCTTTTTTTGGAGGAAGAAGATATGGCATATCAGGCAAAAAGAAACCAGCATTATATAGAACAGTTGGAGCTTGTCGACGAGGCAGGCAGCATTGTTCATACACTGAATGTGGATTTGGATCCGGATGAAGTGGCGGAAAATCTGAGTAAAAAGTATGTAGAGCTGCTGCGTATTAGAGCCGAAGCACAGGGAATTGATATCACCAGCCCTGAATCCCTGACAGAAGCTTACACAAAATTAGGCGACGCGGTAATGGCGATGATTGAGTCCGTATTCGGAGCCGGGAATACAAAAATAATTTACGAATTTTACGGCAGTCGTTATAACCAGATTCTAACAGAAGTGATGCCGTTTATTACCGAGATTGTTGTATCCAAGGTAAGAGAGCTGGCCCGGGAGAACCGGAAGAACGCACTGGAGAAATACAGCCGGAAGAAAAAGCGGTTCTCAAAAAAGAAGGTGGGCTGATGGGATTTCTGACTGATATTCCCGCTACCCGGATACCTACCGATAAGGCCGCTGTCTTTGTGATCCCTGCTTTTGATGTTGTGCTGGAGGTACAGCAGCTCTTTCGTGAAGAAAAACTGACAGAGTGGGAGAAACTGGATACTGCTCTTAAGATGCTTGTGAAAAATGAGTGGAACCTGAAACTGTTTTCTGCTAACGAAAAAGCAGAGCTTCTGAACGAAATTTATAATCGCTGCATCAGCATGAAGAGACGCCCTGAAATCAGGAAGAATCCGGTTCCGATTCTGGATTTTGAGGAGGACGGGGAGTATATTTACGCCTCCTTTATGCAGGATTACGGGTTGGATTTGATCGACATGCAGGGACAACTATCGTGGCGTAAATTCATTGCTCTGTTTGATGGCCTGTCGGATGATACAAAAATAAAAAGGGTAATGAAGATCCGGAGTATGGAGATGCCGCCGTTCAATGGAAAGAACCAGAAGCAAATCCAGGAACTCTCGGAGCTGAAATCTTATTATGCTCTGCCAGTGCGCGGAAACGGAGGGCAGAGGGGGCTGGATGCACTCTTCGCCGCACTGGAGGGTATGGCAAAACAATAAAAGGAGGTGAGAAATATGGCAGTAGATGAAAACGCGCAGATCGTGCCATGGAAACCATCGAATCAGATTGCTGAATACAAACTTCCGAATCAGATTGTGGAATATAAACCCCCGGATATAGTAATTGATGTAGAGGATGACATTATTGATGTAGACTACATAGAAATGGCCGAGGCTGACAAGAAAACCGAGGAAAAAAAGAAAGATCCTAAGACTATCCTGAAAGAAAATACAGGAAAAATGATAAAAAGTTCTCTTGATGATGCCGCAGGCAGTATTTCTCCTATTTTTAAAAGCATAGCCGGTCTCAGTGAGGGGATGACCGGTACAGCAAAGTTAGCATTCGACATGGGATCCGCTTTTTTGGATGTAGGTGCAGTTGTTTTAGGCTCAGCAGACGATATGCGCGGCGCGATGAATGGATTTATGATCCAAACCGGTAAGAGCAGCGAGGAAATGGACCGGTATCAGGGTGTCCTGGAAGATATATATGCCAATAATTATGGACAGAGCTTTGATGAGATTGCAAATGCGATGGCACAGGTTACAACAAACATGGGAGATATGGATGATGTAAGCCTGCAGAGTATCACAGAATCGGCATTTACGTTGAAAGATGTATCGAACGGGGCACTGGAGATTAAGGATACCACAAAGGCAGCCAAAGTAATGATGGATCAGTTCGGAACATCGGGCGAAGAGGCGATGAATCTGCTTGCTGCCGGATATGAGGGAAATCTGAATTCTTCCGGAAAACTGCTGGAAAGTATATCCAAGTATTCGGAAAGTTTTTCAGGCATTGGACTGGATGCGGATGACATGTTCAACATATTCCAGAAAGGTGCAGACTCGGGGGCCTGGAGTGTGGAGAGCATTAGTCAAGCCATGGGGGAATTTTCAAGCCGTGTACTGGAGGGCTCAGAGGAGACCAGGAAGAGCTTTGAGACAATCGGGCTGAACGCCGACGAGATGACGGAAAAATTTGCAGCCGGAGGAGAAAGCGCAAAGGAAGCCTTTGAAGAAACCATGGAAGCCCTGGCCGGGATGGAAGACCCGATGGAACAGAATGCTGCGGGAATGGAGTTATTCGGCAGCATGTGGGAAGAACTGGGGCCGGAAGCGGTGGCACAGCTGACGGAAATACAGGATGGTGTTTATGGTACGTCCGATGCGATGGGGCAGATGAAAGAAATGAATTCCGACGATCTGGGATCCATGTTCGGAGAACTGCAGCGGAGTGTTGAACTGCTGATGATACCTCTGGGGGAGGCGCTGCTTCCGTTGATGATGGAGTTGGTTGAATCTGTTCTGCCGTTGGTGCAGGAGGTGCTTGCCCCTTTGATTACAATATTTGGCGAGCTTCTGGAACCTATCTTCGCTTTGGCGGGAGAGGCATTAAAGCCGCTGATAGATACGTTTATCGTGCTGATAGATACGGCACTAAAGCCGCTTATGGAATTGCTGGAATCCTTCTTAATGCCATTATTTGAGTTTGTATTCGATGTAATTATGGCTATAGTTAAGGAGGATTTAGCGGTAATCACTGCCGCATTAAAAGAACTAGGAGAGTTTATTGTAAATGTATTTACACTCAATTGGCAGGGAGCCTGGGAAAATATTAAAAATATTTTTTCTATGATTTTTTCTGATAATATGTTGTCCCTGGCAGACCACGTAAAAGGAATTTTCAACGGGCTGATTGATTTCATAAAGAATGTGTTTACAGGTAACTGGCAGGGGGCATGGGAGAATATAAAAAATATATTCTCAAATATTGTTGGTGCGTTTGCAGATATATTCAAGACACCAATAAATGCCATTGTCGATGGCTGGAATAGCCTGTCTAGTAAATTTGGTAGTATCAAAATACCAGACGGGATACCACTGGTAGGAGGAAAGTCATTCAGTCTTCCAACACTGTCAAGACTGCGTGTGGGTATGGATTATGTCCCATCGGATGATTTTCCGGCATTATTACACAGGGGAGAGGCAGTGCTGACCGCAGAAGAAAACAAAAAGCTGCATCAGCTAGGCGGCCTGGCAGGGATAGAAAAAATGCTGGCTGCAACGGAGTTAAATGTAAGCGGAATGCCGGCCATGGAGGCAGCATTGCATGCCGTGGATGTAAACATTTCCAGTAAAGCGGGGCCTCCGGTCAGAATAGAGGTTCCGGTGAACATAGAAGGCCGGGAAGCTGCCAGGGCAATAGCCTGGTGGATGGGCGAACAGCTAAGTTGGGAGGAGATGTAAGATGTGGATTAATAATAAGCCATTATATTTATTCGGGGGAAAACTCCGTATGGATTATTCCTATACTTCCCCCGAGTTGGAAAATGAATATTTTCAGGGGAGGAACAGGTCGGGCTTTACCCTTCTGGCGAATAATTATAATTTGGGGACATTAACCTTGCCTATTGTATTTGAGGGGAAGGACAGTCACGATGCAGCCCTGAAAAAGTCTAAATTTGAGAACGAAGCTTTTGGGCGTTCCGATATCATTATTGGGGACGGGTTCATGTATTTTGCTTTTCTGGAAAGTATTGGGGAGGCATCATTTCCTTCTGGTCAGCTGATCGAAGTTACTTATGTATTTAAGGGGATTCGGCATGGGAGGTATCGGGAAGTTAAGAAGAATACGGTTTATTGTGAAAGCACGCTGCCCAGAACGGACTGTATTCTGGAAGTTACCGTAGGAAAGAATGGGACCAATTATTTTGTTGGGACAGTAAAATTTCCAGAAGTGAAAAAGGGTGAAAAAATAACGGTTGACGGGATAAATAAAAGAATTCTTGTAAATGGCGGGCCTAATGCAAACAGGGCTGAATGGAAGGCTTTCCCATCACTAGTTCCCGGACTAAACAATGTCACATGCAAAGATCTACTGACGGTTGGCTATTATCCAGTATATTTTTAGGAGGGATTGAATGCTTAAATTAGTATCAAATGGAGGCGCAGTAATTAACACCGATGATTTTTATATTGTACAGAAAGCCTCTGGAATTGACGAACTCATATTTAACATATCTGTACATGATGAAAACTATCCGAAGATCATAGAGGAAGCAGTAGTCGAATACGAGCAGCCTTACCTTGTAAAAGCAATTGATGCAGGAATGCAAATGGCTAAGGTGAAATGCCAGCTTAATCTGGATGAGCTGAAAGCGGACATGAATCCTAATTACACAAATAATAACGCGGCCTTATATGAAACAATTAGCGGTGTCCTCCCTTCCGGGTGGACATTTTTTGATCATTCATTTTCAGAAGCAGAACAGACTATAGAAGGCGGGTATACCGCATTCGACATTATTATGGAATGTATGGATGCCTACAAGGTGGTATTCAGATTTGATGTTAAAAGGAAAAGAATATCATCATATCATCTTGATAATTTTGAACCGCTTGGTGCATTCGCATCAGGCGATTTGAATTTGAGGGAGATCAACTACAAAGGGAAGTCGACTTCTTTTTATACAAGGTTATATGCTTATGGGAAAAAAGGTTTATCTTTCGAAGATATCAATAATGGGAAGCCATATGTTGAAAACTTTCAGTATTCTGATAAAGTTGTGTGCGCATACTGGCAGGATGACAGATATGAGGAAAAAAAGGATTTGCTGGACGATGCCAAAGAGAGATTAAAGACGGCATCTATACCCGAACGGTCATACGAGTGTACTGTAGTGGATTTGGCGAAGACTAATCCTGATATGTATAGTTTCCAGGATTTCTCACTCTTTTCGGTGATTAAATTGATTGATGAGATCAAAAATATTTCGATAAACTATCAGGTGGTTGAGTATTGGGAGTACCCATTTTATCCCGAGAAGAATGTTGTTACTTTATCAAGCACGGCACCTAAAGTACAGGAGTCTGTTAAAGATATAAAGAATGAAATTACGAATCCGAACAGTGGCTTTTGGAGCGTTATGAACAACGCTATTTCGTCGGCTACAGACTGGATTACGGGGGTGAATGGGGGGTATGTAATCTTTCATAAGGACGAGAATGATGTTCCGTATGAAATCCTTATAATGGATACCCCTGAGATTGAGAAGGCTAAGAATGTCTGGCGATGGAATCAGAATGGCTTTGGGCATTCGTTGAATGGTTACAATGGTCCTTACGATCTGGCCATGACGATGGATGGTTCTATTGTCGCTAATTTTATTACTGCTGGGACTATGCTGGCGGATAGAATTAAAGGCGGGACGCTTGAGCTTGGCGGCAAGGAAAATGGAAACGGCGTGTTACAAATGGTAGGAACGGATGGAAAACAGATTGGAAAATGGGATAAAGATGGAATTGAGATTACCAAAGGAAGCCTGTCAGGGACATCAATAACCTTGGGAGGTGAAAATGACCAGAACGGGAAAGCAAGGTTAATGGATTCCGCTGGAAATGAAATTGTAAGATTGGACAAAAACGGAGTTTACGCAAAAGGTAAGTATGTTTGCGCAAGTGACAAGTATGGCAGGAGTATAGAAATATCAGAAGGAGCGTTCAATATACGAGCGAAAGACGGAAGTTTTGCAGGGCGAATATTCGCGATTTCTAATTCTTGGGTGCGGATCGAAGCAGGAGAAAATGTTTCCGTGCTCATGTTGGGAGATTTGGGATGTTTTCGTATTAATGCAAAAACATTAGAGGTCGATGGTGCATTAGGAAAGACAGGCAGAGCAGAGTTCTCGGATGGTACTTACCTGGACTTCCACTGCGGTATTTTATCTGGTGGAAATACGAAAGAAGGTGCATTCTGATGGGATGGACAATAGGGAACTACTACCTTACAATGCCGCAGATGCAAGGTAATGCCCTGGAGATTTATACATTTTTCGCTGCCCGGGGATGGTCATTGAATGTTATAGCCGGAATGTGCGGCAATATGCAGAGTGAGTCAAATATCAACCCCGGCATATGGCAAGACTTAATCTATGGGAATTATTATGGTGGTTACGGCCTGGTACAATGGACTCCGGCCACAAACTATACGAATTGGGCATCTGCTAATGGGTACGATATAACGGATCCCATAGGGCAGATGATCTGGATCGATACGCTTTCAGCGTCATCGGGGCAATGGATACCGACCAGTGGATATCCCTTATCGTGGGACAACTTTAAAACAAGCACAGAGAGTCCAGAATATCTCGCAAGTGCGTTTCTCAAAAATTTTGAACGTGCAGGAGTTGAGGTAGAATCTGCCAGACGTTCCCAGGCCCGTTATTGGTACGATTACCTGAACCAGTATGCCGGAGGCAGCCAGAAGATAGAGGATGCAGTACGGTGGGCTGTTGATATAGCGAATGATCCTGCACATGGTTACGATCAGGGCAGCCGATGGGGACCAGACTATGATTGCTCGTCTCTGCTTATACAAGCGTGGGAGAACGCGGGCGTTCCGGTTAAGTCTAATGGTGCCGCAAATACCAGGAACATGTACGCTGTATTTACGGCTTGTGGATTTCAAGATGTAACGTCGGAAGTCAATATGGCTACTGGAGCAGGAGTGCAACGTGGCGATGTGTTGTTAAATCACGAGAGCCATACTGCGATGTCGGTCGGGAATGGACAAGTTGTCCAGGCAAGCATAAATGAGTTTGGTGATGAGGTCGGGGGACAGCCGGGGGATCAGACAGGGCAGGAAATATGGGTAACTGGATACTACAATTACCCGTGGAACTGCGTACTGCGGTATCCGGGTGGCGGATCAGTGCCGCAAGGGGTGTATATAGTCCGGTGGATCCCGGCATAAGGAGGTGAAAACTATGAACAACATGGAACGGGACGTATACGTCCTTACAAATACATACAAAGAACCAATAGAGATGGTTCAGGGAACAAATGGAATTCCATTGATTTTTTATTTTAGAGACTATGATATACCGACAGGCACAACTGCTAGTGTATTTATTCAGAAACCGTCAGGAAAAGCGATACAGGCTGCAGGGGCAGTTAGTGTGAATGAAGACTCTGTTACAGTAAATACGACGACACAGATGACCGCAGAAGTTGGAGAATCTATTCTACAGATGCAGTTGATGTTGAATGAGAAAAACATTTTTACGTTTAATCACCCGCTAACAATTTCAAAATCAGCTATTCCGGTGAATTCGGAAAATGGATCTTCATTTATAGACGAATGTATTGAAAAGCTGGAGATGGCAACGGCAAAGGCAGAAACGGCAACAGATGAGTCGAAGGAAGCAACGGAATCGTCAAAAAAGACAACAGAGGAGATGAAACAAAAGGCTCAAAATGGAGAGTTCTCAGCAACAGTAGATGCAGGCAATACAATAACAGGTGAACCGGGCACAACGGCCATTGTCAGAAATTCAGGAACTGCCAAAGATGCAGTGTTTGATTTTACAATCCCCAGAGGAATGCCGGGGGTGTCGACATCCTTGTCACCCGGGATTTTCGAAATGTATGTGAACGATTCAGGGCATTTGATGCTCAGACACAATGACAATGAACCAGCGCCGCCATTAACAATACAGGATGGACGGCTGATTTACACTTTATCATAAGGAGGAAAAGATTATGGCACAGACAATAGATTTAGGCAGCGTAATAGGCCCCCAGGGACCGAAAGGAGAAACAGGCGCAACAGGCGCGATAGGGCCGCAGGGGCCAAAAGGCGATACTGGGGCAACAGGCCCGCAGGGGCCAGCCGGCGCAAAGGGCGCAACGGGTGCCGCCGGCCCACAGGGGGCTGCAGGGGCCAAGGGAGCGGATGGGGCAACCTGGCTTTTTGGAACAACGGCTCCAACTACGCAGGGGAAGACGGGAGACTTTTTTTTAAACACTGCGAATTACGATATTTACAGCAAATCCACGGGAAGCTGGGCTAAAACAGGGAATATCAAAGGCGCTACAGGGGCGCAGGGCGTAAAAGGTGATACCGGTGCTACCGGCCCTCAGGGGCCGCAGGGACTAAAAGGCGATACGGGCGCAACAGGAGCAAAAGGTGCTACTGGCGCACAAGGCCCTAAAGGTGACACAGGAGCGCAGGGACCGAAAGGGGATACCGGTGCTGTTCCGACGTTTTCTATTAATGCAAGCGGACATTTGATCGCTACTTATGAATAGGAGGAGATGATATGGCAATCAGAGAAGTTGACCTCGGTAAAGTCCGGGGAGATATCAATGATTCCCAGGCTACATTTACCCAGTCTGAGACGCGTACTAATATCGTAAGCGGAGAAAAGGGAAGTGTGATATTTGGGAAAATTAAAAAGTGGTTTGCAGATTTGGGGACAGCTGCATTTTGTTCTGTCGTAAATAATGCAACAACAACAGCCGCAAATACGGTACTTGATGGCAGAATGGGAAAAACGCTGCAGACTGGTATAGATGAACTGAATAGCAGTTTGAACACTGCAAATTTTAATCTTACTGTATCCACCTATTACCCTACAACCAATGTTATTGTAAGTGGGCGCACTGTACAGCTACATTGCGCTGGATTGCTGGCAAAAGATGTCCCTATAGACGCAGAGCTTACAATTGGTACGCTGCCGGAAGCATATCGCCCTGCATATACAATCATTAAATACGTACTTGGAACAGGGACAACAGGTCGATTGTTTCGGATATGCATTGATGCTGACGGTAAAGTAACCTATAAAGCTACAGCAGCCGTTGCAGCAAACGTAGGTGTAAATATCAATGAGACCTTCATTGCAAGAGTAAGATAATTGTTGTTGAGTATAAATTCTGGGATTTTTATCGTTTTAAATTGAAAATCTATGTGCTTTGTGATATGAAGTCAGAATTATAAAGGAGCATTTAAATGGAACCAGAGATCGCAGTTGCCATCTGCTCACTCATAGGTACACTAGTCGGCAGCTTAGCTGGAATCATGACAGCGAATAAGTTGTCTACATACCGGATTGAGCAGTTGGAAGAAAAAGTTAAAAAACATAATAACCTAATGGAACGTATGATAATCGTGGAGCAGTCTACAAAGTCGGCACACCACCGGCTGGACGAGCTCTATGCGGAAAGAGAGGAGTGAATACATGGAGCAGATAATGAATTATGTCAAACCTGAATTGCTAGTGGTGGCTGTTGTACTTTATTTTATTGGTTTAGGGCTCAAGAGTGCGCAAGCAGTGAAGGACAAATTTATTCCGCTGATATTGGGCGGTGCGGGCATTGTACTTTGCGCCGTCTGGGTATTGGCGGGCAGCCCGCTTACAGGCGGACAGGAGGCGGCGACGGCAGTATTTACAGCGGTTACGCAGGGAATACTTGTTGCAGGCCTAAGTACATATGTGAATCAGATTGTTAAACAGGCAGGGAAGAAAGAATAATCCAAAGACTTACTGGAGATCGGGAGAGCGGTGTATCCGCTCTCCTTTCGCTTTTTACTTTACAAGTTTTCCTACACCGAAATAAGGGATGAACATGATGTAATAATTGTTGATCACGATCCCTTCCCCATATTTAGCAGTATAGTTGGAGATACATTCCTGCAGGAACTGTTCTGTTACTTCCAGATAATCAGCCGTCTCGTGGCAGTTCTGGCAGCCGTGTTCATAGGCGTCGATGAGACCCTGCAGACCGATGCGCTTATTATAAGCCCACAGCCTTGCCTGCCGTTCCTGTTTGCGGTTCCATGCATCTGTTGGATCCAGAATGTCTCCTGTTGTTGTGTGATGATGGCCTAATTCCTCCGCGATGATACAATTTTTTTCCACCGAAGTCTCCAGTTTATTCGAAAGTGCTATATTCCCATCTATATATAAACCGGAAGTCTTACCCTCGAATGGAAAATCTTCATCAACGTTGACTCCATCTTCATAGGCTTCGTTTAATAATTTTTCGTATTTATTCATTTTATCAACTCCTGTTTCTACATTATACAAAGAAACATGTACAATAAACAGGACTTTACAACTTTCTTCTGTTTCTTAAAAATTCAATATAAGTGGCAACATCATCCAGCTCAGCCTGAGTCAGATCCTCTGTGTCCAAATGAGCCGCAATCGTAGTTGGCTGAGATTTTGTTTCGCCATCCATCAGATAGGATGTTGTTGTGCTGAGCGCCCTGGAAAAAGCCACTATTTTGCTTTGTGGAAGATCCACCTTTCCTGCTTCAATTTTAGCAATGGATGTCTTATCAGCGTAGCCTACTTTTTTTGCCAGCTCTTCCTGAGACCATCCTAAGCTATTTCTTAATTTTTTGATTCTGTCGTACATGGTTTCCATTCTAACACCTCCGTATATTAGAAGGATACCACAAAATTGAATTAAATTCAACAAAATCAATTTAAATAGTTGACATAAATTCAACTTTGATGTATGCTTGTCTTAGGTTGAACCAAAATCAACAAAAGGGAGGGCGCATGATGACAGATACGGAAGCATTGGAAGAAATGATGATCCGTTCAAACGCTTCAATTTCGTTTATTTCCGAAAAGATTGGAATCACAAATAAGGCGTTTTCTATGAAAATGCACAATATTTCAGAGTTTCTGGCCTCAGAAATCGTTAGTGTAAAACAGATACTTAATCTTTCCAATTTGGAACGAGATAGAATTTTTTTTATGTGAAAGGTTGAATAAAAATCAACCAACATAAAGCGTAAGAACTTGAAAACAACGTGCAAATGATGATAAGGAGGCAAATTTGAATGAGTGATAATGAATATTACAGAGCATTAATTGATGCGGTGGCCAGATATGTTGACAAAGAAAAGTATCCGGATATTAAAATTATCTGTGCCATACTTGGGATTCAGTACGAGGAGGGATAAACATGTATATAAGCCTGGATGACCAAAATAAAAAGCAGGTAAGCGATAAAGAGGCATTTGCGTATGCGTGCGGCAGGATCAGGTATGGATGTGCACAGGAACAGGATACATTTTTTTATCTGGCCCGTATTTGCGAAGATATGGAAGACTTTGCAGAAACCTTAGTGGAATGGTGGTATGCCGGTAATTGGATGTATCAGATAGAAGTTTAAATTTGGAATGGAAGTAAAAAATAAGGAGTATGAGAATATGAAACACAGGAGAAACCGTAAAGAAATCAGGAGAGACCGTCAAAGCCATTATGCGGGACTGGCCAATGATAATCCGGATGCAAAAGCCGGAAATATATTCAGGCGTCCGGCATATCAGGCTGGGAAATTGCTTCAGGAACAGGGAAGACAGTTGGAACATAAGACCGTGTCCGAATATCTTGCTGAGAAATATGGCGTATAGCATGTCTGAAAATTGCCTGTGCAGGATATTGTTCCAGTTTGCCACAATGAATTTTCAGATACGCCTGAGGGAAAGGAGGGAGCGATATGGATAAGAAGCAGTTAGTGCAGTACCGGGCTCTTCTAAAAGAACAGCCGGAACTGGAGCGGGAGATCAGCAGGCTGCATAGATATCTGGAATGCAAAGCCGCAGAAGGAAAAATAATAGGTAATGAGGACATGTTTATAAAAACAGAATCTGACAAACCTGAGCCTGCCACAAAATCAGGGACTATGGTTGAGATTAAGAGACAAATTATAATTAAAGAAAAGCGTCTGGAAAAAATTGAAAAAGAAAGAACAAGAATTGAGCAGTTTATAGCAGATATGACGGATAGTATGGTCCGGCAGATTTTTGAACTCTGTTTTCTGGCCGGAAAAACACAACGTGAAGTAGGAGAGTCTGTAGGGTACAGCCGAGGACGGATTTCTCAAATCATAAGTACATATTTGAAGGATCAGGAGGAATCGTTTATATAGATTTGAAACATTACATCTTAAAGTTCTTTTAGTGGAGGAAATTAAAATGAGTATGAAAATAATTGACGTAAGTGAACATCAGGGAACAATTAACTGGGAGGCTGTTAAAAGCCAGATAGACGGTGCGGTTATTCGCTGCGGATATGGAGATAATGCAACATCTCAGGATGATATACAATGGAACAGAAATTCCAAAGAGTGTGAGAGGCTTGGTATTCCTTATGGAGCATATCTGTATAGTTACTGTAACAGTGAATCCCATCTGGAGAGTGAAGTTGCCCATATTAAGAGATTACTTTCCGGGCGGAAATTGAGTCTTCCATTTTATATTGATATTGAGGACCCGGGACTTTCGTTTTCTACATTTAAAGCTGATTATTTTATCAGGATGGGGCAGGCCATCGAAGATGCGGGGTACTGGTTTGGCGTTTATGCAAATTTAAATTGGTTTCATAATTGTATTGGCGGAAAATTGAACAGATTTACAAAGTGGTGCGCTGCCTACGGCACCAATAATGGGCAGCCACAAACGCGGCCGAATATCGGAGAGGATATCTGGCAGTATAGCAGTGTCGGAACCGTGGGAGGCATTTCCGGAAATGTAGATATGAACTTATGTTACAGAGACTTTGTAAAGGAGATAAGAGGCAGCAGTTCCGGCAATAACTCAATAAAACCGGCACCGGCCCCAACACCGGAGATACACCATAAAACACAGATATACACTGTGAAGAGCGGAGATACCTTGTCAGGCATTGCTGAAAAATATGGAACTACTTATCAGCAATTGGCACAAATGAATGGGATTTCAAATCCGGATCTAATCTACTCAGGGCAGGAGCTGAAGATTAACGGTACAGCAGATCCGGCTGTAAAAATGTACACTGTTAAAAGTGGAGATACGCTGTCTGGAATCGCAGCCAGATACAACACTGCCTACCAGAAATTGGCCCAAATAAATGGGATTGGTAATCCGGATCTTATACATCCGGGACAGGTTATTAAAATAGGATAAAAAATATTTACGGCTTAGATAAAGCTTATGCAAGAGCCGGATACATCAAAATTAATATGATATCCTACTGGTTTTGTCTTGAACATAAATAGATAACTGGTACATCGTAAAATAAGTAATTTACTTATTTTACGATGTACTGGCTATCACGGTTAGTTGTCTATATGTTGAGGTTTAGCAGGTTTGTTTTTCATATTTAAGGTAATCTGCCTAAATAAGTCGGCGTTCAAACAAACGGAGGATTCAAAAAATATAGCTGCAGGCGCCGACTTTTTATTTAGTTATATATTTTTGTTACCCCCATAAAATATCCTTCCATTCTCAAGATTATACTTATAGGCGCAGGCAGTTGCATAAAGTTTATTTACATGAATACACTTTTTGGCATTAGAACATTCCATGAATTTACTGCAGCATCCGAAACTTCTCACTCTGGAATGATAGTTTTTTAAGCAGTACAGCACATTTTCTTTTATATACCCAAAGATTGATCGATCAGAATAATCAAAGATAATATGTCGGAATGTCTTATCTGACGGCACAGCTTTTCGCTTTCCGGTATGCGGCAGAGGTATTTTTTCAAATTGCAGATTCCTTATAAGCAGTTCTATGGTATCATTCATCTGAATATTCATTACGACGAAGTTCTTTCCGGGATTCACGCAGTCATCTTTTACCGGAGGGTATTCGGGCTCGAATATGCAGATGGACTTTGACATTTCCTCCTTTGACGTGGTCGATAGATTTGCATACAGATGCAGAGAGTTCAATGGAAGCTCTTTTTCCTGGATAATAGATAAAAGCATCTGATTAAGTTCTGCTTCAAAAGAGGTGACGGCAGCAAAAGTATTAGAAATCGCCTCCTTTTCCAGAAGATTTAACATATCAAACAGATCCTTCTCACTGCAAATCCTGATATCAGATCCCTTTGCCTGCAATTCCATAGCTTTTTTGATTTTTGAACCATAATTACCGCATGCCCATTGTTCGCTGCCATAGGTACCGACAATTACATAGTCCGTTTTACCCGAAACAGATCCGACGCATCGCCCGCCGTGGCTCTCAATGATTTCCTTGATTTCTGACTTGCTGCCGTGAGAAAAATCTCCGGTAAGGCAGAAAGCCATTCCGGCTACAGCATCAACTTTATCATGACAGGATTCTGTTAAAGCATCATCTGTAATCACACTTGGAACAGATTCGTGTAGTATGTGGAGCGCCTGGTTTTCTTTTTTCTGCAAAGATGTTCTCGCGTTTGAGCGGTCATCGGTGTATTGGAATTGCTTAGTGGTGACGATAGTATCTGGCAGATGTTCTTTCATATATTGAAAACATTCGTGTACCATAAGGGAGTCAGACAGTGCTCGGTGTGCAGATACTGCACTGCAATGGCAGAATGATGCTAACGCACCGAGTTTGTGACTGCTCAATTCAGGAAGCATCTTTCTGGATAATGTTAAAAGATCGATGTAATAATTATCGATAAACCTTCCTAATAATTTTGCGGTAAACCTGTTCAGGATGTGCAGATCAAAACTTGCAATATTATAGCCAATGAGAGGCTTATCATCAATAAAAGCAATGAATTCAGGAAGAACATTATCCAGTGACGGAGCAGCAGACAACATATCATTAGTAATACCGGTTAAGTTTTCAATCTCTGACGAAATACGGATTCCTGGATTAACTAAACTGCTGAATTCCTCTTTGACTTCATTATTTCGGACAAGAATCCCTGAGATTTCAATGATTTCACATGTTTTAGAGTTACGCCCTGTGGTCTCTAAATCAAAAGAGATGTAGTCTGAAAAATCATATAATTTTTGTTTCATGGCCTGAGTATCCTCTTTAGTCAATACCCGCACTGAGAAAAACACCACAATGATGTTAAGTATTTGGCTTAACATTGCTTGCATGATAAATATAAATCAACATAAATTAATAATAGCAGTTGCTGGAAAGTAAATCAATAAGAATACCATAATATTGGGATCAGACATTTCCAGGGTCTCTTTCTATCTTAGGTATCCTCCTGTAAAGAGGTATGTATCTCAGCGTTTTTTGATGAGTTAGCTGTATCCTTTTCGCTTTCAAGCTGTTTTATTTTCTTAAGAAGAGCGCTTTCCATCCGGTCAGAAACTTCCAGGTTTTCATTTTCCTTATTATACAATATATCTTCCTCTATTATTTGTGCCTGCTTTTCGATTTCCTCTTTTAAGGATAATTTTATTTCATCCATATAACGCACCCCTGTAATAATTATAACGCTATAAGAATAAAAAATATCTGAAAAAATATGGAAATAATCAATAAGACACGATTGATTCTTAGTGGTAAGAGTGGTAGTATAGCCTTAACCCCACATCTTTTTATGAGAGGTGAATCATATGCCAGATGGCGGAGGAAAAGCTTTAAAAGAACATATTAAACATATTGCCGATAAAAATAAAGAAACTGAAAAGAACAATAAAAATAAGAAATAGTTTGTAACTTAGGAGCGCTGATTATGATGTGGGGGAGTATAGTCAAGTTACTTGATGAGATTGTTATAGCTGCTATCATTTCAATGTTAGGTTTTATATGTGGAAAGACATATAAAAAGATACGGAGCTTTTTTTACAAAAGGGCTATGAGCTTCTCCATAGACGGGCTCTGGTATTCCCGCCATAATAATTTTCAGGGAGAAAATATTATTGAGATCATTCAATTTAAGCAAAACAGGGAAGATGTCCTATTTAAACTTATACAATACAAAGAACATAAAAAGAACAGATATACATTCCGGGGAAGAGGGGGTTTCACCACAGATGTGGTTTCTTTATTCTATTGCTCAGATAGTAAAGATCTGAGACAAAATGGTGTTATGACATTGAAAATCTCTTCGCATGATATTAATGATATATGTATGAAAGGTACCTACTATGAGATAAATTCAGAAAGAGCTAAATCCCAGGGATTCTATCCATTTGGGGCATATGAGGTTTATAAGTTAAAAATACCCTTTTTAAAAAGAGCAGATCTGAGATGGAACAGGGGAACATTTTCAAATTATAAAACGGTTGACGAAACGGTAAAAAAGTATGGGGAAACCAAATGAGTTGCAGGAAATGCGGCAAGTGCTGTAGAAGTACGGATTTAGAAAAAAGAATTGTAATTATTTATCCAAGTGATCTGATACATATATCAAATAAACTTCACATAAGCAAAAAAGAGTTTATCCACAAGTATTGTGAGAAGGATGATATCCAATGTGAAGGGTATGTTATAAAAATATATATACTAAAAAATATCAATAATCAATGCATTTTTTTATCTGATAACAATTTATGTGAAATATTTGAACACAGGCCTATACAATGCCGGAAGGCACCTTACAGCTATTTTGCATACGAGGATATATGGGAACATATGCCTTGTTTTGATCTGGAGGAAATGTCTAAAAGCAATAGCGCTGAAAATGATGAGGAGTTGGTGTTAGAATTATTGAGAGGGTATAATATTGAATCTAAAGTATAGATACTACGGGTTTTTCCATTCAATAAAAAGCCGCAATCCCGGGGAATGGGGCTGCGGCTTTTTTGAGTAATTTTTTTCAACTGAAATATGTTCTCAACGCAGATATTAATTCAAATGTGAAATTGCATAATCAGCTTCTTCGGCTGTGAACTGTTCACCGTATTCGGAGGTCAGCTGTTCCCGGATAGCTTCAGCAGACATAGCCAATGATTCCTGGTAGTCTTTTGCTTTTGCTAATGCGTTGGCATTCCAGTCAGCCTCCAAATTATCCATGGCATATTGAGCTTCTTCGGCCGTGAACTGCTCTCCATTTTCAGAGATAAGCTGGTTGTATATACCTAATTTTGACATATGCAAGGAATCGCTATAAGATTTAGCCTTTGCCAATGCATTGGCATTCCAATCAGCATTCAGATTGTCCACTGCATACTGCGCTGCTTCTGCAGGAAATTGCTCACCATATTCGGAAGTAAGCTGGTTATATATTCCGGCTTTAGACATATACATCATATCACTGTAACTGGCAGCTTTTGTTAATGCAGCTTTATACTCAGCAGGAACTTCTGGCTCGGATTCTGGTTTCGCTGTGCTGTCTGTTTTGGTTTCAGGCGTTTTTGCAGTATCATTTGGCGCTGTCTCATTTTCTTTTGCTGTCGAACTTGCCGTTTTATTCTCCGTATTCTTTGTGGTTTTATCCCCTGCATTTCTTGTCCCAGATCCTGAAATTCCGACGAACAAGCATATGATGACTACAATTACTATAGGGACAATGATAGAGATTAAAGCCTTAGTGTTCTTACTTCTGAACATGAATAATACATGCAGTGCACCGAATATAGATGCTAACACGGCCCATATTCCTAAATCAGAGTAACTTCCTACATTTGCTGCAGCGAGAAGTGCGCCGACAATATAAAATCCGGCAGGAACAAGATACGCAGCTGTTGTTTGTTTTTTCTTTAAGCATATTGTAACAATTCCGGCAATCAACATGCATACAGCCAATAAAAATCCGGCAGATCCACTGACTTCACCATTTGAACTTAAGGCATTTGCTGCTCCTGCAACACATGATTGCAGCGAGACTATTAGAAACAATATAATTGAAATGATTCCTAATACCAAACGGAATGTTTTGAAAGCCGCGTTTTTTGGTACCGGAGGATTTGCTTTTGGATGATTTCCATTATTTTGGTCCATGGTATAATAAGTTTGTTCTGCCTCCTGTTGTACAGGCGGGGTCTCTTGAACGGCTGCATCCCCGGATATTTTTGTTCCGCACTCAGTACAAAACTTTGCTCCTTCTGGAATTTCTGCTCCACATTTGCTGCATTTCATAAATAATTCCTCCCTCTTTTTCCTTAGTTTATATTATAGAAAAAACACGACAGATGTGTTAATTCTTCTCCTTTAAACTTGATGGCGGCGTTTGCTTGTTTAGATGAAAAACCGCTCCCTCCTGGATTCAATTACCTTATCAGCCCAGATTTTATCATCGGATAAATCATTGCCGAATTAAGGCTGGAATGGTCTGCTGATGAGGGAGCGGCTTGTGTTTAGTTAATTGGTGTCAGATCAAATGTTAATTCTTTAGGTGTTCCATATTTGCTTTTGAATTCCTCTTCATTCATCTCTCCCGACACGATTTTGCCAAAGTCCTTCCAATAATCTTCGTTGTAATCCATAAACGAATATGTCGCTATTATCTCATCAAGATTCGCGGAATCATCCGCAAGTAAATAAGCTGCGTCATCAATAGAACCACCGGAGGGAACCTGTATTAAGTCTAAATCTTGTGCCTCAATCAGGCTTTCCAATTTGAATCCGTCAGGTAATCTGCCTTCCCAGCTTTTAACATAGCCAAAGGCACTGTCAGTTTCGTTCTTGATATTGAACATGATAGAGATTCGTTTTGTAAATTTACCGTTCGGATCATTATATGGTTCAACTGAATAATGTTCTGCTGTGATTGTAATCTGATCAATAGTGTAAGAATTTTGAACTTTCTCTTCTTTGTCAGTACTCTTATCTTGAGACTGTTTTGTATCGGAGCTCTCATCGGCCGTTTTGTCTGTTGATTCTGCCGGTTTGTCGCTTGCTGAACAAGCGGTCAGTAAAAGCGCCATTCCCAGGATTGTTAAAACTTTAAGTATTTTGTTTTTCATATGATGCCTTCCTTTCTTTTTAACCTTATTTTGAACCTACACGTCCTATTCCATAAAACATTTTTGGCTTAATAATTATTTCATTAAGCACATCTTTTCTTTTATATCCAAATTGCTTTTTTGTATTGTACCATAGACATATTCAATAAGCAAGGAAAGGAGATTTCACAAAAGAGAGGCGCAAAAGAGAGGATCTAGAAATGCATTCAAATTGCTTTCAGTGAATGACAGTATTTATATGCTGTAATATAGATACATTTCCAAAATTGACTTGTCATTATATGAGGTGGAATGAACTCGTTAAAAAATGAAAATAGTTAATATACGACACGTTACGTATACTTTTCTTGGAAAGCATGATAATGTAGAAATATAGGGGGGACGGTCGATTTTATGTCAGATATCGGTTTTAGTATACGTAAGTTACGGCTTCAGAAACACATGACACAACAGCAGCTTGCAAGATTTCTGCATATAACAAGGACGACTCTTTCAAATTATGAACGGGGGAAGCGTTTGCCTGATATTTATATGATTAAGAAGATTGCAGATATCTTTGAGGTTTCAATAGATTCTCTTTTGGAGGGATAGTGGTAAAAAGATGGCTAACTGCAACCATCGTTTTCTTCATGATGAGATCAGAAAATGGAAAGTACATTACTGTGATTCAAATAAAGTAATGCCCGGAATCTTCAGGACTCCGGGCTTGAATGTGGTGGGAAAGGAACTATTTTGAGGAGTAGTTCCAATCTTGTATATATATTAACACATTTCATGATGAATACGCAACATTATGTGCCGCTTATCCACTAAAATATTCATATAGCGAAAGAATTTTTGAAAATATTCATAACACGGAGTTTTCTTCTTGATATATATGTACTTTGACATCCGTTTTCAGATGGTTGTGATATTCAGTATTTATCTTGAACAGATCTGGTTCCTTATCTATCTTTTCCAACGATATAAAAAAGGCCGCAACCCCTTAATACCCCGGGGTTTGCGGCCTTTTTTACGAAAGCTGGAAATCGGACTTGAACCGACGACCCCTTCATTACGAGTGTTCGGGCATAGTCCCGCAAACGCCCATTTTAAGCCATTCTTCGGCGAAAAAATTCATTTTGACTAAAATTTGACTAAATTACTTCAAATTTGCTTTTTTGAAAAAAATTTCCGGGAGCAGTGTTTTGGTTAACTATATTTTTCTTCCAGGTATTGATTTAATTTATCCTTTGAGTTTGATTCTTCTTTTCTAAGCTCCGCATATATGTCTGTCATAGTCTTTGAATCAGCGTGTCCAAACAGCCGTATAGCCTCTAAAATATCTATGCCGGAATAATATAGGATAGTAGCGTATTCGTGCCGGAAAACGTGTGCTGAGAGGCCCTGACACATATCTATGTCGTACACAAGATTGTATTTTCCTTTGTCGTTCTTTTGGTAATGGTGCCTGCCGCCGGCAGCAGTATTTATTTTTAGCTTTATCTTCTCAAAGAACCGTCTGTACTGTGTCCTGGACATTACCGATCCGGCTGAGTTTGGGAAGAGCAGAAGCGTGTTCAGTTGTTGCATATATTCTTCCAGGACAGGTTTAAGCGGGGCCAAAATATCAATGAAGCGTTCTCCGTCTTCACTCTTAGTGTCCTTCAAGTTGGGACGTTCACCGATGAATTCAATGGCTTTGTTGATCCGGATTTTATCATCGAACAAATCAATGTCTGGTTTTGTTATTGCGAGAATCTCCTGACGCCGAAGGCCGGCATAGTGAAGTAATCCTACAAAGCAACGTTCCTGGAGAGTAAAATCAGCTTTCTTTATTGCGGCCCGTTCAATTTTTGTTAAAGCACGCTTCTTCTTCCTTTTGCGCTTTGTTATAGTGATATTCCTGGTAGGATTCTTGGAAATCAGCCCATCGTCTATCGCGCATTCAAATATCTGATTGAGGGTGATCTTGTATTCATGTTGCAGATCCGGGCTGCCGTTGAGCTTATTATATCCTTCCTGTACCTGGGATTTCTTTATGCTGCCTAAGGGGATTGGATCCAGACCCGCGGTGTGGTTCTTCAGTGTGTTTCTATATATCCTTTTTCGATTATAGGATTTATCTGTATTTTCGATATATGTCTCAAACCAATGCCACTTGTATTCGCTGAATGTGGTATCCTTGTCGTTGGCATAGGTTCCGTTCAGCAACTGGGCCTTTACGGAGTCTTTGTTGGACTCGAACTCAGCTACGGAATTTCCGTAGACGGAGACGCGTATCTCCTTCCCTGTTTCATCATCAAAGATTCCTGTGGGGATGGTGGTATGGTATCTTCCATCAGCTCTTTTCTTGTATCTTGCCATATTGTATCACTCCTTTTATAAAATGGCAGAAAAATAGCGTAGTTGACTAAACCACGCTTGGAATGGTACAATATTCTTGTTCGGAGAGTATTGTCGCCATATTCCGTCTGTGGTTCAGATTGAAATGTGGTTGATAGTTTCTCAAACCCGCTCGGTATTGGCGTACCGGGCGTTTTTTTTGATATAGAAACAGTTATTTTCTTAGCTTATATTCAGTTTTTGCATCAGCGCTTCCTGCAGCACCTGTGAGAAGTTCACCCCGGCAGCAGTTGCTTCCTCGTTCATCCATTCCGGAATACTCAATGTCTTTTTTACTGCCTTTGCGTTATGTTTTTTCTGGTATTCCATCATGTCAAATTCTACGATAACAAAAACCCCGTTATCGGCAGAAAGTCTGGTAATGGAAGAGGGCGCGGGTATTTCCTGCCCTTCTTTTTTTCTGCTTGTTATCGCAAGGCCGAGAGCATCAACCGCCATTTCATAAACTTGTTCCATATTGTCCCCATCTGTGAAGCATTCAGGAAAGTCAGGAAATGATACCCAAAATCCGCCTTCCTCTGCCTCGTGAAAAATTGCTGGATAAAATAATTTACTCATCAGACCGCCTCCGTTTGTTTTGGGCGGCGAGACTATTTAAGTCCCGCCTGTTTTAATATAGCTTGCTCCAATCCCTTTTTAAGGGATCCAGAGTGATAAGGAACGATTACCTGTTTTTCTGTTTCCGGGTTTCTCATTTTAATATGAGATCCGTTTTGGCTTATGCTTTCAAAACCATGTTTTTTGAGATGTTTTATCATCTCTTTAGAAGTCATTGGCATCTTTGGTATCTCCTCTCCTTATCATAGTTATATTATAACACGTAATATTACGTATGTCAATAAAAATACGTAGTATTACGTAGAAAAAATCCGGTTATCCATTTCGTTCTTTACAATAACTGGAAACACAGATATAGGAGACACAACGCAGCCTTCAATTTCATCAGGCTTTAGGTCAACCGATGGGGCAGGCAGGTCTTCATGATCATTTACCATCCCATATACGTGAAGCTCCAGCGCTTCTGCAGCCTGCTTCTGTGCCTCATCAATTGTAGCGCCGAAACTGATACATCCCGGAAGGTCGGGATAGTATACGCTGTATCCATCTTTTGTAGGTTCCATAACTGCTAAATAGGTTATTTTACGCATATATTTTCACTCCTTTTTCGGTTAGCAGGCTTTGGAAGGGGGTTAGGGTATTAATTTTGCAACATTGATTGTGAAATCATCATAGATGCAGACATTAATATCTTCTTCAAAGGTATACAGATTGGACTCTTTTTCCTTCTCAAAATCATATACCATGACGGTGCGTTTCTGCGGATCCACGATCCAATATTCCCGGACTCCGGCAGTGCGGTATTTGAATAACTTCACACCGTAATCCATCTGTGGATTAGACGGTGATGTTATCTCTATTACCCAGTCGGGCGCTCCGCTACAGCCTTTGTCTGTGAGCTTGTCTTTATCGCATATAACGCTTATATCCGGCTCCACGTAATTTTCCTCATCCTCATTCAAAAACACGGCAAATGGGGCAGGATATACCTCGCAGGGGTCTCCTTTACGCTTTATAAAGTCACGAATCTGATAATGTAATTCAGATACAAGCTTCTGGTGCTGCCTGTTGGGCGGCGACATCATGTATATCTGCCCGTCTATCAGCTCTGCCCTCTGCCCGTCCGGCAGGGCGTAGATATCATCAATGGTATAAATTCGTTGTTGTGCTAATGCCATAGTTCGTACCTCCTTCTTCTATTTTTATACTGTTATCGTTACACCAAATCGTCGACAGCATCCCAAAAATCCACCTCATTTACTATAGTGAGAGTCTGTCCGGCTTTCCTACGATTTACAGCGTCCTCAATTTTTCTGCCGTAACAAGAAAATGCCCAGCATGGATTACCGTCATTGCCAACTATAAGGTATCTGGTCTTATTCGTAATGCTATTATTGAATTTACCACCAAGTGACGTAATTAGATCGGCTATCTCTTTTCTTTTAGCTCTCAATGACTGTCCTGTAAAACAAAACTGATTTCCGTCAAATTCAATTTCCTGGCATATAGCGCAAATTCCGCTTATGCTGTAGTGTTCCCTCAGAGTTTCAATTTCTTTGCTATTAAGATTATAGGAAGACTTGAGGTCAATAAAATTACTCAAAAATGCTTTTAGCATATTCCGTTCATCTTCAGTTACGATCCCATCGTTTAGTATAGAAAGAAGCAGACTTTCAATCTCATCGAAGGGATAGCACCCAGTCAAATAGTCATTTGACGAAATCCAGGTATTCAGTGTGCGGATCTCTTCATCTGTGATCACGCCGTCAGCAAGTATTCCGTGTATCATCCCATTTAGAAATTGCAGAGAAGAAGTCACCAGGTTATAATAGTCAGAATCTGATACAAAATTATTACACAACCACACAATATCACTTGATTCATCGGCAGTAAGAACACTGTCTTTATATGCTGACTCAATAAGCGGAATCAATTCTTTAAAAGGGTGGCGGTCAATTAAATGCGCATGGCACAAACACCAGTGGCTTAATTCGTTTACCTCATCTTCACTTATTTTGTAATCCGTTGTAATGCCGGCGACAATACCTTTTAATGTGTTTATTGCTTTGTGAAGTTCTGCTGGGGAAGTATATTTCCTATATTCTTCCAATTCTTGTAGATTACTCATAAAGTTCCTCCCTTTTCTCTGCATACCAAGAAAACACCACGTTTATGTTTGGCCTATTGGCTTAACATCATTTTACTTTTCCCAAAACTTTCCCAATACATTGTATGGTTTCAGTTCCCGGAATTTCATCGTATTTCGGATTGTGAGATATTAGCCCATTTTCTCCAGTTTCTTTAATGAAACATTCCCCGTTGACCATAAAAATACCTATGTCACCAATTTCTACAACTTGCATCTTTTCCACATACACTTTGTCACCGTCGTGGAATGTCGGTTCCATGCTATCTCCTTTTACACCTATTACAAAATCAGCCTTTTCTGATAGTTCATTCACTGGTACTTCTATAGTGTCAGTAGGAAGATCCGCGAAAATGTATTCACCTGTCCCTGCAGAGGCAAGTTCATGATAATAGGCCATAAAATATGTCGGCCGTGGTAGTGCATCGTGCTCTGCTGTTTCCAATGACAATAGATTTTCTAAATACGTTGTTGCCTTCTGCTTTCCTATATCCGACAATTTCCGGAATGAGATTATTAATTCTGATTCATCTGCTGTCTCGCAATGCACGTTATATAAAGTGATACTGGCCGAGGACTCCCACCCCATTAAATAAGATGGAGTAGTGCGAAGAGCAAAAGCGAGGGATTCAATTTTATCAGATGGAATATTTGAAATAACTCCGCTTTCATATTTTTGGATTGTCTGACGGCTGACACCTACGAATTTCGCTACTTCCTCAAGCGTAAGATCTAATTCGTCCCTTTTGGCTTTTATTCTATCTCCTAAATTCATTAAGGAATCCTCCTTTTTCTTGTTTATAATCGAATTATAACATATTTCACCTAATAAGCAACAAAAAATGAAAAAAAGTTTAAAATGTATATTGACACGTTACATAACTGTATGCTATCATTGTTGCGTAATAAGCGACAAGGAGGTGTGAAATGATAGACACAAGTAGGTTGGTTGGAATTATTTATTCAAGAGGACTATCACGTGCTAAAGTGGCGAAAAAACTGGGGATTACACCAAAAACCTTTTATGAAAAGATGAAAAAGGGAGTTTTTACAAGCACGGAAATAGAGGCTATGATAGTTATGTTGGATATTGATGCCCCAATGGAAATTTTTTTTAGTCAAGTAGTCGCTCAAGAAGCGACAAGAGGGAAAGGAGAGAAGTAACGACGAACGAGATAATGAAAGACAAATTAAATCGGACACCGATAGAAATTGCACTGGGGATCGATGAAAATGGGATGACTACAGCGAAAAAGTTGTATGACTACTTGGAAATGGACAAAAGTCATTATTCCAGGTGGGTAAAATCAAATATTACGGAGAATCAATTTGCAGAAGAAAGTGCTGATTATTGGGCGCTCGCCACGGATGGCGAACGTGACTTCAACCCGAATCCTACACAAGATTTTAAGTTAGCGGCAATAGCAGAGAGTTCTGGCTTTCAGTACATAGGAAGTATGCAGGATAGGCACCGCGCTGTGAGAACAGAAAGTTATGATCGGCTCAACCGCAAACGTCCGTGCCGATTAGATCAGAGACTCGATCGGGCAAAGGGAGAGGCTGCAAGGGAGGGAGCTACAAAGACCCAAATTAAGGACATAACCAAATTAACAGTAATTGAGGGCGATAAGGATTTCAAGCCTGTGTATGAAGCTGTCATCCGGGAGATGCTGGTGGTCTATAAAGTAAATATATAGCCGGGATGAAAACGCTGATTATTGGGTTCTCGTACTAAAACACGAAAACGTTCAAGGATGTTTAGTAAGTCTGTAAAGTTGAAGTGTACCTTGAAAATTGAATACTGCGGAAGGATTAGTATGGTGTTAAGGATACTCATAAGAGTACCCTTGGGGGAAAGCATGAAGAGACGTTTAAGCCTCTGGGTCATCATCTCTCCAATATTGTGGGATTTTAGTCAGAAGCTCTAATTGTTCAAGGGCTTTATCTTGACCATCATCATTTAGCAGGTCGAAGTATGTGGTTAATAAATCCTTTTTTTCGGTATTCTTAGAAATATAATCCATAGCAACTTCGATATTCGACATGTGTTGTTCTTGCAAAATCTTAACTTGCAAGAACAAATCATTGGCCATTTTTGCTTTTTCTTCGTTTGTAAGATTCGGATCGTTTACTATTGCATCCACTTTTGACTGAATTAATTTTGATTCGACAGAAGGATCCGGGGATTCAAGACTATAAACCAAATCATCTCCAGTAAAAGTTAAAAGTGGAACCTTAAAAAATGATGCAAACTTTTTTAAGGTTTCTATCTTTGGATTTCGTGTGCCGTTTTCATATTGAGCGATTTGCTGTTGAGAGATTTTTAATTTTTCTCCCAATTCTCTTTGCGACATATTAGCTTTTGTTCGATATAGCCTTATTTTTTCACCGATAGTCATGTTATCACCTCATAAAAATAATAACATATTTTAGAAGAATTTAAAAGCAAAAGTTTGTGAAAAAGCATTGAAAAATACAAAAGCTTGTTATATAAATAGAATGTTACATGCAAATGTATGTGTTAATTCCGGGAAGGAGATGAAAAAAATGAGAATAGACAGAATCAAATTCGTGTCAGAACTTACACGGCAGGAACTGACCCAAAAGAAGCTGGCGGAGATGGCAGGAGTGTCCAGGGCCACAATCAACTATATAAAGTCAGGAAAGAGCTGTTCTGATGAAATAGGAAACAAAATTGCAGATGCTCTTCATGTGCCGTTGGAAAAACTACTTGAATAGAAAGGCTTACATATATGTACCTTGAAAACTGAATAGCAACAGTAAACATGCGCGATGTGAGCGCAGAAAGGAGAATTAAATGAAAGAGAATGAATTAGTAGTAAAAGGAAGACAGGAGTTTATGGGAAGAGAAATCCCGGTAGTATTAGGAGGATTTGGAGAAGGAAAGAAATGTGTCTCCGATAGGACTATTGCAGAGATCCACGAAATGGAAGTGAGAAATGTCAGGGCACGTATTACTGATAATATCAGAAGGTTTACTGAAAATGTTGATTTTATCGACTTGAAGAGACGTGCTTGTGAGGTAAGCACGTTGGAATTGCTCCAGAATTTAGGCTATGCAAAGCAGTCCATTACACAGGCGGAACACATTTACATATTATCAGAAAGAGGATATGCAAAGCTCATCAAGATTATGGACACAGATCTTGCGTGGGATATCCACGATAAGTTGATTGATGATTACTTCCGGTTGAGAGATGGAGGGCCGAACTGCATCGAAGATATCCTGATAGAGAGCCTGCAGGAGATGAAGAATATCAGGATGAAGGTAGATACAAATACAGAAGACATAACTAAACTGGATAGTAAAGTGGATTCTATTAAAGAAGTTATCGCACTCAGACCGAATGCATGGCGTAAAGATACTGGGGTCATCATTAATAAGATTGCGTATAGTTTAGGAGGCTCTGAACACATCCGGGCTGTGCGCGAGGAGTCATACAAGATACTTGAGGAGCGAATGCATGTTGCTCTAGGAATCAGGCTGACAAATAAAAAGAAGGCCTATGCAATGAACGGTGTGTGTAAATCGAAAATAGACAAGCTGAATCAACTTGATGTTATTGCTGACGATCCGAAGCTGATAGAAGGATATATAGCGATTATTAAGGAGATGGCAGTGAAGTATGGTGTTTCATTAGAAGAGAGGAAATAGTATATGTACAATTTTTATGTAATGGACGGCAAAAAGTTGATTGATTATAAACCCAAGAAAAAGCATTATGCATCTGCAATAATAAGGTTCTCAGAAAAAATGGGGTGTTTGAATGAAATGAGCAATGAAAAATTCCTGACTGCATATCGGGATAAGTTTAAGCAATATCTATATCTACTGATTAAATTTATTTCAAATGCGTTTGATTCCGGAGAATCTTATACGAAAGAGGAAATAGAAGAATGGTTTTACTTAATTTCCGGAGTGAATGATATGGTGGAGTGTCTTACACCGAATGAATTTATGCAAATGTTCCCGATCGCAAAAGATTACGATGGAGAAAAATACGAAGTCAAAGATTATTTCTACTGTATAGAATACATAAGCCAGATGGATATAAATAAACCGATCGGGCAAGAAAATGGGCCAGAATTTCTAATGGAGTATTGGAATTGGGACATTAATATGTACATGTGTACATGGATGGGGATAGTAAATCGTATGCACCAGGCACACGGCGGCAGAGATATCACTGAAGAGTTTTTTGAAAGTCAGGGCGTGCATTTTACTACATATCATGAGGAAGACGGATATATGGTGAACAATGTGACCGGTGAGAGACATAAGGTATTGAAACCGCAAAAGAATTTGAAGAAGCTGTTCAGCGTATAAACATTGGAATAAACGAAATGTGTCAAAAAAGTTTTTACTTAACTAAATTTATAGTTTAGTGGAGAAACCGTGGCACATCAAATTTATAGATACCCAATCACACAGATTCGTGAGCATGTGGCACAGCGTGGCACACTACATAACTAAATCAAAATTTAGTTGATTAAAACACCGAAAAACCGCGATTTCATGGGGTTTACAGGCGTTTTGAAAGGTGGTAGTATTCGAAAAACAGAAAGAGTTTTCTTCTAAATTTGGAGGAGTGGATTCAGTAGAAAGGAGGGATATCATGGCAGATTTTCCGGAGTTTAGCGTGGGGAGCGTGCCGCTGAAGGTAGTATCTAAAGTATTAAACATGAAACCGGATACTATCAGAGACAAGATGGAAGACGAGACACTTGATTTAGGAATCATTTACAAGGCACGAAAAAAGCGTGGAAAGCGAGAATACAGGAATACTTACATAAGCCCAAAGAAACTGTATGAGCTAACTGGATACGTTTGGAAAGGAGAGAAAGAAGCGATTGAGACAAAAAAAGAGTAAATACCGCCCGCCAAAGCAATGTATTTACTCGAAACATGAAACCCGTCAACAACAGGAATTCCATCTTCATTATATGGGATTCCAACCAGATTTACAAGAAGTAGAAGGGGATTTTATATGAAAAATGAGATAAAAGTATTTGGGAACGATGCATTTAACGTGAAAGTAAAAATTGATTTAGATGGCAATTATATGTTCGATGCTGAATCGGTTGCGACAAGTCTTGGATTAACAGAGAGAAAAGGCAATAAAGAATACGTAATGTGGCGTAGAGTGAACCAATATTTAAAACTTTTCGGCACATCTGCCGAAATAGCCAAAGGTTCATATATCCCTGAACCAGCAGTATATAAATTAACATTTAAGGCTAGCAACGAAGTAGCAGAAAACTTTCAAGATTGGTTAGCGGTTGAAGTTCTGCCAACTCTGCGCAAGACCGGTTCTTATGAGATGTCGAAAAAGGAAAGGCCGAAGAGGGAAAAACTGTCTTCTGCGAACATGATGGCGAAGAACATTAAAGATGCTTTGTCGGCAGCAGGCGTTGAGCCGGTGTATATAGCTGCGGAAGTTACAAGAATTTATACGGATTTAGGTTTTCCAGTAACCGCACATCTTCCAGTTGCCATACCTGTTCTTTGGGATTGCACTGGCATGGCAAAGGAGCTGGGGGTAATGTCTAAGAGCAACAGGCCGCATGACAAGGCGATCAGCGCCATTATCCAAAGGTTAGACATAACAGAAAATGAAATCGTGAAGACTGCATATAGCAGGAACGGGCATGACGGCGTGACGGTTCAGTACGCAGACAGTGTCTTCCAGAAAGTGAAGAATTGGTTGGAAGACCATGATTATCCGAAAGAGATTACATTGCTGTTAGCCAATGGGAATATCAATGCTTGCAAGGTAGTTTATCAGGAGGTGTGCTGATATGAAAGAGCATAAAGAGTACAAGCTAAAAAGGTGCCCGTTTTGCGGCGGGGAAGCTGAAATGAAACAGAATGAATTCGTGGGGCACCAGAGAGTATACATACAATGTACATCATGTCACGCTGTCTCCTGTATCCAGACTGAGGGACAAACAATGACTTTTAAGGATATTCCATCCAGATATGTGTCTATAGACGAATGCAGGCAAAAGGCGGTTGAAAAATGGAACAGGCGCGCCAGAGAAGGATACGTGGTTGTCGCAGGAGGAGTGACAGTATGAATGAATTAAAAAGATTGATGGATGAGCTGATACATGAATTATATAAGATGGACATTGAAGAACTATATGAACTTAAAAAGGTATGGGCTATGGAACTGAAAGAATCAAGACTTGACGAAAGACTACAGGATTTTTGCATTAAGGCGGTGGATTTAGTTATCGAAAAGAAAGAATCCAATTGTAAGAGGAGGGAATAAGCTATATGAACAGAGTAGATAAAGAATTTAATAGAGTTGTGCGGGAAAGCATCACAGCATTATTACAGAAGGATACTGCCGATTATGAGCAGACAAGGCTCATTCTGCTGTCATATAGGAGTAGGGACGAAAAGATCCAAGATTATCTGCGGAAGCTGTTTGAATTCACTGACAGGCATAGGCCGCTTCAGATTGAGATGAAAGCAGGTGTCGCAATATGAGTAGATTAAAAAATGTTGTGAAACTATCGGAAGATATGAGAGACAAAATGAATACCCGATATGTTTTAACTTGCGGTAATATGTTTGATTTAATCGGACACTATGAAAACATATTTGAGCTTGTTGCTGCGGCATTCAGGTTAGGATATTGCCAGGGGGCAAAAGCTGAGAGAAAAAGAGCGAAGGAGGGGGCCGAATGAATTATGTGGTTATAGGCCAGGTAAGAAGCAAAACAGGCGGGATTTACCCCGTAATAGATATGCCGATGATGTCGGATGAACGCTGGCAGAAGCTGGCTGAAGAGAATGCGATACATAATTATACGGAGGTGAACGGGCATGCACCGGAGAGTGCAAGGGTAGCGTGTGAGTGGCAGCGGGCATGGATCGCTATGAAAAATTTAACATAGAATTATTTGCCCTCCGGGGGACGGTGCGCCAACACCTGAACCCGGCGGCAGGATGTCAAGACTGACAGGAGGAACGTGGAATGAATGAAGAGAGAGAACAAAGGCTATATGACATAATGGATAACTACGGCGTGGATCAGGACACAGCAGAGCTGCTTCTGCTGGATGAAGAGGAGGAAGAGCGTGAGTAAAATTGAGATAGACGAGATGTGGATGTTGACGCAGCGACATTTAGGAGGGAAACATGATTAGGGTATGTGATAATTGCAGATTTAAGAAGCGCAGTAATTTAAAGGAGCCGTGCTATACAGGGGGATATCAGCTAGCCTATTCGCATCGGTGCTATCTGTGGAAGAAAAGAAGATTGTGGCAACGTATTGTTGATCGAATTAAGATTTGAGGAGTACCTGTGGCGAGTACTTATAGCGGGAAAAAAGATGTATTCGAAACTATTAACTGTCAGTAAAGAGAGAGAAAGGCGGTTTAAAAATGTCAGAAAAAATTGAAGTAGTAAGGGTAAAGCCTTGTGATCTGAGTAAGGGTCAGGTTTTTAGATTGAATTACCAGTATAAAACAGAACTTGGAGAATTTGTCGTATTAGGCAGCGTTACATTAAATAGACTTTATGTTAACGAGTCAGTTCCGGAGGAAGACTTTGAGAGGTTCCTGCAAATATGTGAGTACGATGGGCCTTATATCAATGACGATACTTCACCTGTTGCGGGGACAAATGACTATATTTACGAGAAATACGGCTGGCCTGTATGGAACGTCCTACAAGACGAATACTCCAAGCGCAGAAAAAAGCGTGAAAAAATAAAAGCGAAATCGGCAGCAGGCCATTACTTTAAGTTGATTGAGAAATATAGAATGGCAGAAGATTCTGAGATCAGCTTTCATAATGCAGAATATGTGGCTTATGAGCTGAAAGTGCTTGCCGACAACACCGGAAGGAAGACCGTGAATAATTGCGTAGGAATTGGTACGGAATACGTATTCTTACTTGGCTATTTAATCGGAAAAGGCATTATCAATATAGAGGAGGTGCAGAGGGATGCAGCAACAGTTTAATAAAGAGGAAGTAAAAAGGGCCATACTGGCTTATATTTCTAAGAATAACTATGTCAGTTATGCGGAATTGGAATGGTTTTTTACAGAAAAACAGATACCGTTCAAAGGCGATTTAGATGTGTTATCCGGAAAATGTGAACATGTAGTTTTCTGGTGCGGATGGAGCAAAGAAATATTTGATGTGTTCGGAGAACTGATAAAAGAAGGAAAAATACATAGGGAACCTACTCAGCTGCTGACATACCTGATTGATGGTAAGACGTTGGACATGCCGCTGGTGAAAAGATTCTGGCAGTACAAGACGGATCACTGGTTGCCTACAGTATTTTGCATAGGGCCTGAGGAAGATTAGAACGTGAGGTGAAGACAAATTGGCGGATACAAAATTTACGATCAGACAATATGCGCTGGCGTATGCCAGGATCGGACTGGCAGTGTTTCCCGTGTCATCACACGGAAGAACCAGTGAAGATTACAAAAGACCTATGGTCAAAAATGGGTTTCATGATGCCACAACAGATCCTGACACAATAAATAAATGGTGGGAGAGATGGCCAGACGCAAATATAGGCATCGTGACAGGCAAGCCTTCCGGTGGAGTGTTTGTTATTGATCTTGATGTGAAGGAAGAGGAAGGGGTAGACGGTCGGGAAGCTATACGTGAGTGGGAAAGGGAACACGGTAAACTTCCGGAAGATACAATGCTTTCCATTACCGGCGGTGGCGGATACCATATCTTCTTCAGATCTGACGGCAGAGAAATTCCCTGTGTCCGCGATTTGTTTAAGAATAAGAGTGGAGTTGATGTCAGGGGGGACGGGGGCTATATTGTGGCCCCGCCCAGCCTACATTTCAATGGGAGACATTACGAATGGGAATTAGGGCCGGACGATGCAGTTATAGAACCTGCGGATGATTTGGTTTATATGCTCCTAGATGAGGGGAAGAAAAAAGAGGTAGGGACTTTTGTTTCTCCAGGAACGATTGAGCAAGGGGCCAGGGACGACACTATATTTAGGCTGGCATGCAGTCTGCAGGCAAAAGGATTGTCAGATGATGCAATATTAGCCGCGGCGCAGGCTGAAAACAAATTGAAATGCCGCCCGCCGTTGGATGAAAAGACTGTTATCCAGAAAGTGAAAAGTGCGCTGAAATATGAGAAATCCACCGCGCCGTACGTACATAAACAATCCGAAGGAGACAACAAAACAGAGTTTATAGATCAGCCCGTACAATTGAAGTGCGGATATTGGGAATGTAATAAAGATGGGGTGTGTATGTGGGTTCCTGGGAAAAAGGAAACTGATCCTCCCGTTAAAATAGTGGCCTCATATCAGCAAATTATGCCAATCGGGACTACAGAGAACATCGAGACAGGGGAGCAAAAATATCACATGGCATTCAGCGTGAAGCGGCAGGGCGGGTACCTTTGGAAAGACGTAAAAGTTGAACCAGAACTATGCTGCACTAAGACAAAGATTATAAAGTTGGCAAATATTGGTGTCATGGTTACAGATCTGACATCCAAAAACCTTGTAAACTATATCGCAGATATGTACCGGCTTAATGAGGATGCGTTGCCTTTAAAGAAAACAGTGTCACATTTCGGGTGGATCGGAAAAGAGTTCTTCCCTTACATGGATGGTATTGAGTTTGATGGGGATAATGCGCAGGCGAAGACGGTAAGGGCCTTAGGCGCGCGGGGAAGTTTTGATGCATGGAGAGACGCATGCAGTAAGTGCCGGGAAAATCTGAATGTACGACTACTTATGGATGCAAGCCTGGGATCTGTGATGACGCACATATTGAAATGCCTTTGTTTTGTGGTGCACCTATGGGGACCATCGGGAACAGGAAAGACTGTGGCGTTTGTAGTAGCAGCTTCAATATGGGGAGTCCCTGATGAATTAATCCTGTCAGTGGATTCTACGGTTAATTATTGTACAAGTCGTGCAGCATTGATGAAAAATCTTCCTATATTCGTAGACGAGACACAGCTGGCAAGGGGAGATCTGATGAAACTGATTTATGCGATAACAGAAGGAAAAACACGCGGAAGACTTGACCGAACAAGCCGCGAGAAGGAGCAGGGATCTTGGGAAAATATTTCTTTCTTCAATGGCGAAAAGCCGATTGTAAGTGATAACGCAGGCGCCGGGGCTTTCAACCGGGTTATTGAGATGGAAGTAGACAAGCCGCTATTTGAGGATTATTCACATATTTTAGAAGCTGTTCGGGAAAATAACGGACTGGCGGGACGGAGATTTATTGAATATATTAAAAGTCTGGATACGGGCAGCCTTATTTCAAGACACAAGGAGTTATGCCGAAAGCTGTCTGAAATGTCAAAGAGCACTGGCAAACAGGCACAGGCGTTGGCCTGTATTGTACTTGCTGATCAGCTGGCGCAGGAATGCATTTTTAAGGATGAAGCACCGTTGGAATTGGAAGCAGTCGCAGAACTGTTAAGGGACGAAGAGGAAGTGTCTCAGGCGGAAAGGGCGTATAAATTTGTCGTGAACTGGATTGCAGAGAACGAGAACTTCTTTAATATTACATTTGGAAACCGACTTTGGGGGAAGGTTGCGGACTCACACTGCCTTGTAAACCAGAATGTACTGAGAGAGGCAATGGAGAAAAATGGGTATGATTTTAATGCCGTGAAAAAGGAATGGGCGGAGGCCGGCTATCTGGAAAAGTCGCGGGATGGCAAATACTCCGTGAACACCTCGATAGCAGGTTTGAAGACTAAAGCCAGGTACGTGAAAGTCCTATTTAAGCAACCGAACAATTTTGAAGAATACGAGGATGTAGATATAGACGATGAAAACATTCCGTTTAATAATCAGAGGTAATCCCCCATTTCTACTCACCTATTAATAAAATGTGGGATGGTGGTGGGATGCTTGAAAGCCTTGTAACGAGAGGCTTTATTATATATATACTCACATACTCACTCTATATTATAGTAACACTATATATATATTATTATGTCATTGAGTCTGTATGTAGTATATGTATAGCGCCCTACTAACAAAAAATAGGTGGGGACGTGGGATTATTTCGGAAAGCCTTGTAAACACTGGGTTTCAACGGCACACATGTCAGATTTTGAGGTGGTATGGTGGAGGGATGGCTTAATAAAAAGGGGGATTGAAATGGAAATCATGCAAGTACATCAAATGATAACGGAGTGTTGGCAGCTCTATAAGGAATATTATTCAAAAGAATTGACGGACAGCGAATTTGAACAGGTATATCAAAAGGCTAGTATTCTGGCAGAGAAATACGAAAATCACAGCTTTGCAACCGCGATGATCTGCGCAGTAGTGAATGAGCTGGGAGAAATAGGGAAAAGAAAAAGGCAGCGAGAAGGAGGCGAAGATATATGACACTAAAGGAATTATTCAGTATGCAGGCTGATTTAAATAAATTAAAGAGCCTGAGTATGGAACTGGCAAATTTGGAGGAGTTTAATCCATACAGGAACAATGTCATAACAGACATGCCGAAAGGAGGACAGGGGAAAGATGTCACTGCGTGGTATATCGAGGAGAAGGAACGGCTGAGAGGGAAGATAAAAACTTATGAGGAGAAGCTTCGGAGGGACAGAGCGAAGGTGGAGGCGTTTATTGCGGCAGCGCCTCATCCAGAAAGTGAAATCATTCGTTATCGTGTAATAAATGATTTGAGTTGGGATGATATCGGGGCGATTGTTGGGTATAGCAGAAGTTGGGTATCAAAAGTATTTTACAGGTACATAAAGAAGACCGAAAAGACCGAAAGTTCCCTTGATTCCCGTGCAAGGGTATGACATAGTTATTCTAGAACGATTGGATCATTTGTTCGGTGGTGTTTTCTCAATAACACAGCCCTTGGGGCATTAATAAGGCAGTACTGTATAGGCGGCTGGGTTCCTGAATAGGAGTAGGTCGAAAGGCTAAGAATTCATTTGCCGCCGCAATAAAGATTTTCTCGGAAGTATGATCCTCCTTCATACACATATAGAAAAACGTCCTGCATGAAAGTGTGGGGCGTTTTTTGTTGAATTATATCATAAAATAGAGTATTATTAATATAAAATGTGGTGTATTTAACGAAAAGGTTTTGGGAGAATTGAATGGAAAGTCAAGGTAAAGTCATATCTTTTATTAATATGAAAGGTGGCGTTGGTAAAACTACTTTATGTATTGGTATAGGAGAATATTTAGCGAATTACTGTGAAAAAAAGATTTTGTTTATTGATCTTGATCCTCAGTTCAACACGACACAAAGTTTAGTTAACGAATTTGACATGGAAGATGAATATCTTAATGATTATTCCGAGGGGAAAGGGAACCGTACTATAATGCGTCTATTTGAAACGCAGACAACATTAGCAAGAAAGATTGATTTGCCATTACCAAGTGAAGTCATAGTAAGACTTAACGATAATATGGATTTGTTGCCAGGAACTATTGACCTTATTCTAGTAGAAAGTGATAAAGATGGAACAAAAGCAAGGAAGGTAAATAGGTTTATTCAAGAAAACGACTTGCGAAATGCATATGATTTTATTTTTATTGATTGTCCACCAACAATTTCCGTTTATACTGATGCAGCTCTTATTGCTTCTGATTTTTATTTAGTACCAAACAGGATAGATCGCTATTCTATTTTAGGGATTAAACTGTTGAAGCAAGTGATAGATAGATTAGATGATAATGAAGATATTGGAATAAAACCACTTGGAATTGTATATACAATGGTAAAGGACTTAACGCAAAAAACTTTACAATTAAAAGATACTTTCGAAAGAGATGAAATAGTAAGAGAAATTGGTATGTTTAGTAATATGGCATCCTATGTTAATGACTTATTAGTAGGATTACAAGGAAATATTTCATCAAAATATAAAAAATCACGAGAAGATGTAAAAATAATCTGTAAAGAATTTTTGGAAAGGGTTGAGTCGTATGATTAATCAGGGTAATAATATCGCTATAATACGCAATTATTTGAAGAAAACAAATTTAGATATTATAGATTTAATTGGAATTATAACTGTGTTAATTATAAAGAAAGATGTTATAAAGAAAAATTCTGATGTAGGTGAATTTGTTAATAATATTTTAAAAGTTAAGTTTCCAGAATATGTAATCAGGTCTCGAACATTAATTGCGGCGAGAGTAAGCCGCATATTATTAGAATTAGATGATGACAAGATTGAAAATATTAAGGAAAACATATTGAAATACATAGATAAAATTGACATTGAAGATATGAACAAAGAGTCTTCTACACCTAAAAAGAATAAAAAGAAAAATGAGAATAAGAAATTAGAAAAATGGCTAAAAGGATTATGATATGTTGAACAGGTATAGAGAAGTAGATGTTTGCAAAGAAGATATCAATCAATTTATATCATTTGTGAAAATGGAAGACGTTTCTGATACAGACTTAGCATGCATAGCAAAAGGGATATTGTTTATAAAAAAGGCATATGCATTTCCAGAAAAGAAACAAGAACATTATTATAATTGCTTGGTTACGGATATGATTAGCCTTATGGATTCTTTTAAAAAGTCATCATTGAGAGTGTATTACACTTTCTTTCGATCTGTTATTGAGAATTTTGTTCGAGTGGTACTAAGATATGAAAATATTAATGCTACGGGTGTAAGAAATATGTTTACTGAACTACGCAATAGGTATACATATTCTAAAGAATTTATCGATTATGTTGAAGGTGAATATGGAAAATGTTGTGAGGTGATCCACAGCAATTATAATGCAGATCTGAAAATGTATCAATATTATGAAGAAATAGTTAAATCGGATGAATTAAGTATGGAGAACAAAGTAATGTTGATTAAACAATTGGTCACTTTCTATAAGTCATGTAAGAAGTTTATAGTAAACAATGAATGTATGCAGATAAGTTCGGCATTTCATAACCAAAAGGAAGTTCTTTACTATTTACTAGGGAAAAAACTTTATGAGGTATATGCGAAAAATAATAAAAGTTTGTAGAATTACAGGCACCTTCACCGAGGGTGCTTTTTCTATACCTACAAAACGACGAATAGTGAGGTGGTGATAGTGCCAATATACAAACGATGCAGCAGATGCGGACAGCGAATACCCTCAGGCAGCACTTGCCTATGCGCCAAGAGCAGACACAAGGAATATGATAGATACAGTCGTGACAACAGAAGCAAACAGTACTATAGCGGCAAGGTGTGGGAGTTAACAAGGGCATCGACACTGGAAGAAGACGGAGGCATTGATGTCTATCTATTCATGACAGAAGGACGGATTGAGTTGGCAGATACTGTGCATCATATCATTCCGTTAAGAGATAATTGGTCGATACGAAATGATATTACAAACCTTATGAGCCTAAATCATGACACACACAGCATGATTGAGCAGATGTACAGGAAAGATAAAAACGGAACACAAAGGATTTTGCAGGATATGCTCTCGGAATATAGGGCGGGGAGGGGCGGCCAAAAAAGTTTTTAAAATTTGCAGCTGACCGCATGTCCCCTACATCTGACGCAAAACTCCGAATACGATAAAAAAGTTGGCAATCTAAACGGAGGAGGGGATTTACATGGGAAAACCAAGGAAGCCGATTGACATGCAGAAAGCCCATTTAACACTGGTTGAGAAACAGAATAAGGAGATGGAAGAAGCAGGAGTAACGGTTGGTAACAACCATTTAAGGACTCCTCCAGGATGGCTCATTGATGACGTGGCAGAGAAAGAATGGCGCAGAATCATCAGGGAATTGAAGAAAATAGAAATCGTTGGAAACTTGGATTATGGAAATTTAGGCGGCTATTGTAATGCTTATTCGAACTATGTTAAAGCAACTGAGATCCTTAAAGATCAGGAATTCTGCATCAGTAGGGAAACAAGGACCGGGAAAATTATCGTGAAGAACCCGATGGTGGACATCCAGGCAGGATATGCGGCAGAGATGCGCAGATTTGCTGCCTTATGCGGACTTACTATAGATTCCCGTTTAAAAGCGGCAGTAACCAAAACTGAAAAAACAGAAGATATGATAAAACAGAAGTTTGGGAATATTTAAGGCCGCCCTAGGCCTTATTTTTGTGAGGAGAAAAAAGGATGTATGACGATTCTTAACCAGCTGATTGAATATGCAGGCCTATGCCTAAATGACACAAGGCTTACGGAAAATGAGGATTATATAAGCTGCCAAAAGCATAAGCAGGCCTGCAGGCGGTTTCTGGATGATATAAAAAAATCAGAAGCCAGAAATGTGCAGGAAATCTCATTCCCATATATATGGGACGAGGAAGAAGCACAGAAGATTGTTGACTGGTTTTCACTGCTTAAGCACAGTAAGGGAGATTTAGCCGGCCAGTCTATTATACTAACGCCTTGGCAAAGGTTCTGCCTTTGTCAGATATATGGATGGCGGCATGAGGAGACAGGCCGGAAACGGTTCAAACAGAGTTTCATTGAGGTTGGCAGGAAGAACGCTAAATCCCAGATGGAGGCGGGGGTTGCTCTCTATGAGATATCTACCCAATCCACAAAAAATGGTGAGGTATATGAGTATTATACGGCTGGGACCAAAAGAGACCAGTCAAAAATTATTTTCAATGAATGTCAGCTGATGCTTCATGGATCCAGTCTCCGCTCTAAGTTCAAGCTGACCCGTGACCGGATTGAACACATTAAGACTGGCAGCTTTATCAAAGCCCTTTGTAAGGAGGACGGGCAAAAAGGTGATGGAACCAACCCCGCAGGACTGATCCTGGATGAATATCACCAGCACCAGACAACAGAATTCTATGACCTTGGGTTGGGGGCGAACACAAAAGAGTCCCTGCTCATGATCATTACGACTGCGGGAGTAGATCTGACATATCCTTGTTATGTGCAGGAATATGCATACTGCTCCAGGATACTGGATCCTGACGTGGATGTATGGAATGAGTCATATTTTGTTGACATTTTGGAACTTGATCCGAATGATTACGAGAACCAGGACAATATAGCAGATGAACGGCTTTGGTGGAAAGCAAACCCTATCCGCATGAGTTATGAAAACGGGCGTTCCAAAATACGGGAGGCTTTTGAAATTGCCAAAGAAATCCCGGAAAAGATGACCGCATTCCTGACAAAGATGCTAAATGTCTGGGTACAGGCACAGGAAAACGGATACATGGATATGGCAAAATGGAAGAAGTGCCAGGTAAATGGGATCCCGATCAACACAAGGGGAATGAGTGTCTATGTAGGTTTTGACATGTCGGCAAAGATAGATTTAACATCGGTTGCCTTCATAATTCCTTTTCAGTCAGGTGAATATGACAGCACCGGGAAAGAAGTCATCAAATATATAGTGTATTCGCATTCATTTATTCCAAATAGAGAGAAAATGGCCGAGCGGAAAAGGAAGGACAAGGTGGATTATGACGCATGGGAGCGGATGGGATTCTTAACGGTAACAAATACGCCGATTGTAGACCAGAATGCAGTTATGCAGTATGTCATGAACACATGCAGGGAGAATGGATGGGAAATAGAATGCCTATGCTTCGACCCGGCCAACGCGGCGAAGCTGATGCTGGATCTTTCGAACGAGGGATACATAGTGGAAGAAGTATTTCAGAGCCACAAATCACTGAATGAATCTACACAGGGCTTCCGGGAACAGGCTTACTGCCGGAATATTGTGTATACATACAACCCGCTCCTGAATTATGCTATGAGCAATGCCGTGATCCGGCAGAACCAAGGGCTAATCAAGATTGATAAGGATGCGACAACTAAAAGGATTGACCCGGTGGATGCCGTGCTGTGTGCATTTAAACTGGCTATTTATCATGAGTTCACATCGAGCTTTTTAGATGAGATAGATAAATTTATAGAAAGTGACTGGTAAAAATATGAATATTTGGAACAGAATCAGAAACGCCTGGAGCGCATTGACCGGGACCGGCGTGGATTTAAATAGTGAGGAGCTGTTGGAATGGCTTGGTATATCGGGCACAAGTAAAAAGCTGGTAAGCGAGGTGACTTATTATACCTGTCTGAAGATGCTGAGCGAAACAATCGGAAAACTTCCGCTGAAATACTACCAGAATACAGCGCGTGGACGGATACGTGCTGATCCGGACGAAATGACACGTCTGCTGACAGTAAGGCCAAACCCCATCATGACCCCGACAACACTATGGGGATCGGTAGAAATGAACTGTCAGCATTATGGGAACAGCTACGTGTGGGCCCGCCGCCAATTTGAACCAGGGAAATACGGAGGGGAATATAAAACATTGGATCTATGGCTAATGCAGAGCAGCAACGTGGCTGTCCTGATGGATGACATTGGGGTATTTGGAGGGAAGGGCGAACTGTACTACCAATACAGCGATCAAACGAGCGGTGATCAGCATTTATTCAGGAGTTCAGAAGTGATGCATTTCAAAACCTGGTATAGTCTGAATGGAATCATGGGAGAACCTGTAAGCAATATCCTGAAAGATACAATCGGAGGAGCGCTGGAGAGCCAGAAGTTTATGAACCGATTGTATGAACAAGGACTAACTGCAAGCATGGCGATGCAGTATCTTGGCGATTTAGATGAAGCAAAACGCAGACAGCTACAGAAAAAGTTTGCTGATTCTCTATCTGGCCCTCAGAATGCGGGTAAGGTAATCCCAGTCCCAATGGGACTGCAGCTTACCCCGCTGAAAATGAACCTTACCGATGCGCAGTTCTTTGAACTGAAAAAATATTCAGCGCTTCAGATTGCAGGCGCATTCGGTATAAAGCCAAACCAAATTAACAATTATGAAAAGTCCAGCTATGCGAACAGTGAGACGCAGCAGCTGGCTTTTTTAGTGGATACAATGGCATACCGGCTGAAGATGTATGAAGAAGAGATCAATTCAAAACTGCTGACCATAAGGCAGCAAAAAGAGGGTTATTTCTATAAGTTTAATGAAAAGGCAATCCTGCGCACAGACAGCAAAACGCAGATGGAGAACTTATCAAAAGCTGTTAATAACGGGATTTATACGCCGAATGAGGCCCGCGGATACCTAGACATGCCTTGTGAGGAAGGCGGGGACGTCCTGATGGTCAACGGAAATTACATACCTATTACAGACGTAGGAAAGCAGTATAAGAAAGGTGGTGAGAGCAATGAAGACAGCGGAAATCAGGGGTGATATCATCTCCAATGACCTGAAATGGATTTATGACTGGTTGGAATGGGAATCTACGTGCCCAAATGATATAAAGAAGGTCATAGAGGCACTGGAGGACGGGGAAGAGCTCAGGGTAACTGTAAACAGTGGGGGTGGTGATGTTTTCGCAGGGCAGGAAATCTACACGCTGCTCAGGAAAAGTAAAAACTCTGTTGCTGAAATAGACAGCCTGGCTGGAAGCGCGGCTGGAGTTGCGGCAATGGGGGCAGCCCAAGTACTGATCAGCCCTGTAGCAATGATTATGATCCATAATGTGTCAATGAGTGGAAGGATGAGTGGTGATTACCATCTTTACGAGAAGAACGCGAATGCCCTGAAGGAGATGAATGCGACTATGGCGCAGTCATATTCCGAAAAGTCAGGAAAGTCGGTTAACGAGATCCTGGAAATTATGGACCGTGAAACTTGGCTGACTGCCAACCAGGCGGTTGAGATGGGATTTGCCGATGAGATATTAGGGGCTGACATACAGATAACGAATTCTTATTCCGGACTCAGATTGACGGAAGAGATAAAGCAGAGAGTCCTGCAGGAAAAAGCGGAAACAGATGAAAATGAAAAACTGAAGAATGAATTGATATGCGATCTGGACATGTATGGTGTCTGAATTGCTTTTTGGAAGGAGAGAATTATGAATAAAGAATTATTAGAACTACTGGATTCCATTAACACACAGAAAAACAAAGTGAGAAGCCTTACAAGTGAAGGGAAACTTGATGAGGCAATGGAGGCCAAGGAAGACTTAAAGAAGCTCCAGAATAAATTTGACCTGCTGAAAGATCTTGATGATGAAAAATACGGGGGAATGCAGCAGAAGGCAGCGACGGGGACTGCAAAGCCAGTGAAAACAGTAGATTCCATAAAGGATTTTGCAGATGCCGCCAGGAATGGATTTATGGTAACCAATAATATGAATGAAGGAACCCCTGCCGATGGTGGATATACAGTTCCGGAAGACATCCAGACAAAAGTGAATGAAAGGAGGGAAGCGAGGGCATCCCTGATTAATTTAGTTGATGTTGAGTCAGTCACAACAAACAAGGGTTCCAGAACATTTAAGAAGCGCTCCCAGCAGACAGGATTCATCAAAGTAGGGGAAGGCGGTAAGATTGGGAAGAAAGATACCCCGCAGTTCGAAAGACTGGATTACGAGATTGCGAAATATGCAGGGTATTTTCCGGTCACGAATGAATTGCTTGACGATTCTGACGCCGCGATTACCTCTGTGTTGATTGCATGGATAGGAGATGAGTCCAGGGTAACAAGGAACAATATTATTCGGACAATAATCAATACAAAGGCAAAGACAGAATTGACTGGACTGGATGACATTAAAAAAGCATTGAATGTAACGCTCGGCGCGGCGTTCAAGTCTACATCGAAAATCGTAACGAACGACGATGGGCTGCAGTATCTGGATACATTGAAAGATTCGGAAGGAAAATACCTCCTTCAGCCGAACCCGGCAGATCCGATGCAGATGAGGCTATGCGCCGGCGCAACGATCGTACCGGTTGAAGTAATTACGAACAATGATTTCCCGTCAGATACGGCTACAGCGGGGAAACGAAAAATTCCATTCGTCATCGGAGATCTGAAGGAAGGGATTAAATTCTTCGACAGAAAACTTTTGACCATCGTGGCATCTAACCTGGCACAGGCCGGTGAACTTAATGCATTTGAGGAGGACCTGACATTGTTCCGTGCCATTGAACGCGAAGACTGCAAGGTAAAAGATGATGCTGCATTCGTGAACGGAGTTGTTACGATCGATGACGCAGCGGTAGTGGGGGAATAGACAGCTATAGCCGTCATGACAGCAGTTATACCGCCAGTGAACTTGAAAACATGACCATATCACAGATCAGGGCACTGGCGGAAGAACTTGGCTATAGCATAAAAAAGACTGTCAAAAAGGAGATTATAGAAGAATTTCTGGATCAGCAGGGAGGAACCACATGATAAACCTCATAAAAAAACGATGCGGAATTTCCGAAAATGTAAAAATTTATGATAACGATATTGAAATGTATATTAAAGACTGCATACAGGATATGATTTCTTCCGGTGTTTCAAAAACTATTGCAGAATCGGAAGAGGATGCCGCTGTATTGACGGCGATTACGCTCTATGTCAGCGCGTACCTGGGAATTGACAGAACTGATACAGAGAAATATCTGGACCTGTACCGGAAGAAAGTATTCCGGTTAACATTGGAGGGGGATAAAATTGTGGAACAATAGCATATCTCTTCCCAGAAGCAGGGACGGGGCACAAGACAATGACGGATTTACCGCACTGGAAAGTCTGTATGAGAGAGGAATTCCGGCAAACTTTACAGATGTGACAAGGGACGATGAAATATTAGCATCTCAGAAGGGATACGCCGTGAATCAAAATGTGGAGATCATGGCCTGTAATTACGCGGGAGAAGACCATTTGATCGATGAATCAACGGGTGATATTCTGGAGGTAAAACGGACTTTCAGGAAGGATAAATCTATGAAGATTATTCTCTCCTGTGAAAGGAGGCAGAATGGCACAGTTTGAAATAGAAGGGTTTGACAGTCTTATGAAAGAGCTTGAAACCTTGGATATTGAAAGAATTGCCCCTATGATGCTGAAAGAAGCCGGCCCCATCCTGGAGGAGGCGGTAAAAGCAAAAATACGTCCACACCAGGAAACCGGGGATATGTATAGATCCATCAAAAGCACTGGTGCGTCAAGAAGCAAGGATGGATATTACCTGTGTGTAAGGTCTACCGGGAAATCCACGGGCAGAACGCACAAGATAAAAGGGAAGCGAAAGGTGCCAGTCAGGAATATGGATAAACTGGCATGGTTGGAATTTGGCACATCAAGAGAGCCTGCGCGTCCGGTGCTGACTTCAGCAGTACGTGAGGCAGAAAGTGCAGTAATCAGTAAGATGCAAGAAGTGTTCGATAGGGAGGCAGGAGTATGACGCCATTTCAGAAGATCATAGAAGCGATCAAGGTTTTTGGCTATCCTTATGCACCAGACATTTATAAGGGGAAGGAAGACAGGTATTTTACTTATAATTATGTGGATGAAAGAGTAGCAATTTACTCTGATAATGAGCCGGATGAAGAAACAGTGAGTGTACAAATCCATTTCTTCCTTCCGGCATCAGAAAATTTCATAGCGGAAAAAAGCAGGATACGAAGGGCACTGTTCAAGCATGGGTTCACGTATCCGGAAGTAACAGTATTAACAGAAGACGACACGAAAATACGGCACATTATATTTGAGTGTGAAACGGAAACAGAAAGATTGGAGGACGAATAAATGGCATTTGTAGGATTGGCAAAACCGACAGTAGCAAAATTAACGGAGCGTTCAGGGAGTGCAACATATTCGGAAGGGTTCACATGTGGGAAAGCGATTGAAGTAACAATCAGCCCGCAGTATGCAGAGGGTTCGCTGTATGGGGATAATGGGAAAGCAGAATATGACAAGGAATTCAAATATGCGGACATCACGCTAAACACAACCACACTGCCCATACAGGCACATAGTACGATGTTTGGGCATACGGTAGCGGATAACCCGAACGAAGGGATTACGGACAAAACAACGGATGAGTCCAACTATGTTGGGTTTGGGATATATGTATCTGAGAAAGTGGATGGCGTAAAGAAATATGTCGCCATGTGGATCCATAAGTCTAAATTTACGGAAGGCGAGGAAGGCTACAAAACCAAGGGCGACAGCATTGAGTATCAGACGCCAAGCATCACGGGGCAGGCAATGGGAAATGCAAAAAATGAATGGCGTGAAAGAAAAATCTTTGATACTGAGGAAGATGCTCAGAAATGGCTTGATGAAAAGGCTGGCATGACTGAACCGCCTGCACCGGCACAGCAGGGAGCAGAGGAGGCATAATATTATGTTCGATGAACTGAATTATATTGAGTTGTCAGGAAAAAGGTATCCTATCAAGTGTGACCTCCTGGTACTCGAAAAGATACAGGATGCATATGGGAGCATAGGGAAGTTCGAAGAGGGGCTTATCACATGGGAGCCTGAGGTGGATGATGAGGGCAACACGCAAAAGGATGCTGACGGTAAGCCGATCCTTCATGGGAAGTTTCCAAGCGTGAAGGCTGTGAATGATGCGCTTGTATGGATGGCATCTGAAGGGGAAGCTATTGCAGCCGATCAGGAGAAAAGAAAGCCGAGGGCGATTATCCGGGCTGAAATTGTACGAGAAGTAGATGTCCCATTGATTGATCTGGCAAATAAGTTACATGACGAGTTTTACAGGTGCTTCAATTTAAAAAACGCAGTAGCCACGCAGAATCAGACATAGGCGGATCCCTAGATATCGAAGAGCAGGCGCTGGATTTTGCGTGGTATGTATTCATCGGGATGCAGGCAGGGTATTCGGAACAAGAGGTGTCTCGGATGTACCTCGGAAAATGGGAAGAGATATTCTACCATTTCAAATGGCTGCACAATATGCGGGTAGGAAAAGGCCTATTTCGTGAGCAAACAAAGACTTCCCTGCTGGACTTGTAGGACTGCATAGTGTATAATACAGGTAAAGGAGGGATGCATTGTGAGTAGCCGTACAAAGTTAATATTGAAGCTTGTATTCTGGGTGTTGGTTTTAGTGTCTATCATAATGATCCCAGAAATTGCAATCATCGTAGCGATTGTAATGATAGTGTGGGCGGTATATAAGAAGGCCAGGCATATCCCAATTATCACAATTAAAAGAAGAAAATAAAAAACCACTTACTCTTAGGTAGGTGGTTTTTTGTTGCATAAAAAGAAGGTGAAAAGATATGGCAGCAAAAAAGATAGGGGCAATCATAGCACTGGACGGAGAAAAGGAATTTAAGCAGAACGTCACATCATGCAATAAATCACTCTCTTCCCTAAAGTCGGAAATGGGGCTTGTCAAGGCACAGTGTGAAGGCCAGGAAAACTCTCTGCAATCCCTAAGTAAGAAGCATGAAGTCCTGATAAAAGTTTTGGAAGAGCAGAAGAATAAGGAAGAAGCGGTCCGGGCAGGACTTGACCATGCTAAACAGAGCTATGAAAAAGTAGGCGTCGGCCTGGATGTGCTTACGAAGGAACAGCAGGAACATGCGCAAAGGACAGAAGAGCTGAAAGAGGCTTATGCCGGTGCGACTAAGAAGCTGGATGAAATGAAGAAATCTGGCGAGGCTTCAAAGGGCGAAATTAAGCAGCAGGAAGCTACGGTAAAATCCCTGTCAGATGAACTTAAGAAGGAAGAAGCAGCCCTTAAGGATGTTAGTGATGCCATATCAAAAGGGGAACAGAATTACCAGTCTGCAGGAAACCGCGTGAAGGACTGGGAGGCAAAACTAAATACTGCAGAAGCGCAGGTTATAAGGGCAACGACTGCAGTGAACAAAAATGCTGCGTATAAGAGGGAAGCAGAGCAGTCTACGGATAAATGCGCAACTTCCATTGATGCGTTCGGCAAAGAAATAAAAAAAGCCGAAGAAATAACGATTGATTTTGGGACTATCGTTAAGACAAACCTTGGCAATACTGTGGTAAATCTTGTAAAGGATGCTGTAAGTGGAGCGGCAGCTTCCATAAAGGACTTGGAAAATGCTCAGCATCAATTCCAAGCCAGCACGGGCGCGACAACAGCGGAGATGCAGCGGTATAAAACTGTCATGAATGACATCCATAGCAATAATTTCGGGGATGACATCAATGATGTTGCAAGGTCTATGGCGTTGGTAAAACAATATACGGGTGAGCTTGATCCAGGAAAGCTACAGGAAATGACAGAGAATGGAATTGCCATGAGGGATGTCTTCGACATGGACTTAAGCGAGACTATCCGGGGTGTCGATGCTTTGGTGGAGAACATGGGGCTGACATCAGAGGAAGCCTTTGACCTGATGGCTAAGGGAGCGCAGAATGGGCTGAACAAATCCGGTGAGCTTGCTGACAACATTACGGAATACAGCCAATTATGGAGCCAGGCAGGATTTTCAGCAAAGGAAATGTTTGCTATTGTGGATAACGGCTTGCAGTCAGGTGCTCATAACCTAGACAAGGTTAACGATTTCGTAAAGGAATTCAGTATATCCCTAGCGGATGGAAGGATTGAAGAAAATATTGATTCTTTTTCCGAAGGGACAAAAACTCTTTTCTATCAATTTAAAACAGGGAAGGCGACAGCGAAAGATGTATTTTATTCTGTCATTAATGATTTAGATAAGACGGAGAATAAGCAGCAGGCACTGACCATTGCGAGCACGACATGGAGTGCCTTGGGCGAAGATAATGCAATGAAAGTGATCACTTCATTGAATAAGACGAATCATGCTTATGATGACGTAAAAGGAACAATGGAAGAGATCAATAATGTGAAATATGATACATTGGAAGCACGATTCCAGCAGCTGGGGAAGAAGTTTCAGACCGAAGTGGCAACACCTATTGTTGAGGAGGCGCTGCCATTGATGGAAGAGGGACTAGATCTCGTAATAGACAATATGGATACGCTTCTCCCACTCTTAGGCGGTGTAGGAGCTGGAGTGGCCGCATTTAAGACAGCAACCACAGCCGTAGGTTTATACGAGGCGGCTACAAAGACTGCGACAGCTGCACAGGGAATATATACTGCCACCACGGAAGGGGCATCTGTAGCCCAGGCAATTTTTAATGCGGTTTGCGAAGCAAATCCAATAATCCTAGTGGCGACAGCGGTTGTTGCCGCAGGGACAGCCTTAGCAATATATGCTAAAACCGCAGGCGAAGCAACAGATGAAGTAAAAAGACTATCCGAACAGAACCAAAGGCTTTGCGATTCCGCAAATGCGGTATCAGATTCGGCGGAAGAGCTTGTTACATCTTACGCGGACAGCACAGCCGAGATGAAAGCACAGGGCGAGTATGCCGGCCGGCTTGCAGAAAAGATTGAGGACTTGTCCGGGAAAACAAACCTGAACAGCGCGGAGACGGAAGTGCTGAGGGGATATATCGCAGAGCTGAACCAGTTAATGCCGGAGCTGAACCTATCCTATGATGAGCAGGCAGGCAAACTGAATATGACTAGCGAGGCCCTTGAAGAATACCTGGAGAAAAAGCAGGAAGAAATTGAAATGCAGGCGGCCCAGGAATACGCCATAGAGCTCTTAAAGAAACGTTCCGAGCTTGAGATCGAAGCCATTAAGCTCGAAGACGAGAAAGCTGAGATCAGAGGGGAGAATAATGAAAAAGAAATCTCCTCAATGACGGAGATTAGTTCCCTTATGAATGGGCTGACAACAGGTAATATGGATTATTACCGAAGTTTCAAAGAATTGTCAGAGGCACAAGATGAAAACAGCGAAGCCGTAGATAACAATAAGCAGAAACAGCAGGATATCCAGGCTGAATTGGAAGCAACTCAAGCTTACCTGGAAGAACATGGGATAAAATTAGACCTGATAACAGGGAAGACGGATGAGAATACGGCTGCAGCGGATCGGAATAGCCAGATGATGTCAGCGGCAGCGGACGCAAACAGCATAGCAGCCCAGACGATAACTGAGACTTATACCGGGATGCAGGAAAAGGTTTCAGAAGTCCTTGAGAGCCAGATGAATATGTTTGATGAGTTCAATGCAGGGACAGAAATATCCAGTGAACAACTCCTGGCCAACATGCAGGGGCAGATTGAGGGTGTAACGAACTGGGCTGATAATATGGCTATGCTTGCAGACAGAGGCGTGAACCAAGGGATTCTGGAAAAGCTGGCAGAGATGGGGCCTCAAGGGTCAACTTATGTGCAGGCATTTGCTGATATGACGGATGAGCAGCTGCAGCAGGCGAACGACATGTGGTCTCAGTCGCTTGATATGAAAGAAGGCGTAAACGCCAGTGTGCAAGGAATGATTGAGGAGTATACTGTTGCGCTGAATGGAGGACAAGAACAGGTAAACGCGGCTATGACTCAGCTGGGCGCAGATTCGGTTCAGGGGCTGGTGCAGGGAATAGGGCAGAACCTTGAGCAGACAAAAACAGCTGGAAAGTCTGTAGGTGATACGCTGACTACGGGTGCAAAAGATTCGCTGGAAAGCCATTCTCCATCACAGGTATTTGTCAGAATAGGACAAGATGTGGTTTCAGGGCTCACTGGCGGGATCAGCGGCTCGCAAAGCCAAGTAATGGCAGCTATGCAGGCAATGACGCAGCAAACCGTTACAACGGCACAGGCTGTATTGAATTCAGCGAACTTTTCACAAGTCGGAAGACAGGTTCCGTCCGGGATTCAGGAAGGTGTTAATTACGGAAAACCGGGAGTATTGAATAGCGTTAACATGCTTGGAACTGAAGCAAACTCAACTGCACGATACAAGCTGGATGCTAATAATTTCAGCCCGGTCGGCAGGCAGGTTACCACAGGATTGTCATCAGGCATAAGATCAGGCGATATCGACGTACGGAGAGAAGTAGACAACATTTCTAGAACTGCGCAGGACACGGGCCTTGATAGATGGACGCTGTACAATGAAGGCTGGAATGTATCGATGGGGCTGTCAGATGGTATATCTGCTGGTGAATCATATGTGATTAATGCAGTAGCCCAGATGTGCGCGAATGCAGTATCGGAGGCCCGGTCTAGGCTGGATGTCCGTTCCCCCTCCAAGGTATTTGAGGAAATTGGGAGCTATACAGCCGAAGGCTTTGGTATTGGATATGAGAAAAAGATGGGGCAGGTAAATGAAACAATACGCAGGAGCATGGAGATTCCTGAGGCTGGAAAGACGCATTTCAGTGGTTGGACAGGAAGCGATTCAGACATTATCGGGTTGTTGCAGGAATATCTTCCATATCTGCAGGATTTTGTGAATAAACAGACTTACATGTATCCAAGCAGGAGGGCTTTTAGAGAGGAAGTCATGGAAACCGCAAACTCGGGCATGATGCGGGCATTGAACAGAGAGAAGGTGAGATGATATGGAACTGAGCGCAACGCTTAACGGCAGGCATCTTCTGCGCGACTGGGGGCTGCACATTGAAAACAATGATATAATAAGCCCGCCGGAAGTCAATGATACATTTATTTCTGTTCATGGCGGAAAAGATTTAGATTTAACGGAAATGAACGGTCCCGTAAGCTATAAGAACAGGGAGATTAATTTGGAGCTTGGGGGATTGAAGCAAAAGCGCGAATGGAGAAGTTTTTTTACAAGATTTCTGAATACATACCACGGAAAACAGGTTCAAATTATATTTGATGATGATGCAGGATTCTTCTATAAGGGGCGTGCATATATACCAGATGATGCTGAAAAAGTAGCCAGGATAGGTACATTTAAGATGGAGATACACACTGAGCCTTATAAATATGAGATTCTGGGATCACAAGAGCCTTGGATATTTGACATATTCAATTTTCAGACCGGGGTAATAAGGTATATAGGTGAGAAAGTTATAACTTCCACTGACAACAGCATCAGGATACCAAAAGGGGATATGCTAACTGTACCTGTTTTTATAGTATCTCAGTCAGCAGGTCTAAAAGTGGTGTACCGAGGAAAAGAATATGCCCTTGGCACAGGTAGGAACAGGTTCCCTCAAATCAAAATCGGCGGAACAGATGAAATCCTATTGGTCTTTAAGGGAACAGGTATAGTGATAATTGAATACCGAGGAGGCAGTTTATAATGTATGAGGTGTACCTTGATGGGAGAATATTAGATTACCCGGGAGATGAAGAATGCGTCATATTGGAGCCGAAACTAGATCTTGCATTAAATGATGCAGGATCTTTTGAGTTTCTGCTTCCTCCATCAAACCCTGAATATGGAAGTATCCTGAACAAGAAGAGCATGGTACAGGTACTAAAGGACGGCGAAGAGATCTTTAACGGCGAGGTGATTGAATGTGAAAAGGATGCTGATAGTCTGGAAGAATGCTTTGTTGTTGGAGAACTTGCTTTCCTCTCCAGTTCAATTCAGCCGCAGGCAGTGTACCATGATTTGTCACCACGCCAGATGCTGGATACTTGGTTAAATATCCACAATACCCAAGTGGAAGAACGGAAAAAGTTTTATACGGGGATTGTGACAATACATGACAGCAATGACAGCATATACAGGTTCACAGACCGTGAAAGTACATTGGATGCCATAAGGGAGAAGCTGGTTAAAAAATTGGGCGGATATTTGCGAATAAGGAAGTCAGAAGGAAAGCGTTACCTTGACTGGATTTCACTGGAAGAATATGGGAAATACAGCAGTCAACCGATAGAATTTGGGGAAAACCTGCTTGATTATGCCGAGAACCTTTCAGCTGCAGATGTCGCCACAGCTATAATACCCTTGGGAGCAAGGCTTGATGAGAGCCCAATTGAAGGGCTTGAAGGTTATACTGATATTACCTCCGTAAACAATGGAAAGGATTATCTATACATTCCTGGAGCAGTAGAGCGTTTCGGGTGGAATAGGAAAGTTGTGAAATGGAAAGACGTGACACTTCCTGAAAATTTAAAGGAAAAGGGAGAAGTATGGCTAAGGGATAACCAGTATGAAGCTATGGTGTTAGATATTCGGGCACTAGACTTGTCAATGCTAGATCCGGAAGAATATGAAGATTTTAGACTGGGAGACAGGATCCATGCTTATGCAGAACCATATGGGATGGATCGTGTTTTTCCTGTCCAGTCAATGAGAATTTTTCTGCATGAGCCTTCGAAGAATAAGCTGCAGCTTGGAAATAAGCAGATAAAAACGTATACCAAGCATGAAGCGGATACACAAAAGCAGATCAATGCAGAGGAAGAAGAAAACCGACGTATTACAACAGACTGGATGAAGTCAGCTGTGGATAACCTGACGCAGATGATGACAGGAAGTGAAGGCGGTTATAAAATCGAAGAATATGATGATGAGAAACACTGGCTCCGTACCTTAATCATGGATGCACCAGATAAAGAACATGCCCAAAATGTGCTCCAGTTCAACAAGTATGGCATTGGAGGATCGCATAACGGTTTTAACGGTCCGTATACAGTAGGCATGACATTAGACGGAACTATTATAGGGGAACGTATAAAAGCCGGATCTGTACAGGCGGAGGCTTTGTCGGTGGAATATAAGGCGGGAGTTACCGCTGAAATTACTGCTAAATTTAAAGTCGCAGAAAACCTCATTTCTGCAGAAGTCAAGCGGGCTACTGGACAAGAAGTTGAGCTTGCGGCATCCATAAAGGTTACATCCGATTTAGTGCAGACCAAGGTATCTAAGGGAGAGTTCGGAACATACATGCAGCAGTATTACAACTTCTTCCTGTATGGATTTAATGGTAATAGTAAATACGTCCAGATCAATCCCGGGGAAATAGCCATATATGACAATGGAGTTACTGACAGCAAGAAAAGATCGGCATTCGACCAAAACGGGAATCATTTCTGGCGAGACGGATACTATGTCGGGAAAATAGGGACAAACCAGTGGAAACAAAATCCTGCTCACAAGGGCCTGGTCTTTGATCTTGATTACCAAGGAAAGTATATGGCATTTGCCTATTTGGAAACTCCAAATGATAGTGAATATACAACCATGTGGACGTTCTCACGGGCGAATAGTATTTTTTCCAGGCAGGGACTCCATGCCGGATGCGACATAGACATGCATAACTGGACACTCAGAAATGTGAAAGTAGAAAGCCTTCAGGCCGGCGGGTACTTAGGCTGGTCAGGGGAGATCCCAATTATAACCGAAATACATGACAATGGCGATGGTGGTATCGGCTGGAGCTACAGCAGAATAACAGTGAGCAATGGAATCATTACATCTGCACCAAGATAGGAGAATACATGGAGCTAAAAATAATAGAGGGTGAAAAACCTAAAATAGCACAGGACGCAGAGGTGACCACTGTAGATATGAAAGGAGCGTTGTATGCAGAAAGAGAATCAGGAACAGAAGAAGCCAAAACCAGTGACAGTAAGAATTGATGAATTTAAAACAAATCTGAATAGGGTAGTGGCTGAATCTCAGCTGCCGCCTTTTTTGTTGGAAATGCTCCTCGGAGAGTATCTGGCCGGTGTGAGCCAAGTGGCGAAACAGGAGTATGCTCAAGACCGGGCAGAATGGGAAAAGGCAGGTGAATTAGATGGCGGATATAAGCAAGGAGATTAAGAATTTTCAAGAGGCCGTATATGGCGAAGAGGTGCGTGGAAGCATGGTCTCCTTAGCAAATAAAGTAAATACCGAATCCACGAATGCCGCAACATCGGCGGCAGAGTCTGCAGCGCAGGCAAAAGCGGCTAAAGCCGTGGCCGATACAGCTGCTCAAAATGCGAATGCGAAGGCAGCTCTTGCTGATTCTGCGGCCAAAACAGCTTCGGAGGTAGCCGGTACTGTCCAATCTAAATTGGATAATGGGGACTTTATAGGGCCGCGTGGTCCACAGGGAATACAGGGGATTAAAGGAGATACCGGTCCACAGGGGGAAAAGGGAGATACTGGGGCGCAAGGACCTCAGGGGCCGGTTGGCCCGCAAGGAAACGAAGGGGCAGCTGTTATTACAAGTCTCAACCCTGGATGCTTCGCAATGTCCGTTAACTCAGAAGGGCATTTGCTGTTAGTTCACAATGACAATGAACCGGCGCCGCCATTTTCAATACAGGATGGACGGCTGGTTTACACTTTATCATAAGGAGGAAATGATTATGGCACAAACATTAGATTTAGGCAGTGTTATAGGCCCGCAGGGCCCGAAGGGAGAAACAGGCGCAACAGGGGCAATGGGGCCACAAGGTCCAAAAGGCGATACGGGAGCAACGGGGCCACAGGGACCCGCTGGCGCAAAGGGCGCTACTGGTGCCACTGGACCACAGGGAGCTGCGGGAGCTAAGGGAGCTGACGGGGCAACCTGGCTTTTTGGAACAACGGCTCCAACTACGCAGGGGAAGACGGGCGACTTTTTTTAAACACTGCGAACTTCGATGTTTACAGTAAATCCACGGGAAGCTGGGCTAAAACAGGAAATATAAAAGGAGCCACAGGGGCGCAGGGCATAAAAGGTGATACCGGTGCTACAGGACCTCAGGGGCCGCAGGGATTGAAAGGTGATACGGGGGCAACCGGAGCAAAAGGTGCTACTGGCGCACAAGGCCCTAAAGGTGACACGGGAGCGCAGGGACCAAAAGGGGATACTGGTGCTGTTCCGACGTTTTCTATTAATGCAAGCGGGCATCTGATAGCCACATATGAATAGGAGGTATTGAAATGGCAACATCAACGGTTGATTTAGGTAGCGTCAAGGGTCCGAAGGGGGATACTGGTGCACAGGGGCCCAAGGGGGATACCGGTCCGCAGGGACCAGAAGGGGCAAAAGGAGCAACTGGGGCCCAAGGTCCAAAAGGCGATACAGGAGCAACGGGGCCGCAGGGGCCCGCTGGAAATATCAATACTTCCATAGCTACATTTACACAGGCGTCCACCCGGGCTAACATAGAAAGCGGGGATACAGGCTCCACGATATTCGGAAAGATCAAAAAGTGGTTTGCGGACTTGGGGACGGCTGCATTCTGTGCAGTCGTTAATAATGCAACAACCACGGCAGCAAATACCGTCCTGGATGGAAGGATGGGGAAGACACTGCAGTCCGGAATTGATGAACTAAATAGCAATTTGAACGCTGCGAATTTTGATCTGACGGTATCCACATACTATCCAACTACTAATGTAATCGTAAGCGGCCGGACAGTACAGTTGCATTGTAGTGGCCTGATTGTAAAAGATGTGCCTGCAAATGCAGAATTGGCGGTAGGCACTCTGCCAGAAGCATACCGGCCGCCGTACAAAGTCATTAAATATGTACTCGGCGCTGGCACCGCAGATCGGTTATTCCGGGTATCCATCGATGTAGACGGCAAAGTGACATACGCAGCCACAACAGCAGCCGCAACGGGGGTCGGCGTAAATATTAATGAGACTTTCGTGGCCCGATCAAAATAATTATTTTATATAAAAGCAAAATTGATGTTGATCCCAGTCGTGATGGGAATTGCTTGTGACGGAACAACCGTAAAAGCACCATCAGTTGTAATATCAAGACGGATTATATTGCCCCCTCCACATAGAATTTCCTGAGAGATTTTATATGTAGGCCTCATATTTTCTGGGAGAGTACCGACACTATAGCTTGTGCCCGCATTCATTGCTGCATTCGGTACTGTGCTACACCTTAGATATTTAACTCCAGCTTTTACAGCCGCATTAACATTAAGGTAGTTTTTATTCAGGATTGTAGTACTTCCGTTCAAATTGCTATTTAGTTGAACAATTAAATATGGAACTTTTTAACCAGGACTTGCAAATGCAGTCCTATTTTATTGCCCGTCCGGAGGCGTATCCGGCAGAAAGGAATAAAGAATGGAAAAAATTATTTTGACAGACAACACCGAGATTGAGATTAAGGCAGGAGCCAGCCTGGGAGCTATTACGGCAACCGCAACAGATTTTACGGCGTTGGGGGTTATTGCAACAGCGTTGACAGCTCCGGGAAACATGGATAGCGTCAAGTTTAAGACAGGCGATACAATTACTGGAGAGTATGCCGATATGAAGCTGGAGAGTCCGTTGTTCCGGACTGTGGACATCGTGGGAGACAGAGTGGAGGCCACGTTTGCGATCCGCGAAAAGACAGAGGTGGAACTGGCAATTGAAGAACTGCGGGCCGGGCAAGAAGTACAGGACGGGGCCATAACCGATTTAGGGGATGTGGTGAGCACGATTGTAGAAGGAGGTATACAGTAATGGTTAAATTTTATTTGACTCGAATTGAAAAAGGATTAATCACAGTAGAAGAGGTACCGACGCTCTGGAGAGCTGCGGTAGAGGCAGGAATGAAAACAGAACAGTAGGGGAGTGGGCTTGATGGAACCAGAGATTGCAGTAGCCATCTGCTCACTGATCGGGACGCTGGTCGGCAGCCTGGCCGGTATTATGACGGCGAACAAGCTGTCTACATACCGGATTGAGCAGTTGGAAGAAAAAGTTAAAAAACACAATAACCTAGTGGAACGTATGATAATCGTTGAGCAGTCTACAAAGTCGGCACACCACCGGCTGGACGAGCTTTATGCGGAAAGAGAGGAATAATCATGAAAAACAGAGAGTATTGGATTGGGTGGGCGAAGAAAGCGGGAATCAGAGCATTAAAAACAGCTGCACAGACGGCGGTGGCGCTGCTTCCTGCGGCTGCAACTATCGCGCAGGTGGATTGGTTGACAGTAATCGGGACAGCAGCACTGGCCGGTGTAGCGTCGGTACTGACTTCTCTGGCCGGCCTGCCGGAACTCAATAACACAGATTCAGGGGATGCAGAATAAGCGTCCTCTTTTTAACAGAAGGAGATCGAATATGAATAGATTAATTATTGACGTAAGTGAGCATCAGGGGAACATTAACTGGGATCAGGTAAAGAGCACGGGAGTGGAGGGCGTAATCATCCGCTGCGGGTATGGTGACAATATCGCCAGCCAGGACGACAAGCAATGGAAACGGAACGCAGATGAGTGTACCCGCTTGGGGATCCCATTCGGGACATATATCTATAGCTATGCAACCAGCATGGCCCAGGCAGA
>NZ_CYZU01000010.1 GCF_001404335.1 Faecalicatena contorta
CCCGCCTAGAATTTCTTAGGTCCGCGGCCGCGTTTTTGAAAGGACATGGATGTTCTCCGGGAGGTTTTCGGCTATCCATTTATGGAGCGTCCCCCCATCCGTGAAGCGATTCATAATAATAAAAGTAATCTTTTTCTGTGGATCATAGTGTAAACATGAACTCCTGAATCTGTTTCCGCAGTGCCTGAAACGCAGAGTCTCCCAGCAGCCCTGCCCGGAAGGACATGGGGAAAGGAACCGTGAATTCTTCCCTGATCCTGCCTGGACTGCGTTCCAGGACGACGATACGGTGGGAGATACGGATGGCCTCTTCTACGTCATGGGTTACAAAGAGAATCGTCTGTTTCCGGCTCTCCCAGAGGTGAAGTAACAGGTCCTGCATCTGGCAGCGCAGCTGGGCGTCCAGGGCTGCAAATGGTTCGTCCATCAGCAGGAGCCGCGGATGGAGCACAAATGCCCTTGCCAGCGCCACGCGCTGCTGCATACCGCCTGACAGTTCATGGGGATACTTGTCTTCAGAGCCTTGCAGGCCCACCAGACGCAGCATCTCATCAGCCTCTTTCTTTTGCCTGCCCGGGGCAGCCCCGCGGCGTTTCAAGCCGAACGCCACATTTTCCCGGGCGGTCAGCCACTCAAAAAGCGCCGGAGTCTGGAATACGACGCACCGCTGAGCTGAGGGTGCAGTGACCTTTTCCCCGTCCAGCCGCACTTCTCCGGATACCGGCTCATCAAAACCGGCAATGATGTTCAGCAGAGAACTCTTTCCACTGCCGCTGGGTCCCAGCAAGGAAACGATCTCTCCTGGACGTATGTGCAGGGAGATATGATCCAGTGCCTCTGTAAGCGTGCCGTTTTCATTTTGAAAGTTCTGGCAGATCTGATCGATTAACAGGCCCTGTTCATTCATGACTTATTTCCTCCTTTACGCATCTGGGGGCTGACAGCACGGCATACTGCCAGCAGCAGCAGATCCGTCAGCTTTCCCGCACAGGCAATGACAATCATCGTTGCCAGGACAATGTCCACATGCCCCAGCATCCGGCCATCCGTCATAACCGCCCCCAGACCTTCGGTCACCCCGGTCACTTCTCCCAGCACGAGATAGGCCCAGGCAACTCCCAGTCCCAGCCGCAGACCGACTGCCACATCGGGAAAAGCAGCGGGCAGAATGACCGTCCGAAAAAGGCTAAATCCTTTAGCGCCCAGCATCTGCCCGGCGCGCAAGGTTACCTCCGGCACCTGGGAGGTGCCGTGTGCGGTATTCATATAGATTGGGAAGAAAGAGGCCAGTGCGATCAGAAACAGTGTATTGCCTTCTCCGATGCCAAACCAGACGATCGCAACCGGCAGCCAGCCTATACCGGGAATCGTCCGTGCGAGATGGATCAGCGGATCCACCAGCCGCCGCACCAACGGAATTCCTCCGCTTAGAAAACCCAGAATCAGGCCAAAGACAGCGGCCAGGCCAAACCCGCTGGCCACTCGTTTCAGGCTGTGGAGCAGATGTCCCCAGAGCGTTCCGGAATAGGGGGTAATCCCAAGCTGCCCCGTAGCAAAATCAACCAGCACGCAGAGCAATTTCTGAGGCGAGGGCAGCTTATACGCCGGCATCCCGCCCCAGGTCGTCGCGGCGAACCAGACGATCAGAATCAGAGCCGGAAGAATCAGCCCTGCGGGATCAAAACCTCCGGCCTTGCGGGACGCCCGTTTCACTGGAGCCCCTCTTTTGCCTGTTCCAGGAAGCTCAGGTCAAACATGGCGTCGATATCCGGAACAGTATCGATCATGCCCAGCTCCAGCATTTGCTGAGCCAGGTTTTTTGTATTCTGAATGTACTGTTCATCAATATCCCAACACAACTCTATGTTCTTAGCCGATGCCTCCAGAAGAGCCTTGTCCGTGCCAAAAGACGCCGCTTTTTCCAGCCACGCATCCGTATCGCTGTTCATCAGCTGGGTGGCTTTAATATGTGCATTCACCAGACTCTGAACCAGCCCAGGGTTCTTTTCAATGGTATCTTCTGTCACGATCATCCCCGCATTAATGGTTCCGATACTGTCGTCAAAGTATGGATAGCTGAGAATCCTGCCGTAGCCGTCCTTTACCGCCTGTGAGGGGTATGGCTCACCGCTTAGAAAGGCATCGATCGTACCGTCAGACAATGCCTGTCCCATATCGAAAAAGTCGATCCGCACCAAGGTAACGTCTTTATCCGGATCCAGCCCTGCCCGCTTCAGCACATCCAGCAAAAGAACATGGTGCATCGTACCCGGGACATAGGCAATGGTCTTCCCTTTCAGGTCCGCTTCACTCTCTATTTTGGATTCTGCTCCCACCACCAGGGCAGAGCATTTATTGCACAGGCTGACCACAACCTTGACAGGTTCCCCCTTTGACGCTGCAGTAATCGCGGTAGGGATAGTCGTACCGGTCATATCCAGGCTGCCGGCCAGAAGCGCGGTCTTCTGATCGCCCGGATTGGTAAACGGCTTCACCTCAATCACCGCGCCGTCCCCCAGTGCCTCCTCATAAAAATATGGTGTCAGCGTCTGTGCCGTCTTCCAGGTACCCACCGTAGCTTTCATGTTTTCGGCAGCCGGTTCTGCCCCCTGCGCTGCCGCCGGGTCTTTCTTTTGTTCTTTTGTCCCCTCTTTTACCGGGCTGCACCCAGCGCACAGCCCGCCCAGAAGCACGCCTGTCATGAGCAGTGAAATCACTTTTTTCCCGATTTTCATCTTTTTATTCCTCCCTCTCCAAAATCGTATTCCATTTATGCAGTCTGATGGACAGTATATCCCGCCGCTTCAAATAATTCCCTGGCCCGTACCGTATCAAACTGATTCCATTTGCCCCCGGAACAGCAGCAGGTATCCCTGGGAATGGCCCCCGTCTCCACCACGGTCACATTTGCCCCAAACTCCATAGCCAGCTGAGTTCCGGGATGGATGCAGATATCGGGCACACAGGCGCCGCAGGCCAGCCGCGTCACGGCAATGATCTGAGCCATACGTTCGTCACTGACCTGGAGATGTACGCCCAGAGGCGTACCCTGCACGGGGATCCGGGCCATAGCGCCCGATACAATCGCCCCACAGTCCGCTGCCAGCAGGCAGAGATCCGCAATCTCTTCATTCGTGTGCTCCACTCCAATGGGCTCTACAAGAAATACCAGCTTCAAAGGGGAAGCCTGTACCGCCCTCAGCGTATCAATACGTGTCTGCGGCTCAAAACGAGTGTCACGCCCTTCACCCAGACGCAGGGAATGATAAATAAAATCTACTCCGCATTCTGCAAGCCAGTAGGCCGTCTCAACTCCAAACTCTCCGATGTTAAGTCCGATCTCGTAAGCTCCCGGTACCTGTTCCCGTATATACCGGATCATCTCCCCCAGCTGAGCCTGGGAATAAAACTCCGTAGTGCGCAGAACGATCCACCTCACACCGTTCTCTGCATACTCACGCACCTGACGAACCGTCTCCTCTGCATTATATTCCCGCCGTTCACCAACAATCCCCCATTTTTCTCCCAACGAACAAAAGTCACAGTTCATAGAACAGGGAACAAAATCCACACCAATTGCCCCCCAAAGATAGGCCCGTTCCCCTGTAAGCTCCTTAGCCGCCCTGCGCCCTGCCAGCCCCAGAGCCTCCCATGCCCGGCTTCCAGGCTCAATACTAAGCAGCTGAACAATCTGCTCCTTACTTAAGACCTCCTTGCTGTGAATTCGTTTTTCCGCATACTCAATCAATTCCAAGTCCAACATTATCAATAACCGCCTTCCTTCTCATGCGCCCACGCAGACCCCGGTCAGTCTCTTGCGGCCCGAGTTATTCTCTTCAAAAGCCGCTGCTTCTGCAGCGTCTATATAAACTAGGATAAGACAGCACAGGTATTGTTTCTGGTAATTTCTCAAGAATGTTTTGTATTTTATACGGGACAAGTTTCTCTCTCACGAAAACATCCCCATGTTCATAGCTGGGCGATCCTGATCAGACTCTCTGTTCCGTGTTTGATTTTTTCTTCTGCCACAACCTGATATATATTTTCAATGATTTCAAAGGGTATTTGCTTTCGACTTTACAAAAGGCAGCAAAAGTATATTCTATATGCTCTTTATATTCTTTGGAATAGCTCATTTTTTTCACCCCCTTTCTTCCCAGTAGGGGGTTATTAGAACAAAGTGGGCAAGCCCACCTCAACTCCCCCCTCACTCATGAGGGGCTTGCACGCTTTGGCGCCGCCGCGATGCCGCCTTGCGGCTATATACCTTATTGCGGCGTGTGTATCCCCCTGAGGGTTTTTATGGTATAGGAAATTCCAGAGGAATTTCCTATACCACAAAAAATGCCCACGTAGCATAAAGCCGCATAGGCATTTTGGTAATATGAATTATTTAAGCAATTATAATGATTTGTGTATTCATCTCTATGGTCGTAAAAGCCCGTTACAGGAAACAGTTGTTGGACGTTAATAAGGGTTTCCTGCCTGTATTTCGGGCAGTACAGAGGAAAGTTCTTCAGTTCGGTATCGCCACGTATCTTCCATCTTGTTTTTCTTTGACCTATAGGACATATTATCCATTCGATATTCATACTAAATGCCCCAATCTTGACTAATCATTTGCAGCTTTACCATATGCGGGTAAATCTTGCCTGTATTCAGCAGTTTTTCCGGCGCTCCCTGTTCAGCAACAGAACCGTCTGAAAGCACAACTACTTTATCCGCGCCGCTTACGGTACGCATACGGTGGGCGATAACAAGTACGGTCTTATCCTTTATCAGCCTTGATAAAGCAGCCTGTATCAATGTTTCGTTTTCCACATCAAGGCTTGCTGTTGCTTCATCAAGTAAGATGATCGGAGAATTTTTAAGGAAAGCGCGAGCGATTGAAATACGCTGCCTTTCGCCGCCGGAAAGTTCACAACCATTTTCCCCAATCATGCTGTTATAACCATCAGGTAGCTTTGACGTAAATTCTTCACAATTTGCCAGTCTTGCCGCTGCAATCACTTCTTCGTCGGTCGCATCCTTTCTGCCTATTCTGATATTCTCCATAATTGTGTTGTTAAACAGCGTCACATCTTGAAATACGATAGAGTACAGCGACAACAATGTTTCCGGCTCTATTTTTGATATATCCATACCGCCAACAGTGATTTTTCCTTTGTTTATGTCCCAAAACCGCGCGGCAAGGCGTGACACCGTAGTTTTGCCGCCGCCGGACGGTCCGACTAAGGCGGTAACTTCTCCTTGTTTAGCCGTAAAGGAAACATCTTGCAATACAGTTTCCCCCGTATTATAGGCAAATCCTACATGGTCGAATACAATGTCATAGCCTTTATTTGTCATTGCATTGCTTCCTGTCTGAATCGGGTGGTCAAGAATTTCATTCATACGGTTTATGTTCGTTTTGGTAGAAATTATCGCAGCAAGATTCTGTAATGCACCCTCAAGCGGGGCATACAGTCTCGAAGCTACAAGTAAAAACATAAAGAACAGCGGAATATCAATCTCCCCAAGAATAAGCAACGCAGAACCTACAAGAGCAACCGTAGCAATCCCAAACTTTAATATCAGTGTTGAGGAAACAACAAAAAGTGCTGTCCCAAGTTCTGTGATAATGTGCCGTTTTTCTACATAGTCAATTTTTTTGTCAAGCCCTTTTAGATAACTTTCTTCCGCATTGTTTGATTTCAAGTCCTGTAAGTTTTCGATACACTCCTGTACGCCGCTTTCAAGCGCAACATTTGCCTCTACGGATTTACGGTTAAAGTATTCCTGTATGCGTGCTGAAAAGAATGTGATTGTAAATGCAATCGGTAAAACCCAAACCGCCGCAAGAGCCATACGCCAGTCATAAGCAAAAAGGCAGATTGCAATCAGCGTTGTTGAAATAAGGGAGCCTGCCAATGCAGGTACATAATGGGAAAACGCTGTTTCCAGTGTGGCGCAGTCGCCCATAATTGAATTTGTCAAATCGGCAAGATCTTTTTTTCCAAAAAAGGATAACGGGATTTTACGAAGCTGTTCTGCTAAGGAGATACGCCTTACACCGCTTTCCACATAAGTAGCTAAATAAGTGGCGTTATATTGAAACCAAGTCACAACAAAGATAAGGGAAAGGCAAACCAAAGCACCAACTATATAGAAAGCAATACGGTTTCCATTTACATTCCCGTTCATGGTATCAATAACAAAGTTATAGAGTAGTCCAACAGGGAGCATAAAGGATATATCCTGTGCCACACAAGCAATACAGCCTTTTATCAAATCGACAGCCCCCTGTCTTGATAACGCAAAGCGTCTTTGTAATGTCTTAATCATGCATTTACCTCCAATCCTTTGTTTTCATTCAAAATTTTCCATTCTGCCGCTTCGGAATAATTCTTCCACATTTTTGTGAATATGCCGTTTTTCTCTATCAGTTCGCTATGTGTGCCACTTTCTACAACCTCGCCGTCTTGCAATACATAAATGCAATCCGCGTCTGTGATTGACGATAGCCTGTGCGCAATCATAATTACTGTCTTTCCCTTTGAGAGCGTGGATAGCGCCTGTTGTACGCGCACCTCATTGTCGGGGTCGGCAAATGCGGTCGCTTCATCAAGAATCAGGATAGGCGCATTTTTCAAAATTGCGCGGGCAATCGCTATTCTTTGCTGTTCGCCACCGGATAGGTACACGCCTTTTGTGCCGACAACCGTATCAATGCCATTCGGTAATTTTTCGATAATATCCAAGCACTGTGCAGCTTCCAGAGCATGGGCGATTTCTTCTCGTGTAGCGTTAGGCTTTGCCATACGCACATTTTCCAATATGGACGCTTTGATAAGGCGGCTGTTCTGAAATACAAAAGATACCTTATTCATCAATGTTTCTTTCGGAATGTCGCGTATGTCGATATTCCCTATCAGTATGCGTCCTTTTTGCGGGTCAAAAAATCTTGTGACAAGATTTGCAAGTGTCGTCTTGCCGCCGCCGGACGCTCCTACTAATGCCACTGTCTGTCCCGGCTTTATTGAAAGTGATACATCATTGAGCGCGTTTTTCTCTCCGTCATAGCTATAACTAACGTATTCTAATGTAATCCCATTATCTTTAGGGATATTATTCACTTTGCTTTCAGACAATGGGTTTTCGTTCAGCACTTCATCAATCCTGTTAATTGCGTCCCCTACAATCATTGCGTCCTCACTCATAAACATAATCTTTGTGAGTGTCGTACCGATAACAGGCGTAATCACAATATAGAAGATAAGGTTTAGCAACAGTTCATTTGTTACACCGCCCCTTGTAAAGAGAATACCTCCGGCAATCAAAAATGCGAATACGCCGTTGATTGCCGTTGTATAGAACATCATAGGCAGACGCAACGCTTTTGTGTATGCGATTACCCATGTTTCATAATTATCTATCGCGTTTTTGAAGCGTTTGAAAGAAAAAATTGTCTGTCCGAAAGTCTTTACTACGGGTACGCCTCGTACATATTCAACGGCTTCATTTGACATATCAGCAAGTGCGTTTTGATATTCTTTCATTTTTTGTTCCATTCCTGCTCCTGTCATCTTCATCATAATCAAGAAACCAAGTATAACAGGAACAAGGCTTAAAAGTCCTAACCGCCAGTCAAAGGTAAGCAACAGGAAAAGCAGACCTATGGGGGTGGCGATCGCCCCCGCTTTGTCGGGGAGTCTATGTGCAAGATACGTTTCCGTAGCAGCACTGGAACTATTTACGATTCTCCGCAGTTTTCCACTTCCATACTTTTCCGTTACTCCAAGTGGCAGGGCTGTAATATGGCGCATAAGTTCTTTTCGGATATTTGCGGCAACCCGGAACGCGCTTATGTGCGAACACATCAAAGCGGCTATATAGACAGCAATAGAGATAACCGCAAACAATACCGCAGACCAACCGTAGCTTGTAACATTCCCTGCTTTTGAGTAGTCAGGGGAAACTTCCAGTATGTCGTGAATGATACGCCATATATACCAAAAAGGTACAAGAGCCAACAGCGCACTCATTATGGACAATACCCAAGAAAGATAGGTTAAAATCTTATGCGCTCCGGCATAGCCCATCAATCTTGATAGATTTGACTGTTTTTTCATTGAAAAAAACCTCCTTGAAAAATTTTTATGATATGAGAACAGAATGTTTGCCCTCGAATATCCTCATTTTGGTTAGTAGGGATCTTATGAAGTTAGTTGTAACTAACCCACTTATAAAAATTATAGGGCAGATTGCCCTAACGAATTTATTCGTTTTTTATTGCCCCATAATCTTCATCCACCCAGCAGTATAGAAAGCTCTCATTTCTTTCAAGTAATGCTTTGCTTCTTCAAGCGGCATTTCATGTATAATCAGCTCAAAAAAAGTATTAAACATTCCTGTAATCAAGATATGCTCTAATCGTTCATCAATAGGCGGTGCAGCTCTGCCTATTTTTTCAAGAACCGCTAAATAATCATGCGTTCCTTTTGTTTCAATTTCTACCATTTCATCAATCAATTTTGAAAAACGTGTTCCCTCCGCACAGCAAAGTATGAGCTTAAATTCATTCAAGTGTTCATAGGCATACAAGAGCATTTCATACATACACTCGCCGGAAGTAGAAGTAAGATTGTCGGGTTGTTCCTCTGGCGGGATTTCAGCAAATTCTTTTTGAGCCTTGCAGAATCGTTCCAGTAAAAAGTTGTAGTGTTCGCCTACCAGTGCTTCAAACAAGTCCTCTTTGCTGTCGTAGTAGCCATAGAACGCACCCGTTGTCACGCCTGCTGCTTTGACAATGTTTCGCAAAGAAGCAGACTTATACCCTTTTTCAAGAAATTCCTGCATGGCTGCTGATAGAATTAGGTGTAGTGTTGCTGTTTGTTCTGCTTCGCTCATTGTCTCACTTCCTTGTTTGTAACACTGTTATATATCGCTGTTATATGATACTGCAAATCAAAAACTTTGTCAATATTTCAAAACAGATTTTTGATTTTTTCTATGAGTTTGGCATTTTCTCCATGCTTTCCGTAGTAGGAGTAAGAAAATGCAGGGCATTTTCGGAAAAGGGTACCCTTTTCCTATGCTTGCTAAGAAACTTATCACATTACAAAGTAAAGGAAGGACGGAAAAGGAATAGAATGGAAACAAGAACAGGAAACAGCAGATTATAAGCAGAAACAGGACAATCCGGCAAATGAAACAGTCATTTACAAAATCGGCGCAACATTTTATGAAGTGTCTGCCTCTTGCGGCGGCTCTGAACAGCTCTACGATAAGATGAAACGGCTCATAAAAATCATCAGATTTCCCGTAATATGTTCAGCGTACCCGCCTATCCGGCATCGGGTGTTCAAGAATTACTTAGCAGCATGGGTACATATCACAACGGCATATACAGCCCCAGCACCTTTCCAGCCTCCCTGTCATGAAGCGTCCCCGTCCGTCGACAAGTCTAAAGCTTGCCGACTAAATCCCGATTTAGATTCCTTCGTACTACAGCCACATTTAAATTCCTATAGTAAATTTATTATGTTTGTGCTAGAATAAAAAGGGTTTTGGCACTCTTTGCCAGACCCTTTTCACCAAATTTAGATTAAATATTAAGGAGAACAATTATGGCAGTCATCCGACCCTTTCAGGGCGTGCGGCCCGCAAAAGAACTGGCTTCATCTATTGCCGCACTGCCTTACGATGTATATGACCGGGAAGAAGCCCGGGAAGTAGTGGACAAGAACCCGCTTTCTTTTTTAAAAATTGACAGAGCCGAGACGCAGTTTGCACCGGATACGGATATGTATTCACAGCCTGTATATGACAGGGCAAGAGACACTCTGGAGGAGATGATTCAGGACGGTTCTTTCGTCAGAGATGAAGATCCCTGTTACTATATCTACGCCCTCACGATGAATGGGCGGACCCAGACCGGGCTTGTGGGCTGCGCTTCGATCGATGATTATATGGAGAACAGAATCAAGAAGCACGAAAATACCAGGGAAGACAAGGAGCTGGACAGGACGCGTCATGTGGACACATTAAGCGCACAGACCGGGCCGATCTTCCTAGCCTACCATGCCCGCCCTGAGCTGGATACTATGATAGCAGCAGTAAAACTGACTGCTCCTCTCTATGATTTTACAAGCGAAGATTCCGTCAGGCATCAGGTCTGGAAGATCAGCAGTCCGGAATATATCACCCAAATCGCTCATATTTTCGAGGGAATTGATAATATCTATATAGCAGACGGCCATCACCGTGCTGCATCCGCCGTAAAGGCCGGACTGAAGCGCCGCAAGGAACATCCCGGCTTCAGCGGTGAGGAGGAATTCAATTACTTCCTTTCCGTCCTGTTTCCGGCAGAAGAGCTGCACATCTACGATTATAACCGGGTGGTGGCGGATCTGAACGGTTATGCATTTGACGATTTTCTGGATCTGCTCAGAAGCGGTTTTGACATTACCGATATGGGGCACGAGGTCTGTCGCCCTTCCTGTAAGGGCGAGATCGGACTTTATGGAAACGGACGCTGGTACCGGCTGACGGCAAATCCGCATCTTTTTTCGGAAGATCCCGTGAACAGGCTGGATGTATCCGTCCTGCAAAATGTAGTCCTTGGTCCGCTGCTGAATATCCGCGATCCCAAAACAGACAGCCGGATCCGCTTTGTAGGCGGTATACGGGGGCTTGATGTACTTGCAGAGGCAGTAGACAGGGCGGGTGACGGCGCTGCATTTGCCATGTATCCGACTTCTATGGAGGAGCTGCTTGCAGTGGCAGACGCCGGGCTGCTTATGCCGCCCAAGTCCACCTGGTTTGAGCCCAAACTCAGAAGCGGATTCTTTATCCATCAGTTCGAAAGATAGATTGCAGGTACAGTTCCATTATATGATTAAAAAAGGAGATGTATTAAATGGAAAGAAATGGCCTTTGCTGGTGCGGCAGTGGAAAGAAATATAAAAAATGCCACATGGCAATTGAAGAAAAATTAAAGCTTCATGCGGACAGAGGCGAGATCGTCCCGAACCGCAAGCTGTTAAAAACCCCATTCCAGATTGAAAAGATCAAAGAAAGCGCCGCTTTGAATACCGCGGTGCTGGATGCGGTCGCAGCGCAGATCCACATTGGAATGAGTACCGAGGAGATTGACAAGATCGTTTATGATGTAACAACAAAGAATGGCGGCATCCCCGCTCCCCTGCATTATCAGGGATTCCCGAAAAGTGTATGCACTTCATTAAATAATGAGATATGCCACGGAATTCCGGATGAGAATATCATTCTCCAGGAGGGCGATATCATCAATGTGGATGTATCAACCATTCTGAACGGCTATTTTTCAGATGCCTCCCGTATGTTTAAAATGGGGAAAATCTCCGAGCGCGCCGAACGCATTATAAAGGTAACTGAAGAATGCGTAGAACTGGGCCTGGCTGCTGCTAAGCCCTGGGGACATCTGGGCGACATTGCAGATGCAATCAACACACACGCCCAGGCCAACGGGTATTCCGTTGTGGAAGAGATCGGCGGACACGGCATTGGGCTTCAGTTCCATGAAGACCCGTTTGTCAGCTATGTAACGCCTAAGGGGAGCGAGATGCTTCTTGTGCCTGGTATGATGTTCACCATTGAGCCGATGATTAATGAGGGCAGTCCTGATTTCTTTATCGATGAAGAGAATGACTGGACCGTTTATACTATTGATGACGGGCTATCCGCGCAGATCGAATATATGGTCATGATCACCGAGGACGGGGTTGAAGTATTAGCAAAATAAGAATTCTTTAGAAAAGCCAGAAGGGGCTGCCGGAAAACGGATTATATATACAAGATATTGCCGTTTGATCACATGATCTGCAGCAATATCTTGTATATAGATTTCATTTCCGGACAGCCCCTTCCTTATGTTCCGGCACAATACAGCTTTTCAGTTATATACCTTATTGCGCCGTATTTAGACCCGTAGTTAAGTTAAACCGCTAACTTTAGTCTTCTGAAATTTCTTTTAAAGCTATACCAATCAGTTTGTCCGTGTAGTCGGCCATAAACAAGGGAATATTTAATAAATCCCCATCTAATCGCAGGTTGCCCAGCGAAAATCTGACTCTGATTTTTACTTGATCCTTATACTTTTCCTTAAATTTCTTAAGGCTTTTACCGGATGTATTGGTTTCAGCTTTTACTTCTACCGGAATTACATCGTTCTCCCTCTGAATTAAAAAATCCACTTCATAAGGCGGGTTATTTACAGACCAGTAACGCGGCGCGGCCTCAAACTGTTCAACCAATGTCTGAAGCACATAGTTTTCTGTCAATGCCCCTTTAAACTCTGTAAATAACCTGTTTCCTTCTCCAAATGCAGTGGGAGCGAGCAACGCCATCCTGCGCAGAAGTCCTACATCCACCAGATATATTTTGAATGCTGACAAATCATCATATGAAGCCAGCGGCAGCCCTGGCGCAGAACTTCTGAATACCTTATAGACCAGTCTGGCATCTACAAGCCACTGCAATGCATCTTCATATTCTCTTGCCCTTGCTCCTTCTTTCACTACTTTATAAAGAAATTTCTTATTTTCACGGGCCAGCTGAGAAGGCACGGATTTCCATATCATTGATATTTTTGGAAATTCACTTACATTAGGATGTTTCCCGAAATCCCGCTCGTACGCTCCGATGATTCCCGACAGCGCTTCCTGCATTGCATCCACATCCCTGGCTTGTGTCCACATGAGTACAGATTCCGGCATCCCTCCTGTCACATAGTACATTTTAAGCTTTTCATACAGCGGATTGTAAAATGCATCCGGAATAGGTTCAATTGTATCAATGCGATCCAGAAAAGTCTTTAAATTCCCATCTCCGTTTGCCAACAGAAATTCGGAAAATGTCATTGGATTAATCTGTAAAAAATTAACCTTTCCCACAGGGAAGGATGATGGCCTCGCTAATGCTATGCCAAGCAGGGAACCAGCACATGCTACATGATACCCCGGCGCATTTTCACAAAAATATTTCATGGAGTTAATCACGTTAGGACAATCCTGTACTTCATCAAAAATTATGAATGTTTTTTCAGGTTCAATCTTTTGACCGCTTGCTAACATAAGATTCTGGAGAATACGGCTGACATCTTTTGTTGTCTCAAAAAACTGCTGGTACTCTTCATTTTCATCAAAGTTAAAGTATGCAGTATTTTCATAATATCTACTGCCGAATTCCTTTAGAATCCAAGTCTTACCGACTTGACGGACACCTTTTAGGATTAAGGGCTTTCTATAAGGTGAATTTTTCCATTTCAGCAGTTTACTCATAATAAATCTTTCCATGGACACCTCCGATCACATAATCATTTATAAAGATGTGTAGATTACCACACTTTTATTATATACTTCGGTAAGTAATGAGTCAATTACACTCTCCACATAATTATATGCATTTTTGTGTAGTTTATCACATTTTTATATATTATTCAGCAGTTCCACTGCTGCTCCTCTCGCCAGCACATGAGTTGCATGGTGCCCTTTGGGTATACCTTATTCTGCAGCTATGCTGCAGACCCGCCCGAAGGGCATGCATTGCGGGGTGCCCTTTGGGTATATATTATTCCGCAGATTTGCTACAGATCCGTTCCGCAGAAACGGCATAGCCCGAAAGCTACGCCGTTTCCCCGAAACATCCTATGTTGTTTTACTTAGCTGCCCCTAAAGGATTTCCCCTTTTCCCGGCCTTTCCGTTCCCTCACGCGTATCTTCTAACCCGAAGCTCCACCCCAATGGATTCCGCCAGTTCCCTGCTTGCCTCAATCTCCTCCTCCGGCAGTACATCCACTACCGTCATCTTTACCTGAGGAATCATTTTCTCACACTCCCCGGCAAATTCCAGCAAGGCCTCAAATGCATTTTCAAAATTAGGCCGTGTAACCCGGGTGTACTCTTCTTTTGTAGGCGCATTCAGGCTGATGGATATGGAATCCGCCACCTCCGCCAGTATGGGGACTATATCTTTTCCATGGTACAGATTACCCAGCCCGTTTGTATTAATCCGTACCGAAACGCCATATTTTTCTTTGGCATATTTTGCGGATTTTACCAGATTCTCCAGCGCACAGGTCGGTTCTCCATACCCGCAGTATACCAGCTCCTTATAACCCTGAAAGTCAAACTCATCCATAGCCGCGATGATTTCTTCCAGAGAGGGATCCTTTTTATGCCAGAGGGTCTCCGCATCCCCAACTCCGTCCTCGTGGCTGCGAATACAGAATTCACACCGGCAGTCACATAAATTTGTAATATTCGCATACACCTGGTTCTTATACGTATATAAAATATCAGCCATCTCATTTTCCTCTTAATCTTAATATTTTCAAATCTAATAAACTAGTGTTCCATCCAGTGAGTAATTATACTTTTGCTGTGCATGGTTCGTGCCAGTGCTAGGCAAAATTCCGACGGCGATGGGGTGCCATCGTCTAGGAATTTTAACGACGCAATGGCACGGAGCAGGCACAGCAGAAGTATAATTACTTGCCGGATGGAGCACTAGTATCGCCATCAGCACAGATGCAGCAATTTCTGCGTCTTATCCTTTACGCGCGCCTTATCCATCGCTGCTGCCAGCGCAAGGAAGATCACCGCACTTCCGCCGGACTGCACTGCACTTCCGGCCAGCGATGCCACCGGAGCCACAAAGGAACCAAACAGAATCCCCTCCGCCAGATAATATCCCGCCGCGGAGATGACTGCAGCAATAAATGGAGCCGCGATATTTCTGGGCGCCATAATCCGGCCTTCCCTGCTTGTAAATGGCAGTGTGATCAGCATTTTTATAATAATTGTCGCAGGCGCCCACATCGGTGCGGTAAGCAGATCCGCCATTCCCCCGCCGATGGCTGCGGCAGCCAGCGCGTACGGCCGGGGGAGGAATACCGCCCCCAGATAGATCAGCGCATCCCCAAAGTGAATGTATCCGCCGTTTGCCCCGTAAGGGATATGGCAGATGTAGGCTGTCATAATTGTAATCATAGCTGCAAACAGTCCGGCTGCCGTTATTTTTGATGTATTATTCCTCATGTGTCTCACTCTCCTTAATTAAACTAATTCTCTCTATATGTTCTAAACTCATTAAAAATACTGTTTTTCATTTATGAGCACTGCTCCGGAAGCAGCATACCAAGGTACTGTTCATAATCCACACCATCATTGCGCGGAATGCCTTCCCTCACAGAATCTGTGATTGCCCGTTCAATAAAAGCTCCGGCAAGTTCTATGCTGACGGATATCTCGTCTCCTCTCGCCATCCCCGCCGCAACAACGGACGCGAAGAGATCTCCCGTCCCGGAATAACTTCCCCCGATATATGGAAACGCGGAAAAACTCTTCTTTCCTCCGCTTACCGCCAGATTTCCCATTTTTGCAACACCGTCCGTGGCATCCCGGAAATGTATGCCCGTTACCACTACGTTCTTCGGTCCCCTCTTCATCAGATTTGCGGCCATCTGCTCAACTACAACGAGAAGATGCTTCTCATCGGTTAATTCCCGGATCATTCTGAAGTCTGTATCTGTCAGAAGACAAAGCTCTGTCAGGTTGGGCGTCACCACATCGGCCTGGAAAACCAGCTCCTTCATGAGGCTGCACAGTTTTTCTGTAAACATGGTATAAACCTTCCCATTATCTCCCATCACCGGGTCTACCAGAAGAAAGGTCTTCTTTCTCCTAAACGTATCCAAAAATTCAAAAATATTTTCAATCTGCCGCTCACTGGCCACAAATCCTGTATAGATTCCGTCGAACCGGGCGTCCATCTTTTTCCACTCCCGCCGGAAATACTGCATCTTATCGGTATAGTCATCGCAATAGTAACTGGGATATCCTGTCTGTGCGCTCAGAACCGCCGTAGGAAGCGGACATGGCTGTACTCCCATGACCGATAACACAGAGATGGCGGCCGTAAGGGAGCAGCGCCCAAATCCCGATAAATCATTGATGACTGCAATTTTCTTAGTCATAATATTCCCTCATTCCTTTCTGCCCTAGAGCGTGTCTACATGCCATGATAGCACATGACTGGTTTACTCTAAATGTCCAGTTATGCATATTTTAACCAGGCCACTTAAATTTTCAGAACACCGTATGCCTCTCCCGAATGGTTTTATGTATAGGAAATCCCATCGGAATTTACTGTATCACCAAAAAAGGTTCCTCCGACTCCCGGGTACGGGATTTGCCCCGTTCCTGTGTCAGAAGAACCTGTTTTATTTTTTATAGCTGCGAGCACTTAATGTCCGTATTTCGGCCGCTTACGTGCGAAGCATATGGCTTCTATAGCCCGATCATCCCAATTACCGCGCCTTCGGATACTCCGTGCATAGCAGGCGGTAAGGCTTTTCATCCTCCTCTATTTCCGGAAAACGTCCGATCGGTTCATAGAAGCAGTTATCATTTTCATCATCATTACACATGGATACTTCTCCCAGTAATACGGAACCGCCGGTCTCCGGAACGATGAAATCATGATACATATATGGAGTAATCGTAATACTTTGGCCTGGTTTTAAGCAGATCTTCGTCCCCGCAGGAACCACTTCTGTTTTTCCGTCCGTATGTACGACAACATCTGTATCCAGCATAGATTTGTCTTCTGCTCCATTGTACACGGTAATATAGATATCGTTTCCGCCGCGGTTTATGATGTCTTCCATCTTGTTCCAGTGATAATGCATCGGAGCAGTCTGCCCCTCATACAGCATTAAAAGCTTTTCCGCATATGGCTTGGGATATTTATCCGGCATCTTTTGATTCCCGTTTCGGATCGTAAGAAGAGAGAATCCCACCTTATCAAAATTACCAAGGCCATAATCTGTAATATCCCATCCCAGGCAGTTATCACGAATCTCATCGTATTCATGTCCCATGTCCTGCCATTCATCTGCAGTCATCTTTGCAAACGGCGGTATTTCAAATCTGTGTTCTGCGATTAATGCCTCCATGTCCTTAATCACCGCGTTTATTCTTGAACGTTTCATACTATAATCCCATCCTTTCTTAATATCCAAATAGCAGGGCGCCTTGTCCCTGCTATCTGTTATTTAATATAGCAAACTTATATTTTATACTCTGATAAAATCATTTCAGGCCTGTCTGCCTGCTTCATCTTAATCCATTCTTCATTTGTAACAAAATTCAAAAGTGCGTCAATCGTTGCCATTACGTTTGTTTGCGCATAGTCCTTGTAGTAGTTAAAAGGTTCGTCTTCCCCGCTGGACAGCAGGACATAATCTGCAAGCTCTGAAACCGGAGATTGCACATAGTCTGTAATAGCAATGATCTTAAGCCCTTTCTCTTTGGCCAGCTCCATTCCCAGAACTACTGGTTTTGACGTGCCGGATTTTGAGATCGCTACCACAATATCTCCCGGATCCGCAAGGTTAATATGGTTCATAAAAAACTCCGCTGAAGCTTCAAATGTACTCCTTATTCCAAGCCTTCCCAGCCGAAACCCCATATATTTTGAAACAGAACAGGTATTACCGATTGCAATAATATGTGCCACATTACATATTTTTAACAGGTTCACGCAGTTCCACATGGTTTCGGCATCCATTCTCCTGCCAATCGCAATCAGCTTCTCTGCATAGTCGTGGAACAATTTTTCTATTGCCCCGGTGCTCTTAGGAATTACCATGCCTTCGTACTGTTTCTTCCCCAGGTCTCTTGCCAGAGTAATCCGAAACTGATAATATCCTGTATATCCGATATGATGACACATACGCACAACTGTAGCATCGCTTACTCCGCTCTGCTTTGCAATCTCCGAAACATTGGAATCCACTGTTTTCTGTGGATTCTGCAAAACAAAATCCGCGACCTTTTTTTCTGCTGCAAATATTTCTCCGTACTTTTCTTTTATGACATCAAGGACTTCCCTCTGTAAAATATTATCATTTTTCAAAGCTCTCTACTCCATATACTTGTTTCAATCCGCACTCGGTAATTTTACAGAGGACGGCTATATTTTATATTCTTGTTAGACTCTTAAATACGTCGCAATGCATCTGTTTATAGCAGCTACATCCCAATAACTATCGTTATTATAGTATCATATAAGACGCCCTCTGTCACTATTATTCTATTGCGCACAGTATCTTTATAAGCTCTTCTGGTTACAGTTCCGGCAGGCCCGAACGATTCCCCTTCTTCACCTAGTGCTGCATTGCACTAGAAATGACAAAGGGTCTTCAGACGTTCCTCTAAGTAGGGCTGTAACCTGGACTGCACATACTCCGGCAAATTGATAATCTTAACCGGATCCGGATTGCCTGCATTCTCCTGGGTAAATGCCGCCACCGCATCATAATATCTGCCTAAAAATTCCGTCCCCAGGTTGAATTTGTTGATTCCCTTTGAGAATGCCGTCAGCAGCTGATCGTCCGGTATACCGCTTCCTCCATGAAGTACCAGCGATACATCTGTAGCCGCATGGATCTCCTCCAGCCGCGCAATATCCAGATGCGGAGTGTCTTTATATTCACCATGTGCATTTCCAATAGAAACAGCCAGGGAATTCACTCCCGTCTCCCTGCAGAATTTTTCTGCCGCATCCGCTTTTGTAAACAGATCCTCATTTGCATTATCAGAAGCAGCGGCAGCTCCCACATGTCCGATCTCGCCCTCTACACATACGCCTGACTCATGGGCCTTAAGCACCACTTTTTTGGTCAGTGCAATATTAGTTTCCAGATCGTTCATAGACCCATCAATCATAACCGACTCAAAACCGGCCCCTATCGTATTCATAATGGCATCATACGTAAAATCGTGGTCCGCATGCAGCCCGATCGGCACCTTCACCTCGCCTGCCAGTTCCTTTACCATAGCCGCATAATTGGCAAATCCGGTTGTGTGCTGAACCGTAACATGCTCCGGGTACAGCATCACCATTGCCGGTGTGTTGGCTGCCTCTGCAGCATATACGACTGATCTTGCCATCGTATAATCCATACAGATGAATGAGATCACCGCAGTGTTGCTTTCCTTCGCCATCTTTAATATATTTTCTGTTTTTTCATACATTGTGTTTTCTCCTTCAAATGATGTCTAATTTCGTCTGTTTTCCTTCAACAGGCCCGGCAGAAGCCCGCCTGCAAAAGAATCGCCCAGGCCGACTACCGTGGGATTCTCCACATAGCTCAAATCTTTACAGGGGATACAGTAGATCTTCTCTCCCAGCCTCTCTCCCATACAATCACAAAATGCTGCGCTTTTTGTTTTAACCGGTATATCTTTGGTCTGTTCATAGTCTTCCGGCGTAAAATTGTCACCGATCCGGAAGCGTGTTGACGCCATCGTGACCCCGCCCTCCAGAGATGCTTTCATTGTGCCTGCATTCTCCCCGTAGACCAGCGCCCACGCGGCAGAATGAACCAGAATCAGCTTGATGCCCGAATTGTCATAAACATATTTTACGGCTTCCTCAACTGCCTTTGGATCCAGTATATCAATCGACTTCCCAATATACTGCTGCAGTTCGTCTTCATTCATACTCAGCACATCGATCTGAGGCGCCAGCTGCCGGTGGACATAGCTGCGGAAATCTTTCTTCACATAACACCCATCCTCCATGACTACAACTGCATCATCCGGCAGATAGGATAAGAGTTTTTTCGTCTTCTCCATCCTGTCTTTCAGCACGTCCGGATCCAAAAGCTCCGAAAAAGAACCCAGCAGGAACACTTCACACCCGCCGATCATCTTACCGAATTCATCCGGCAGAACAGGCATATTCAGACTGTCTTCATCCCGCGAGATCAGGATACGGTTCTCTCTGGGAGTCACAAAATCAATGTCGTTTGCCTGAATCCTCACGCCCTTATGGCACTGCAATACAACGTGCGGATATATCTTATTCTGATCCGGCCCCACCCCCGGCAGAGCCCGGATCTTTGACGGCAGCAGCCGTTTTACATGATCATTGTAGCAGCTGGTCTGCAATACGCTTGAATACCCCAATCGGTCCAGAATAATTCCCGCGCGGGTAGGGGTTCCCCCCAGCGTCACTTCATATTCAAAATGATTCGCAAACTCAATGCACACCTCCGACGTGGAAGGAACCATCTCGCATCCGATTCCCGCCTGCAAATGCGCAAGGCTCATAATCCAAATTGCGCGTTCCGAATCAACCTCGATATCCAGCTTCAGCTCATCCGCATGAATATCAAATGCTTTAATCTGCTCTTCTACCACCTGTGTATCCCATTTCAGTTCATAATCTACACATGTATGAAAGCCTAGTGCAATTCTCTCATTCATTCTGCAGTCTCCTTCGGTCTCATAAAATGTTTCTTTCATAAATTATCCTGAAACGGATAACTTTTTAGTATAATGATGCCTTGCCTGCTGCCTGGAACAGGTCAATCTTATCAAAAGCCACTTTCTTCATCGCTTCCACACAGATCGGCTGAATCTGGTTTGGCTCGCGCAGAGATGCATCCTGAAGAACCTCTCTCATTTTCTCATAATAAGCCGCCTTAATATCGCTGGAAATATTGATCTTATTCACGCCGTGCTCTACAGATTTTGCGATTTCCGAATCTTTGTTAGAAGATCCGCCGTGAAGTACAAGCGGTACATCCACTACTTTTTTAATTTCATCCAGAATATCAATACGAAGTTCCGGTTTCATATCTTTCGGATAAATGCCATGGCATGTTCCAATCGCAATTGCCAGACAGTCAATTCCTGTCTTTTCAATAAAATCCTTTGCCTGCATCGGGTCTGTATATAAGATCTCATCAGGTGCCGTTGTCTCTACGGAATCCGTATTTCCAATGGTGCCAAGTTCACCTTCTACGGATACATTCACCGCATGTGCGGCCTCGCAGACTTTCTGGCATGTTGCAACATTTCCTTCGTAGGGCTGGCTGGAAGCATCGATCATAACAGAGGTAAATCCTGCGCGGATTGCCGTAATTACCTGATCGAAAGTTCCGCCGTGATCCAGATGGATAACCGCCGGTATGGAAGAATTATGTATTCTCTCTACAATTCCCTTCACCATCTCCGTTGAGATATGGCTTAATTCATCCGGATGTATCGCAATAATCACAGGTGCATCCTTCTCCTCAGACGCCTCCATGATGCCGTTAAACATATTATAGTCGCTAATGTTAAATGCAGGTACGGCAAAATGATTTTCATTCGCTACAGCAAGTAATTCTTTCATGTTCATTAACATAGTCATTCTCCTCTTTTCTTCAAATTAATATAATATATCCATTTTCCATTAGCCCTTTACACCGCCGGAAGACATGCCGGCAATAAAGTATTTCTGGAAAAAGATAAACAGAATCAGTACCGGTATGGATCCGAGTACGCTCATAGCCATCATCTGGCTCCAGTCATATGCATGCTGTCCCATCAATAAGTTGATCCCGATCGGAACCGTACGCATTTCCGTTGTCTGTGTCAATGCCAGCGCAAACAGATATTCATTCCACGCCTGCATAAAGGTGTACATCCCTACAGAGACCATTCCAGGTATCGAGATGGGCACTAATACAGACCAAAGAGCTTTCCATCTGGACCCGCCGTCAATCATTACCGCCTCATCCAGCTCCTTGGACAAGGTATTAAAATAACCCGTCATCATCAGGATACAGTACGGCAGTGTCGTAATCAAATAGGTTAGAATCAATGCCAGATATGTATTAAAAAGCTTCATTGCAACAATCATGCCCATGTACGGAATCAGCAGTACAATCGGCGGAATCGACTGTACGCTGACTATCAGGGAATTAAAAATCTCTTTTCCCGGAAAATCAAACCTGCTGAATGCATATGCCGCAAGTATTCCCACAAACAATGTCAGCAGAACTACGCAGCCCGCTACAATATAACTGTTAATGAAGAATCTTACCTTCGTGGAATCCGTCAGCACTGCTATGTAGGACGCTAAACTGGCTGATGAGTCAATAAATTTGGGCGGCCACGAAAAAATAGCCGAATTGGATTTCAGTGAAGAGCAGATCATCCACAAGATCGGAAATGCCGAAAATAAACCTCCCAAAACCAAAAGAATAGAAACTATGACCTTCGTCGATTTTTTATAACTTCCAACCATCTCCTATTCCCTCACTTTCTTCTGCTGTTTCACATAGAAGATTGCAACGAATATGCAGACTACAAGCAATATTGTGGCTGCCGTTGCCGCCATACTATAATCAACCTTCTGGAACGCTTTTTTGTAAATATATATACTCACCGTCTCTGTTGCATTTACCGGGCCGCCGCCTGTCAACATCCAGATAACATTGAAGGACTGCAGCGTCCAGATAAAATCCAACATTGCGATACTAATCAAAATTGGTTTCAATTGTGGTATGGTAATATGCAGAAAACTCTTAACACCTGTTGCCCCGTCAATTGCCGCACTCTCATACAAATCCCCGGAAATTCCCTGCAGGCCTGCAAGAATACTAATCATATAAAACGGATAGCCGCACCAGATGTTGATAAAGCAGATCACCGCCAACGCGAGCTCTCTATTACTCAGCCACTCCGTATTTTGGGATATCTGCGGAAAAACGGACAGAAGATAGTTAACAATACCCGATGGCTGTAACATTAACTTCCACAGAATCGCAACAACTGATGCCGTAAATACCCACGGAAGAATATAAATAACACGGGCAATTGTTTTGGTTCTGGTCCCAAAATATTTGGTATTCAGCAGCATCGCAAATAACATACCCAGAACCAAATGTGCAACAACGCTTACCACCACAAAGATGATGGTGTTCGATATTGCGCCTAAATACTCGCTGTCTGCAAATATGGCCTTATAATTTGCCAATCCGACAAAATCCGGATTCTTTGAGACGACAGCCCCATCCACAAAAGAGTAACCGATTACCATGCAGATAGGGATAACCATAAAAACAATCATTAATAGTATTGTTGGGGCAAGATATCTGTATGGTGCAGTTTTTTTTGCTGTTAACTTCAAAATCAGTCCCTCCTATTATCCTGTTCTAACTTCATACGCAAAAATCTTTTATAAAAAAGTTAAAACCTCTTTTTAGAAATGGGGGGCAGGGAATTCCCCCCTGCTCCCCACTCTTATTTACCTTTAAGTTATTTACTTTCCTGCTTCGTCAAGGTACCCCTGCCAATTTGAAAGCAGTGTAGCGCTGTCAATTTCACCCTCAAGATATGTAGTCAGATCGTTTGTCATAGAAGTCATAACATCTGATGCGTTAGGAAGGCCAATGAATTCATTAATTACATAGTTCTTCTTATATAACTCATAGTAAGACTGGAACTGTTTTGGCGCTTCGCTGTAATCCGGCTCAGCAACCGTACTGTTCGGGAATGCTGACATAGTAGCTGCCAGTCCTGCAGATGCGGAACCATCTTTTCCATCCATACCGCCAAGCAGGTAGTTTACAAATTTAGCTGCTTCTTCCTTATTTTCACTGTTTTCTGTAATACCTACAGCCCAGCTGGCATAGCAGATACCGCTCTGGTCTTTGTAATCATCTTTTACCGGAATCGTAGTAGCTTCAAAATTGATGTCCGTAAACTGGCTCATAGTAGCTGCAGATGCTACTGTAAATGCACAGTTGCCCGCTGCAAAGTTACTTGTCATCTCGGATTCTTCCAATGTGCTCATACCTGGATATAAGGAACCGTCGTCATAAAGTCCTTTGAACATCTCAGCAAGTGCCGCCAGATCCGCGTTGTCTTTTGTCTTGTACGCGCCGCTGTCGTCCTTCAGGCTGATTCCTGATCCCCAGCCGGTTCCCATGAAGACATTCTGGATACCGTTTGCGTTTGTTGTACCCAGGTTCAATGCAAATGCGGATTTTCCTGCTGCTGTAATCTTCTTGCAGGCATCTCTCAGCTCGGTCCATGTAGTTGGAATCGCTTCAACTCCGGCCTCCTTCAGGATGTCCATGTTCACATACATTGGATATGCAAAATTCAGAACCGGGACAACATAGCTGGTGCCGTCAACTTTCCATGTATCGCTTGCAAGACTGCTGTCTACGCCAGCGTCTTCAGCAGCAGTCAAAATACCCATATCAACAAATTCTGAAAGCCATGCGCCGTCTACACTGATAATATCTGCGATGGTGCCGTTCGTTGCGCCTGCTGTAATCGCTGTCTTGGTGTCGGCCCAGGGTGCTGTTAATAATTCTACTTTCACACCTGTCTCTTCTTCATATTTGGCACATATATCATCCAAATATCCGTCCGGGAGCTCTGCCCCCCACCACTGCTGGAACTTCAGTGTCACATCACTTTTAGCGTCGGATCCGCCTTCATCAGCTTTTGCTTCTGTCTTGGCATCTGTTTTTGCTTCTTCCTTGCCTCCGCCGCATGCTGCCAGACTTACCACCATAATGCCCATCATACCAACGGCAAGCCCCTTTTTCATGATCGTACTCAGTTTCATAATGACTCCTCCTTTAATATTTGCGCCTCTATGCATGTAATTTATTTTCATGAACTGCTGGGTTTCATTTCTTTTAGTGCCAGCTTTCTTTCATCATGCATGTTCGGCTGTTATATTGTGTAATTTTATTTTACCACTATTTCACAATAAGTCAATATTAAGCAGATTGATTACTTTATTTTTGTGTATTATTTACAATTTCGTTATATATTTAACAATATCTCATGAAATATTTTTTCTCTCTCTTTGGAAATTTTATTTCACGACTTAGATTTATTAGCCAGACAATCCCCCTGTTTTTCCCTCTTTTAACACAATCTCAATGCCTTAATTTCTAAAAAAGTCTCAAAAATGACAAACAAGGGAATATCGCACGAATGTTTCTTCGTGATATTCCCTTGTACATTATTTCTAATATGAAAACAATTTTCACATGCTATATTTCTTAACCAGACATTTTATTTTCCAAAACACAATAGACCACAAATATGTTTTGCACTTATATAGAGCGTGCCCCTATCTTCTTAACCTCACGATCATACGTAAATATCCCATTCACTTCTTCTTCCACATCCGAAAGTTGTGTATAGACACTTGCACACAGTCCTTCGGGTATCAACGCTTCTACCTCTTTTTCCAGCTTTTTATACGCCCGGTTGAGCTTTCCTCTATCCGTATATATTCCATACCCATACTGAGTCAGGCAGGTGCTGTGGCCCTCCTGTCTCATCGAATATCCGCCGTATTCAGACAGAACCGCAGCCCTTCTCTCCTCCGGTTTTATCCGAAGCTTAAAAAAATAATTGTGCAGACTCTGTAAGTCTCCACCTCCTTGGTCGAACCATCCGCTGGCTTGGTCGATCAGTCGGGAGGGATCTGATTTTCTCAAAATCTGCGTCATATCCTCAGTCTGGAACTGCCCCCATCCTTCATTGAATATCACCCATACGGCAATGCTTGGGTGCCCCTTCAGCCGCTCTGCCGTCTCTTTCATCTCCTTTATAAATTCCAGGCGCCCTTCTTTTTTTCTCTGGCCAGTAGCCTGGTGTACACATCCCTGATCCTCCGGCTCCTCCAGGACAATATGGTGGCTGCATAAGTCACGAACCACGGTTTATACTTTCCGCCCCCATTCACCATATCCTGCCACACAACCATCCCCAGCCGATCACAGTGATAATACCATCTCTGAGGTTCAATCTTAATATGTTTGCGTATCATATTGAAGCCCATATCCTTCATAGACTGTATATCGAATATAATCGCCTGGTCGGATGGCGCCGTGTAAAGTCCGTCCGGCCAGTACCCCTGATCCAGCACGCCTTTCTGGAACTGCACCTTATGGTTCAGGCAGATTCTGGGGCATCCGGTCCGGTCAGGCTCAATCGTAAACGTACGCATGGCAAAATAACTCTCTGCCCTGTCCTCCCCCAATTCCACTGTAAAATAGTAGAGAAAAGGCTCCTCACACGTCCACGGACATACCGCGGGCAGAGAAACCTCGATGCCCTCTCCCGGCATCCCCTGCGCACTGCTCCAATCCTGTATTTCCTGGGTTTTCCCATCTGCCACGTCGACGGGCGCGCACATAGGACTGCTATATACCCCTGGCTTCCTGACACGGATTTCAACCGGAATATGCGCATTTGCCTCCACCGTAATCCGCACCTTTCCTCCGTCAAAATCCGGTTCCGCATGAATACTCTGTATATACTGTTCTGGCACGTCCTCCATCCAAACGGTCTGCCAGATCCCGCTCTGCGCCGTGTAGAACATGCCGCCTCTGTCCAGCTTCTGCTTTCCCCTGGCGTGGTAGGAAGTATCGCTCAGATCCTTCACGGCCAGCACGATTTCATTTTCTCCCGGCTTTAAATATGCCGTGATATCCGCCTCAAAAGGCAGATAACCGCCTGTATGCCGCGCCGCCCTCCTGCCGTTAACAAAAACTACACAGGACTGATCCACCGCTCCAAAATGAAGCAGCCGTCTACCGCCCTTCCCGCCGTTTTTTGTCTCTTCGCTAACCCGGCAGTCATCCGGCTGCGGCATAGCAAAGGTTCTCCGGTACCAAAGATATTCATTCGGCTGAAGCTGCCTCCCCACACCGGACAGAACACATTCCGGAGAAAAAGGCACCAGGATATGTCCGTCATATTCCGAAGGCCTGGAAAAAGCTTTTGTAAAAGCGTATTCCCATTCCCCGTTAAGATTTATATAGCTGTCCCTTACCATAAGGGGCCTCGGATACTCCTCCAGCACATGCTCCCTGTCAAGTTCCCTTCCCCACTTGGTATAAAGTTGTTTCATAAACATCCTTTCGTTTTAATCTTCACGTTTTGTTCTCATAACAAGCGCTGAATGCCGTCCCATATTCAGCACGACCTCCCCGCTGTGGATCAGATAAACATCCGGCTCCACCGTATAGCCCTCTTCGTAACTGTAAAGCAGGCGTTCCATCCTGCCCGTCACGGGCACTTCCGCCATCCAGACCGGTACCGTCACTTCCCGCAGCTCTTTGCTGTTATTGAGGACTACCACAATCTGCTCATCCCCCTGAAATCTGCCGTACGCCAGTATATTATCCGCCCAGTACAGCATCCGCAGCGAACCCTGCCTCAGAGGCTTCTCGCTCTTATGAATGCGGATCATTTCCTTATGGAATTCCAGCATCTGACGGTCTTCTTTTCCCCATGGATATGTCCGTCTGTTATCCGGGTCCGTAAATCCGCAAAGGCCCGCCTCATCCCCGTAATATATGGTAGGCGCACCGATCCATGTCATCTGGATCACAACTGCTTCCCGCATAACCGCATGGTTGACCCCTTCCTCCGCTGCTCTTGAGCCTAAATGCTCCACTCTTCCGACAATGTGGTTGGTCCGGGTCAGAAAACGGGAATGATCGTGGTTGGACAGTTCGTTCATCGCAACCTGCAGCGACGGTGTCAGCATAGTCGCCATAAAATGCCGCATTGTTTTCACAAAATTGTCTCCATTGCCCCAGAGATCCGTCCTCCGCTCATCGCTGTGCTTCTCCATTCCGGTCAAAAACCATGTTACCGGTTCCATAAATGCGTCATAATTCATAACGCTGTCCCACTCATCCCCCTGCAGCCATTCCGTAGGATCGCCGTAATGCTCCGCAAGAATCAGCGCATCCGGCCTGGCCTTCTTCACTTCCTGCCTGAACCGTTTCCAGAACATGTGGTTATACTCATTGCTGTACCCAAGGTCTGCCGCTACATCCAGACGCCAGCCGTCTACATTAAAGGGAGGGGAAACCCACTTCTTCCCAATATCCATGATATACTGCTCCAGCAGCGGAGAATCCTCGTAGTTCAATTTAGGCAGCGTATCGTGCCCCCACCATCCGTCATATGCATAATTGTACGGCCAGGCAGAGTCGCTTTCATTAAAGAAATGGAAAAATGAGCGATACGGGCTTTCCGCACTGACAAACGCCCCTTTTTCATATCCCGCCTGCTGCTCGTAGATCCGTTCTTTGTCCATCCACTTGTTAAAGGAACCGCAGTGATTGAATACCCCGTCCAGAATCACACGCATTCCCCGGCTGTGCATAGCCTCCACCAGATCGATAAACAGCTGGTTGGATGCCTCCAGGTTTGCCTTATCACCGGTGCGCTTCTGGTATTTGGTGGCCTCAATATTATCCGCTGCCCACTCAGGGAGAACCAGCCCTCCGTCTTTTGCCAGCTTCCCATAGTGTGGATCTATATAATCGTAGTCCTGTATATCGTATTTGTGATTGGACGGCGAGACAAACAGCGGATTAAAATAAATAACCTCCACGCCCAAATCCTCTAAGTAATCCAGCTTATCCATGACTCCCTGCAGATCCCCGCCGTAAAATCTCCGGATATCCATGGCCTGAGGCAGCTGATCCCAATCCGTAACTTTCTGGCACGGCTCCCCGATATAAATATATTCCCAGTCCTCCACATCGTTGGACTTATCGCCGTTACAGAACCTGTCAACAAAGATCTGATACATAACAGCCCCTTTTGCCCAATCCGGCGTAGAGAATCCCGGAACTATAACAAAGGCGTAGAAATCCACGATTTCCTTCGCCACTCCGCACCTGTTATAATAGCAGGTCTCCCCGTCTTTTTTCACCCCAAAGCTGTAGGAAAAGGGGTCTTTCCCCAGCTGCCAATCTATCTCATAATAATCAAACTCCCCACGGGAGTCTGTCTTCTTCATTTTATACCCACCAGTCTTGGTTAAAATACAGACTTCATCTGCATCATCCTTCGCCGTTCTGAACTTGAGCTTCACTTTCTCATACTCATCAGGCTCTGCAGGAATCACATAGCTGGACGTTCCATCACAAAATAGTGCGTCCTTATTCATAAAAAACCTCCTTAGGGGCAAGCCCTCCCTCCTCTGGAAGTACTTGCCCCATTACTCTTCTACTCTCCAAAAAGTGCTTCGAATTCACTTCTCGTAATTTTTTCTTTTTCCAACAGCAAATTAGCGCAAGCCTGTAATACAGAATCGTATTCCTTCAGAATAGATCTTGCTTTCAAATAGCATTCGTCAATGATTCTCTTCACTTCTTCATCAATCGTGCTGGCTACCTTCTCGCCGTAGCCCCTTGATGTGTGTCCAAAATCCCGGCCGATAAATACTTCATCGCTGTCGTTATCATAGTTGATCAGCCCCAGACGTTCAGACATACCAAACTTCATAATCATGGAACGGGCAATCGCCGTTGCCTGTTTGATATCCTGTGATGCGCCTGTGGTGATATCATCAAACACTTCCTCTTCCGCCACACGGCCTCCAAGTGACACGGTAATCTCCTGGAGCATATGCCCCTTTGTATTGAACATATCGTCTTTCTCCGGCAGAGGCATCGTATAACCGCCCGCTCCTCCTGTCGGAACAATAGATACGCTGTAGACAGGCCCCACATCCGGCAGTACATGGAACAAAATCGCATGGCCGGCCTCGTGGTATGCTGTAATCCTGCGCTCTTTATCTGACACTATACGGCTCTTCTTCTCCGGTCCGATTCCCACTTTTATAAAAGCATGGCGGATATCGGACTGCTGTAGAAATACGCGTCCCTCTTTTGCAGACAGGATGGCAGCTTCATTCAGCAGGTTTTCCAGATCTGCGCCGGTAAATCCAGCCGTCGTCTGTGCAATCTGCTTCAGATCCACGTCGTCTCCCAGCGGTTTATTCTTTGCGTGAACTTTCAGGATCTCCTCGCGTCCGCCCACATCCGGGCGCCCAACAATTACATTCCTGTCAAATCGTCCCGGCCTTAGAATCGCAGGATCAAGAATATCTTTTCTGTTGGTTGCCGCCATCACGATGATGCCTTCATTCACACCAAAACCATCCATCTCCACAAGCAGCTGGTTCAGCGTCTGCTCCCGTTCATCGTGTCCGCCGCCCAGACCGCTTCCCCTGCGCCTTGCAACAGCATCAATCTCATCGATAAAAATAATACAGGGGGAATTCTTCTTCGCATCCTGGAACAGGTCACGCACGCGGGATGCACCGACTCCGACAAACATCTCCACAAAGTCGGAACCCGAGATGCTGAAAAACGGAACTCCTGCTTCCCCTGCAACGGCTTTTGCAAGCAGCGTCTTACCGGTTCCCGGAGGTCCCTCAAGCAGAACGCCCTTGGGAATTCTCGCACCAACCTGAATATATTTTTTAGGAGACTTGAGGAAATCTACGATCTCTTCCAGCTCCTCTTTTTCCTCTTTTAAACCTGCCACATCCGCAAATGTCACCTTTTTGTCCGTATCCGTGGTCATCTTCGCGCGGCTCTTGCCAAAATTCATCGCCTTGGCATTGGCCCCGCCCCCCTGACGGTTCATAAACATAAAGATCACCGTGATTCCCAAAAATGTGATCAGAAGCGGTACCAGTATCGTTGTAAACCATGAATCCTGGGGAACATCCAGCAGTTTATACTCTATTCCCGCCTTATCTAAAATATCCTGCGTCTTCTCTACATCAGATGTAGTAACTTGTTTTACAGCCCCGCTGTCCTTAAGCGTCACGGTCACAACACCGGTAGGAGCGGTCTTATTCTGCTTAATGATAACATCCTGTACATTTTTATCTTTTACTTCCTGTACAAAGCGTTGGTTTGTCATCTCCTGGTCTTTCACCTGGAATCTGTTTGTAAGCCACAGTGCAAGGAAGACAATCACAATAAATGTAAGAAATGTCGCACCGCCCATGCTTTTATACTTTTTGTTGTTCAATGGTGTGTACTCCTTCCTATTCTACTCCTTCCACCACACCTATATATGGCAGATTTCTATATTTCTGAGCGTAGTCCAAGCCATAGCCGACTACGAATTCGTCCGGTATCTCAAATCCTACATAATCTACTTTCACGTCTTTTTCTCTTCTTTCAGGCTTATCCAGAAGCGTGCACAGATGCAGGCTCTTTGGGTGGCGCTGTCTTAAAGTTTCCATCAGATAGTACAACGTTCTTCCGGAATCAATGATATCCTCCACAATCAGGACATCCTTTCCCTCGATCGACTCATCCAGGTCTTTGGCAATACGTACAACTCCGCTGGATGATGTTCTGTTGCCATAGCTGCTTACGCTCATATAATCGATGGATACCGGTACGGTAATCCTCTTGGCAAGCTCGCACATAAAAAATGCGCCGCCCTTTAAGATGCAGATTAAGTGCACCTGCCGCCCTTCATAGTCTTTGCTGATCTGTTTCCCCAAAAATTCAATTCTTTCGTCAACTTCTTTTTCTGGTACTAAAACCGTAATCTTCTCTGACATCACTTTTTTCCTCCGTTACTTTTATCTCCAGCACCCGGTGCGTCTGCACGGTTATCTGGCAGGCACTGCTCATACGATACCCCAATATCCATATAATCTGCTTCTCATCTGCAATCAGCGGAACGCAGTCCCGCTCTTCGGACGGTATCTTCTCATTAATAAAATAGGACTTGATCTTCTGGCTCCGTCCGTCTTTATCAATCACGATGCTGTCCCGTCCCTGTCTGGGCCTGATAATCAGGTCACCTTTTATTATATCATAGTCAAACCATTTCGTGTAGGTTTTTTGGGGTGCTTGTTTTGCCGAAAAATCAACCGATTTTTCCAGTATACTACAGCATATCGTCAGATTCAGTTCCGGCACCCGGGTAATTCCTGGTACACGTAATTGTATAGGGGAGAAACCCTTTTTCTGCACATCTGTTTTCTTCTTCAGCACAACACCGTCATAATTCCTGACGGCCTTCACCGAATATGGCAGATCCCTGCTTCTGCCGGTCTGTTTCTCAAACAGTCCGGCCACCGCTTCCACATGCGCCATGGTAATATCCCTTTCTGCGCCCGCGGCCCTAGTCAAACATCTTCTGATCAGAAGACCCTGCAGCACCCGGTGAAGCTTCCGGTATCCGGCTTCATAAATGCAAATGCCTCCGTCCTTTTGTTTGGCCGCGCAGTCCTGATAAGCCTGCTCCGTCTGCATCTCCATATAATCCTGCAGCCCGCGTATCTGCTCCATCGCCTCATTCATATGGCGCACGGCCTGCGCATTAACTTGTTCTTCCAGAACAGGGATCACCTGATGGCGCAGCCGGTTTCTCGTATAGTCATCCTCCTCGTTCGTCTCATCCTGGCAGAACCCGCAGCCAATCTCCTCCACAAACCGCTCGATCTCCCTGCGGTTCAGGCAGAGCAGCGGACGGATGATATTTCCCGCCACAGGCTGAATCCCGCCAAGCCCTTTCAGCCCGGTTCCCCGGGCCAGATTCATAAGGAGCGTCTCCGCGTTGTCATTCTGATGATGAGCCATAGCAATTTTAGTTCCCCCACACGCAAGCAAAGTCCTCTCAAAAGCCTCCCTGCGCACAACACGGCCGGCCTCCTCAACAGATTGTTTCCGTTTTTTGGAAATTGATTCCACATTTTCATGATAAACCACACATTTTACATCATGTTTCCTGCACAGTTCCTGCACAAACACCTCATCGCGCTTAGCATTCTCTCCGCGGAGCCCGTGATTCACATGTACAGCCACAATCTCAATCCCCATCTCCTCACGAAGTTCCAGAAGCACAAAAAGAAGGCATACCGAATCCGCTCCGCCCGATATACCTGCGACAATCTTATCTCCACTAACAATCATCTGATAACGCCCAATAAACCCCAAAACCTTTTCCATAAGTAAACTATAACTAATTTTTGAGGGAAATGCAAGGGGGAGTACGCCTGGCTGAAATGGGGAGGAGGATGCCGGGGAAGAAACGGGGAAGGGCACGGGAAGTGACCCGCTTACGGAGAAGTACTAACGCCAAAGACACCGCCCGCGGGGGCACGTACATCATGCAGCGAGAAAGCCTGATGCTTTCTCGCCTTAGGATGTACTGGGAAGTGATTTTGGAAAATCACTTCCCATCCCCCGCGGGCGGTGTCTTTGGTGTAAGTACTTCTAAACCGTGCGCTCTACACTTCCCGTGCCCTTCCCCGTTTCTTCCCCGGCATTCTCCTCCCCATTTCAGCCAGGCTATGTTCATCCTTTTACTAAGAAAATTAGTTTGATGGGGATTCACTGGCGGGGCCAGTGAATCATCTTGACCCCTCGGCAATAATCCGCCCCAGCCCGGACCGTCCCGTGCAGGCTGCAGCCATCCGCCATCCCCGTCCGTGCGCAACCCGCGAAGCGGGCGCCTATTACGGCCGGATGCGCCAAGCCTTGGGAAGCGGACATAGTGTCGTCTAGAAGCGTGGGATGGCTGTTAGCTGGCGTAAAGTAAAAAAGCAGGAAAACCGGGGTAATTTTTGTGATTCCGAATCACAAAAATTCCTGGACCCAACGCGGGAAGCCATCAGGGCTTCCCGTGATGTGTCCAGGTTGCCCCGGTTTTCCTGCTTTTTTACACTACGCCAGCTTACAGTCATCCCCCGCTTCCAGACGACACTATGTCCGCTTCCCAAGGCGCCCCCCCTCCGCCTAATACCGCTCGCCCCCTAGCACTCCCAGAGGCCGACTACCAGGACCGTCATGTCATCCATAGGCGCCGCGTCCCCATTCCAGTTCAGTACCTGTTCGAGGATATGATGTGCCATTTCTTTTGGGTTATTCATGGCGGTTCCCTGTATGATTGTCTCCAGCAGGATGTCCTGCTCTCCTACGGGGAGGGCATCCATGATGCCGTCGGTTACCATGATGACGAAATCGCCGTCCTCCAGCTGACGTTTTACGGAGTCTATTTCTATGGTGTGCAGTACGCCGATTGGAAGACTCGTGGAACTCAGGTGTTCTACCTTGTCCTTCTTTTTGATGAAGGTGGAGGACGCACCTGCTTTTATTAATTCGCATGTGCCTGTGTATAAGTCAAATACACTCATATCTATTGTGGAGAAATGTATTTCTTCTCTCCCCATAACCAAGGTTGTGTTGATCATCTGGATGGCGGTTTTTTCCGGAAATCCGGCTTCCAGCAGCTCCTCCAGAAGCTCAATTACGAGCGTACTTTCACGGCACGCTTTTTCTCCGGAACCCATGCCGTCCGATAAGGCAACTCCCTGACGGCCTCCGGACAGCTCCATCATCATGAAGTTGTCTCCTGATATCTGGCTACAGCCTTTTCCAATCCGCGCAACTCCCTGCAATGTATAGAATGCGGGGCCTTCCATGCATACTACGGTTGTGTAGTCTCTCCCCAGCATCTGGCAGTGGGCTCCGTCCAATACGAACCGCCGCCCCATTACTTCTGATACGCCCCTGACCAGCTCCTTTGTTGTGACGCATTCATTCTGCATGGCCCGGGCGGTTATATGCACCTCATACTTTCCTTCGCGGTTCATAAAAAAGTTCGTGTATAATACCCGTATTCCTTTCCGTTTCAGGTGCGCGCTGATCTTCTTCTCCAGACGCTCGTCCGTAAACATGCTGTCCTCCAGCTCTTTTGCCGTACTGCGGATCATATCTGCAAATGTATCCATCTGCACGGCACACCCTTCCCGGCTCTGGGCAATCCTGTTAATCCAGATCATATTCTGCCGCGCTTCATGGAAAGCCTCCAGCATCTCCCGCAGAAATCTGGGAGCCATAATACACCTTTGCTGCAGCTTTCTTTTTGTCTCCGTGTTCAGTTCATTGCCATAACTGTCCACTGCCGACAGTATCTCGTATCCCATCTGGTAGGTGTGAACAAAATTCTCTCCCCAGCACCAGGAACACTTTTCACAGTTTTTGCAGACTTTTCCTTTCACTTTCTCGAACATTTCTTCTATTTCTTCGCTGCTGAATGTTTTTTTCTTTTCTTCCAGTTTTAAAAATGTGTGGGACAGTTGTTTCAGGGAATCTGCAAATTTTTCAATCTGGGCCACATAGGGGCTGGAATGTAATACTTGTCCTTCTTCCATGCTTTCCCCTCCTATTCTTCGTATTTTCTGTAAAACATAAATATGAGTTTCGTTTCAGAAACCAATCTCTGCGGTATCTGCCGTATTGCGCATCTCCCCCGCCGGCTTGTGGCAATACGGTATATCCGCCGGAATATTCTATACCACGACAAAAGCTCCAGGAATTCTCCTGGAGCTTATCTTTCGTAGTATTGTTATTGAGCCGGTTTAAATATAATCTCATTGGGGTCAACAAGACCCAGCTTCTCTTCAGCAACTTCTTTTATGTACTCGTCTGTCTTAACATACTCTTCGTATTCTTTTATCTCTTCGGCGCGCTCTTTCTGCTCATTGATCTGAGCTTTCAGCTCTGCCTCCTGTTGCTTATAGCTCTTGTTCTTGGCCTGCAGGGTCACTGCATTCACCGTCAGCACACATCCCAGTAATACTAATATCATAGTAATTAAGGCTGCACTGCGCCGATGATAACCAAAACCAGAGCTCCGCTTACGGCTTTTGCGCCGATGCGTCCCTGTAGATTTCTTATTTGCCATTCATACTCACCCAACTTATCATCTTATTAAACACCCCTGCTTAATAAATTCATTCTATCGGTTTTTCTTTCTTTTTTCAAGGCTTTTCTTCATTTTCCCGTATATTTTTTTCGCAATTGAGAGTATGAAATTCGCCAGCACTATTCCGCATACCACACCTAGTATGAAGAACCACCTTATACTACCAAATGTTGTCATATACATCTGTCGGAACAGATACACGCTCACTCCAAGCCAATACAGCAGATCTTCCAGATTTACAACCACGATATGGTGAGGTATGAGACGCCTCATCAACCTGAGTATCTGGTAGCTGAAAAGTATCACTATCCCGGACAGCCCCGCGTAAAAAAATATAATCGCTTCTTTTCCGATTCCCAGCATCATAGGCGTGCCTACTTAAACAGTTTTGCAAAGAAATTTTCATTCTGCCGGCCGGCCTGATTTACGCTGGAATATGCAATGCTGTCGATATTGCCTGACAGATCCACTTCTCCCTTTTCTACGCTGAGACGGTTCACATGCAGATCGGTTCCTTTAACCATCAGCATGCCCTGTTCCGTCTCCAGCAGGATTTCATTTAAATCAAAAGAAAGAACATCCAGGACACCTGTGACCATACTTGTCTTTCTGTTATTTACAACGAGTTTATGCGCCTTGGGCATTTGCCGCTCTTCCATACACTTTCCCCCTTCAACTTTGCTTTTCTATAGAACTCTTCACTATATATATGAGGGGTTGTATCAAAATATGTACGCCCGCGGAAGATCCCTGGCGCTTTCGCCGTCTGTTCCTTTTACAGATACCGGAACAGCTCTTTTGCTTCTTCTTTTTTTGTCGTATCCTGCAGCTGAAGCACCTCCGCCTTCACAGTCTTGGTGCCAAATTGGATCTCAATGACGTCCCCCGGCTTAACCTGCAGTGATGCTTTGGCAACATTTCCGTTTACAAGCACACGCCCCGCATCGCAGGCTTCATTAGCCACAGTTCGTCTTTTGATCAGCCTGGACACTTTCAAAAACTTATCTAACCGCATTTCTTTTTCCTTTCTTGCTTATGAATAGATTTCATGTAATCTCACTTTATTTTCATTCATCTTTATGCATCTTACTCTTCAAAGAGAAAAGAAAGCACTTACAATGCGTACATCATAAGTGCTCTCTGTATGTTTATCTCTTATTGATCCATTACAATTAAGCGTTAACTTCATCCTTTAAAGCCTTGCCAGCTTTGAACTTAGGTGCTTTACAAGCTGCAATCTTCATTGTCTTGCCAGTCTGAGGATTTCTTCCTTCTCTTGCTGCTCTTTCGCTTACTTCAAATGTACCAAAACCAACTAACTGTACTTTATCGCCTTTTTTTAACTGATCGGATACCACATCGATGAATGCCTTCAGTGCTTTTTCAGAGTCTTTCTTGGAGATTTCTGCCTTTTCTGCAATAGCTGCTACTAATTCTGTTTTGTTCATGGATAAATTCCTCCTCTTTATTGTACTAGAATATAATATTCTAACAGTTTAATAAAGGCGCTCATGTACTGGCGTTCACATGATCAGCCCTTATGTACTGTTATAACTGTTTCCCATATTTTTGTCAAGGATTTTTCCGGCATTCCCGCGTTTTTGGGCACTTTTTTAGGCTTTTTTAACATTTCCAAGGCCCGGTTTTTAGTTGGAAAATTATCCCTGACACGATATGTTACATCATCTTGTCAATCATTGCAAGGACTTCTTTACCCATTTTTTCTGAAACAGCATCCGCATCTTCAAGAGATGTCCCCTTTACACCGTAATAGAACTTCACCTTCGGCTCTGTTCCAGATGGCCTTACACACAGCCATGCATCGTCTGTCAGATCATAATACAACACGTTGGAATTTGGCAGACCGGTTGCTGTGACTTCCCCAGTCTCCATATCTTTAATGGTATCCGCCTTGTAATCTCTGGCTTTGAGGACTTTATAACCTGCAATCTCTGTCGGAGGATTCTTGCGGAGCGTCTCCAGGATCTCCTGGATCTTCGCCAGGCCTTCGATCCCCTTAAGCGTGATGGACTGGATATCATCTTTGTAATATCCGTAACGGTCATACATCGCAATCATCGCATCCCACAGATTCATTCCTTTTGTTTTGTAATATGCTGCCGCCTCGCAGAGAGCCATTGTAGCTACAATTGCATCCTTATCCCTTGCATAGGTACCAATCAGGCAGCCATAACTTTCTTCAAATCCGAATAAATATTCTCCCTTACCGCTTGTCTCAAACCCGAGAATCTGCTGTCCGATGAATTTAAAACCAGTCAGGACTTCTATCAGGCCTGCGTTGTAATAGTTAGCAATAGCGTCTGCCATGTTGGAGGTAACAATCGTCTTAATCAGATATCCATCATCCGGAAGTCCCTTTAATTCTCTGCGCTGTCCGATCTCATAATCCGCGAGCAGACAGCCTGACATATTCCCTGTCAGAGTATGATAATCCCCATTCTTGTCCTTCACACGGACGCCAAGCCTGTCCGCATCCGGATCTGTTGCAAGCACAATATCTGCATCGATTTCTTTGGCCAGTTTCAACCCCAGATCAAATGCCTCCGCAGCTTCCGGGTTCGGGTAAGATACGGTAGGGAATTCGCCGTCCGGCAGTTCCTGTTCTTTTACTACGTAAACATTCTCGAATCCAAGTTCCTTTAAAATACGGCGCGCCGGTATGTTTCCGGTTCCGTGCAGCGGGCTGTACACAATCTTTAGTTCTTTGCCAACAGCATCGATGGCATCCTGGTGCAATACCTGCTTTTTCAGCTCTGCAATATATGCATCATCGATTTCTGCACCGATTACTTCGTAAAGTCCTGCTGCCTTTGCTTCGTCCAGTGTCATCGTCTTCATGGTTGTATAGTCTTCTACAGCCTTTACCTCATCCATAATTCCCTTGTCATGAGGCGGCGTAATCTGTGCGCCGTCTTCCCAGTATACCTTGTATCCATTGTATTCCGGTGGATTATGGCTTGCTGTAATATTGATTCCCGCTATGCATCCCAGTTTCCTCACTGCAAAAGACAGTTCCGGAGTTGGACGCAGGGACTCAAATACATAGGACTTGATCCCATTTGCCGCCAGGCAGAGCGCTGCCTCATCCGCGAACTCCGGTGACATCCGGCGGGAATCATAGGCAACCGCCACACCCTTTGCGGCATTTCCGCTCTTCATAATATAATTCGCCAGCCCCTGTGTGGCCTTTCTTACTGTATAAATATTCATACGGTTGGTACCTGCGCCGATAATGCCGCGCAGGCCAGCCGTACCAAATTCAAGATCTGTGTAAAAACGTTCCTTTATCTCATTCTCATCTTCCCCGATACTCGCCAGTTCCGCCTTCGTATCTGCATCAAAATATGGGTTTGACAACCACTCATTGTATCTCTCTTTGTAATCCATACTGGTACCTCCTGCCTTAATAGTATGTCCTTATTATACAACAGGCGCCTATAAAATGAAAGTAAATATATTTTCTAAAAACCGCAGTTTTTCTTCCGTCTGGGTGATAGCTGTCTGTAATTTTTCCACATTTTTTTCAGGTATCCAGGCCTTATTAGAATGGTAATATGTGTTCGCAGTCTTCCAGAATTTCTCCGGGTAGGCTAGGCACAGGGCGATATATTCCAACTCTCTTGCGTCCAGCTTCCTGATGCTTTGATAGGCATCCAGCATAGACTGGCCAAGGGCTTCCTGCCACTGATGTTTTTCCATGACTTTCCGCAGAAAATAATAGAGATCCTGGGCCTGCACATCAATCCTGAAATGCTCAAAATTTGTCGTTGCCAGCCCGTTTGAGGTCAGCAGGACGTTATGATAATTGTAATCTCCATGCACAAGCCTGTGATGTTCTATGCTTTCCTGGTACAAGCTGTCATATCCGGAATTTTTCAGTCTTTTGACCACCTGCTCCGCCTGCGAGTACATCCGGTCAAAATATTCCAGAAATAGAAACTCAAATGCACCTTTTGAAACTTTATTACGTATAAATGCGCGCACTTTTTTTAGTTCCCTGTTATGGCGCACAAACTCTTCCTGCAGATGCCGGCCCGTTGGCGGCCGTATCACCGCTTCTTCTTCCGGATCACACAATTCCTGCCACTGCATCCTGCAATGCAGATCTGCCAGGTTCCTGGATGCCTGCAGGATCTCGAATTCTTTTTTAACATCACATTCCCTGCCGGAAAACCATTTTTTCAGCATGTACCTGGAACCATCCCGGGATACGCTGACCAGCTGGCCTTCTTTGTTATAGACCGGGATATCAACATTGGGATATCCCGCCTTTTCCAGGCTGCTCAGAACGGCATAAAGCAAAGGGGCACGCCTGTCTGAAACGTCCGCTTCTTTCAACAGCATAGTGCCCTCTTTCGTGTCGCAAAAAAACGCACCCCTTATTTTGCGGGTGCCTTTCACTTCTATATCATATTGTTCCAAGACTTCTAATTCATACTCTCTCATGGCTGCCCCCTGATTCTACGATTCTGACTCTTTCTAATGTATGAAAGGGACAGCCCGAGTATGCTATATGCCTTGTTTTTCTTTGACGTAATTACATAATTTTTCTTTTTCGTTCATCTCCGGTTCATCCAATACCAGCTCCAACAGCTCATTCAGCATATCTCCCATCTGCTTTCCCGGCTGCATCCCCAGATTCATCAGATCTCTTCCACTGACCGCAAGCTGCCTGAGAGTCACACAGTGATCATTGATGAGCGTCTCCTGGTATATTTCCCGCATAGCCACAATATTTTCAATCTTGGCACGGCGCTTGTATGGGCTCTGTGCCTTCACGTCTGCCATGCGCACAGCCAGATAATAGGGAAAAAGTTCTACCCCGATCCGGTTCATCGCCCGGCGGACATTCGGCGGGGTGGCTTCGATCCGGTAATCATGATAACAGACGAGTCTGGTCACCTTTTTCACGGTGTCATTGTCGAACTTGAGGCGCCGCAGCACACTGCGCGCGATCTCCTCACTGACAAGCGCGTGCCCCTTGAAATGATCCACCCCCTTTTCATCGGTTGTCTTCATGGAAGGTTTTCCCATATCGTGGAACAGCATAGTCAGACGGAGAATTTTATCCTTCTTAACATTTTTCAGGGCTTGGAGGGTGTGGCCTGCCACGTCATACTTATGGTGCCGTGTTCTCTGTTCCACACCGACCATAGCATCCCATTCCGGCAGAATGACCTTCGTAATCCCCAATTCATATGCATCCTGAATCAGATCCGGATGATCGGACATGAGCAGCTTCACCAATTCCACCTGGATCCGCTCTGCACTGATATTTTGAAGGGTAGGCGCAAGCTCTCGCACCGCCTGCGCGGTATTCTTCTCAATTGGAAAAGCCAGCTGGGCGGAAAATCTGACCGCCCTCAGAATCCGAAGCGCATCTTCCGAAAACCGCTCCATCGGGTCGCCCACACATCGGATCAAGTGGTGGTTCAGATCCCGCATCCCCCCGAACACATCGACAAGACGCACCTCGTCATTATAAGCCATCGCATTAATCGTAAAGTCCCTGCGCCGCAGATCCTCCTCCAGGCTGGTCGTAAAAGTCACATCTTTCGGATGCCTGCTGTCCTCATAAAGTCCGTCAACCCGGTATGTGGTCACTTCGAACCCTTCCCTGCCAATCATCACTGTCACAGTACCATGTTCAATCCCCGTGTCTACCGTCCTTCTAAAAAGCCGTTTAATCTCCTCCGGCCTGGCAGAAGTCGTGATATCCCAGTCCTCAGGTTTGCGGCAGAGAATAGAATCACGAACACATCCGCCCACCGCAAAAGCCTCATAGCCATGCAGCTGCAGATTATTGATAATCATAATCACTTTTCTCGGCAACTCTATCTTCATCTATATCTTCCTTTCAAAGGGGTCTGACCCTTTTGCACTCCGTTATCAGAATTGTTTTACAATTTCTTGTTCACGCTTTTGACAAGTAAATATTATAACTTGTCTTTGCTGTTCACTCAACCATTTTAAAGTAGATTTTAATCTTTTTTCGTCATAACATGCAAATGCGTCGTCAAAAATCACAGGCAGCGGTTCTTCATAGAGCATGTCCACGGCTGCCATACGAAGTGCGAAGTATACCTGTTCTATGGTTCCACGCGATACCCTCTCCACCGGTATCCGCCGCCCGCCTTCAAATAAGGTCAGGTTCAGATTTTCATCTGCAAGAAGTTTTGTATACCTTCCGCCGGTTATTTGTTCTAATATCTTCGATGCTTTTTGATTTAAAATGTTCCCAAACCCCTGCGTCATATTACGGGATGCCTGAATCATCTTTTCCTCGGCAAGCAGCAGTGCAGCGCCCCAGTTCTGCAGGTTTTTGATTCTTTTATCCGGCATTTCCAGCTCGGCCAGCTGCTCCTGTAAATTCTGGAATCTTACCTGCTTCTCTTTCCATTGTGCTTTGATTCTTTGATTTTCCCACTCCAGTTTCTGCCTGTTCTCTTCGATCTGGCGTTTCTTTTCGTAATCGTTTTCCGTATACTCCTGGCGGGTGACCACTCTTTGCCCGGCATTTCGCCTCTTGCTGCTCTGCACCCTGTACTTTCCATACTTTACAGCACCGGTACAGAGAAGCAGCAGTCCTGCGGCCAGAAAAATCCATGACAGAACGGAGATCGCCCCGCCTCCGGCAAATACTTCTCCACTGCCGGCAAGTACGCTCCAGAGCCGTCCCAATCCCCCGGCAGCAATTCCTAATCCACCCACTGCTATCAAGTTTTTATATTGGTCTGCCTCGTGATTCTCTGCTTCATCTTCCGTAAACGAAATCGTTTCTAATGAATCAGCCGGGAGGTGCTCTTTGCGTAAATGCCCTCTACCCTCGTAATCTTCAGCGTTTTCATCCAGTAAACTTTTCAATATCTTTTGATTTTCTTCCAGTTCTCTCTGCAGTTTCCCGGCATCCTCAGATACATACTGGCATTCCTGCCGTATTGTATCCTTTTTTGTTTCCTGCATTTCCCGAAGGGACCTGATTTCCTGTTCCGCAGCTTTTCTGCGCCGGCGAAGAGTCTCCAGGGCGCCTCCAAGGTCAACGGTACTGCTTCCTGTCTCATAATAATTTGCCGCATAATTTTTCAATTCTTCTGCCAGACCCTGCCCTGGTTTTGCGCTAAGCTGTCCCACGGCCGCAGTATTCTCAAAAGATTCGGCCGTCATTTTACCCAAAAGCATGTCCAGGTCTCCGTCATCCACAGATAATTCTTCCCCATCATCTTCACAGACAAGGCCCGCACTCTTTGTATATCTGTCAAACTTCCGTTCCAGAAAGAAGTTTTTTCCCGCTATGGAAAACCGCATAGATCCGGCATAGTAATTGGGGTTAACCCATGGCTCGTATCTGCTGAACCCATCATTTTGAGCGGCACGTCCGCGCCCTCTTTCCATGCCGAAAAGCATTGCCTTTATAAATGCATAGACCGTAGATTTGCCATATTCATTTTCTCCGTAAAAAACATGGATTCCTTCCTCTATGTAAAAATGCTTATCTGAAAACTTCCCAAAATTCTCCAAATACAACTCTTTAATTACCATACTCTTCAACTCTCTCCGGATCAGGACAGACTATTCTCCAGAAGTGCCTGCACACCTGCCTGTAGTGCCTGATGTTCCACACTTCCTTCTTCACATCCCAAAAATTCTTCTATATAGTTTCCCAGCACATTATCCCTGTTTTCCTCATAAAGCGCCTGATAATCATATGCAGGACAAGTCTCATCCTCAATCTCTATAATATTCCCGTAAAAATCCATGTATTCTGTTTCAAACTCTACATCCGGATCCCTCAGGCCCCGGAGAATAAATTTATAAAGATTCTGCGTACCTCTTTTCTCCACCGTCTCCCGGATATAGTCTTTCACACTCCCATTCGTCATCCGCTCATTCACGCGCAGCGCCAGATGAATGTATTCCCTTACCGCACACGGGACAAACTCCACACGGACTCCCTGTTCTGTTATTTCTCCGCGCACAAAACCATGCTGCCCCGTATCATTTTTATCCACAGGTTCAAGAGCTCCCGCGAATACCGCAAAGTTCTTGATCAGGGCCTGAGGCTTATGGATATGCCCCAGCGCGATATAATCAAACCCGGAGGCCTCCAGGTCCTCTTTTTTGAGTGGAACATGCTTCTCGTCACCGCCATGAGCCAGGAGAATCTCATATCGTGCATGTCCCCCGGCCCTCACATTACAGCGCTCTTCCCGGATCTCCCTGGCGTGATAACTGAACCCGTACACCGCCAGATCCAGGTCAGGCAGCAGCACATATCCCATCCTTTCCCCCAGCAGTGGATACACATTTTCATTCCACTGGAAAGTCCGGTAATAAGAGCCCTTTTTCATAAAATCGTGATTTCCTGCAATAAGAACTACCTTTGTATGTGATAATGTGGAGAACAGATAGTTTACTTCCTTCAGATCCCGCAGAAGCGGCTGCCTGTGGAACAGATCCCCGGCTATAAGCAGTACATCTGTCTGCTCTTCCTCACACAGTGTAACCACCTGTGAAAAAGTATCCCATAGTTCCCGGGCGCGTCCCGCACTATAAGCAGTCCCTGCATCGGGCTGCGCTCCCAGATGAGTGTCGGCAATGTGGATAAATTTCATAGGTACCTCCATATAATAACATACTGTTAAAAAGTGACTTGAGGACGTAACAATGACCGGTCTGTTACGTCCTCAATCCATCTTCCCCCGCCGCAGGCGGCTGGGCAATAAATATCTAATATTGGCATCCCGGCAGGCTATAGGATCGACGGCCCACAGCCCTTGTGGAAATAAAATCTACAGTTCGCAGTTATTTACAGTTCTCGGGAATGGTACAACATCGCGGATATTGGACATTCCGGTAAGATACATGACGCATCTTTCAAATCCGAGGCCAAACCCCGCATGTCTGGTTGAACCATATTTTCTCAGATCCAGATAGAACTTGTAATCCTCTTCCTCAAGATTCATCTCCTTCATTCTCTGAATCAGCTTGTCATAATCGTCTTCCCTCTGGCTGCCTCCGATGATTTCACCGATTCCCGGCACCAGACAGTCAACTGCTGCCACCGTTTTCCCGTCCTCGTTGAGCTTCATATAAAATGCCTTGATCTCTTTCGGATAGTCTGTTACGAATACCGGGCGCTTGTACACCACTTCTGTCAGATAACGCTCATGTTCTGTCTGCAGGTCTGTGCCCCATTTTACTTTATATTCAAACTTATCATTATTTTTCTCTAGAAGTTCTACCGCTTCGGTATATGTTACTCTCGCAAAATCCGAGTTTATCACGTTTTTCAGCCTGTCCAGCAGCCCCTTGTCCACAAAAGAATTAAAGAAGTTCATTTCCTCCGGCGCATTCTCCAGTACATAAGAAATCACATATTTCAACATTGACTCGGCCAGATCCATGTTATCATCCAGATCTGCAAATGCAATCTCCGGCTCGATCATCCAGAATTCAGCTGCATGGCGTGTGGTATTAGAGTTCTCCGCCCGGAAAGTAGGTCCGAAAGTATAAATGCTCCTGAACGCCTGGGCAAATGTCTCCCCGTTCAGCTGCCCGCTAACAGTCAGGCTTGTCTCTTTCCCAAAGAAATCCTGGCTGTAGTCTACCGTTCCGTCCGGATTCTTCGGCACATTGTCCATATCCAGGGTAGTCACTCTGAACATCTCACCCGCTCCCTCACAGTCACTACCCGTAATAAGAGGCGTATGCACATAGACAAAGCCTCTGTCCTGGAAAAACTGGTGAATAGCATATGCAATCATAGAGCGCACTCTGAACACCGCCTGAAATGTATTTGTCCTTGGACGGAGATGAGAAATCGTTCTGAGATATTCGAAACTATGACGTTTCTTCTGTAACGGATAGTCAGGTGCTGAGGTCCCCTCAATCTCCACCTCGTCTGCCTGAATCTCAAACGGCTGCTTAGCCTGTGGTGTAGCGACTAAAGTTCCTGTAACAATAATGGCTGCGCCTACATTCTGCTTAGAGATTTCTTCAAAATTCTCCATACTGTCATGGTACACAATCTGCAGCGGTTCAAAATAAGAACCGTCATTGACCACGATAAATCCAAACGTCTTTGAATCACGAATACTGCGAATCCATCCCCCAACTGTCACTTTCTTGTCCAGATATTTCTCTTTGTTTTTAAATAATTCCCGAATTGTAACTAAATCCATACCAAATACTCCTTATTCCATCAAATTTTTCCTTTTATTACACACTGGTACTATTATAACACTGAATCCGCATGAAATACAATCCCGTTCTGTCTTCTGGCTTCATCCGTAACACACAGTGTATCCAGTGAATACTTTCGATAAGGATGCCCGCTGCATTTTTCCTGCGCAAGCCTTACAAATTCCCTGACTTCATATACCATATTGTTTGGAGCCGGTGTGTAGGGAATCGCTTCCCTTTTCCCGTCTCTGTATACAATTTCCATAGACTGCGGCATCGCAATGCCATATATAAGAATACTTCCCTCTTCTCCCTGGAATATACCAGGATTCACAGAATCGGTAATCTTTGAATAAACAGCCTCAGCCATCATGTCATCATACTGCATAAGGACAATACCGCTCCCCTCAAAGCCATTTTCTAATTTGGTGGAAATCGCTTTTATTTCTTTCGGCATTCCCAGCATTCTGACCAGTGTGTGAATACAATATACCCCAATATCCATAATCGCCGCGTTTGACAGCTCCGGGTTAAAGGCATTCAGAACCTCTCCCTGCCTGAACTTATCATAACGAGAAGAGTACTGGCAGTATTCTGCCGTCACCCTGCGCAGCTTTCCGATCTTCGGAAGATGTTCCCTGATCAGGTTATAAGCCGGGTCAAAATCCGGGCGCATCGCCTCCAGAAGGACGACTCCGTTTTCCTCTGCACAGGTAAACATTGCCGCTGCTTCTCTCTCATTAACAGCCAGAATCTTTTCGCACAGGACATGCTTTTTGTGCTTCATCGCCTCAATAGCCTGCCCGCAATGTGCATACGTTGGTGTGGCGATATACACAGCGTCAATCTCCGATTCCAAAAATTTATCGTAATCTGTATATACATTTGGTATCCCGTGCCTGCCTGCAAATGCATCCCCGGTCTCCTGCTTCCTTGAGTATACCGCACAAATCTCCGCCTCCGGTACCTGCCCGGCCGCCTCAATCAGCCAGTCGCTGATAAAATTGCTTCCTACTATTCCTAATTTCATAATGCCGCCTCCTACTAATCCTGCTTTAAGTCTTTACTGTTAGTGATCCTGCTGCTTCATGCATGAGCACAATATATTTAATTCTTTTTTCTGCATGTTCTACCAATAAAATTGTAGCAAATATATGCGGCATTATCAATCACTGTTGTACGAAATTGTGCTAGCAGGTTTTCGTCCTGGGTATTTCTTGATTTTCTCCATGCCATGTGGTATACTACTACTCGTTCCAAAGCCCTGAAAAATAAGGTCTTATGGGCTGATTCAAACCGAGTGTTCGAGACCTTCCACTCGTAAAACAAAACTTATATAGCTACCTATTTATATAAGTTTATGATTGTTTATTCCCCTGCAAAAACGCTGGTTTGTGCGGGGTTGTTTTTTTATCGCTGTTTATCATTAACCATGCAATTTTGTACTTTTTTTGTACTATTCTAAATGTTAACAAAAAGGCAGACCCGCTGGCCTGCCCCGTTAAAATGCTACTGCTATCAATTCCATTTCTGTCGCTTTCGTGTCCGGCATTACATGGCTGTACAAATCCATTGTCATAGACAATGAGCTATGTCCCATAATCGCCTTAAGCGTCTGCGGCTTCATGCCTGACTCAATGGCCCTTGTTGCAAATGTGTGCCGAAATACGTGTGGATGTGTCAAGTATAGGACAAAAAAATTTTATTTTTTTCTGCCGAAGACTATCTGACGCTTCCATCAGGTAGTCCCAGCACCTTTATTATCTTCTGATAAGTCATTCTTGTCCTGCTCAAGTTATCTCTGTTCCGAAAAAATATCGTCAAAATTCCATTCGATTTCAATTTCATCCTGACTATGAACACGGATCACCTTGATAATCTCACGCAGCTTCTCTGTATCGAACTTCTGAATTCCCAAGAAATCTTTTAGTTTTATTTTATCAGAAAGTTCATTTTGTTCAAGAAGCTTTTTGCTATTCTCCGCATCTTCAATCTTTCGTTTTATTTCATCCAGCTGTCCACTTATCTTTCCAGCTCTCTGCTTATACGAATCACGATCTATACGACCATCTTTGTAATCATCATAGAGTTTCATCTTTTCCGAGGTCAACTGTCGGCTCTGTTTTTGCAATTCTGCGGTATTGATCTCTTTGTAGTCGCATTGCCTGTTGGAAGATACTTTCTTTTCTTTTTCCAACATTGACGCTGCATACTGATGAACAAGCCCAAGGATATTCTCCTCCAGCGGTTCCCGTCGGATCACCAGACTTCGACACACAGGATCTCCATTGGTTCGAGCATCTGAGCATTTTAGCAGATGCTCCGTTTCTTTTAGTAAAGAATGCCCACAGTTGGCACATATCAGTAATGCCGGCTGTTTTTTACGCCTTTCCAGAATAAAATTGGTGCGTGATTCCGCAACACTTCTCTTCTTTTTCGGATGCATTTCATTTGCTTTTTCAAACAATTCCCTGTCTATAATTGCCGTATGATGATTTTCCAGGCGAACCCATTCTGTTTCATCATTCAGAACTGCTTTATGACCGGTATGCATACTGCAACGTGTTTTTCCCCAGATTCTGGTTCCAATATAAATCTCATCCCGGACAATTGCCGCTACTGTCGTAGGGCTCCAGTGTTTCTTTTTGATCGTGTCAAACCTCTGGAACTGCACCTGGTCCCCTCTTGATAATTTCTGCTCATCACAAGTGGCAATCGCCTGTCTGTTCAATTCCCTTGTAATATCTGCAAAACTTGTTCCTTCCGCTGCCATTTTAAAAATCATTTTCACAACTTTTGCAGCCTCCGGATCTACTTCCAGCCTTCCATCTTTTCCTTTTTTATAGCCATATCTGGCATTTACCGGAAGGCGTGTACCATTTCTCGTTCTTGTCTGCAATGCTGATGAAATTTTCTTGGACAAATCCAGGCTATACATATTGTATACCAGATTCTGCAATGCCACATTCATTCCACCAGTCATTCCGCTGCTTGCTGCACTGTCATAGCTGTCATTAATCGAAATAAATCGTATCTGTAGAAGTGGAAAAATATATTCAATATAAAATCCAACTTCCAGATAGTCTCTTCCAAATCTGGAAAAGTCTTTTACAACTACACAGCCGATTTCTCCGCTTTTCATGTCATCCTGCAGCTGTTGAAATCCCTGCCGTTTAAAATGAGTGCCGCTGACACCGTCATCCACATATTCCAGGATAGCAGCCTCAGCTACACCCAGCTGATCAATCACAAATGATTTTAACAGAATTCTCTGAGAAGTTACACTGTCGCTCTCTTTTTTGGCTCTGCCATCTACATTGTCATCTTCTGCGGATAAACGGATATAAACAGCTGTTTTTCTATGATCTGTCATCTTGACTGCGCCTCCTTCTCTTTCTTTAATTTCTGTAAATCTGCAAACTGATCGTCATATACCAGCTTGATCTCATAATCATACTTACCATGGATAATAATTGAATCCACAAAGGCATCTGCCATTTCTTTTGTCAACTTACGCTTTGACATATAAGTATGTATCACATTTCCCCAGCCTTCTTCAATGTGGTAATCCTGGGAATACCGAACCTGTGCCGCCAATACTGTGTCCAGACGGCTCTTGATATTCTCAATTTCATTGGAATAGATCCGAGAAAACTGTATGTACTCTTCTTCTGTAATCAAACGTTCCGAGTAATCTTCATATAAATCCGATTTACGCTTACTGATACGGCTCAGTTCCCGTCGAAGTTTCCCCACTTCTTTATCCAAAAGCAGGTACTGTGTCTGGTTTTTGGAAGCTGCATTCATTTCCCGAATCATTTTTTCTGTGTCCAATACGGTTTTCATATGCGTTTGGATCAGGCGAAGCACATCATCATCCACATATTCTTTTCTGACTCTGTGCCCTTTGCATTGCTTTCCCCCGGATTTATGGTTAGTATTGGCTCCGCAGATATAAAAGAATGTACCATTTCTTTCTCTGGACAACGTCATACGGTTGCCACAGCCTCCACACCATATCTTTCCTGTATAGAAATTATGGTTTCTAATAGCCCCATTGTTCTGCTGATGTTTCTTCTTATACGCTTCCGTATATTCCTGTATTTTAGATTGTACCTGCTGAAACAATTCTCTATCTATAATTCCTTCATGTGTGTTCTCCACATACAGCCATTCACTCTCTGGTCGGTTTCTCTGTTTATTTCCCTGAAAAACACTTTGCTGATATTTTCCAAATACAGAATCACCTGTGCAATGAACATCCTGAAGAACTCGTTTCACTTCATAATTGTTCCAGGGTTTTGACTCCGGAAGCGGCTTTTCACCGGTTTTATAGAATTTTCTCTGTAAAGTCGGTGATAAAACTCCATCTTTATTGAGCAGTCTTGCAATATCACTATAGTTCCTGCCATCCATATACATAGAAAATATACTTTTCAGATGGTCTGCAGCTTCTTCATCAACAATCAGCTGATGATGGTCTTCTTCTGACTTTCTGTAACCATACGGTTCCCAGGCACTTGTAAATTTTCCTTTTTTCCAAAGAGCTTTTTTTGCGCTGCTGCTCTTTTTGGCAAGGTCTTTCGAATAGAACTCATTGATAATATTCTTCAGTGGAACTGTAAGATCCACACCCTCTCTGAAGGAATCGAAATCATCTGTCACAGCCAGGAATCTTACATGGAAAAACGGGAATACTCGCTCTATATAATTGCTGGTTTCGACATAATTTCTTCCAAGTCTGGACAAATCTTTTACAATAACACAATTGATTTTTCCATGCTTGATATCTTCCATCATCTGTACAAATCCAGGACGGTCAAAATTTGTACCTGAATAGTCTGAGTCCTTATAAACTTCCGCAACCGAAATATCTTCCGTATCTGCTACAAAGTTTTTCATCAATTCCACCTGGGTTTCTATCGTTCCTCTTTCCAATGTTTCTTCTGTTTCCATTGAAATTCTGGCATACAATCCTGCCCGGAACGGTCTGCTCACCTCTGTCTGGACGGTTGCACTGCTGACTACTTCCGGAATGTTTTTCCTGCTCTTTCGTGCCATTTTATACAACCTCCTTTACCTTGACCTGCAGATTATTATCATCATCTATTACCGTATCAACTCCTATAGACGGTAATTGATTCAGCAATGTCTGATAACAATCATCAAAATCAAAAGTGATCTCTATATTCTTTTTATCATATACTCTGATTTGCTTGATCAGTTCTACCACCACAGTGCGGGACAATTCTTCAATATCCTGATATTTCACAAAATAATCCAGCCAGGTATTGGCTTTGTCTGCTTTTTCCAGCTCACTATCCATTTCTTTCTGGATCGCACGGATACTCTCTTCCGCATTTCTAAGCCTCTTTCCATAGGCTGCATGAAGCTCAACATAGTCTTCTTTTGATACAATGCCCTCTTTCATATCCGAATAGAGCATCATCCGTAACTCCTTACAGCGTTCTGTCTCCTGTTTTTTCTTCTCCAGCCTGTCCTGCAGCTTCTTCATATTGATCTCCTGAAATGGCACAGTACCAACAAATTCCAGGACTCTTTTCAGGTGCAGGATGTTCTGGATATGCTGTTTCAACATCACCAGTACGGCATCTTCCAGATCCTTTTCCGGTATTCTGTGACTGGAACAGCGTTTTGTTTCTTTATTTGTGGAACATAGATAATAAGCATATTTTTTTCCTGCCACTGTGGAAACCTTTCTTGTCATAGGTGCACCACAATCCGCACATACAGCAATTCCGGATAACAGATATACCTGCTTTTGGTCAGGTGAAGTACGTGTATCCATGCCCAGAAGTCTCTGAACAATTTCAAAATCACGATCACTCACCAGTGGCTCATGATTTTTCTCAATCCGGATCCAGTCATCTTCCGGTTTCACATAAGTCTGCTTCACTTTATGGTTCGGTGTTGTCCTTTTTCCCTGCACAAGATTTCCGATATAAACCTCGTTTTCCAGTATCCTACGGACTGTAACGGAACTCCAAAGTGCCTGTTCTTTCTGCCGGAAGCCAGTTTCATAATGACTGCCACTGCTGATTTTATACTCAAATGGGGAAAGAATACCCAGTTTATTTAAACGATTAGCGATCGCATCCTGACTCATTCCCCGCAGCTTCATCTTAAAAATATCCTGTACTACACTGCCTGCAGATGGGTCAATCTCTAATTTATGCTTATCTGTCTTTGTCTTCCTGTATCCAAATGCTACAAACGGAGTCACGCACTCACCTTTTTTCCTCTTAATCTCAAGATTACTCCTGATCTTAATAGAAATGTCACGACAATAAGCATCATTGATTAAATTCTTAAATGGGATAATGATTTCGTCTGCCTGATTCTTTCCCTTGAGACTGTCATAATTGTCATTGATGGCAATAAAACGCACACCAAGAGCCGGGAATAATCTCTCGATATACTTCCCAGAATCAATATATTCCCTTCCAAATCGTGATAAGTCTTTTACCACTACGCAGTCTACAATCCCACGCCGGATGTCTTCCAGCATTGCCTGGAATGCAGGACGCTCAAAATTAGAGCCTGAGTAGCCATCATCAACTCGGACTGAAACAACTTCTATATCTTTTTTGTCTTTCAGGAAATCCAGAATCAAAGCTTTCTGGTTAGAAATGCTGTTACTTTCCAGTTTTGCTGAACTGGAAATATCGCCATCTTCTTTAGATAATCTGACATAGATGGCGGCATGATAGATTTTATTGATATTCTGATACATATCTTACCTCCTTTTATTACGTCAGAAAATCCATGTAATAAAAGGGGGCTGCATAATTTGTCCTTACCGACATTCTAACACAGTCCCCTCAATCTTGCCAGTACTTTTTCAGACACTCAGAAGCATATTCTCGAATGCCTGCTCCATAGATATACCGTTATTGGCAAATCTGACTTTTACTTTCATATTACCGATCCTGACCAGATAAGGATTTCCTACTTTATTCAGAAAAATATCTCTCCGTTCCTGAAGTGGCTTATTTCTGTCTGCTTTTATCATCCGTAGATCAGTCATTTCATTGATATCTACGTCACTGAAATCCTGATCCAGATAGTTTCTATATTCCTCTGCTGTCATACCCTTCTCCTTCCATTCCCATCTGGATCCGTACTGCTTTCAATACCCGATCCAGGCTCCACTTATTTACTCTTCCGCATTTCTCAATAATACATTTTGTAGAAATGCTCATAACCTGTTCAGCCAATGCCAGGCTTCCTTTTCGGATCCCTGTCATATCGTATTTACTGATAAATACGTGTGTTGGTAAATACCGCTTCTTATATATTCTTGACGTCAGCGGAACTACTGTAATGACTGAACTGTATGTATTAGCTTTGTTGTTACTTACTACGATCACCGGTCTTACTCCACCCTGAACCGAAGTTGTCGGGAACATACTGAGATCCGCCCATAAGATATCTCCTCTTCGAATCGTCACTTGTCATCTCTCCAATCTTTTTTTATTTGTAAAGCATTCATAGCGCTATATTGGCTCCACAGGAATACGGCAGAGTTTCTTTCCAAGACGGAAAGCTCTGCCGCATAACCTCTATAGCCAATTTGATTATTAAACAGTGCTCGCTCGATTCTATTTATCCTCGATACCCCGAATCGTTACTCCTGCATCTGCAGGAAGGGAATAATAACCTGTCCGGATGCTACAACTCCGGACCACAACCCAAAAACTCTCGTTTCCAGGCTCTGGCAGTTCATAGGTTTACCAGTTACAGACTTCTCAGGGTCTGCAAGTGTATCGCATCTCACACATGTCATCGCATCACCAGCCTGCCGACTGGCTTTGGTCAGTGCTTTTTCGCAGCATTATTGACTCTAAATAGTTTCTTACGTCCTTATAATCCTATAGCGGCATCTTCCTCGTGCTCACTGTATGAAATGTCACGTCAGTTATTATTGGATATTCAGTTATCATGGTGCAATTTAGGGAGTCCTTAAAGCTCCTCTAATTACTAAAGTCAAATGACTTCGGCAGATGCAAAAAATTTTCAAAAATTTTTTAAAAAAATTCTTTCATATACATTTCACGCATTTTATTAAGGATCGATTTCAGCTTGTAAGCTAATACCTGTCTGGAAATCCCCATAATCTCTGCCATCTGTGTCTGTGTCTTATTTTCAAAGAAAATGCCATAAATAATCATGCGTTCCTCGGTATTCAGCTGATTGATCACTTTATGAATATCCTGCTGTTCCATTTTCGTCAGTACACTGTGCTCCACGTCACAATTCAGATCCGGGAAATCCTCAATCATGAATCCTTCCCCATCAATAGACTGTCCACTGTAAGGTACCTCCCGCAGCATCTTATCCACGACTTTCCCCTCTTCGTTCTTAATCTCAACTTTTTTTGCCTTGCTGCTTCTGTAAAAATTGTTCATCGCATACGCAACTTCTTTTGTAATCTCGATCATTTCTCCATCAATATTTGCGTAGTACTTTCCTTCATAAAAATATGGGTGTTCAATATACATATCCGTTCCTCCTGAATTTGAAATCTTGTTGCTCGTTTCAAATCCAGAAGGCGGACCTCTGTTTAGGATCATGCCTGCTCCGCCTTTATCCTGCCGGGACATACCCGCAGTTATTGGCCGAGAAATTCAGGCACGAAAAAAAGCCCCAGTAGTTTTTTCTTAACTACTGAGGCTTTCGTCTCTTTCCTATATTCAGTTATCTATGCCTTCTTTCATCAGCATAATCATTGTATCAGGATAAAGTTCACAAAGTATCCTCAATACGTTCCCATAAGTTCATGTCATTATTGAAATCGTACATATTTCAGTATAAAAAGTTCACTGTGTTATTCTTCTACTTCTTTTCCATCTATATATAGTTGAAATTTATCAAGATTATTGACAACATCATAGTTCTTACCATATTCTACAGGTCTGTATTCGGCTGTCATTACCGATTCCCCATCTTCAATATCCTCTTTCCATAAATAGATGTTCATATCAAGACTCGTCGCATATCCCCTGTCTGTGGAGAATTTTGTCGAATGAAAAGAATCATCCTTGTACATCTGCAAAAGCTCTCTTGCAAACGCTTCTCTATCCTCAATATTTTTCCGGTTAGCGACCACGGTTAAATTTTCATCCCGATTTACGGAAAATGTTCCTACCACATCCGGTTCACCTTCCTTATGACTTGATTCAGGTTTCCCATAAATACTTCCTGCAGCAATTATCAAGATCACTGCTCCTGAGCTCACTGCAATTATCTTTTTCTTCATATTTTTATTTTCCTTTTAGTTTTTTTACTGCGTAATTGATTACTTCTTCCGGTGTGGGTCTGTCTCCTTTAAGTGTAATTTTCTTCCATTCTTCCTGCACAGCCGGATCAGGATTATCAAATCCTGCATCTATGGCTATCTGCATTTCTCTGCGTACTTCTTCTGGTGTTGTGTTGTACTTTTCTGCAATCTTCTCATAAATAGTTTTCTCTCTCATTCATTTTCCTCCAATATATAAGTAGAATTACACCTTGTTCTATAGAACCAATTTAGCATATTTCTATTATCATGAAAAGACACTTTACAACTTAAAGCTGAATAAAAGGTCAAAAAAAAGAAGAGCTACTTGCTCTTCCCAGTTTGTCATATTACTCTTCCAATAATGTATGAATTACTTTGATAATTTTTTTCTGCTCTTTGATCGGAAGTTTATCTATTTTTTCGGTCAGCTCATTGGTAACACCTGTAACTGAATGTGCCACAACATCAATCAAAAGAGTATCTGCAGAAACATCTAATGCATTTGCAATTGCAACAAAGGTATCCAATTTTGTAACTTTCAAGCCTCTCTCTATTACACTCACGTGCGTCGGACTTAAATTTACTAATGCAGCCAGTTCCTCTTGCGTGAGATTTTTTGCTTCTCGTGCTGATTTGATTCGCTGTCCTACTGCTTTCAAATCCATCGTAACACCTCCTCCAGAACGATAATTCGGTCTAAAATTAGTATACTGATGGATAATTGAAAGATACAGAATCTGCAAATCAAGTTATAGTTCTATAGAACTAGATTTCATTTTTTTATACATGCAACAAACAAAAAAGCTACCAGAAAAATTAGTATCCCCTGGTAGCTCCATTAAAATTTATCATTTGTTAATGTGCAACACTCATGCTCTCATCAATCCATTTTTGCACGATATCAACACCAACCTTAACTGCTTTAGCAATCTTATCAGCAGGTAAACCCATCTCTGCAAGGGCAATCGTTGTTTCTTTTGCTTTTTGCATTTCACCGCTTTCAATACCTTCACTGTAAATCTGTTCCATCTCACGGCACATGAATTCCACCCCTTTCTGTGTTTCCTTCAATTCGTATACTCTGTCTGCAAGTACCTTACTGTGCATATCTTCCGCATTCTTACAGTGAAGATCATGCATCAGTCTGCCTAACTCCGTATCTTCTTGTTTCTTGGAATTTACATAGATAATATGAGCTTCGTCTTTGAAATTCTCACTGACTTCCTCTATTTTCCTGTCTATATGATAAATCGGAAGTCCATAGCCAAGTGCATCGTCTCTGGTGATGAAGATCACATAACTTTCTGGCAGTTCTTCAAAATCCTGCCCCGGATTTAATGTATTCATATCCATCAGTCCACTATGATATCTTGCCCGTTTCGGAGATGCACCTTCATTATCCTGCTGGATTTCTACATCCATCTGCTTTCCGTCAGAATCTCTAACTACACAATCCAGAACAGCTGAGCGTCCCTGCAAATTCTTATAGTCTTTCTGAAGAACCTGGTCAATAACTTTCAGATCCTTTTTATCCATGATTACCTGCAGAACATATTCTGTACATTCCCGTTTTTTTAATACGTTCCGCATGAACACATCGCTCATGATGGTAAGGTCTTTTAAGATACCCTTGTATCTTTCGTAACGTGTTTCTAATGCTTCTGTCTTCACAATTTCTTCCTTTGTCACGTTCACTCCCGCCTCCATTCTTTGCTAATGTCAAGACAGGTTTTAAACGTCTCCTGTCCCAATTTCATCTTAACATCAAAACCAGCTTTTCACAAGCCAATATTTCCTGTATCCATTAAAAACAATAATTTCCAATCAGCTGCATCCAACTATTATATTTGTTCTTTTCACACACCTTCCGGCATATGTCATTTTCCAGAAGCACACAGAACATCTTGTCATAATCAAATGCCCAAACAGCACCCTTCACATGGTTTTCCACTGCTTTCTGATCTATGCTTTTTAACCGGCTGACCATTTTTTCAATTTCTCCATTCCCCAGGTTACCGATATTTTTACAGATAAACCGAAAAAACTTCAATGTTGCATATTCATCATGCCAATGGAACTCTTCCGGGTTGTTTTTAATTTTGCTGGCTCGTTGCTGCTCTTTGATGATCTGAGCAGCCACGCCTTTCATCGAATCTTCGTATCTCATATTACTCACCTACTCTTCCTCAACGCCCAGTGACGGTTTGAATCTTTTATCCTTTGCCTGCGGTACCACAATCTCATAAAAATAAAATCCCAAATACCCAAGTGCCTGCTTCTTCATCTTATAAAAAGAAGTTCTTCCGATTCCCAGCTCCTGCTGTACTTCCACATCCGTCTTACTGTAATGGCTGCAAAAACAGGAATGAAGGATCTCACTGAGCATCACACCATTCGGTGCATAGAACTTCACTAATGTCATTCCACGATAGATCATGTCAGATAAGCCATAAATGATCATCAGGTTATTCATTTCCCGGTGCATCTTCGGCACATTCAGTTGATTATTATATATGCTCAGGTAACTCAACGCATATGCCATATCTTCATTGATTTTCTCCTGACACTCCATATCCAGTTCTTCTAATACAATCTGATTCTCCAGAATCAGCTTCTGATAACCTGTCATCAGCTTTTTAATATCTGTATAATGTCTCTCAATCGTAGCTTCCAGATAATCCTGTGCATGGCTTGCCATCTGGAATGTAATCTCTTTCATTGATTTAATTGCATAATCTCTGTCTGTCATCTGTTTCTTATTCTCCTTATCACAATCACACTAACTGGCGGTCTTTCAGACCAGTTCGCTTTCCCCATGATTTTGATGGGAAGCAATTACTTACTACAACTTGCAGAAGAGGATATCCAAAAGGCATTGTGGGAGCTGCCTTTGCTGACCGGAGTCCATCTTCTTATGTAAAACCTGCAGGGATATAAAGGGAAAGTGACTACCTCTGCCGGTTAATAATCCAAATACTATCGTCTATACCAATCTCTCCTTATGCTGTTTTTCTCTCCATGAACCATTTATCCACTTCATAGAATAAATGGCTTTCCTGCCCCTGTACCATACAGGTGTACATCATTCCTACACCGCCTGCCTTTCTGCTTGCACATCTCTCAATTTTTATAATTCTGTCAATACTATATTTTCTGCCATCCTCCCAGGTAAAAAATATGGGAACCAGCTGTCCGTCCTTGCGAAACTCTGCCACTACATCTACATATACTTTATTCATGCCGGCACCTCACTCTAAAATTTCTATCGCTCTTGGCGATGCCGGGATCCTGCGGATATATCCGCTCTGCTCCAACTGCCTGATCCTTGAAAAAGCAGATGACGCTGATTTCAGACCGAGCAGCTTTCCAAATTCCCGGACTGTAGGCGGATACCCATGCTCATCCTTATATTTCAAAATGCATTGATAACTTTCTTCCTGTTTTCTTGTTAATGCCTGTTTCAACTCTATCCCTCCCATTACCCATGAAAATAACTATGTGGGTGGACCGTGTGCGTACCAGCGTCTAAGTGGGATAAGACTTTATCCTGATACATTGCCGCCCGCTGTATGCTGAAATATCCAAACCGTCGTCTGATCTCATCTACAGTGCGGTCCATTTTTTCTAACTTTTCTTTTTTCTCCTGATTTCCAAATAAATCCAACTGCACCGGAATATCCTCTAACACAAGACCGGAAGCCCGGATACCAAGACTTCTGATAGGATGCTCCCATTTATAATTGTCCTTAAACAACTGAAATGCTGCTTTTACAATCTCATCTGTGATATTCGTCGGCTGCCGCAAATGTATCTGCCGTGTAAAACTGAACAAGCCATTATCCCGAACCGTTATTTCAACTGTCCTGCATTTAAACCCGTGTTTCCGCAACCGTGCAGATACACTTTCTGCCAATGCCATTTGAATGATCCAGACGTCCAGATCATTTTCCAAGTCCCTCGGTGTTGTGGTGCTATTGCCAATGGACTTTACCGGAGCTTCATACCCTTCCTTACAAACCGGATCTTCGTCCCAGCCATTTGCGAAAGACCACAATACATTTCCTATTTTCCCGAAATGGCTCTCTAATAACTTTTCATCTGCTTCCGCAAGCTGCCCGATTGTCCGGATGCCCAGCTTTTGCAATTTCTTATTTGTCTGCCTGCCTACATACAGCAAATCTGACGCCGGAAGCTGCCAAATCATATCTTTGTAATTCTCGTGATTAAGCTCTGTAATGGCATCCGGCTTTTTGTAATCAGAGCCAAGTTTCGCATAAATCTTATTCCAGGAAATTCCAATGCTTACAGTTACGCCAAGTTCATATTTGATCCGGTGGCTGATTTCTCCCGCAATCTTCATTCCGTTGCCTTTCAGATTTCCACTGTCTGATACATCCAGCCATGCTTCATCAATGCCATAAGGTTCGATCTTGTCCGTATACTCAGAATAAATTTCCCTTGCCATTTTTGAAAACCGTAAATACAGATCCATCCTCGGAGGCACTAATACGATTTCCGGGCAAACCTGTTTTGCCTGCCACAATGCCATTCCGGTTTTTACACCCTTTCGCTTGGCAATATAATTTGCTGTCAGTATAATTCCATGCCTTGCGTCCGGATTGCCGCCAACCGCCAATGGCATCCCGGCAAATTCCGGGTGATGCAGCATTTCCACACTTGCATAAAAGCAGTTCATATCACTATGCAGGATTATACGTTCACTCAAATTTCCCACCTCCGGTTCTTTTTTGAATTTTCATATCTTATCAATTTCTGTACACTAAGTATAAATCTACATTTTGGAGATAGTCAAGTAACATGTTGGTTGTTTTTCTCCTTTTCGGAGATTTTTCTTGATTTTCTTTCTGACTTGCTATATAATTACATACAGAAAGTTTAAATAGAAATGAGGCGGACTAATGCGAGATTTCGGGAAGATATTAGCAGAAAACAGAAAAAAGAAAGGATATTCTCAGGCAGAACTGGCAGAACTGCTTTCTCAGGAAGGCATTCAGGTCACTACAAAGGCAATCTCCAAATGGGAGACTAATGCACGGGAACCATCTTTACATGTTTTCCTGAAACTTTGCCTGTTGCTTGACATTGAAGACATATATGAATCTTTCTTTGGCGAGAACCCCTATAACATTATGAGTGGATTAAATGAAGCAGGCAGAAATAAGCTAATTGAATTTGCAGGTATTTTAAAGGCTTCCAATATGTTCACCCGCACGACTGCAAAGATTATTCCATTCCGTCATCCCGTGGAAATATTCTGGGAACCTGTTTCTGCCGGTACCGGAAACTATCTGGAAGACTCTGCAAAGGAAATTTATGATGTAGGGCATCTTGCCCCTGAGCAGACAGACTTTGGTGTGCGGATATCAGGTGACAGCATGGAGCCACTGTATCACACAGGCGATGTTGCGTGGATCCAGAAAAAAGATTCTATTGCCAATGGAGAAGTTGGAATCTTCTACCTTAATGGCAATACTTACATCAAGAAATTACATGATGAGCCGGACGGCGTTTATCTGATTTCCCTAAATGAGAAATATCAGCCTATCCATATTTTAGAAACCGACTCTTTTAAGATTTTCGGAAAAGTTATCGGGAAATGTAAAGGCGCTGAAATCCCAGGATTCCAGTAGGTTCAATGGCAGACTTCTCAATCTGCTGATAATCCAATACAAAGGAAGTGATTGAATGGCAATCAATAATACGCTGAAAGATATTCGTGAAGAGCGAAATCTCATTCAGGCAGACTTGGCAGAAGCCGTTGGTTCCTGCAGCCAGACCATCGGACGCATTGAACGTGGGGAAAGAAATCCATCCCTTGAGATTGCAATCCGACTGGCACATTACCTGAAAATGCCTGTAGAAGATATTTTTCAAGTTGAAGACTAAGATGTAAAAGTCAGAGAAAAAAACCGAGGAACAATCCCCGGTTTTTCTTTTACTAAAAAATCAACTTATTTCTTTGTTTTCCTTTCTGCCTGCCCCGTCAATCAGGTCATAGCTCATATCCAAGAAATCCAGTATCTTTGCTTCACTGACCGAACCATCCAGCAAAATCGTAATCCAGTGCTGCTTGTTCATGTGGTATCCCGGTAAAAAACCATAAGTCTGAATGATCATATTCGTCATGTCCGGCTCACACTTTACATCCATGACATCCACCGGATTGTTTCCTTCTAATCCTAATTTTCTTCTGTCAACCGTCATGATAACCGCATACCATTTTCCATTTTTATGTCGCAGTACTGCACTGTCCGGCGATTTACTCCATAAATATTCTGGAACTGTGCCATATTGCTTCTGCACATATTTAAAAATCTCTTCTTTCTTCACAATCTATTCAACTCCTGATTCTTCTGATATCCTGTCCATAATCATAACACATTTTCGTGAACGGTACTACCTGCCAAATTCTTTTGCATTTTCCCGGTTCTCCTGACTTTAACTAATAGAGGGGTAAAACAGCAAGGACAGGAAGTGAGGATACACTTCCGGGAAATCCCAATTTAGGGAACCCTGCCCTAAATTGAAAAAGCTGAAAGCAACGATAATACTGCCCTCGTGAAAGGAGAAAATGCCAATGGCAGAAAGAAAGAGAAATAAGGAAATTCATTTTTATGTAACAGAAGAAGAACGAAAGCTAATCCGCAGAAAGATGATAGAATCAAAAACCAAAAACATGGGAGCTTATCTTCGTAAAATGGCAATCGACGGCTACATCGTCAACACTGATACCACTCCATTAAAAAAACAATATGAAGAAATGCATAAGATTGGTGTGAATATTAATCAGATTGCCAAGAAAGTAAACAGCACCGGAGATCTGTATCCGGAAGAAATGCAAGAATTGAAAGAGATGGTGAAAGAATTATGGCGTATCTTAAGATCTTCCCCATTAAAGTAACAGACAAGAAAGCTCTGGACTACATCACGAATCCAGATAAAACAGATGAAAAACTTCTGGTTTCCAGTTTTGGCTGTTCTCCGGAAACTGCAGATCTTGAATTTTCTATGACTAGAGAAATGGCAAAAAAGAATGGAATGGACAAAGGTGATAACCTGGCATTTCATCTGATCCAGTCATTTAAACCTGGAGAAGTTGATGCCGAAACTGCCCATCGCTTAGGACAGCAATTTGCAGACGAAGTACTGAAAGGAAAATATGAATACGTGATCAGCACCCATGTTGATAAAAATCATATCCACAATCACATCATCTTCAACGCTGCAAGTTTTGTTGATCATCACAAGTATGTTTCCAATAAGCGGAGCTACCATAAACTCTGCAGAATCAGTAATCGTATCTGCCATGAAAATGGACTTACCACCAGTATGCCAACCGGAGAAAAAGGTAAAAGTTATAAAGAGAACATGGAATATCATCGTGGGACCAGCTGGAAAGCCAAACTGCGTGTTGCGGTTGATAAGGCAATCTGGACTTCCATCAACTACGAGGAATTTCTACAAAAAATGCAGTTAGCGGGATATGAAGTTCGACAGGGAAAACATCTATCCTTCCGTGCACCGGAGCAGAAGAATTTCACTTATATGAAATCTCTTGGGAATTATTATAGCGAAGAAAATGTCCGCATCCGTCTGGCTAAAAATCGTAGCAAAGCGAAAGTTCCAAAGCATCTGTCCATAGAAGCTCGCCTGTATATCAATATCTCCACTTATGTTACGACCGGCAATCGAGAAGGATTTGAACGATGGGCAAAACTCAATAACCTGAAAGAAGCAGCCCGCACCTTCAACTATCTTTCCGAAAATAACCTGCTGAATTATGAAGATTTCCAACAGCATGTTTCTGATGTTGATGCTTCTGTTAAAGCGGCTGAGCAAAGAATAGTACAAATCAACAGTGAACTGAGCACGCAGAAAATCATTCAAAAACACTGTGATTCTTACCGGCTTTGCCGTAAAGTGATTGAAGATTGCAAATCTGCTAAAAGTCCAAAAGCATACCGCACCAAACATCAGGCAGAATACCAGCTCCACGATTCGCTAAAAAAAGAGCTTCAGGATCTCGGTGTTACCAGAATCCCAAGCTCTAATAAAATTCAGAAGCAAATTGAAAATCTTGAATCTGAACAGGCTGCTACTGTCCGAGAAAAACAGGAATTGCAGAAAAAGCAAAAGACACTGGATATCATCCGGCAGAATTTCGCAGCACTGCTTAATGCTCCAGAAATGCAAGTTCCCGTATCAGGAAAAGAGCTAGCTCTTTAAAAAGAAGAGGTACCTACTTAACGGTGCCTCTTCCTTTCCATCTAATCTATTCTTGCGCTACCCTATCACACTCGCACCCAAAAGTAGTCCACGCATACTTATTTCAATCAAAAAAAGAAAAAGAGCATATGAATTTGATTGATTCCATACACTCTATATTTATAATCTTCATACTTATTTTGCCATGTCAAAATACCCGATAATTCCTATGCATACATCTTTCTTCATAGGCGACCACAGCGTATGTAATTTCAGTTTGTACATCTGACTGTCATTTTCCACTGTTGCTTTTATCTGCACAGAAATTTCTTTATTTTGCACAGATGTCTGACGCAACAAAACACGAATATATTGAACATCTTCTTCAATTACTCCAAATTCTTTAAACAGATCAAATTCCGGATTCTTTCTCTGACATAATATCTTCTGTTTTCCGTTTAGTATAGTTAACTGACCTGAAATCGTATTGTAATCAATCGAATTCAATCCACTGTTTGATTTGAAGAAATCTATCTTTTCCTGCATGACCTTGGCAACACTCTGTGAATAGTTTTGATTCGGCAGGGATTTATCATTGAGTATTTCATTCGAAAGTCTCTGTATTTCATGAGAATATTTATTATCGTCCATCTCTTTATTAAGCATTTTTGAAAGCTGAATACTCAGTTCTTTCAGACACTTAAGAAGGATGGGATTAAATTGTCCACATTGTCCGTCCAGGATCATTTGAATCGCTGTATCATGATCAAAAGCTTTCTTATAGCATCTTTCACTTGTAAGTGCATCATAAACATCAACAATTGATACCACCTGTGCGGAGATTGGTATTTCTTCACCTTTCAATCCATCCGGATAGCCCTTTCCATCCCATCTTTCATGATGCCACCTGCAGATTTCCCATGCGGTATGTACCAGTGGATGATCTTGTGGAAAATCCATGTCCTTAATTATAGCCGCGCCAAGCTCACTATGGGTTTTCATAATCTTAAATTCTTCATCGGTAAGTCTGCCTGGTTTATTCAATATTTCTTCCGGAATACGAATCTTACCAATATCATGAAGGGAAGAAGTAGTTGTAATCAAAGCAATATCTGCCTCTGTCAAAGGATAAGCATCTGCTACTTTTACCAGTTGTCTCAGCATCATCTCCGTTGCTGTTTTAATATGCAGGATGTGTTCTCTGCTCTCGCTGTTACGGGATCCCAATATATTACTCATAATCCGGATCATGATATTATTATTTTCTTCTTTTTCGTAAACCTGATCATAAATCACATTGATTCGCTTCTTGCAGTACTGCACGAACTACTTTCTCCTCATAGAATCCCTTTTTTCCTTGTATAATACTGTCAATATCCGCTTCTTCTAGCAACACATCATAATTCGCACGCATCCGAGCTGTAATCCGGTTGTAAAGACTAATGATTCCCGTTTCCATAGAGTCGCAGATCTCCATATCCTCAATTCCGGAACGGAACATCAGATAATCTGTTGTAAATCCACCAATGTCCACACCTACTACTTTAGGGTAAGAACGTATCTCCCGGTGCTGCAGCATAATCGCCGCATAATCCTGGGGAAATGCCATAACATCTGTGATAGTTACATGATATTCTTTTTGCTTATAATTAAATTGAAGCATTTCTCCAGTTCCCCAGAAAAACGTCTCATATTTATCATAGAGTTCCGCAAAATGCTTCGGCGGCAGTCCTATTGGCATTTGAACTTGGATTAAATCACCTTTTTCGATATTCGGGTTTAATTCCAGTTCCTTTGCTATTCCTAAAAGTGTCAATAAGAAAAATCTTTGATCGGCAGTCTTATCTCTCTGATATGGAATTCTCCGGTTACTCGGCACATAAAATTTTCCGTTATACTCCAAATAATCAATTCTCCTGCCTGGGCTAATATCACTTTCGCTGATTCCAGTCGTAAATACTGTATGAACCGTTTTGATATTTCTGTTTCCATGGTCGATTGCAATTCTGATTCGTTTTATCATATAGAATCTCTCCTTTTTTCTTTTCTACTTATTACATACGTTTTCTGTACGTGAAACGCAAAATAATAAGCAGAATATTATAAAAGGATCTCCTATATTTATATATGAGTTCTCGCCGTCATCCCTTATCCTTTTCATGATGCTGCTTTAGTTTAAGAAAGGATTCATCACTGACACAGTGTTCAATACGGCAGGCTTCAGTTTCCGCTATGTTGGGGCTGACTCCAGCAGATATAAGCTGTTCCTTAAAAAACTTATGCCGCTCATAAATTTTCTCTGCAATTTTTCGCCCTTCCTCTGTTAAAGAAATAAAGTGCTTATCATCCTTTGTAAGAAAACCGCCGTCACATAAAACATTAACTGCATGGCATACGCTAGGCTTTGAAACTCCTACATAACGGGCGACATCTACCGAACGTACCTCTCCCATTTTCTTTTGAAGAATGAGAATTGCTTCTAAATAATCTTCTCCCGATTCATACAGCTTCATTCACTATTTCCTTTCGCTTAGACACTAACTAACGTTGCAGCAACACTGCTTACCTTTTCTTGTGTCTCTGTAAATTCACGTTCCGGATTAGACATTTCGACAATTCCAGCTCCAACTCTAATCCATGTTTTTTCCTTATTTTGAAAAATACTTCTCAGGACAAGTGCGGCATCCATATAACCATCCTGATCTGTAATCAATACACTTCCGCTATATAAACCTCTCGGTTCTTTCTCTATTCTCCCAATAGCATCTATTGCCTGCTTTTTCGGTATTCCAGAAGCTGTTACAGCAGGGAATAATTTACATAAAGCATGCCATGAATTGAATTCTTTTCTCATTTTCCCTTTAAGCCTTGAACCCAGATGTTGTACGGTTCCTCTTTCCATAATAGACATAAATTCTGTAACTATTACCGTTCCTTCTTCACAAATCTGTTGAAGTTCCTCGGCAGCCAGCTTTACAGAAACTGCGTGTTCTGCTATCTCTTTTGTATCACGCAAAAGTTCCTCGCGTAATCTTTTATTCTCCTCTACATCTTTTGTTAAAGCTCGTGTCCCAGCTAATGGAAATGTATAAACATTTCCATCTCTATCTATCTCTGTTACAGTTTCAGGACTAAAACCTACTACCTCCATTTCATCCATCTTGCAAATATAAGAACGTGCCGGCGTGTTAACAGCTCTTCCTGCCGCAAAGGTTTTAAACATATCAAGTTTACAATCCACTGGTATTTTTCTTGACAAAATTACTTTTTGATAATTATTATTTCTTATTTCTTCTACTCCAGTAGTAACGATTTTTTTATAATAGTCTTCATCGTAATTAATTATCGAATCTGCAATCTCTAACTTTTCTTTTATATCTTCAGGAAATCCAATCTTTTCACATAAAACTCTATCCAATCGCCTTTCCATACACTCAATTTCATCCCTTGTAAAAGATTTTAGTACTACTGTATTTCCATTAATTCTATACTCCTTTTCAGGAATAAAAAAATGTAATAAAGCATCTGTCTCCGGCTCCAAACTCAAATCATATGTATATCTCGCAAGTGAAAAATTAGCCAGACCATACATTCTCCAATCTTCGATTTCTAATCCCTCTAATAGCGCTTTCAAATCTATGCATAAATCATTTATTTTTTTCTTTATCGTTTCTTTTTCAGATATTATAGTGATAAAATTTTCCGTCGCATAAATTTCAATATACTTTCCAATACCTACCGATATTTCTTTTCCATTTTCATATAAGCAAAAGTATTCTTCATTATCATACAACCTAATCGCATCTGTACAAGTTATAGCATTACTCCGCTCTACAATTTTTTTAATATATTCTTTCATTTCTACCTCCAATAAATTTTTCTATAGTATCAAATACCTGTTTATTTAGTTCATCTCCGTTTGCATTCTTTATTCTAGTTGGATAATGCCCTACATCTTTCACTAACAAAAATTCTACCTGTTTATGATCCAACTCTTCCTTTAGATTATATAAAGACTCTTTTAAGGGGACTTGTTGATCTTTATCTCCCTGTATTATCAGAACTTTGTTACGAAATTTTTTAATCCCTTCTTTACCACTAAGAGATGCATAGTTTCCAAATTGGACTCGCTCAAAAATTTTGAGCCAAAATTGTATCAAATATGCAAATAGCTTCATCGATTTTTGCATGCTACCTCTGACAAATCGATCCGGTATATCAAATGCCGATACTGTAATGGCTTTATTCACATTACTGTTTTGAATATTCAAAAGTGCTGCAGCAGCATAAGCACCCGTACTATGGCCAAATACAACTATCTCTTTCACTGCCTCTTTTTTAAGATATAATACAGCACTTTCAGCATCTATAACAAATTGTGCAAATCCTTTTAAGGCTTTGCCTTCGCTCTCTCCACAACCTGTCATATCATATGCAAACACAGAATATCCTCTATGAACAAATTCGGATATTTCTAATAGATAATCACTATGCGTAAGCCCGTGTCCATGTATAAACAATATAATCTTATCTTTAGATAATTCCTTTTGATTATTCCAGTAATAATATCCCGTCAATCGATTACAATCTGAGAAAAATTCTACTTTCTTTCTCTTTAATTCTATCTGTTTTATATCAACTATCTTTGCATTAACTCTTTTACCAAATTGTATTCGATAGATTATAACTGTAATAACACAGGTCATCAAAAAGATGAGTATTACTGCTAACAACAAAATTCCTATTATACCCATAATTACCTTTCTATAAATAGATAGACATTTTCAATTAGTTATTCATTCTGTTCTTTTAATATATCTAACCGTTTAAACTCAGTGCATTCCAACCCTATCGCAACCCAAAATACAATAATATCTGTTACCAAAGGAGCAGTAAACACGCCGTGGATACCTAAATTTGCTATATGCGGCATTATCATAGCTGCCGGGATATAAATAGCAATCTGGCGTAAAATCACTAATATACTGGCTTTTGAGGCCCGTCCCAGCGATTGCATTAAAGTTAAAATCACAACCCAAAATCCCAAAACTATGTAAGAGATAAAGAACAGTCTGAAATCGCCTACACCCTGAGTTACCACTTCCGGCGTTGTGATGAATAGCGAGAGCATAGCTTTTGGTGCGATCATGATTGGAAGATAAAAAATCATTGCCAGTAAGGTAGCTGCCATCACAAAGGCTTTTGTGATGTACTTCACGCGGTCATATTGCTTTGCACCATAGTTCGTTCCTACCGCTGGCTGATACCCTTGACTAAGGCCCCATAGCGGGATAAAAGCAAAGGATTGTACCCTCAACGTAGCTCCAAGAATTGTCTGCCAAGTATCACCGCCATATTGGGCCGCCACGTTATACAAGACCGTCTGCTGAACTAATAACATAACCTGCATAAGCATGGCGGAGAATCCAATACCAAAAATTTCTGAAAATAAAGTCTTTTCCAGATGGATTCCATTGATTTTAACATTGGAGCTTTTCTTTACAAAGTACCAGAGTGTCAAAGCCGCCTGCACGAATTGGGAGATAATCGTTGCATAAGCCGCGCCCTCGGCTCCCATACCGTAAGGACGCAGGATAAGAATAAAAATTGGGTCTAAAATGATATTCAGGACAGCAGCACCGCCGTTAATAAGCATGGCGCGTTTTAGTAGACCCTCTCCACGCATAATCATATTAGCGGATTGAGCGAAGTTGACAAACAGGCTTCCGGCAAATATGATACGCAGATAGCGGGTTGCAATATCTAAAATTTCACCGCTTGCGCCGGAAAGCATAAGTATCTGTTTTGTAAAGATCATCCCAACAGCCATAATAACAATAGAAAAAATCAGATTCAGGGCAATCAGATTTCCCATAATTTTATCCACGGTACTCTGGTCTTTTTTTCCTATGGCCCTAGATAAAATCGACGCTGAACCCACACCGATCAAAGTTGCAATTCCTGTGTTTACCAGTGTAAATGGATAAGCGACTGATACAGCGGCCATAGCGTTATCACTTACCATCTGGCCCACATAAACAGCGTCCATTAGATTGTAAAACCCGACAACTACCATCCCGACAATAGCGGGAATACTTAAAGTCAACATCAATTTCCACGGGCTATCATTGAGAAGCATTGAGCGTGTATCTGTTTTGCTCGACATCATATCCTCCTTTTGGGCTTACTGAATACGCCAACCCTCGGCTTGTTCACGGATTTTAATAAATTCCTGATAGGTTCCTTTTTGTGCCAACAGTTCTTTGTGGGTTCCTTTTTGTGCGACAGTTCCGCCGTCAATTACAAGAATCTGATCTGCGTTTTCAATCGTTGCAAGCCTATGAGCAATCGTGATAATGGTTTTTCCATGTGTCAATGCGGAAATCGCTTCCTGAATTAAATGTTCATTCTCTGGGTCAATGCTTGCGGTCGCCTCATCTAAGATTACAATAGGAGCGTCTTTCAACATGGCTCTGGCAATCGAAATTCTCTGTTTTTCGCCGCCGGACAGGGAAGAACCACCCTCTCCAATCACTGTGTTATATCCATCTGGGAGAGCCATAATAAAATCATGGCAGCGGGCGGCCTTTGCTGACGCGATAATCTGTTCGTCAGTAGCATTAGGGCTGCCAAATTTAATATTGTTCTTGATAGAATCCCGGAACAAATATACATTTTGGAAAACCATGCTAATATTCTTTAATAGGCTGTCACAGGTGAATCTGCGAATATCCGTGCCGCCTAATGTAATCGTTCCGCTATTTACGTCATAAAAACGGGCAATCAGATTACACAAAGTTGACTTACCGCTTCCCGATGGACCGACAATCGCAGTTGTCGTATTTTGAGGAATTGTAAAGTTTAAATCATGCAGTACTGTCCGATTATCATAGCCAAAAGACACATTTTTAAATCGAATCTCATAAGAAGCCGGGGTAATATCCGTTCCGTTCTGGTCGATATATGCCACGTTTTCCAGTGCCTCTAGTTTGTTCATAGCAGAATCCACAACTCCCAATGTGTGCACGGCGTCGTTGATACTTTCCACACTTCCAAAAATTACAAAAGAAAACAGAACAAACATCAGAAAGAAAGATAAATTCATTTGCCCGCCCAATGCCTGCCATGCACAGGCTAAAACGATTCCCATAGACGCAATTTTCAACGCGAACAGATGAAGGCAGTTAAACGGAGTATAACCTTTTTCCACTTTGATATGAATATCTTTTAAATCCTTACTGGCGTTTTTGAAACTTTGAATAGATGCCCCCTCTTGTCCAAAAGATTTTACAATCGACAATCCTCGGATATATTCAATCGCGGCCCCGGACATATCTTCCATTGCATTGTGAGTAGCAGAAGCAGTTTTTTCGCTGTGACGGCTAATACCATTTAAAGCGATTGCGGAAAGGACAACACCTACAATAGAGATTACCGCAGCTATCGGACTAAAGAAAAAGAAGCATAATACGATAGCGATAAATTTTGCATATCCGTTGATGATAACATCTACCATTTTCATCCCCTGCAATTCCAGGGTGGATAGTTCAGTGGTTACTCCTGCCAGAATGTCACCTACACTGTTCTGTGCGAAATACCCTAAAGGCACTCGTTTTAACACATCTCCCAAACGGATTCGCTGTTGGGAAGCTACTTCATATCCAATACTTTCCTGTAAAACAGCCCGCAGATAAGACAATATAAAATTAGCAATAATGGAGCCAATGATAATAAATAATACCTGCCAGATCAAACCTGTTTCTATAGTGGTTTGTGTCCAATAAGACTCTATCGCTTTATCAAGCGCATAGGCAGCGGCCATCGTTGGAATTGCGGTGGTCAGGCTGCTAAAAAATGAAAATACGGAGCCGAGATAAAGGCGGCCTTTATATTTACCTGCCCATCGGATAATCCGCTTCATGGACTTAAACATTGACAGACACCTCCTTTTTCTCGCCCACAGACCAATTTTTTGCACCTATATGAGCTTTCCACATATCTGCATAAAGCGGGCAGCGATTCAACAATTCTTCCTGTTTTCCGCAGTCAACAATCTGCCCCTTTTTCAAGACAACAATCTGATCTGCGTTTTGAATAGTAGAAAGCCGGTGAGCGATTACTAAAAGAGTTTTACCTTTCGACAGTGCCATGATTGACTTCTGGATTTTATCTTCATTCTGTGGGTCAGTGAACGCGGTCGCCTCATCCAAAATCACGATAGGCGCATTTTTAAGAATCGCCCGCGCTATGGCTATCCGCTGTTTTTCACCGCCAGAAAGCCGTTTCCCTGCGTCACCGGCAGATGTATCATATCCTTTTTCCAGACGCGAAATAAAATCATCACAGCAGGCGGCTTTTGCCGCCGCATAAACTTCTTCATCACTGGCTTTTGGATTCCCTAAACGTATGTTTTCTTTTAAGGAGCAGTTAAACAGGAAATTGTCCTGTGTTACAAAACTAACCAATTCCGATAATTGACGAATGGAAATATTCTTTATATCTTTGCCCCCAATCGTAATATTTCCCGCAGTTACATCCCAGAAACGGGCAATCAGCCGTGCAACCGTTGATTTTCCACCGCCAGACGGTCCAACAAGAGCCGTGAAGCTACCTTGGGGCATTTTTAGACTGATATTATGTAAAACCTCATGCTCTTGAGTGCCGTCATAGGAAAAGGAAACTTGATTCAACATAGTATCTGTGTGTAGAATTGGCACACTTTCGCCAGAATCCGGCAATACCGGGAGATTAAGCAACTCATTGGCGGCCTCTACTGCAAATTCCATAGACTTTGCTTCATTGATGAAAGTTGTCGCTTTCATCAATGGCCCAACAATGCTAAGAGAAAGGATAACCCCCATCGCCAGTTCTGCCGGTGAAATACTTTCTGACTGCACCAATAAAAGTCCGATAGGGAGAACGCCTAATAAAGTTGTCGGCATAATTGCCATCATTAAGTTCATGGATTTCCATGTACCTTTGAACCACGCCAGAGTAAAATCTTTGAAAGACTGAACAGCTCCCACAAATTTTTCATAAGAGCTGGTACTTTGATTAAAGGCTTTTACGACTTCAATTCCCTCCACATACTCGATGATAATGCTGTTTACATGATTGTTGGCTTCCATATATGCGGCGTATTGGCTATTAAAGTTCTTCATAAGAAAGCCCATTGGAATCATAGCCAGAACCGGCGCAATCAGAACAGCCAATCCCATGCGCCAGTCAATCGCTAACATCCAGACAAAAATTGCAACCGGCAGCAGAAGATTGGAAGTCAATTCAGGAATCATGTGCGCCAAAGGTGGCTCCAAGTCCTCAACTTTATCCATAATGATATTTTTTAAATAACCGATACGCCGTCCGATCACTTCTCCTAAAGGCGCTCGCATTAAGCGATCTGCGATTTTCATACGAATCCCCTCCAAAATTGTATAGGCGGAGATATGCGCCAGAATAGTTGAGATACCAAAACAAAGGACACGAATCAAATAGCCAGCCGCACCAACCAGACACCAAAATAAAATCCCTTGCAAATCCGCAGTCCGATTGATAAAGGCAAGTAAAATTTCATACACCGCCCAAAACGGGATAAATCCGCCCGCAACGCTTAGGACGGCACACAAAACCGAGAGTGTCATTTTCCCTTTGCATGGGCCAGCAAAAGAAAACAGGATTTTGACCCAACTCTCTTTTTGTTGTTTCATAACAGTTCACCTCTCTTACATTTTTGATTGACAAGAAAAAGGATGGTTAGTCCTTGCCAACCATCCTAAATGTTATCACGATTTTAATTTTCTTTCCGCTCCATGCGGCCTTTTATGCACTAATCAGACAAAAGATTTTCGATATTCCAACGGCGTTTTACCCATTGTCTGATGAAAGGCTGACGCAAATTTGCTGGGGCTGTCATAGCCGACAAGCTGCGCGATTTCTGCCACCTTTAAACTTCGATCTGACTTCAATAACGAGGCAGCATAATTCATACGGTAAGTTCTCATGTAGGAAAAAATAGGGCTGCCATATACAGTCTTAAAACAATTTTTAAGAGGCGTCAACGCAATGTCAAAACGTTCAGAAAGTTCTTCAATCGTATAATTTTTAGTTAAATCCTGTGTCAATAGCGCCTGTATTGCTTTGATTTTTTCTACCTGCCCTCGGTAAAAATAAGGCCGTTCCTCGGTATGTCCTGATAACTCCAGAGCGTCTAAATATAAGAGCAGTTCAAGAACTTTGATCTTGAAATAGTCTTTTTTTATCTTTGCCGGAACATGATACAGCTCTGAAAAGATATGTTCAATGGCGGGCTCGCCTGGAATCACGAATGGCGTTTTAGTGCTGCAATATTTTTCCTGCAATTTATACAGATCGACAGGGAAATCTTTGATACAGTCTGGGATTTCCTGTGATGCTATCTTTAATTCAAAACCGATGGATATACCGTGATAATGGCATAATGGAAATGAAACCTTTCCATTATGATTTACCCGCCGGTCTATCCGCAGGTCGCCAGCTTCCAAGTAACTGTATGCGTCTGCACCAACTTCCTGTTCAATACGCCCCTCCAGGCAATGGTCGATACATAGCAAATCCATGTCTGTCTGGAAGCCAGAAACACACGCTTTCATGTGAAAGTCATTATACATCAGGAATACGCCCGGAAATACGGAATAGAGGGTCATCATTCCCTCACCAGAGCCATCACTCAGGCGCATGATTTTACAATCCTCGGTTTCAATCACATTTTGCACGTTTGGCCCGCAATTCATCTGTTGAAATAATTCAGACATTTCTATTACCTCCTTTCTGCAAAGCCTCCCTCCATATCAAATATTTTATCACAAGTGCGGCTCAAAAACTCAAAATCATGGGAAACGATTATGATAATCTTATTTTCCTCATTTAGTTTCCGTATCATATCGCTTACTTCCAACATCCTGTGATAGTCTAAACCACTGGTCGGCTCGTCGAAAACAAGAAGATACTTGTTAGAAAGAACTGCGGTTGCGACTGCCAGACGTTGCTTTTGCCCGCCAGATAGCGCCATTGGGTGACGGTCTTTAAAATCCAATAAATCAAAGGCTGTTAAAATTTCCTCTATCCGTTCTGGCGGACAATCTGGTAAGGCTAATTCACATTCATTCCATACACTATCGGAAAAAAGCTGATGGTTTACATCCTGCATGACACAGAAACTTGCCTTGTTTCGTTGTTTGGGATTTAGTTTTTCACCGTCAATCCGAATGGTTCCGCTTTCCTCTTTTAACAAACCACACAGGCAACGTGTCAGTGTCGTTTTTCCGGCTCCATTATGGCCGATCACACCAAGCACTTCTCCACGTTTAGCCGAAAAACTAATATCTTGAAACACCGGCTGCTTGTCAAAAGCGCAAGAGAGGTTTTCGACGGATAACCCGGTCTGGCTTCCTGCGGAATCAGCAGGTTTGAGGTTTAAGGCCGGGTGTACTAAACTACGCAGGCCCATTTCAATCCGCTTGCTTTCTGATAGGTTTTGAAATTCCTCCCTTGTAAAAGTTTGTACGATTTTTCCTTTTTGCAAAAATATCGCCCGGTCAATCAAATCCATCAGGAAATATAAGCGGTGTTCTGCTATAATAACTGTGCGGCCCTCTTTCTTTATTTGTATGATCTGCTGGCGCAAAATTTCTATGGCGTCAGCGTCTAAATTGGCTGTCGGTTCATCCAATACAAAGATACCTGGATTCATAGCATATACAGAAGCAAAAGCAAGACTTTGTTTTTCGCCGCCGGACATAGAAAAAATATTTCTTCCAAGAAGCGATTCGATTTTTAGGGAAGAAACGGTTTTATCGAAACGTTCCTTAATTTCTTTTGGGTCGGTTCCGGCGTTTTCCAGACCAAACGTAATCTCGCTGTCTGAATCTATATTGAAAAACTGCGATTTTGGATTTTGAAATACAGACCCTACCTGTTCGGCAAGCCGATACATTTCTGTTTTAGCAACTTCCGTCCCGTTTACCTCTGTTGTTCCTGATAGAATACCTCCCTCTACGAAATGTGGAATCAGACCATTGATCAGTTTGGTAACGGTGGTTTTTCCACAGCCACTTTCTCCGCAAAGAAGAATACACTCCCCCTGCTGGATTTGCAGATTAATATGCGAGAGTGTTCCTTGTTCTTTCTCATATTCAAAAGAAACATCTTTAATTTGAATCATGCAAACACCCCCTATCCTACTGTAACAGCAACCACACAAAAGGCTATGCCGAGTGCTAAACACAGGAAATCCTGCATACCAAATTTCATAACGATCATACTCGTTTTAGGGGCAGGATTTTCAATTCCCCTTGTAACGGCGGCGGCAGATAATTCTTCTGCGGTTGTTGTCGCTGAAATCATAATTGGAACTAACAGGCACTCTATTTTTTGCGTTCCGTGAATATTGCGGAGCTTCATAGCGTCCCGGATATATCCGATTTCCTCTTTGATTGCCGGGAAATACCGGACTGTTACCGATAATGGAATAATAAGCCCTTGCGGGATATGCCATTTCCGTAAAGCAACCATTAACTCACGGACTGGCGTTTTTTGCAAAATTAGAGTACCCACAATCAAGCAAGGGAAAATCTTTCTGGCGTATGATACAAGGATTGTAAAGCTGCTTGCTAAAATCTTAGGGCCATTCGGAAAGATGTAGTATTGCAGAAGCAGGCAAATCCCAAAAGCGATTGCCAACTTGCCTGCGGCTTTTTTACAGCCGCAGGCAATAATCAGCAAAAGTAGCAAAACAACCCATGTAATTTCTACCCATACAGAATGTTGTGTAAAGGCCACAATATTTGCCAAAACCAATAGCAGCAATTCAGTACGAGGATCCAATTTTAGTGTATGTTTTTTACGGGCTTCGCTCATTATACAATTCCTGCCTTTACAAAATGCTTTTTAAACAAGCCTCTCGCTATGTATGCGCCAATGATTGCGCCAATGGCCGGGGCAATAAACAGCACGATTAACATAGCATTAGAAGAAAGTGCCTCAACAGCCGCTACATAATCAGCAGGCATACCCTGTTCTGTAATTTGCGCTAGGAAACTTTCTTTAAATAACCAAATCGGGAGCGGGGAACCAACCATTCCGTAAGAGAAAAATAAATAAGAAAGAGCATTCCCTTTGAAACTTTTATACCCTGTAACCGCACGGGTGATTTCTGCCAATACACAGCTAATTACCATTGAAATCAGAATGACAACGGTAAACTGTCCTGTCGCAAAATAAATCAGGCTGGCAATAAAGCCCATTAAAAAAACTGCACCAAGTTTTTGAACCTTAGCAGCATTAAGCATATAGGGAATACCAGCAAATAAACCAATCGTACCAGGCATTAGCACCCATAGAAGCGGATGAATACCGCCAGATACCATACACGCAAAATTAATCACAAAATAAATAGCAGAAAAAATACCTATAGTTATTAAATCTTTTCCTTTCAATTTCCTATTTACCGATTTTTCCATTTTTATAATCCTCCTTTGGTTAGTTTTAACTAATATCAGCTGTATAATAATATATCGTTTCTTTTTTTTTGTCTACTCCATAAAGTCTTTTTTGCTCCAAATAGTTTTTTATTTGAGTTTCTTAACCTTGCATGGAATTCTTTCTACAAACTTGTCAATGTTTTCAAGCTCATGTATCCTATATACTCCTGTTTTAGAAATTCGTTTTTCCAAACACCATTCTGCAGTTAGCCCACAAATATAACCTGACAGAGCATTCCAATTACATAAATATTCAAAAACTATCTTTTTTCCCTCTGCTACTGTTTCGGTCATATCTCCTATCCAAAATAGAAATATAGTTTTTTCATTTTCGATTTTCCTTCCGTCATATAATGCTTTTAACTCATCTGCAAAATCGTAAACATCTGCTTTATCAGAGTGATAGATTTGACTACCTATTTCAAAAAAAGTAGCCATTGAATTCATATCCGTGAATGTATTAAAAAAGCACCCCTCCTTTACTTTGGCATTTTTACAAACTTCGTAAAATTCTTTACTAATAATAGGATACGGATATATTTTTCCTATTTCATCATCTATCACTATACTTTCACCGAATTCCGTTGTATAAGGAACTATTTTACCTCTCTGCACACAACTCATACTTTTTGCCTTACCAGAAAGCATACTTGAAAGCACATCACAAGTTGCTCCATATGAAAAGTAGCCATTGCCATAAAAATATTCCTTAATAGATAAATTCTCATTACCATATTGTTCCGCCACATACTTAAACAAAATTTCTGATAAACCTGGATATGTACCCGCCGATAGTATTATTCTGTTTTTCTTCTCTTGAATAGATTCATTATTCTCTGCAACATATCTTTCAATTTCTCCCTCTCCAAAAGGGTCAATATAGTCAATCCCCAGTTTAACACATTCCTTTATTATCCTTGTCCCAATTGCAGAAGCCGGTGCAGTACAGTTAACAACTATTCTACACTGTTTGCAGAACTCTTCGACTTGTTTTGGAATAAACACATCAACTTGCATAATTTCTATATCCATGCAAAGTTCTTTCTTCACATATTCCAAATTCTGGATATTACGCGCCCCTATCAATAATGTATATCCTTTTTTTCTCAATGCATATAATGCTTCTTTTCCAACCAACCCGGAAGCCCCTAAGATTCCTATATCTTTTGTCATTTTTTCATATCTCCTTCTGTAGTCTATTGACAAGAGCTATAGCATTTTCTTCATTAAGAATACATGTGACATGATTTCCTGGAATTTCTACTTCTTTAAAATCCCCAAGACATATACTATTCCACAATTCTAAGTTCTCATTCTTATCAATGAATAAATATTTTTGTTCTTCACTAGCTGAAAAGAAACAAATATCTCCACTATAAAATGGAAGTTCTACTTCAGCACCTTTAAAACTATGTTGATAAATTCTAAATGCTGTTTCTAACATTTTAGCATTTATATTGACTTGAAACTTTTTGGATATTGTTTGGGCATACTTTTTAAACCGCTCTTCTTTTTTGTTTTGAGCGAATTCAAGAAGCTTAGTACATCCTTTTAAATTCTTTCTAGTTTGAAGAATATTAGAGAAAGAATTTGCCGGTATATTTCCATTATTATTTTCTCGTTCTTGCGAAATTACTTTCATCAATTCATAGTCCTCGATTCCTTCTATTACTTCTGATAAAGTTATTTGGTAATTTGGTAAGAAAATTATTTCATCAATAAAATCATCTTCTATTTTTCCCGACACAGGATAACTATCCAAAACAAATAAATTATTTATTTTGCTCCCTCTTTCTAATAATTTTACAGCTACATTTAATGCAATAATTCCACCCAAGCAATATCCAACCAAATTAATCTTTCTATATTTAAGTTGTTCTATTTTTTCTACATAGGCATCTGTTATCACATTAACCAAATCGCTATACTTTATCGAACAATATTTATCTGCATTTTCCATATTAATAAAAAGCAAATCGCCTAGTTTTTTTCTCCGCATTTCTTTTTCCATAAAACGATAACAATTAGTTGTACCTAATGCCGCATGAAAAAAGACATATAAAACCTCCTGCTTATCTTCAGCTAAAAGCCGCGTATTCTTTTCCATATCATATCCATCGGTAGAAGCCATTCTCCGCTCTTTCAAAAATTTTATTAATGCTCTCGCAGTAGGATTGTTCAATATCTGTCGCAATATTTCATCAAAAGTAGCACTCTCTTGCATTATATTCTCTTTGATTGCTCCTGCAATTTGTGCCATAATTAATGAATCTGCTCCTATATAAAATAAATTGTCCTCAAGATGTAATTCTTTTGTTTTCAATATTTTTTTTAAAATTAAATACACTTCATTTTCTATTATATCTGACAAATTCCAACTGTGATTTTTTTCTCTCTCATCTCGCTTATCGCTAAAAATTTTTTGTATTGCTTTCTTATCTACCTTTCCATTATTTGTATATGGGATTTCATTAACAAATTCTATAAAAAATGGTATCATATAGTGAGGTAGATATTGTTTCAGTTTTTCCCGAATACTTTCTTTATCTTTCTGACCTCTTTCTGCTGCTACAATTACAGCAACTATTTTAGTTTCACCATTTAGGTTAATCGTAGTCACACTACATTTCTGCCCCGGGCAACAGCCTATAAGCGCTTTTTCGATTTCTCCTATCTCAATTCTATGCCCCGCAATTTTTATTTGAGAGTCTTTCCGTCCCAGAAATTGTATTTCTCCATTATATAAATACCTGCCGAAGTCCCCTGTTTTATATATTTTTTCATTATTAAATTTTATAAAGCTACTCCGTGTTTTTTCTGGATCTCCTAGATATCCTCTAGCTAATCCTTTCCCTGTTATATAAAGCTCTCCTCGAACCATATTAGGGCAATCTTTCATATTAGCATCTAATATTTTAAACCCTTGATTACTTAGTGGTATTCCGTATGGTACACTACCAGCATAGACTTCACCTTTTTCGCACTCGTGATAAATTGACCATATACTAGCCTCTGTTGCGCCTCCTAAAGAATATATTTTTACATCTTTCAAAAATTTTCGGATTCTTTCTGGCAGATTTATCGGTATCCAGTCGCCGGATAATAGCACTTTATTAATTGATAAATTTTCTCCGTTATAAAATCTATCAAGATAATCAACAAACATCTCCATAAAGGTTGGTACAGAGTTCCATACCGTTATATTCCATTTTTTTATTAATTTTAACCAATAAGAAGGGTCTTTATATCTTGCTTTATCAGGAATTATAAGAGTTCCCCCTGATGCTAACATTCCAAAAATATCATAAATAGACAAATCAAAATGTAGCTGTGAAAGAGCAAGCACACTATCATCTTCTTGTATTTTGAACCTCTCATTAATATCTATAATAGTGTTTATAACAGCCTGTTGCTCTATAACCACTCCTTTAGGAATCCCAGTCGATCCAGATGTAAAAATCACATACGCTACATCAAAAAAATTATCTATAGCTGGATTTTCAAATTCTCTTTTAATGTGAATATCCTCTTTTGTTATCACATTGTATTTTTCTTTGTCTCTATGTTTTTCTTCACAAATTAAATATTTAATTTGTGCCAAATCCATTATTTTGTTCGCCCTAATTTCTGGTTGTTCATTATCTATAGGAACAAATGCTGCACCAAGAAATAAGATTCCCAAAACACTTGCAATTTGAAACACGCCTTTATCTAATTTAATTCCTACATAATCTCCTTTTTTGCAACCACACTTTTCTAATTTTTCAGCTACGCTATAAGCACGCCACAGCAACTCTTCATATGTATATTCTCCCGTTTCATCTACCACAGCAACTTTTTTAGGGCTCTTTAATGTACTTTTAAGAAAAAGATCCTGTAATGTCTTACATTCTCTGTTCTTAAAAGTATTATTAATATGTTTTCTTGTATCTAAACCCCCATGCCCGTTCTTGGCACCACCATGAATGAAACTGTACAGGCATAGAGATTGAATTTATTTGTTTGCTATCTTATACTGGTGTTAACGGCAAAGATCGTTTTAATTTTGGGCCTGTAGCCCGTTATCTAAACTGATTTCAGGTACTCTCATTTGCACCACCACCTGTCCAGCCTCTTATGGCAGAAGGACGTACAGTAAAATGATAACAGACAGAGTACCGTGCCGTAAATTTTATTTGGAGGTGTCAGTATGGATAGAATTTACGACAATTGTTGTGGTATTGATGTGCACAAAAAGCTCATCGTTGCCTGCTTTCGTAAAGGCAACAGACAGGAAGTACGTGAGTTTGGTGCAACTACCAGAGAGCTTCTTGAATTGGCAGACTGGCTCCAATCTGGCAACTGTGAAATGACCGCCATGGAGAGCACCGCTTCTTATTGGAAGCCTCTGTATAACATCCTTGAATCCTCTAACCTGAACGCTATGGTAGTAAATGCACGCCATATGAAAGCTGTTCCGGGACGGAAAACAGATGTAAAGGATGCTGAATGGATTGCTGACCTTCTTCAGCACGGATTGCTTCAGCCCAGCTATATCCCTGATAAGGATCAGCGGGAATTGCGGGAACTGGTTCGATACCGCAAAAGTCTCGTTGGTGAGCGTACCAGAGAATTAAATCGTCTCCAGAAAATGCTTGAAGGTGCCAATATCAAACTGTCTGGTACTGTGTCAGACATCAATGGTAAAAGTGCACGCAGTATTCTGGAATACCTTCTCACCGGAAAATTTATCGACGAGGCAAAATATGATGAGATGTATGCGCAAAAAATCATTGCACATAATCTGAAAGCAACCAAAGAACAGATCATCGATGATCTCAATGGAGTCATGAGCCCACTGCAGCGTCGAATGATGAAGGAACTTTTAAATCATCTGGATGAACTCAATGTTCACATAAAAAATCTGGATGATGAGATTGACAACTTTATGAAGCCTGAAGAAAAGAAGGCATCCAAAGCAATCCAAGATGTAACCGGTATTGGTAATACCAGCGCACAAGCCATTATTTCTGTTATTGGAACAGATATGAGTCGTTTTCCTTCAGACAAACATATCTCTTCATGGTCAGGATTATGTCCCGGTGATAATGAAAGCGCAAAAAAGAGAAAATCAGGTAAAACCAGAAAAGGTAATTCTCTCTTGCGGACAACTCTAATTACCTGTGCTCATGCTGCTGTGAAAAACAAAAAGTCATACTTCTATGCCCAGTTTATGAGAATCAGTGCACATCGAGGACCAAAACGGGCGTATGTTGCAGTTGCCCATTCCATGCTCATAGCCATTTATCACATCCTCAAAGACGGTGTGGTTTTCAAGGATCTTGGAGCAGAGTATTATAATCAGTTCAACAAAGAGCGTAAAATCAATGCGTATCTTAAAAAGTTAAAAGCACTTGGCTGGGAAGCTCCTGTTGTTGCCGCATAGGCTTATCAGACAAGTTTAAAACAGGCTAAACATTTAGAGGGGGAAGTTTGCGCTTTTTTGCCCCCTAGAGGGTGTTGTTTCACAGTAATTGATAGGCAGGAATTTTAACACATGCAGGTTCAAACCATACTTCTTCTATTTCCGAAAATCTATTCAAGCTCTCAATAAATGTTTCAAAAATATCTTTAATAACTTTCTCATCAAATATTCCTTCTCTAATATCCCAATTAATGAATAACCCCTCTTTACTGTCCATAACCTGACAGTCTAAAAATGCCTGTGGGGTTTGACTAATTCCATTATCATTAATTTTTCCTACCATCCCATCAAGATCCACTACCCCTATAGAACTTGTGAAAATTATCGGATAAAACAGCGATGGATTTTTTCTGATTTTTCGCAAATCTCTGATTACTTCTATACCCGAATAAGTATTGTGATCGAGATCGTCAAACAGTTGCTTATTTACCCTTTTTGCAAATTCATAAAAAGGTATATCTTTTGATAGGCGTATTTCTAATACATTTACGCTAGTAAAATCTCCAATCACATCATAAATGTCGGGATATTTACTATTTCTTGTCAGCGTTGTCAAATTTAACGCAAAATTCTTGTTTTCACTCCATCTTTCAATACACATTGCAAAGATAGACAATACTGCTGCAGTAGGTGTTATACCATTTTTCATTGAAAATTTTTTAATAGTTTCCCATTTTTCTATATTTAATTTCTCGGATTTTCTTACAAATCTATTTATGTTTTTTGCACCTGGAAGTATTGGAAGTATTGGTGCCTCTGGCATTGTTTCTAAACGCTTTCTCCAATACTCTTTATCATTAACATATTTAAGGGTATTTTTCATTCCTTTCTCGTTTAGAATGTAATTTCTAAATGAAATAACACATTGTTTATTTCTATCAATCTTATCATAATATTTTATTTCAAACTCTCTTAATAATCTCCAAATACTTGCCCAATCGGAGATCAAAAAGTCAAATGATAAATGTAAAATAGATTTTCTTTCATAGTTTGTAATTCCTATATCAAATAAAGGCCATTTTTCTGTTTCATAAAATTTATCTTTCCATTCATTACGAATTTTTTCTCCTGCCACTGCCTCATTAGAAATATATATTTGATATTCATTAACTTCTTTTAGCACTCTCTGTGTCCCATTCTGTAATATTATAGCTCTTAGCATATCATGTTTAGTGATTAATTCGTTCCATATTTTTTGTACTTTTTTTCCGTCTAATCTCGGATATTCTAATTCTAAATATAAATGGCTAGCAACATCTCCATATTCAAAAGATCCTCTTCGTCCTAGTAAATATGCAGTCTGAACATCTGTAAGTGGAAACACCTCAAATCGTTCAATATCTTCCTCCCAGTATCGAATTATATTTTCTTTGTTGTCTATTAGAAGCTGTTTTATATCCTCTTCTAACTTTCCATCTTGCTTAAAATAACGAATTTTTCCATTTTCACACCATAAGCTTATTCCACGCTCTCTCGCTTTTTTTATTATCTCGTTTACTTTCATATTTATTTTATTCCTTTCATATAGTCTATTCATAAGACTTCTTTCTAAAAATGCTTTCGATATAATAAAGTCTTTTATTAATATTTAAGCCTCTGTAAAATTATTGTTTTTTCAGTATATCACTTGCACTCTAGGATAAATAATTTTTGATTATATACCGATAGATCGGAAGTTACAGCGGGCAAACTTTCTTTTACTATAAACCCAATTTCTTGAAATAATTTATGCCACTGTTCCAATGTTAAAAATGTTTCATTTTTTTCATTTCGTTCATCCGTTGTTTTTTCCATCATAAACGCTTGAGATATTAACATCGGAACTGATTCACCTATAGCTTCTACTATAATTGCCTGTCCCGTATTCTTTAAAATTTTCCGAATATATTTTAAAGTATTCTCTATGTTTTTTGCATTATTGAGAACCCCCACCGCCAATAGTATATCTATACTATTATCCTTAATTACTCCGTTATTGAAATTACTGTTTATATCTAATTTTAAATAATCCATGAACGGAATTTCTTGGAATAATTTTTGGGCATGATTAATGAAAAATTCCGAAACATCTGAAAAAACATATTTTTCCACATGACTGACTTTCAACAATTTAAGAACACTTTTAGTAGTAGCGGCAGTTCCTCCACCTACTTCTAGTATCCTACATTTATTATACCTTTCGCATTGTTTCTGCATATGTTTAGCAATAATTTCATTATAATAAAGAGCAATCGCGGTATTGGAATATAAATCAGTCGCAATCTCCATCTGACCATTCGGAAATAATAGTAAAGTAGGATTCATCTCTCCTCTCATAATTTCTAAAAGTCGTAGCGCATTATTCTTAAAATAGTCATATGTAGACTTTTCTCCTAATCCATATTGATTCCAAGTTTGTTCTCCGGCACTCCACATTCTTTCTAATTCTGAATAATTCATTATGTTATCAAAATAAATTTTCGACTTATCAAATCGTATATAATTATTGATAGATAATACATTAATCCAACGATGTATTATTGGCTCAAATTTTTTCATGACTTGCATTTCTTTTAATAATTCTTCATATGTATACCCCTTATTCCGTTCTTTAATACTACATTGTAAATAAAAATACATCGTTTTCAAACAAATATTATTAAAGACTGCCATGCCCGCAATTAATGAATTTTCTAATTTATAGCCGATTTTTGTATCTATAAATAATTTCTCCACCGGATAATAGTTATATATACTTTTATTGACAATTTCTGGATAGCCAAAATTTTTCATTAACATCTGCCATGCTTGAGAGTTATTTAAAGATTTTTGCATATTTATATTATCCATAGAACTTTCTATTGCACTCCCAATATCTCCAGAAATTGCACTAGGCCATACCTTTGTAAAAATATCTTTATATATATTCTCTTGATTGTTATAAAGTATGACATAATTTTCTTCTTGCATATTTAATGGAGAATTATTGTTTAAATTGCCAGGAATAATTTCATCTTTAGGAAAATGAATTCTTGGAAACCAAATAACTGGTCCATGTGGATCAATCAGTGATAAACGACCTCCAGGATAGCCTACTGTAATCTGAAAAAGCAAATGTAAAAAACCATCTATATCCGTTTTATCAATTTCATTATGTGCTCTAAAAGTTACAGGAACATTATCAATTTCAACTACATTTGTCTGAAATGGAATCTTATTATTTACAACTCCAATTTCATTCCATGGACGAAGTGTTCCTAACACTTCGCCCAAAATGCTAATTACCGGATAAGATACTTGTGTTGCCAGTTCTATATTAACGTATAAAATTGGCTCCGTAGCTTTCAGTAGTCGAATATTATCCAAAAAATTCTTAACAGCAGGAAGATTAAGGTATAAATTTCCCAGACCAAAATATACCTTGTTGATTTTCGCAATTTTATAACATTCCCCCAGTTCTTTATAGTGAATTGGCTGCTCTAACAAAACATTTATTTTTCTCCTCAGAAATTCCTCTGCAAGAGCAGTACCCTGCCCACCTAGCACACTAGTTTTTACAGCTATACACGCCAAGTCTATTTCTGGTACTTCATTAACCGTTGTATATAGTGGAATTTTATAATAGGTAGAGCATGCTCGACTTCGTTCACTTCCCCTTGCCAGCAACCCTACTATTTCTATTTCTTTCATTTGTTTTAAAGCTTCAATGTAAAATTGTCCAAATCTGCTTCCGCAAACTATAACTTTTTTCCCCACTTTATTATATTTCTCCTTCGTCTTCTTTATAATCTTTAGAGGATGCTTCATTTTGTATACGTATAGTAAACTGTGCAATAGTAGGCGCTTCAAAGAGCCAACTAATTTTAGCTTCAATTCCTAATTGTACTTTTACCATATTGACAAGTTTTATCGCTTTTAATGAATCTCCTCCATTTTTAAAAAAATTCATATTTCTATCAACACTCGTTACTTGGAGCACCTCTCTCCAAATATTTGCGATAGTTTTTTCATTTTCCGTCATATCTTCTTTTAATTCCTCGCCTTTGCTATCTTTCTCTATCTTTATACTATCTAATAGTTTTTTTCTATCAACCTTACCGTTTGGAGATAATGGAAATTGCAGAATATCATATACTCTTTCAGGGAGCATATATTGAGGAAGAATATCTTGGAGCCTTTCTAAAATCTCAGATTCTTTTATTCCCCTGATTTCGTCATAATTTCCCGCCACAAAAATAGTCTCTCCGGTTCCGTATTTCGCATTTTTTTCTGTTTCGGATAAAGAAATCACCTCACTAAATCCCGCTTTACTAAGTAACTTCATCCAATCATCTGTTGCTACAAGTGGCATACAAGTATTTCTTCTCCAATCCTTGATTTTAGAAAATCCTTTTTCTAATAAGGCAACCGAGTTAAAAATTAATCTATTGGGAATGGTATATTCTCTAATAATAAGAACCCCTCCTACTTTCAACATCTTTTTAAGGTTTGCTATTGTTATTTCAATATCATAACTTCTGTGTAAAGTATTGTCAGCTATTATAATATCTGCTTTATGTTCAAGTTCCCCTGAGTAAAAATATGGCTCCCTCATATCATACGTTATACCTTTTATGTTATTTACACCTACATCTTTAAGAACTTGTTTTATATATATTTGTGACTCATCAACATAATATAGCTCTCCCTTTTCTTTTATTAATTCGGCATATCTAACCGTATTATTTTTCATTCTACTTCCGATTTCTATAACTCTCAGCCTATTTCCTTTTATTTTTATACATTTACCATATATTTCTAAGAGTAATTTTGTCATCCTTTTGCATAAAGGACTGAATTCTTCCAGTATGGTAGGTAATAGTTTAAATTTATTTTGAATTAAGGCTTCAACATCTCCCCCTTTATTACGTAAAATATTAATTGTTATAGCCATACTTTGCTCAAGCATTTGATATAAATTTAATACTTGTCCTCGCTCTTGGATTTCTTCTAATTCCTTTTTAACTGCATTTCTAATTTTTTCCTTTCCAACGATTTTAAATAGACCATTCTCTTTCTGTAAAACCTCCTCTTGTATTAAAACATTTTTCCATGTTTCCATAAGGTTTTCAAATTCAGGAAGTACATTTAATACTCTATAAAATTTTTCTTGGGTATAATATGTTTCTTCTGCTATTCCCATTTTTATAAAAGTCTCTGTTATTATCAACGCAGAAATTTTCTCTAAAGATTTCCCATATGTTTTGAGAAAAATTCTTTCTTCTTCTTGCGATAACCCTTCTTTTATCTTATCCAATTCATTATAAAATTTTTTATCGGCCTCCTGTATTCTTTGTCTGTATTTATAAAGACAAACAAATGCTACCAACTGTTTATTATCTACTGGCTCTACAATTGCCTCAGAGATCTGCGGCAACCCCTTTAATGCACTTTCGATTTCCCCTTTCTCAATCCTATAGCCTCCTATTTTTATCTGATGATCTTGTCTACCTAAAAATTCAATATCTCCACTATTCCAGTACCGTCCCATATCACCAGTACTGTACAATCGTTCTCCAGTTGTTTCCCAAACAATAAACTTTTCTTTTGTTCTTTCTTCATCATTCAGATACCCCTGTGCAACGCCTGTTCCAGCAATATACAAATCTCCTGATACCCAATCCGGACAGTTCTCCATATTCTGATTCAGAATATAATACCTCTGGTTCGCAAGCGGCTTTCCATACGGGATACTCTTCCATTTTTCTGGGATCTGTTCTGGAACCTCAAAGCAATTTGACCAAATGCTGGCTTCTGTCGCTCCGCCTAATGCAAGTATTTTCACATTGTCAAAAATGTTTCTTATTCTTCCGGGTAAGGATACCGGAATCCAATCGCCGCTCATCAAAACAAGCCTCAGAGTCTTTGTATGCAGCTTTTTCTGGTACTCTTCATATTCAACCAGCATCTCCACAAAAGCCGGAACACTGTTCCATACGGTAACCTTCTCTGTATTCAATACTTCTGTCCAATATGCCGGATCTTTTACCCTCTCCGGATCAGGAAGTACAATGGTTCCTCCAGCGCTCAACAGACCAAAAATATCATACACGGACAGATCAAAATGCAGGTTCGAGATACCAAATGCTGTATCTTTTTCCATTATCTGGTATCTGCTGTTTATATCCAGAATGGTATTTACCGCATTGCGGTGGCTTATCATAACGCCCTTCGGCATACCTGTTGTACCGGAGGTGTAGATGACATATGCCAGGTCTTCCGGTACATTTTTAACCTGCTGGACTGTTTCTCCAACTCTCTTCCCGCAAACCGGAAGCGTTTTCCATTTTTTCAGCCAGCTCATCTGATTTTCTGCGCCTTGCTGTGTAAGGATAATCTCCGTCTCACTGTCATGGAGGATTTTCTCTATACGTTCCTGCGGATTATGGATATCAATTGGCAAGTATGCGGCACCGGCAAATAAGATTCCATATACTGCTGTAACCTGCTCCCAGCCTTTTTCCATCAGAACAGCCACTGTTTTTCCTTTTCCGGCACCTTCTCTCTGAAGCTTCTCGCAAATATACAGAGCCTCCTCTTTCAATTCCTGGTACGTCATTCTTCTCTGTACCGATACGACAGCTTCTTTCTCCGGAAACTTCTCTGCTGCCTCACAGAACAATTCATCTAACGTCTTATCCTCAAATATCTTTTCTGTTTCATTGGCCATACGGCGCTTCTCTGAAATTTCAGCTTTTACTAACGTATTTCTTTCTTCTTCTACAATCGTCGGGTTCTCCGCAATGTTTCTAAGCAAGCTTATATATGTATGGAACATATCGTCCAACATTCCCGGATAAAACAGTTCCTCTACGGCATCCCAGAAAAGGCAAAGGCAGCCATCCATCTCTACCACCTGATGATCCAGCCATACCTGCGGCGTTTGGGAAATATTATAATTCAGTTTTCCAAGCCATTTTCCTTCATTCCACTGCTCTATTCCTAACCCACTGGTAAATACAACCGGCATAATTACGCCCTGCATATCACCTGTCCGTTTCTTTAACTCACGTTCAAACTCAACCGCACTATAGGTTGAATGTTCTAAATCCTCCGTAAGTCTTTGCTGGATTGCTTTCGCCCGATCTGCAAAGTTCCCTCCTTTTTGCTGGCACACTTCCAACAGCGTCAGTGTGGTAAAATCCCCAACCAGCTCATTTACCTCTGGATGCACAGGTTTCCGATCAAATTGGGTGAGGTTAATCGTAAAGTCTTTATTACTGCTCCATAAACGAAGTGTTTCCGCATAAGCACTGATCAGAAGGACGGCAGGCGTTACCCCGATCTTGCCAGCAATAGCTTTGACAGAATCCCATTCTTCCCTTGACAGTTTTGCGGTCCGCCGCCGAAATTTTTGGTCTGTAACCTGTTTTTCATTCTTTGCTGTCGGAAGTTTCGGCGCATCGGCAAAGTTTTCCAGCCTGTCCTTCCAGTATTTCTTATCCGCCTCATAGTCAGGCAGTTCTTTCAGCTTTTCTAATCCCAGCACATAATCCCGGAAAGACAGTGTGATCGGTGTTCCGATTTTCTGGCTTCTGTATATTTCTGCCCATTCATTCAGGATATGGAACATGCTCCAGCCATCAAATGTGATGTTATCAAAGCTAATATGGATTCTCTGCCTGTGTTGTCCTATCCTTGTTATTTGCACATCAAATAACGGCCAGTTCTCCGTCTGAATGATCTGGTGGGACATCATTTCCCGTTTTTCTTCCAGGGCATATTCTTTCTCATCTTCTCCTAATTCCCGGATATCATTTACTGCGATCTGATATCTTGGAACGTCTTTTAGTATCCGCTGTTTCCCATCCGGCTGGATAAGGACACGCATCATGCCGTGGCGCTGAATCAGCAGGTTCCACGCTTCTTCTGCCCGTTCAATATCCAAATCCTGGGCGTCCAGTTCAAAATAGCAGTGTGTCGCAACATTTCCTAAGTCGTATACACCGCTTCTTCCCACCCAATACGCATACTGCACATCCGTCAGCGGGAAAGCTTCGTTTGCATTTTCTGTATCCGGTTGTAACTGCGGCAATCCCTGTTCTTTTTCTTCGGACTGTTCGATAGCCCTTGCCAGTGCCCTTACCGTCAGTGTCTCGAAAATCGTGCTGATGGATATTTTTTTCCCAAAGGTTTTCTGCACTTCGGAGATCAGCCTGGTAGCCAAGAGGGAATCTCCGCCCAGCGTAAAATAATTATCATCAATTCCCAGGACTCTATAGCCAAAGAGATCTTTCCAAATTTCCAGGAGTTTCCTTTCTGTTTCCGTGTTCGCCCCAGAGATCCGAATCGCAGGTGTCTCTCCTTTGAAATCTTCTTTTAACTGCTTCCTATTGATTTTTCCATTCGGAAGACTCGGGAGCATTTCCATAAAATGATAGTTCTGTGGTACCATATACTCCGGTATTTTTCCCAACAAGTATCCACGCAAGGCTTCTTCGCTGTATTCCAGAACTTTCTCTCCCTGTCTGGCACAGAAGATGCCCCTGCCATACTTTTCACCATACTCCAGGCGCTCTCCCATGCCTGCTTTTAAAAAATATTCTTTCCACAGAGAAGCATCCGGAGTCACCAACCCTCTCTCTTTCCTTTCATCCTGAATATCCGCAAATCCATTTTCCAAAAATGCAGCCGTAATATCCTGAAGATATGTTCTTACTAATAGTTCCGACATCAAAAAAATTCCATTCGGTTTTAATAATTCCGCTATTTTCTCAACTGCCTTTTCTGCGTTATGGTTTCTATGCAAAACATTTGCTGTGATAATCACGTCATAACAATGCGGCATAATCTCTTGCCTATCTAAGCTGTCATCCAAAGAAAACTGTTCAAATTCAATTTCCTCAAACTCTGAAAGTTCCCTTCTTGCTTCTTCCAGAAAATACTTGGATGAATCTGCGTAAGTATACGCCACTGTTCCACCTTCCAGTGCATGTAAAATCTCCCTGGTAATATCCGCATCCCTGGTGCCGATTTCAAGAATCTGCAGTGGAACGTTATGAGGCACTTCTTCCAATTTTTCCAAAATCTCTGTCAATTCCCTAATCGTTTCAGAATGTCCTGGAATTCTGGATAAAAGCCTGTTCGGTGCAAGATCTGCTTCCTTTTGATAAAACACTTCCAAAGGCTTCTCTTTGCCTATAAGCATAGCTTCCAGATATGGCTGCAGTTTCTCAAAATAGGTGTCTACTGCTTCTACTGCTTCCGGTAATCCGAAAGGCTTCACTTCAAGATTTATTTCTTTTAACCCTTTCTGTAGAATGCTTTCCTTCTTTAAGATTTCCAACCATCGTGAAACCGTCGCTTTCTGTTCTGCCACAATTTTATTTTCTGCGGCAGGTACCACTGCAAAGCCTCCATTGGTCTGGCGGGATAATAACCCAATCCGTTCCAGCTCTGTCAGCATAAGGTGGAGGCACTTTTGATCGGCATAAGCAAGGAATGTCTCATACTGTGCGTTTTTCTCTGCATCTGAAAGTGTCATCCAATCGGAAACCGATTCTTTCATCTTCTTCCACGCAGAATCCAAAAAACTGTCTCCATATTTCCAGTCAGTTACTCCAGAATTCTCTTTCTTTTCCGCTTCGATATACGCTGCCAGAGATTTGTTTCCATGTCCATCACTAAAGGTATCTACCACTACATTTCCAACTCCTGGGAATCCCTGTATAGCGTGTTCAGTCTCTCCAAGCTCGATCCTGTGTCCACGAATCTTTACCTGGTGATCTTGCCTCCCAAGGAACTCTATCGTTTCATCCTGCCAGAATCGTCCCAGGTCTCCGGTACGGTACCAACGTCCAGTCTCATCTACCACAAATTTCTTTTCTGTAAGTTCTGTATCGCCCCGGTAGCCTTTCGCCACACCGTATCCTCCAATCCAAAGTTCGCCTTCTACCCAGTAAGGACAATCCCTGCCAAATTCATCCACAACCCGGTATGCCTGATGCTTTAACGGACGTCCATATGGAATGCTCTTCCAATTTTCAGGCAGTGGAAGCGATACGTTCTGATAATTAGACCAAATACTTGCCTCTGTTGCCCCGCCCATAGCGATAAATTCACAAGAATTTGTTAACGCAGAAACTCTTTCCGGAAGGTCCAGCCCGATCCAGTCTCCGGAAAGCATAACTGCCCTTAATGGGAGCTGTTCTTCCATGGCTTCCGCACGCACCAATAGCATATCCAAAAGGACAGGGACGGAATTCCAGATAGTGATGTTGTATTTCTTTATCTGTTCCAGCCAGTAATCCGCATTTTTCTTTTCTTCCTCTGGCAGCAATACCAGGGTTCCACCAGCCCCTAAAACTCCAAACAGGTCGTATACAGACAGGTCAAAGTCCATAGCAGATACTGCCAAAGCTGCATCTTCTTTCGATACCCGGTATTTTTTGTTGATATCATCAATCGTATTCCATGCGCTCGCATGGGCAATCTCTACGCCTTTCGGGATTCCTGTAGAGCCAGAGGTCATAATGATATAAGCGCTGTCCTCTGGCATGACTTTCGGCAATTCCACCTCAGAAACACATTCTTTCATTTCTTCTAAGATAAGCCGCCTGGTTTCCTCCAGCCATGTGATCTTCTTTTCCCAATCCTCGTTTGTAATCACATACTTTACACCTGTTTTTTCATGGATCAGCTTTCTCCTTTCTTCTGGTTGGTTTAAGCTAACCGGCAAATATAAATTTCCAGACATGAGGATTCCCAACGCTGCAACGATCTGTTCATATCCCCGCGGCAGGGTAATCGCTACCGGTTCCTTTTGGATACCTTCTGCGGCAAGATGTTCTGCAACAGCCTGCGCCCGTTCTTTTAACTCACGGTATGTGATTGTTTTTCCATGTCCTGTATCTTCCAAGGCAGCCTTTTGCGGAAATTCTTCTGCACGCTTCAAGAACGCCGTATGTAAGCACTGAGGATTCTCCGGAACCCCTGTCCTGCACATTTCTTCCAAGGCTTCCCTCCTACTTTCCGGCAACAGGTCAAACCTTTGGTTCCAGCTTTTTTCTGTAAGCTGATGTAACAGGGTTTCAAAACTTTTCATCATGTCATCAACCATACTCTCCGGGAAAAGTGCATCCACGCTGTCCCATGTAAGCTGTACGCCATCCTCATCTTCATAGCTCTGAAAATCATTCCAAACCTGCGGCGTTTGGGAAATCATATAGGAAAAGGTTCCCAGTGTTTCTTTGAATCTCTCATTGACCAGAGGTGTCCCAAGGTTGCAGGCAAATACCACTGGGGCGCTTGCTGAAGCATCCCCATACCTTTTTGTCAGATCCCTCTGTACCTGTACACCTGAGTAAGCAGTATATTTCATATCTTCATGTAGCTGCTTCTGTATCCTTCCTAACAATTCAAGAAACGTAGGATTATTTTCACAGTCCACTTCCAAAAGCAGTAATGTAGTAAAGTCTGCGATTACTTCTTCCATTCCCTGGTACTCTGTCTTACGGTTAAAAAACGGGATATTGATCAGGAATCTCTTATTTCTGCTCCACCGTTCCAGCACCGTAGCATAGGCAGTAAGAAGTAGCATTGCCGGCGTTGTCTGGTACTCTTTCGCCTTGCTTTGCAGCGCTTCCCATTCTTTCTTTGCGATTCTCACAATCCTTCTGTGAAAGACCGTCTTTTTCACTTCTTCCGGACGTTTTGCCAACGGGAGTTCCGGCCCCTTTGGCAACGTATCAAGGCGTTTTCTCCAGTAATCTTTTGCTTTTTCTTTTTCTTCCCTGTCATCTGCAGCCTGCCTCTCCAGATAAGCGGCAAAATTCCAGTCCTTAGATTCTTCGGACAGCTTTTCTCCGTTATAAGCCGCTGCTAGATCTTTTAATAAAATCTGAAGGCTCTGCACATCTGCGATCAAAAGATCCATATCTATATGTATCCGGGTTTTCCCTGACGGAAGCAATGTAAGCTCAACCCCTGCAACTTCCCCTTTTTCAATTTGCAATTTCCGGTGAGAAAGCCTTTCTCTTACTTCTTTAGCTTTCCTATATGCTTCCTCCTCCAACATCTTCGAATAATCATTGACCGGCAATTTTTCGGAAAACGGTCTTTCTTGAATTTTCTGCATCCCATCTTCAGTAAAGCAGGCTCTCAACATAGAATGATGATACTGTAACTGGTTCCACGCTGCTTCCAGACGTCCAGCCTCCACACCGTTTCCATCAAATTCCAAATATGCATGGCATCCAATGTCGCCAAGGGGCTGTCCCTCCTCTCTGCCCGCCCAGTAAGCATACTGCACATCAGTCAATGGGAAGGGTTCCCGCATATCTCTTTCCGGCATCCTTACCTGTTCTTCTGCGTTCGCTTTCTTTCCCTTTTTCTTCATGCTTTTCTGAATGATCTCCCACCATTCATTCAGAGTCGGATGCTCCATCAGCGTTCCAAAGGCAACCTTTACTCCTTGTTTCCTCCATTGGTTGACAAGCCTCATGATCACGATAGAGCTAAGCCCTAACTCTAAAAGATTGTCAGAATCTCCAAATTCTTTCTCTACCGGCAATTTCTGTTTGATCTGCTCTTTGATTTCATTGTATTCCATCTTTATAATCTCCTATTTTTCCTGTGCCATCTGTCCTAACACTTTTTTATCTATTTTCCCTACACTGGTCAACGGCCATTCTTCTATAAGTTCCACCTGATCTGGCAGTTTGTAAGATGCAACGCCAATCTCTTTTAAAAACTGGTGTATTGCCTGCACATCCAGTTTATTTCCTTCTTCCATCATAAGAAACGCACAGATCCGGTTTCCTAACATCTCATCCGGTACGCCTACAACAGCGGCTTCCTTAATGTTTGGATGTTTGCACAGATATGCCTCTATTTCCGCAGGCATGATCTTTTCTCCTGCCCGATTGATCTGCTCTTTGATTCTCCCTCCCATGCGAAGCCGGCCATTTTCTGTCCACATGGCTTTGTCCCCCGTCCGGTAGAACCCATCGTCTGTAAAGCTTGTCTTGTTGGCTTCTTCCGCCATATAATATCCGTCAATCGTATACGGTCCTCTTGATAACAGTTCTCCAAAAACTCCTATCGGTACTTCCTCATCCTTTTCATCTACGATCTTCACTTCATCTGCAGGGGAAACCGGCGTCCCCTGGCATCTTGCTATTATGGCAGGATCGTCATCCGGGCTGGTAAAAGACAACAGCCCCTCCGCAGTCCCGAATACCTGCATCAAGGTACATGGCCATTCTTCTATAATCTTATCTGCGAGGGAATCCTCCAGCATCGCCCCACCCACCTGTAAAATCTTCAGGCTGGAAATATCATAATCCTCATCGTATTCCAACATTTCCATACACACCGTAACCAGAGCCGGAACCAGAGCTGTGATGGTTACTTTCTCCTCTGTAATCGCCGTTAGGATATCATCCGGGCTGGTCGTTGGCGCCAGCACCACTTTTCCCCCTGCATCCAAGGTTCCTAAAAGCCCCGGACAGCAAAGCGGAAAGTTATGCGCTACCGGCAGCGCCGCAAGATAAACACTATTTTCATCTAGCTGGCAGCGCTTTGCGGACATTCTTGCGTTATACATATAGTCTGTATGGGTACGGGGAATCAATTTGGGAACACCAGTCGTACCGCCCGACAGCAGCAATACTGCCGTACTGTAACTGTCCACTTCTGGAAATTCTCTCTGCCCTTTTGTTTCCGCCTCCAACCATTCTTCCCTCTCTACATTATCTACAAAGACATTGTGTATACATGGATATTTTTTCTGCATAGCCGTTGCCATTTTCACATAGTCAAACCCTAAATATTTTTCGGCTACAATATATGCGGTCGGCTTTGCAAGCGCTATGATTCCCTCTAATTCTGCTTCCCTGTGGGCCGGGAGCATCATGATCGGTACAGCCCCGATCTTCGCAAGGGCAAAGAATACTTTTACAAAAGAGATCCGGTTCGGTAGCTGCACAAGAACCTTATCCCCTTTGCGGATACCTTTCTCCATAAAGTACCGTCCTATGCAGATTGCTTTCTGATTCAGTTCTGAATAAGTGATTTTCTCTTCGCTGTCTGTAACTGCGATTCTATCTCCGTACTGAGTTGCCCATTTATCAAGCTGCTTTCCCATGCTTAGTTTTTCCCAGCCTTCCAGAGTTTCATATCGTTCCATGTCCTTTTTGTAACCTGCCATTTTGTATTACCTTCCTTTCTCTTGCACCGCTGCATATGCGGCATAATCTTTTATCAGAATCGGATATAATTTCCATCCAGATTTTATCTTTCCTTTTTCTATAATCTTGTTTTCCCTGACAGAAAAGAAGTCCATTCCCTTGTTCAAACCGATACCCAGCGCTTTGAGATACGCCTCTTTTGCTGCCCAGTACTGATAGAACCGTTCAGGGCTTTCTGTTTTCTGAATTTCTGTCGCCTCTTCTTCCGTAAAGAAATTTTTGGCAATCTCCATATATTCTGAGATCTCTCCCATTTCCTGCACATCAATTCCCACAGCCTGTCGGCTGGCAAATATTGCCAGCACCCATTCTCCGGAATGGGAAAGGTTAAATGTGATCTGCCTTTGTCCCGGCGGTGCCTTCCAGTACAGTTTCCCATATTTTCCCTGTCTTAAAACAATCTTGTCCTCACCTGAATACTCTTTCAATAACATTCTCACAGCAATCTTTCCTGCAAGATAACGCATTTTATCTTCATGAAAACGGTAATGTTCCGCCTTCTGGCATTCTTCCTTTTCCAAAATAGGTTTATGCCTATTCCAAAAAGTTTCCAGTTCTCTCCACCGAAGTTTCCAGATGTGTACCTCTCCTGTATGCAGTTCCAGCTTTCCTATATTCAAAAGTTCCCGGTTTCCGTATAATTCAATTTTCATCCGGAACACCCAGAAGGCATTTCTGTACTTCTGACAGAACAGCTTCTTCCTGTTCCCGAATGTAAAAGTGCCCACCTTCGAACATATGGCAGTGGAACGCCCCTTCTGTATATTTTCCCCACTCTTTCATTGCTGCTTCATCTGCTTCCCGATCTTTTCGTCCTCCAAACGCCTCAATCGGACTGCGTAAAGTGATAAGATCTTTATCATAATACGTTTCATCCATTGTAAAATCAGCTCGCAGCATAGGCAGAAAGAAATCCAAAAGTTCCTGGTTTTCCAGTATCTCCTTTGGCGTTCCTTCAAATCTGCCGAGCGCCTTTTTAAATTCGTCATCTGGAAGATGATAGATTGGATTGGGTTCTGGAATACTTGGGATACGACTTCCTGATACCAGGAAGCATCGGGCTGTCTTTCCTCTTTTTTCCATTCTTTTTTCTAACTCATAGGCAATCTTTCCGCCCATGCTATGTCCCCAGAATGCATACGGTCCTCTTATGTTTTCCCATATTATTTCCTCCAATTCATCTAACATATCCGTCATATTATGATACGGCTTTTTCATAATCCTTTCTTCCCTACCCGGTAGCTGGATCGGACAAACAGTTACTTTGCCTTTCATTTTTTGAACCCAAGAATTGTATGCGGAAGCCCCTCCTCCAGCAAACGGGAAACAAAATAATGTTATATCTTGGGAGTTAATATTCTCACCGTTTTTCAAAAGCCTTTGATTCATGTTAATCCTCCTCCAGAAATCGGTTGTAATTTCATCTCCATAAAATCTGAAAATATCTTTGTTGAAGGTGGTACAGATTGCGTTACCCATGCGTTTCCACCAATAATAGAATTTTTTCCAATCACTGTATTGCCTCCTAAGATTGTAGCTCCCGCATAAATTGTTACATTATCTTCAACAGTAGGATGCCGTTTCAACCATTTCTGTTTATGACCTCCGCGAGTTGACAAAGCTCCCAAAGTCACACCCTGATATATTTTTACATGATTCCCGATAACAGCAGTTTCTCCGATTACAACTCCTGTTCCATGATCAATGAAGAAGCTCTCTCCAATTTCTGCTCCTGGATGGATATCTATTCCTGTTATTGAATGTGCGTACTCTGTCATAATTCTTGGTAAAATAGGAACTTTCAATTTATACAGACAATTAGCCGTCCTTTGAATAAGTACTGCCAAAGGACCTGGATAAGCCGCTATGATTTCCTCATAACTCTTCGCTGCCGGATCACCTTCATATGCCGCTTTCATATCTGATATTACCAACTGCTGCAGGTAGGGCAGCATTGCTCGAAATTTTCTCAGCACTTCCTCTGTTCCCCTATCTTCATCTAAAAAATCCAAATGCTTTTTTAAAATCTCTTGAATCATCTGGATCGTATATCTTTCGTTCTTTTCCACATTTGACCAATATTCTATATAGAAAAATTTTCTTAACAAATAGACAAATTCCTGAGTCCATTTATTATCCAAAGATTTTTCTAAAACTTCCTTAATTTGAAATATATCATTATCGTTTCCCAATAGTTTTTTATTATCTATCAATCCTTTATCCTTTCACAAGTTAGTAACCCCTAACTTATTTCCAAAAAAATTTTGGCTTTTGCCTAAAATCAGTCCACTTGCTAAAATTATATGAGCCACTGCAATCCCTTTAGCAACTATTAAAATTCCGGTTTCACCAAAACAGAAAGCCAATACAAATTCAATAATTAGCAATTTTCTTGCAGATTTCCCATAAACCTTTCTTTCTTTTTCATCCAATCTTTTGTGTCCAGTGTCTACTGGAGACAACAAAAATATAACAGCAATAGCAATGAGCCATACTATACAGAATGTAATCCCAAGCTCCAAATTAATTGCTAAATATTTTCCACAAATAAAAATCAGGAAACCGGAAACACAAATGCAGCTTACAGATCTTTTCAAATGAATTCCGCCAACGTACTGTCTTAAAATAACAAATGGCAGTAAAAAGCTGAACATCTCTAACCAGTTTCCCGTTATGATACCCAATGCAATAATAATAGAATATATAAGGATTCTGCTTAACAGCAGTCGATAAGCATATTCATACAAACTGCGTTCTTCTTCTTTAAGAATCCCCCATCGGCTTTGTAAATTATACAGCCAGTCTACCACTTTCTTCTGCATTAAAATTTCCTCAGTCTTTTAACCTCGTCCGGTTCTTCTTCTTGAAAATATAACCAATTGCAAGCAAGATTCGCTGAACGCATCGTCAGCCTGAGCGCCAAAGCATTGATTCCTTCTAATATTTTAGTTGTCATTACATTTAATATTTTTTCCATAGCAATTTGCCTCCTTTTTTTCGTGATTCTACTAAAAAATCGCCCCTATTTCAATTACCCCGGCTAAAATGGTAATTTTTTGGGCGATTTTTGCATTCTACTATTTAACTGTAAAAACAATCTTAACCGAAAACTCCTCCTCGCCAGCTTCTATCCTCATGACTCCTCCATATTTTTCAACCAATTTACCTACTGTATGTAATCCGATTCCATGATCTTCCGGATTTCTCTTTGTGCTTATATAGTGTTCTCTTTCCTTGATCAGCGGAAGAATATAGCTATTATAAAACTCCATTACCAAAAGATGTCCCTCATTCCCCATATACATATTACAAATCACATGTTGGTCTTTCTTCGTCTTTTCAGCAGCCTCGATTGCATTGTCCAAAAGATTCCCCACAATAGAAATCAAATCCAGGTCTTCTATAAAATCTGTTCTAAGATTATTTCCAAGCTTGATTTTATACAATATGCCTTTTGATTCGGCGACAAATTTTCTTTCACATAAAATACTGTTTAGAACCGGATCAGCGCAGTAACTATAATTTTTCAGTTCCTCCATCCGGATCCCCAAATGTCTCACCATGCTATCCAGTTCAAGATTTTTCCCATTTTCTATCAAACTCGCCGCAGTACAAAGAAATTTATTCACATCATGCAGAAAAACCCTTTTATCTTCGTTTACCTTATTGATATATTTCTGATTGATATTTTCAGCTTTACTTTTCTGATAAAGCAATTCCATCTTTTTTACTTCTTCAGACTTCTCAATTAATTTATCAAAGACTGCAAATATACAGATATTCGTCATTAACAACAATGCTGCCCCAATAGGAATCATGATACGATTCACGCCAGTAAAAGAAATATGCGAATAATATATACACATAAAAATGATAATTGTCGCCGCCGGCAGAGTTAACAGCACAGTAAACAATTTATTTTCAATCGTCTGGTAATTTTTCTTTCTCGTGATCTGGTTAACACATTTTACTAATAAAAATGTAATTGTGCTCATCAACAAAAGTGACAGCAACTTTTCCAACTCTGAATGAAAGTTATTTTCTGTCCCGGTTACTCCATAAGCCCCTGTAATTACAGCAAACAAAAACTCAGGTACTATAGCCAGCATATAATAGCAACAGGCCAAAATAATTTTCTTCCATACACTTCCTTGGAAAATGACAATAGAGGCAATAGTATAGCTGACAGGAACCATCATAATATTGATAAACGTAGACTCTATATGATTCACACCAAGAATAACCAATGCCGTTACGCCAAATATTAGAATCCTTTTCCAACAGGTTTTAATCCTATATGGGAACATATTCTTTCCTAAACCATTCAGCATAAGCATTTGGAAACTGCCAATCAAAGCATCACTTAGCAAACTCATCAGATCAACCATTCCTTTCCCTCAGATATTCAAACAGTGCCTCGGTAAACTCTTCTTTCTTTGCTCTTGAAACATTCAGTTCTATTCCGCATTTCAACCGTAGTACGCCTTTTTCTAACCCTTCTACTTTTCCCAAATTAACAATGTAACTATAATGCGCCTGTGCAAATCCCTGATCTTTTAGCTGTTCACATAATTCTCCAAACGCTTCTCTGCACCGAACTGTCTCTTTTTCTTGCTCTTTCACAATGGTTATCTCACATCCTCTTTTGGCTCTGGAAACATATAAGATATTTTCCACATGTATGCGTATTATCTTCCCCGCCGATGTCACCGTTACCGCATAGTCATTCAGAAAGCGTCTCTTTACCTCAGTCATAATAGCTGCAATTTCCCGGCGTAAGCTGGTATCGTGTAAGTCCTTCATAATATACCGAAAGGGCTGTCCGAAATTTATACTGTCCACTGTCGGCTCAAAATAACTGGAATAGAAGATTAAAACTGCATCTTTGTTATAATTTCTCAATTTTAATGCTGTTTGGTTTCCATCCAGCCCCGGCATACGGATATCTATAAAGACTAATTCGTGGAGAATATCCGTATGTTTCAAAAGTTCATTTCCTGATTCGTATTCATAAAATCTGATTTCATTTTCAGGCAAACTATTTTCATGCTCTATAATCTCCCTGATCGTTTTTCTATATCTTTTATCATCATCACAAATCGCTATCTTATACATAATCCTCCCTCATTGTTAGTTACAACTAACCTTTTTTCATAAAAAAACCATCCCGCAGAATTTTGCCATGAGATTATCTCTTACTTCTATAACTCCGGTTCCAACTCTGCAAAGATGGAATCTCCAAAAAATTCTGGTATTGTGATTTCTAATCCATCACACAATTTCTTGATTGTAACTACGCCTACATTCTTACTCTGCCCATACAAAATATTCTTCAGCGTTGATGGCGGAACACCAGAACGTATCGCCGCCTCATTCACGGTAATATCCTTTTGCCTTATCAATTCTTCAAGACGATATATAACTGCTGTTTTCATATCCATGATTTCTACCACCTTTTCTCTATTCTATATAAATTGCCCGTAAAAGGTCGCCCATATATAGTCTTTTTGAGCAAAGATACATCTTTGTAAGCTTTGTATACTTTCGTGGTAGATAATTCAGCATTTTTACCAAAACAAAAAGACATCGGCGCATACCGATGTCTCAAGATAATTTTTTTCTATTTTATATCACGCTGTTTTCATTTCCCCTTCTTTGTCAAATTCCATCCGCATCTGTCCTACAGATTCCCATGTTTCAAATGGAATTTCCATATATTCTAAGACACGCTTCATTCCTAAACCACCGTCTTGCACTGACCGCATACATAAATCATAATGTTTCGGATGTGTAACCTACAGTCGCTGATGTCACGCTTTTCACATAAAGATGTTATTTTATCCGCAATATACTTCTCTATCTGCAAGTAACTATACCTCATTTCCGCTATTACATGTTCTATTGTACCTGTAATAATGAAAAAATATTAGTAATCAACTTTGCAATCATTTAATCCCATAATAGGAAGTATACGCATAAAAAAATATAAAGATACTCTCTTTTCCGCAAAAGTCATTTTCGCTTATATCATTTTTATAATATCACAGGTTATTTCATTTGTCACATAAAACTTCGAAGCACAAACCTTTCAAAGCAAAAAAGCCGGAAGCCACGTTGTCATCCGTGACCTCCGACTCGTTTTGCTTATACTACACTGTCCTTACACCCAAATCAGCCCCTCTCTCTGGCTTATCTTTTCCCTGTTTTTCCTGGATAATTCTCTTATTGATTTCCAATCGTTCATGGATTGACGGTTTTTTCTCTTTTCCTGGCATTGCCTTTTTCTGTGCTACTGCCTTTCTTTCAGCTTTCTCTGCGTCCTTAACTGCTATATTTGTTTCAACGCCAGTTCTTGGCACAGCTTCTCTGCTCTCATTTTTCTCTGCTACCTGCTGTTCTCGTCTCTCCTTCACACCCTTTTCTTCCAGACTGCAAAAGCTCTGCAAATACGGCAACACATGATTCTGCATATCCGTCAGATCTTCCATATACTTCTGATACTCTTCATTTCCTTTTCCTTGCTGATAACTGATCCAGCTTTCATCCGTCAATTTCATTTCATTCTGCATCTTTAACTGACTGATGATACCGCCGTTTCCGGTACCAATCTCTATCTTACCCTGAAAATGGTGCAGCATTTTGTCACCTTTCTCAGCATAATATACTGTAAAAAACATCTGTGCTGTCGTTTTTGGTTCGTTGGTGTTTGAATCACGGTCAGCATACCAGGCATTGTCCTGTTCTACGGTTTTTGAATCCAGATCAGATAACTTTTGACATCTTGGACTCTCAAACTCACTTTTCTCACAATAATTCACATACACCATCGGTTCCATATCTTTTGGAAGCTCCGGTTCATAGGCTTTCAGTCTTTCCATCAATACGCCTGCACGAACAGACAGGTCGCATTCTTCGTCTACAATATCCTTCAAGTAAGAAACATAGTAATGAATATTGCCGCTTTGTAAATCCAGCATTACTTCCTGTACCGTATTTTCTCCTCTCTCCACATTATCTCGATACTCATACGGATCAAAAGCTTCTGCAATATCATCCAGTGCCTCTGCCAGCTGTTCTGTGGTCATCTTCTCTGGATACATTGCTTCCCGAATATCCCGCATCGGTACATACTTATAGTCCGGCAATGCTTCATGAATTTTCTCAATCCCTTCCCGTACCAGTGCAAGTTCTCCATAAAATCGAACATCATCCATCAGATTTCCAAATACAGTATTTCCTTTTACGATTGCAAATTCAGCTTCATCATAGTAACTGTCTTCCGGATCACGATAAATAATTCCCATTGAGCATCCCAGATACGCAGTTTCTGGATTCTCCCTATATTTTTCATAGACTGCAGCTATCTGATTAACATCGGTACTTTTTTCATAAGCTCCCATATCATGGAACTCATCACATTCTGTGGCAAAGTATTCCAGATACGGTTCTTTCTTCGCTGGCATATTGTTAAGAACATTGTCAATCATGTTGTAATTCGCCTCTTCCAGTTCTTCTACCTTTGCCAGTGGCTTATATTCGCCCTGGCTTTTCTGAATCTCTGCCATTACAACCTCATCCATTTCTTCCACTTTTTCCATCAACTGAGCATAATCCCCACGGATGCGTTCTCCAGTCCAGCCTTCGTCTTTCAGAAGTTCCTCTGCCGCTTCTTCAATAGAAATTTCACCATTTTCATAGACGCCACCATCCATCAGGCGGAAATCTTCATCGTAAAAGGAATAATCATATCCTTCTTCTGTTCTCTGAATAGCAAAATAACGTTCTCCTACCTCATATGCCAGTTCACTAAGAACCTGTTCTTCCAGATTCAGGAAAGAATCCAGCTGTTCAAAACTGATACTGTCTACAAAATGAGCTGTTACTTTTTCCCCATCATTCAAAACAACGATATCACTGACAGACAGGGAATGCCCACGGAAGTCTTTCGGTCTGTCAATGTTGAACCTTTCAAAAATATCATCCAGTGACGTATTTCCCAGTAATTCTCCAACATAGACCAGCTTATAATCTTCTTTTTTTATCTGCATACTATGACTTTCAATAAAACTCATATTCATAAATGCATAGTTTTCACCCGGTGAATCATCCTTGATCTGATAAATGCCAAAGGTTCGCCTTGTTCCTAACAATAGGTTTGCCTCTTTCAAAGACTGAATCTGCGGATATTTTTGCATTTCCCATTCCAGGTTACGAAAACGCTCCCGTTCTGTCATAGACATCTGATAATGCTCCGGTCCTCGTTCGATTTCCTTGCGTTCCGTGACATAGACCGGTGATGAAAAATTAGTAATCAGATAGATATCTGCTCCGGCATCGTATAATTTCAATGCTTCTTCCTGGTCAATGACACTCATAGGCTCCTGAAATGCTCCAAAATCTTCATCGGCATAATCCAGATCCTGATCCCTTATCCGTTCCCACATCTGTAATTCCATGCCAAACAGACCTTCATGCGTCTGTATCATTTCTTTACTTGCATACTCTCCCTTGCCGCCATCACTGTCCAGGCAATAAATCTTAGAACCCATTCTGTGATAATCCAAGGCTGCTTCTTTTCTGAGCGGTACCATATCCTCTGCTGTATATCCATAGTCACGTAATTCCAGCTTGCCTATGGTTGGATCTGGTAAGTCATGAATATCCATTTTTGCATCATCCAGAAGTTCCTCTACTTTATCTTCATCTGCCTGATTGATTGCATCTGTCAGATTTCTTACCAACGTCCTTACTTTCTCTTCCTCGCCAATCAGATTTGCATATTCAAAAATCTGTTCTTTTACATCCGCTGGAATCTCTATTCCCATGTGTTCTGCACGGTCTATCTGTTCCTGCGTATATTCCTGCATTTTCTGCGTTTCTTTTCCTGTTATCATATTTCTCGCCATTCAAATTCCTCCTGTGTTCTAAAAAATGGCATAACCGGAAGAACCTTCTTCTACCAAATTATGCCATCTTTCCTGTTTATTTATTCCAGACCGAAGTCCCGTTTTCTGGTTTCCTTGCCAGTTTCACTTTCCCGCTGACTCTTTTCTTTATAGATCTGCAGTTTTTCATGGATAGAACCACGTGCCGGCCGTTCTTCTTTCTCTTTTGATTCTGACTGCTCTGTTTCTGTATCTTCCCGTTCATCCATATTGAGAAGTGCATTTAATTCTGACAGCCGCTCCAGCTTCTGGTTCAGTTCCTCTTCTTTTGGAAATGGCTTTCCGACTTCCGCTTTCGCATTTGCCATCTGCTCCTGTACCGTTTCCATCCGTTGTTCTGCTTCTGCCAGTTTCTCTGGATAACTTTCCAAAAGATTATTGATACGAGTGATATTTCCCAAAGCATCGGCTCCCAACCGAACTTTAGCTACCGATTCATGCTTTACAGACAGGATAAACTCTTTGCTCCAGCTGTCGAATTGGATTCTCATGTTGAATCCCTGATAGCTTCCAATGTCCATAGCTGCATCTACAGACTTAATGTCTTTGCAGACCACCAGAAGTGCCGCTCCTGCCTCTTTCTTTTCTGTGAACACTTTGCCACTGATTTCCATAGAAAACTGCTCTGGATCTGTGATTTTATGCTCAGAAAAGTGAGCGATGTCTGTCTTGTAGCTGTCAATGATCTCTGTCAGTTTTGCAATCTGTTGTGGAAAATTTCTTGCAATATCATCTTCCAGTCGGTACTGGTTATTCATGTGGTTCGCTTTTAAAAGTTTCAACTTTGCTACATCCACATCCAGTTCCATCTTCTCTTTTACTGCCGGATTTCCGGTTGCAAGTGCTTTGACCTCCGCATAGGAAAGTGCCGCTTCGTCCACATCTTCGCAGCTTCTGACCGGTGCCTTGCTGGTCATGATCTGGGAAATGAACTTCTGCTTGTTCTCGATCAGCTGCCACATGTAGCTGTCAAATGTGGATTCTGTTACATATCGGAAAATATGAACCTTTTTATTATGATTTCCCTGACGAATAATTCGTCCTTCCCTCTGCTCCAGATCAGACGGTTTCCAGCCGATATCCAGATGATGCAGGGCAATCAGACGGTCCTGCACATTGGTTCCCGCACCCATTTTTGCTGTTGAGCCAATCAAAAAACGAACCTGCCCGGATTTTACTTTTCCAAACAGTTCCGTCTTCTTTGCTTCTGTATTTGCATCATGAATAAAAACAATCTCTTTTTCCGGTACACCTTTCTCCATCAGTTTCTTCTTCAAATCATCATAAACATTGAAACTGCCATCGCCTTTCGGTGTACTCAAATCACAGAAAATCAACTGTGCTGATTTCTGTGCTGCTGTATCTTTCCATATTTCATAGCTTTTCTCTGCACAGACTGCTATTTTGCTTTCCGGATTATCTGGCAATAGTTCGTTCACCAAACGCTGATCCAATGCTAACTTCCTTCCGTCATTGGTGATTTTTAGCATATTATCGACCGAGGCATCTACCCCTCCGTTTCTGACAACTTCTGCACGTTCTCCAAGGCTTTCTACGATTTCTTTCTGCTGTTCCGTTGGTTTCAGCACCACTGTTTCATATTCCGCTTCCGGTACTGGAAGCGTTAATTGATCGGAAGTCTTGATATCTGCAATCTCCTTAAACATATTCATCAGTTCCGGGATATTATAGAATCTTGCAAATCTTGACTTTGCACGGTAGCCTGTCCCTTCTGGTGCAAGCTCAATGCTCGTTACTACCTCGCCAAAGGTGGAGGCCCAGGAATCAAACAATCCAAGTCCCATATTTTGTAATTTGCTGTTCTGCAGATACCGCTGCATGACATATAATTCTGTCATGCTATTGCTGATCGGTGTACCTGTAGCAAAGGTAATGCCTTTTCCACCGGTAATCTCATCCAGATATTGACACTTATTGAACATATCTGCCGACTTCTGTGCTTCATTCTGTGCAATCCCGGCTACATTTCTCATTTTTGTATAAAGAAACGCATTTTTATAGCTGTGTGCTTCATCTACATATAAGTGATCAACCCCCAGTTCTTCAAAAGTAACTACCTGATCTTTTTTCTCTTTCTGATTCAGTTTTTCCAGCCTTGTGTGCAGTGTTTTTCTGGTCTTTTCAATTTGTTTGACGGTATAACGCCCGCCGTCCTGTTCATACCTTGCACTCTGGATTGCCATTTCCAGATCATCAATCTGCTTCCGCAGCATAGCTTCCTGCCTCTCATCAGAGATTGGAATACGCTCAAACTGGGAATGTCCAATAATAATAGCATCGTAATTTCCCATAGCGATCCGGGCACAGAACTTTTTCCGGTTTGCCGGTTCAAAATCTTTTTTTGTTGCTACCAGAATGTTCGCCCCTGGATATAGCTGTAGGAACTCAGCTCCCCACTGCTCTGTCAAATGGTTCGGAACTACAAAAAGATTTTTCTGTGATAATCCCAGACGTTTGCTTTCCATTGCAGCAGCTACCATCTCGTAGGTCTTCCCAGCTCCTACTACATGAGCAAGAAGCACATTCTCTCCGTAAAGCTGGTGTGCAACAGCATTTTTCTGATGCGGACGAAGTTCTATTTCTGGGTTCATTCCTGGGAAGGTCAAATGACTACCATCGTATTCACGGGGACGGATACTGTTAAATCGTTCATTGTACACCTTTACCAGTCGTTCACGCCTCTGCTGATCTTTAAAAATCCAGTCTTTAAATGCTGCTTTCATGGCATCCTGCTTCTGTGATGCCAGCATGGTTTCTTTCTTATTGAGGACACGGATTTCATCACCATTCTCATTGACACTCTTATCATAGATGCGTACATCTTTCAGGTTAAGGGTATCTTCCAGGATCTTATAGGCATTTGCTCTCTCAGTTCCATACGTGGCATAGGCAAACGCATTTCTTGGACTGTCGGCATTCTTTCCTGTAATCCTCCACTCACCATTTACTTCAGAGAATTTAACCTGTATTTCCTTCTGCGCAAGATACCATGGCGTATGAAGCAGTTCCGTCATAAAATCCTGATAATCTGAAGGTTCAATCCAAGTAGCTCCAACACGCACCTCAATTTCGGATGCTTCCAGATTTCTCGGCTGAACTGTCTCTAAAGCACGGACATTCGGTGTAAATTCCGGATGACTCTCTGCAAAGGTTCTCGCAGTGTTTAATTTATCTCTGACATTTCCAGATAAATACTCATCTCCACTCTCCCACTGGTCTGTCAGTGGATTCTTAAAGATAACTCCAACCAGTTCCTCCGTGATTTTTTCTTCTGTCTTTCCAGTCAGCTGTGCCATATAGGTCAGATCCACCTTTGCTCTTTCATTCAAAGATAATGCTAACGCTTCTGTCGCTGTTTCTACGCTGGTTACTGCTACTGCCTTTTTGATGGTTCGTTTTGTAAACATATCTGCTTTTCGCTTCAATGTTCCATCTTCGTTCAGATCTTCCAGAGAACACAATAGGCAATAAGAAGAGTCATCAGAAAACGCCCGTTTGTTAGCATTGCTTCCAATAACCCCATACTTTGCTGTGTAGGTATCATATACCTGATTCAGTTTTTCCTGCTGTTTCTGGATTTCTTCGTCTGTGACGGATTCATCCATCTGCATAGCGATCAACTCCCGGACAGTATCACGGATTGTAACCATGCCTTTCACACGTTCTGCAGTAGCTGCAGGCATTTTCACCTGATTCATCAAAGAATTGACACGGTAATATACCTGATTATCTACAACTGCAAAGCTGTAATTACGGATATTAGGATCTGCTGGGATACTCTCCGGTACATCGTCCAGTTCCGCCTCCACATCAACTGCCGGAGCCATGTTTCCTTTAATGTGTTTCACAGCTTCTTGTAACTGTAATTCCAGATCTGCTCCTTCCATTGGAGCACAGGTTGTTTCCATACCATACGGACCGGACACTTCTTTCATTTCACCCAGAATCATTTCCGGATGCTGAACAAAATACTGATTGACTGTAATACCATTGACATCACTATCCAGATTTATCCATTCCGGCATTTCTTTCGTAAGGCTTTCCCTCTTCTGGAAAAACAGGATATCCGCACTGACTTCTGTTCCTGCATTTGCCTTAAAAGCTGTATTCGGCAGTCGGATTGCGCCCAGCAGGTCTGCACGCTCTGCCAGATATTTCCGAACTTCCGGTGACGCCTTATCCATGGTTCCCTTTGTTGTGATCAACGCAGCCACACCACCTGGACGCAACTGATCTATCGTCTTGGCAAGAAAGTAATCATGGATCATGAAATTGTAGCGGTCATACTGACGGTCATTGACCTTGTATGCACCAAATGGCACATTTCCAATCGCCACGTCAAAAAAATCATTAGGATAATCTGTCTTCTCAAAACCTTTGATTTGAATATTAGCATCCGGATAGAGCAGCTTTGCAATTCTGCCGCTGATACTGTCCAGTTCCACACCATAGAGTTTGGACTGATTCAGATTCTCCGGAAGCATTCCAAAGAAGTTCCCGACTCCCATAGATGGCTCCAGGATATTTCCTTTTGTAAATCCCAGATCCTCCAACACCTGATACATACTTTCAATCACAATCGGCTGTGTATAATGAGCATTTAAGGTGGAAGCTCTGGCTGCAGCATATTCCTCTGGTGTAAGAACAGTCTTTAATTCCAGATATTCTGTCTCCCATGCAGCTTTTGTTTCATCAAATACATCTGCAAGACCTCCCCAGCCGACGTACCGGGATAAGATTTCCTGTTCTTCTAGTGTTGCATTGCGGTTCTCATCCTCACATTTCTTTAACAACTGGATAGCCATGATATTGGCACGGAACTTTTCTTTTGCTGTACCCTGTCCAAGCTCATCATCTGTGATGCGGAAGTTCGTTGCTTGAATCGGTTCTGCTATTCCGTTCATCTCTTCTAAAGATTCTTTTTCTTCCGATACCTCAGCTTCTCCCGATAATTCTTTTTCTTTTTTATCATAATCTGTCCACACACGTTCAGAAATAGCACTAAAATACGAGGACTCTTCCTCCATAATTTCTTCCCTGATTTCCCGTAATTCATCTAAGGTATCCGCATTTACAGTTTTGTTGTGATAATGATAATAAAGTACTTCTTGTCCAAGTTTTACATCCAGACGTTCCAATTCTTGTGTTGACATTCGATTCCAAATATCATCTTTTTCCGTATGAATCGTGAAACCTTCTCCATCATCATGATATTCTAATGTGTATTGAAGTCGATTCACTTCTCCCTTAACTTTGCAATCAAAATCATGGATTGTTGTTCTGGAACCGGACATATATTCTGAATCAACTAATTGCAAATCAGTTATATCTTCAGCGGTCAAAGCATCCTGTTCCAGCTGTTCTCCTAACATCTGCTGTGCTTCTTCCAAATCTGCCAGTCTTTGTGCTTCCTGTCGTTCTTCGTACTTTTCCATTTCTTCCGGTGACAAATAATCATCTGTGCGGATTAACTGGCGAACACGTTCTGCAACCTTGTTCCACTTTAATAAAACTTCTACCTCCGGGTTGCCAATTTTCCCCTTCGCAAGCTTTAATCCTTTTGCATCGTGAGATGCGTCAGAAGCACCTGCTCCTGGTATTCCGGGTGAAGAACCACCTGTTCCATATTCATTTTTCAGGAACTCAGCTGCATCTTTCATATCATGGTGCTTCATGAAATATTCGTAAATCCGGTTACGTCCTCCGGCAGTAATGCCACCTCTTCTTAACACTGCATCAATTTCATCCTGTGTGATAAAGGATAGTGCCGGTCGCTCTACCTTGAATTGCTGATCCACCCAGGAACGCTCCCTCTGGAGATCTTTATAACGCTGGAAATATTCCGGATTATGCTGGATTTCCCAACGATGGTAATCTTCTGGATTCTTTTCCATATCTTCCTGAAGCCATTCAAAACGATAGGCAGTCGCAGCTGCTTCTTCCGGATCTGTCCAAGCCGCCCCCACTACGTCCTGCCAGTCAGAATAAGACAACCGTTCTTCTCTGTTTCTGCTCGTATCACGGAAATGCAGTGCCAGAAGATCTGTCATTTCTTTCTGTTCCTGCTCGATAGCATTATTGGAGATAAGATTATCAACGTAATTTCCCTCCTCATACATATCCCGGATCCTGTCAGCAGCTTCTTCCCACGTAACGATACGGTCAAAGTTTCTTCTTGCTGAGTCGCCTCGTCGGATACGGATACCATCGTTGTCATACCAGATACTGATTTTCTGCCCATCTATGGTAAATCCTTTTCCTCCAGTGCCATATTCATCTTTCAGGAAGCTTTGCATTTCTTCATTATCCAAACCTTCGATCAATCTTGCAGTAATGTGAAACAGTGTATTATTCTGTCCGCTTCCTGTTCGGAGAATATCGTCTACCACTTCATCAGAAATAAGAAAAGCGGCTGGCTGTTCTAATGCAGCTGCCGCTTTCCTTATTTCTCCTAACTGTTCCTCTTGTGTTGGGAATAGACTCAATTGTAAATAATCTCCTGAATTACCATTTCCTCTGCCTGTGCTTTGATCTGGTTCATGTGTCTGGTCCACGCCATTGTGTCTGCCATCTTGTCCGGTGCCGGATCTTTCTCCAGAAGTTCGATCATCAGGTTGTCTACTCTCTGCCTTGCCTGGCTGTCGATCTCCATCAGATGACTGTCCAGACGGTTCTGCAGTGTCAGAATGTTGAACCTGGCTACCTTGTGGTTTCTCAGATACTCTTTCCTCATCATTCCGTACTTCCCGATGGTTCCTCTCGTCTCTTCTAGGCTGATATCTGGAATCTGATACTCTCCGTTCTGGCTGTAACTGATCTCTCTCATAGTCTGTTTCCTCCTTTTTTTCTTCTCTATCTTCTGTGTTATCCGTATTACTTTCACGAATTAACGTGTTAAATTCATTATAAGCTACTTCTTTTTCTTTTGCAACCGTTTTCAGGTCATTTTCCAGATCATTCAGAACATATCGTCCAATCTGCATCAGGACTGGTCTGCTGATCTCGTTGACTGCACTTCCCAGATGTCCTAATATTTTCAGCTGATTGAAGTCCGTTATATGCCGAAAATCCTCTGCATCCAGATATTCCTGTACATCCAGTCCACACCGGTTTAGTAATACATACCAGACACTATTGGTCATCAGTTCCCGGAATTCTACTTCCTGATTCTGTTCGTCCAGTTCTTCCAAAAATGTCCCTGTCACATCCAGTCTCAGTTCTTCCAATGCATCTGGAAGCCATTCCTGCATACTCTCCTTCGCTGCCTGATGCAGACTTTCAGCAAGTCCTCCTTCTGTATCTTCCAGTGATAACTGCTCCTGCAGATAATCTGCCACCAGATGTTCTCCTTCTACTGGAAGATTCCATAACTGAGGATCCTTTCCAAGATTCCGCACTTTATAAGTGTCCTGCACATCAAATACATACCGAAGTTTTGTTTTCGGTCCGGAAGTATTGTCAATCAAGGCAATCCCCTTAGATCCCTTTTTGATCCATCGGTACATCTTCTGATTCCAGATTTCCATGGATGCTACGGCAGTTGCTTCCGGTCGCTGTGCATAAATTAAAAGCTGTTCTGGAAAAGTGTATTTGTACAGTCTGGATGCAGTGTTTAGGAACCGCATCCATTCCTGCGGACTGGCAGCTACATCTTTTGCCACCTCTTCCGTCAGCTGTTCCATTGCATATAATTTATTTGCCATGCGCTACTCCTTTTCATAAAATCAGGGACTGCTTAGCACAGTCCCCTAAAAATCATCGTTACTTCTCTTTATAATGCTGCGGCAAGATCTTTTGACTTATTCTTTAGCACTTTGTCTGCCTCTTTTGCCTTGATCTCTGCTTTAGCTTTCTCCAGTTTTCCATGGATTCCACCTTTTACTTCCGCTTTTTCGGCTGCTTTTTCTTTCTCCAAACGAGCTTCCCTGCGCTCAGCATTTTCCATTACTGCGGTCTTTTTATCACAGAACTGAACCTTATCAGAAAGCTGTTCCTGTCTTTCCACCTGTGTCTCATTGACTTCCTGTACCATCGCATTTAATTCTGGAACCTGAAAAATACCATTGTCAGGGAGAATCAGTACTTCATGGACGGAAGATGGGATGACAAAGTAATCGCTTCCCAGGCATTCCCCAATCTGTTTTCGAATATCTTCCTGCAGTAACAGGGAAGCTCCGTTCATCTTAGATTCATTGGTAAGGCAGAACATTGGATTCTCCACAGTTTCCATATCCAATTTTTCATTCAAAAGATTCTTAGGTGTTCCTCCAAAAATCATGGATTCGACAATCTGTGTCATATCCACCAGTTGCACTCCTCTGTTCTTATCTGCCATCATCGCATCTGCCTGAATCTGTTCGCCAGATACTCCCCATTCGTTCATCAGAGAAACAGTTACTGGAATACTGCTGATTCCCTCTCCATTTTCTTCCAGATTTACTGCATAATAAGCTGCAAAATCTCCGTGTTCTGTGACTACTTTGTCTGCCAAACGATCGGTATTCCATTCTTTGTCACAAATTCTCATCTGTAATTTGTCTTTCATCTTTTCATAATCAAGAATATCTGGAACTCCCATATCCAAAAACTCTGCTTTTCCCTGTGCCTCAATACGCATATCAGCTACATCACCAACACAAGAATCTACATCTTTTCCATTGATATATTCCTGATAAAGGGAATCCAGATAGATTGTCGGTACAATTCTCTGATCTCCATTTGGAATTGTGATACCTGTCAGCTTCAACCCATTATTCTTTTCAACTTCCTGAAGTTTAATCTCGCCTTCCTCATAAGACTTTGGCAAATATGCCTTTACATTATCTTTTACATATTCATAAAATTCTTTTCTGTTCATCATACGTTATTACCCCTTTCTGATCATGTGATGGTTCATTCTTTTTCTGCTGATCATCTGCTCAGCTTTTTTCTGATAAGCCATCATTCTTTTTAAAGTTTTCTCCTGGTTCTTTTTTGCTTCCTGTCTTTTTTCCATTGTTTTCATCATAGTTTTCTGTTCCTTTCTTTCATTAGTTGTATTGAAAAGGGAGCCCTGATTCAGGGCCCCCTTTACTGCAAATTAATTACTTTACTATTTTCTGTTTTTCTTTTTTCTGATATAAAGTCCTGCCATACCTCCTGTGGAGATTACCAGAAGCAGAATCGGCAACCAGATATTCGTGCTGTCACCTGTTTTTGGTGCATTTGATACCTTTGTCTCTTCATGGGACTGTGGTGTATCCGGTGTGTTCAGTGTTTCTGGAACTTCCGGTTTCTCATTTGTCAGATTGAAAGTAACTTCCACGACTGGTGTACTGTCATTCGCATAAGCAAATGTCACTTCATGCCTGGTCTGATCCAGTGTGTATCCATCCAATGTTTTTGTTTCCACCAGATAATACTTGATTGCTGTATCATATTTACCGTTCTTAAATGTAGCAATCTCATACAGCTTACTTTCTGCATGACCGGCAGCGTCTGTCTTTAAGGTTTCCAGAACCTTTCCTTTGCTGTCACGGAGTTCAAATTCTACCCCTTTCAGCGGTTCTCCTGACGATTTATCTGCCTTATTAAGAATCACTTTTCCCTTGGCAGTATCATCTTTCATAGCCACTTTCTGAATTTCTCCGGTATCCTTCACCTCAAATGTCACATCAGATGTCAGAAGATATCCTTTCGGTGCCTGCTCTTCACGTAAGGTATATTTACCGATTGGAAGTTTTTCGATATAGTGTGCTTCCTCTGTGGAAGTCCAGCTCTCTACTACCTGATCGTCTTTGTCAAGAACCGTCAGTTTTGCACCTGGAATCTCAGTTTCTCCTGTGATATCCGTCTTACTGATCTGCACTTTTGTCACATCATCTTTCATCTCATGCTTCTGAACCTCTGCTGTATTCTCTACTGTGAAAGTAATACTTTCTGCAGTGACATATCCATCTGCCGGTTTTGTCTCTGTCATGGTGTATTCCTTACCAACAACCAGTTCTTTGATCACATGGGATTCTTCCGTAGAAGTCCATTCATCCACTGTATTGCCATCTGAATCCGTTACTTTCAGGTGTGCACCTGGAAGTTCTTTACCTGTAGTCAGGTCTGTTTTGGTCAGCTCCACTGTGGTTGGCTGATTTTCAAAAGTAAAGTCGTAGCTTACTTCTGCCTGGTCTTCTCCGGCATATTCAAAGGTAAATTCCTGTACTTCTTCTGTTGTAACAAATCCGTCTGGCGCAAAGATCTCTTTCACATAGTATTTTCCATCTACCGGAAGATCTGCCGTAAAAGTAATCTGTCCTTTTTCATCCGTTACTCGCTGCTCGATCAGGCTGTCTTTCTCAAGGAGTACCTCGCCCTTTGCATTTTTGATATCTTCACTGGTATAAAGACCGAAGATACCACCTGCAAGGACACGGTCTGTATCTTTTTCTTTCTTCACAACCGTAACCTTTACTTTCTGACGGGCATTCTGCCATTTCTCATCATAAGTAATGACTGGTGTGTCCTGATCACGGTAGGAAAGATCAACATATCTCGGCTCTTTGTCCAGCACATAACCATGGGCAGTTTTTACTTCCTTCACATAGTACTTGCCAGCCGGTAGATCTCCCATCTGTGCAATACCATTGGAATCCGTAGTAATGGTTCCTACTTTTTCATCTGCTTTGAAATAATCTTCACTGACACCATCTGCCGCTTTGATATCTTCCGCAGCAAATACATCGAACGTCACATCTGTAAGACTTCCAGTTACATATTCAAAGAGATGCTCCACAGTACCTTTTACATTGTCCAGAAGTGTCACTTTATCCAAAAACTCTCCATTTTTGTTGATGATCAGAAGTCCTGTCGGTACTTCATCTTTCATCTCTACTTTCTGAATCTCTGCGGTATCTTCCAGCGTGAACTTCACATCCGTTGCTTTCAGATAACCATAAGGTGCCATTTCCTCACGAAGGGTGTATTCCTCTCCAACTGTCAGTCGTTTGATCACATGTGGCTGATCTTTTACAGAAATCCACTGATCCACGACATTTCCTTCTTTATCAAGAACGGTGAGTTTTGCCCCATCCAGTTCCACACCTGTTGTTACATCAGATTTTGTGACTTCTACGGTTGTCGGCTGGTTCTTTTTCACTGTTTTCAGTTTTACTGTCTTCACATCCTGTCCCTGGTAAGAAGCATCCAGATTCAGAATTTCATCAGAGGATACAAATCCCGCTGGTGCTTTTAACTCTTTCACATAATACTGTCCAAGTGGCAGATCCAGCGTACATGCTGCAAGACCATCATTATCAGAAGTCATTTTCTGTATGAGTGTATCTGCTTTCACAATCACTTTTCCATCTGCCTTGATATCCTCTTTGTTATAGATACCAAAGACAGCCCCTGCTACGGTTGCACCATTCTCTGCATCCTGTTTTTCTACCTGGATTGCAACTTTCTGTCGGTCATCGCCAACAGTCACTTCCTGTTCAATTACAGGTATATCCTGATCGGCATAGACAAATGCGACTTCTGATCTATCATGGTTTAGAACGAATCCTTCCGGTGCAGTCTTTTCTACCACATAGTACGAACCAAGCGGCAGATTCTCTGCAACTGCTTTTCCGTCTTCTCCGGTCGTAACTGTTGTTACCAGTGCATCCTTCGCATAGATCAGCTGTCTGTTTCCGTTTTCATCTTTCTGATAATCCGGTGTATAGATATTTTCAGCTGCATAGACATTAAATTCCGCACCCTTCAGGTATCTTTCTTCATAAACAAAATCCTTCTTGTATCCGGTCAGCATCTCACCTTTTTTATAGATCATCAACTTTCCTTTTACCGGATGGTTCTCGTAATCTACCGTAATAATGGCATCTCCGCTCTCAGAATCCATCTGGTATGCTGTGTTTGCATCCACTGCAATCTCTACATAGTTCTTGTTGATTGTGTACCCTTCCGGTGCATTGACTTCCTCAATCCGGTAATGTCCGATCTTCAGATTCTTCGGCATGATCAGATATCCCTGACTGTCCGTAAAATAGGACTTATGAGTAGTTGTCACAGGATACGTTGTTACCTGTTCCACATACTTTTTGTTGTCCAGGTCATATACCTTAAATTCTGTTCCGGCAATCAATACGGATTTCTTTGTTTCATCGTCTTTTTTCACGATTTTCAGTTTTGCCTTAAACTCTTCATCTAGAAGCACTCGCCAGATCTGCGGCTCATTTGGATGATGCTCCGTAATATTCACTTCAAAATCATCGACTGGCTTGTAATTATGCGGTGTTGTAGTTTCACGCACGATATAGCTTCCAAATAGTAATGGAATACTGCAGGAATACCCTTTTTCATCTGTGAAAATCTCAGTAGCTCCATTTTCGCCACTCACTACTGGTTTGGCAGAATCAAAATCATAACTTCCATCTGCTTTTTTTGTGAGGGAAGATTTCAGATAAACTGTAAATCCAGCTCCTGATAACAGATCTGCATCTGTCTTTCCATTGTTGGCTGCTTTGATGATCTGGAATGGCTGCTTGATGACCTGCTCACTGGAAGTGCACTCTCTTTTTACTTCTGCTGTCATATCTCCTTCATAACTGCACGTAAGATCATGCTCTTCTGTATCTGCCAGGTATCCGGTCGGCGGTGTAATCTCTTTGATATAATATTTGCCAAGATATAAACCATCTACAAAAGCCTGTCCTTTGTCATCTGTTGTAAGAGAAGCTACCTGCTCCCCTGCTTTATAAATAGTTCCAGTTGCTCCGTCCGGATGCACGACATCTTCACGGGCATACAGTCCATAAACTGCTCCTTTCAGTGTGGCATCTCCCTGCGGTACTGCTTTTCCTGTCTCTTTATCCACTTTATAAAGATTGATCTTTGCTGTCACACGGTCATTGCTGAAGGTATGGGCAAAAGATACGATTGCTTCTTTATCATTGGTGTATGAAAACTTGAACGTATACACATCTTCTCTATTTCTTACATAACCTATCGGTGCCTGATCCTCCTTTACAGAATAGGAGTATCCAATCGGCAGGTCTGCTGTGAATTTTGCAGTTCCGTCTGCGCCAGTAGTTGCTTTCTCAATCAGCGTTCCTTTTTTCACAACAACGGTTCCGTCTGCATTTCTGATATCATCGGATGCGTACAGAGCAAAAATACCGCCTTTCAGTGGTTTCTTGGTGTCTTTATCCTGTTTTACTACGGAAACATCTGCTTTCTGTCTCTCATTGTTAAAAGTCACATCTGCAAATACAACTTCTTTGTTCTGACCAGCATAAGTCAGAGTTACTGCCTTTTTTTCATTGCCATTATAGAAATTCTCCGGTGCTTTTGCTTCTTTTACCACATAGGTTCCAAGATGCAGGTTTTTCAGTGTGACAGAACCATTCTCACCCGTTGTCAGATTTTCTTTTACCAAGTCACCTTTGCTGTACACTTTTGTGCCATAAGCAGTTACGATATCTGCTCCGGCATACACGCTATATACTGCATTTTTCTGTCTGCGGTTTTCATACTGAAATATTGTTCCATTTTCACTGACCTCTGCTCCTGTCAGAACCTGTCCTTCTTTGTAAATGGTAAGCTCTGCCAGCTGCTCCTTATTTTCCACGGTTACCGATGAAGTCTTACTTGCTACCAGTTTTACATTCGTAGCCGTTGCATTTACTACATATCCCTGTGGTGCTGTGATCTCTTTCAGATAAACGGTATCCTGTGTCTTAATGATCGTAACAGAGGATTTTCCATTCTTATCTGTCTCCGGCATCTGAGTGATCAGCTTTGTACAAGCCTCATCGCTGTATACACCGAATACTGCACCTGCAAGATTAACATCCACTGTATCGTCTTTCTTTACGATTTCGATCGTAGCCTGTTCAATCCAGGAAACCTTTAAGCTTACATATTTTTCATCAGCAACACCTTCTCCAAACACAAATGCCAGATCCTGAACACTTGCATTCGTAGTCAGTTTATATGCTGAATAATCTTTTGTAATACTTCCCTTCATCTTTGTAGAAAAAGTAGCACTTACATCTTTTGTCTGTGTCAGAGGTGCTGAAAGATAAAACGTGGTTCCTCCTCCAATTGTTACGCTTGCACCTGCCGCACTTACATTTCCAGTAGATACATTATGGAGCTTTACTCCTTTTGGTAAGTCCATTGTGATTTTCTGCTGGGAAGATGCATTGAACTTAATATTTTCTGTTCTCTGGACATTTCCATCTACATAAGCCTTTACACTCGGCTTTGAAAATGACATCGCTACATCTGGTATTTCCGGCTTATTCACACAATAATTATAGAGTTCTTTTGCCAAAGCCTCGCCTGTAGCATTGGTTCCGTAAAAAGCATCACTGCTTCCGTTGGCATACGATGCAGCCATGTGAATAATGATGAATCTTTTTCCTTCCGAAAAATCCGTGTGTTTATTCGCAAAAAAACTTTCGCTTCCTGCGGCATCTGTACCGTAATAACACACTTTTGCTAACGCCTGATTGTCTCCAATCTTTGTGATTGTATAATTTCCGGATCCAGGTCCTGGCTTTGCTGGCTGTACACAATACGCAATTGCTCTGACGCTTCCGTAGCTGATATAGTACGGCTCTGTCAGATAGGTTCCAAGATTATAATCTGCATATCTATACAGTGGTCCTTTTTCAATTGTTACCTGCTGTGTACTTCTTGCTGAATAAGCCGAAACTGCTTCAAATGTTGCAATCTCTCCCTCTTCCATAGCGTCAAGATCCACACCTTCATCTCCTGCCTGTTCCAAAACATCATGAAGCTTTAACCCTGATTCTTCATCATAGGTATCCTGATTCTGTGCCTGCTCGACTAAATCATCAAATTCATCAGCATCAATATCGGTAATCTCCGAGTCTGCTTCGGAATCCTCCGCTTCCTCTGTCTGCTGTTCACTGCCAGCTGTTTCGGATTCGGTCACTGCTTCACTTCCTGCGGCCTCTGTCTGCGTTTCTGTTTCTTTCTCACGCACAATCAGGTTTCGGCTGATCTGGTACTTCGGATGCTCCTGATTTACCGGCTCCACATAATAGACCGCTTTGTAAGTGTCCACATGATCTGTCGTAAAATCCTCATTCTTGTCATTCTTTGCTTCCTCAAATGTGACTTTGACCTTGTTATCGTCCTTGATTTCCAGCCCTGTGTAGTCTGATTTCACATCAAATACACTGCCTGTTTCGATTTCATAATCTTTAGCAGTCACCACCTCATCTTCATCCAGAAGGTCTTTCACTTCCTCATAAAGTGGAGGTTTTTCCTCTGGCTGGATTTCCGCTGCATATGCAGTCATCGGAGATAACACTGTACTAAGCATTGTCATTCCTGCCAGCAAGCCAGATACTACTTTTCTAAAATTACCTTTTTTCTTCATGCTAAGGTCCTCTCTTTCATATATTTGTATTAAAACAGACAGTCCTTAGACTGCCTGCAATACACTACTTATCGTTGTGGAAAAATAAGATTGAACTGTACATTTCCCTCTCCGGGATCGACCATCTCCACAGTTGCTTCATACTGTCTCCCTGTTTTTCTTGATACCAGATCCTTATAATGGATTTTTCCTTTAGACAGAAATTTCTTTGCTGTCGTCTTATCCATCTTTTTCCCCTGGCTTGCAAGGAATTTATCATTCTTCCACAAGGTAAAAGCACAATTCCGGTCAGAACAGTAAAAGTTTACTTTTCCTTCCCTGACATCAGCTCCACAACGGGGACATTTGCCAATGACTTCTCCTTTTGCTTTTCCCTGAAACTGATTTTTCTTCTCTTCTGAAATCCCCTGATATCTGGCAACCAGTTCCTGCATCAGCTCTGTAATCCCATTTAGGAATTCATCTGCTGTCTCTGTATTCTGAGCAATGTGATTCAATGCCATTTCCCATTCAGCTGTCATCTTCGGAGATTTAATCTCGTCCGGCAAAACCGTAATCAGTACATTTCCATCATCTGTCGGAATCAGATTTTTCTTTTCCCTTTTAACAAAACCAGACTGAATCAGTTTTTCAATGATTGCTGCCCTTGTTGCCGGTGTGCCAAGTCCTTTCTTTTCCGTATCTTCGGTCAGCTCTTCATTCCCTGCACGTTCCATCGCAGAAAGCAGGGTATCTTCTGTGTACTGTTTCGGTGGCTGTGTAAAATGCTCCGATACAAAAGAATCACAAGGACCGTAATGCTTGCCAGCCCAGATATCCAGCTCCGGCTCTTCTTTCTCAATCTTTATGCCAAAGAACTGTTTCAATTTATTTTCGATGGCCTTGAATCCTTCCTGCTTTGTTTTCTTTGCTGAGAGATAAAACGTATGATAATTACAGGTAATCTGGCATTTATGGCTTTCATAAATATAAGGATCTGCGGTTGCTGTCAGTACCCTGACACTGATCAGATACAAAATCTTGCAGTTTCGTTCTTTCAGTTTACCTATATCTGCCTTCGCTACTTCCACGGTCGGGATAATTGCATGGTGATCAGATACTTTCTTTGAATTTAATACCTTACTCACGTCCGGCTGATATTCCAGCCCTTCGGCATAGGGCATTTTCCCAAGCAACATCTGAATCAGAGTTTCTGTGCTTTCTCCCATCTCATCTGTCAGATACTGGCTGTCTGTTCTCGGATAAGTAACAAGCTTCTGCTCATACATCTCCTGCACGGCATCCAGCGTCTGCTGTGCGGTATAACCAAACATTCGATTGACTTCCCTCTGTAAGGTTGTCAGATCATAGAGCTTCGGTGGACGAACTGTTTTCTCCTTCACATCGTCTTTCTCTACTTCACACATACGCTCCGCACAATCCGCAGCCACTTTATCTGCATCCTCTTTTTTCTGAAAATGCTCCGTGACTGCATCCATATCATCAAACTTGATATGAGCCATATAATATTTTTCTTTGGTAAATTCCTTGATCTTCTGATTTCGATCCACGATCATGGCAAGTGTTGGTGTCTG
>NZ_CYZU01000011.1 GCF_001404335.1 Faecalicatena contorta
ACTTGATACCCGGTCTGCTTCTGTACATCCAGTCAATAACACCCCTGCCATCATCGTTAATACAATTGTTTTTGTTATTGTTTTCACTTTTTTTTCCTTTCTTTTTCTGGTTTACACTGCCGCTATCCCGATCAGGAATAATACTGCCAGTGCCACTCCTAAATAGCACCAGTCCCATATTGTCATCGGGCGGTCACGCTGTCGGTATTTTCTGTGTATTGGTTCGTGCTTAATATTCATAGGCTCGTCCTCCGTTCTACCGCCTAAGCGGTTTTCTCCAACGTATATTCAATTTTTACTCCTTCTTGCTCTCCCAGGAGGTCTAGCAAGATCCGTATAATTTTTTCCATATTAGGTTCCATACTTATCACCTCTCTAATATGTATGCCGTGCTGATTGTCCGTGTTTCCTGATGTGCTTGTACCGTTTACTATTGCTTTCCCATATTCTCCCATTGTTATTATTGTTTGCGTCCTAAAGATAATGGGTAATCTGACCGGGCTATGGATTCCACGGTCTGTAGCCCTTTGTCGGAAAACTCTTCATCAAGGAGTTTTGTCAGTTTTTCAGGTGTTCCTGTGTGTGTCACTAAATCAAAAACCAATTCTGAATACTTTTTCACATCTGTGATTAATTGTAATGCCTCAAATTTTCTCAGCACCTCGCACCACCTCCTTCTCTACTCTTCTAATCAAATTCCGTTTTTCCTTCTGATTTTTTGCAGGGAAGCACTTAACCTCCTGCAATCTCCGAAATAGAATCTTTAATGGCATCACATTCAGCATATATTTGTGGAATCAGCATTTCCCTGTCCATTTCTGCAAGAAAGTTCCCATCTAAGTCCCAGTATTGTATGATCTCACGTACTGGGTCTCTTTCTGTTCCTAATCCACGTTTTGCTTTTGTCTCAATTACTTGTATTACTTTTGCCGAATCAGTTCCTCTTGGTCTTACCATCTCTCATACCACCACCTTCTCTTTATATTGCTTTTTCATTTTTATCCTTTATAATGTACTTACAGGCGCTGTCACGCCGAGTACGAAAGAAAGGAGTTGTCTATAATGCTCACGAACGAAGAAAAACAACTACTCAATTATTTAATTCCCGAATTCAAAGCCGGAAACGATATGATTTGCTTTGACAAAGTGGCTGAAAATGTAAACATGTCTGCGTACGAAACCGATATTGCTTTACGGCACTTAGAATCAAAAGATTATCTGAAAATCAAGCGTTATAAAAATGGCGGATTCATACGATCACTAACTCATAAAGCTCTTCATTATAACGAATTAGAATCCAGCGCCACCCCGGTTAAACAAACCAATATTTTTAACGCCCCTGTCTCTGGATCTGCTATAGGTAATTCTGGAAACATCACAATAAGTAATGGTGCATCATTTCAGGAAGTACGAGACTTCGTCCAGGCTCAATCTATTTCAGACAGTGAAAAAGCTGAAATAGATAAAATTCTTACCTATATTGAAACACTTGAAGAAAACGACACCCCTCTAAAACGAGGGTTCTTATCTAAGTTCGGCAACATACTATCTAAGCATCACTGGCTTCCAGAGATGTTGATGAAATTACTTTTCCAATACTTCATGGAATAGATGCTTTGAAACAATCATCATGTACAACTGACAGACCGTATTTTCCATCTTTTAATTCAAGTGAGAATGCGGTCACGTTATTTATCTCTTTTCCGTTCACCAGCATTATTCCAAAATTAACATCAACATAAATGGATTCTAGCTCACTTTGTTCTCCATCATGCGATACAGCTTTTAATGGAAAGCCACAAGAACGACAATATATGTCGTTAAATTTAATACTTGATTCTTGTCCACATTTAGGACACTTCATCTCATACCACCTCCTTCTCTTTGTCTGGTAATACTTTCTGCAATAGATGAGTCCGTTTTATGGGACACATCTTGTGTTACTATGTAATTGTTACTCAAGGAAGTACTCGATTGATACATTGAAGTACTCTGCAAGAATTTTGAGCTTGTCAATTTTAGGATTGCTACGCCCACTTTTCCAGTCAGCAAACGTGGATTTAGTGATACCAGTATCTAAGGATACTCTATAATCCGTTATACCTCTCTTATCGCGTAAAGCGACATAATTTTCGTACATTTATTTTTTTACCTCCTTTCCGAACTTTTCTATTGAATTTAGTTCGGAAATCAGTTATAATACATTTACCAGATATATTACATAAAGCCAATGGCTTGTTTTGATTTCCGAACCTTGTACAAGTATACTAGCACGGATATCAGAACTTGTCAATAGTTTTTGTACGGATTTTAGAACTTATTTTAAAAGGAGTAAATTATGTACGAAATTTATTGCAGACTGAGGGATGAAAGAGGTTTAAAAGACGCTGATGTTGTTAGAGAAACTAAAATTACAAAATCAACTTTTTCGGATTGGAAAAGTGGACGTAGCAAGCCTAAAAATGATAAGTTACAAAAAATAGCCGATTTCTTTGGTGTATCAATTGAGTATTTAATGACAGGAGATGAACCAGTAAAAAAAGAACCTCTTCTTACTTCAAAGGATGAACGTGATATCGCTAAAACCGTATCTGAATTGATGAGTAAGTTAGATTCACAGGATGGAGCACCTTTATTCTTTGACGGTGAAGAAATAACTCCAGAAACAAAAATACTTTTTGAACAGCAGTTAAAATCGTTGGTCACCACAGTTAAGGAAATCAATAAGGTAAAATACCATCCCGGAAAAAATAAGAAGTAGGTGATAGGCATTGCGCCATGATATTAAAACTACAGTCGATAAAATTGTATCGAAATATAATACCAGAGATCCCTATGAACTTTGTGACTACATGAATGTGTTATTGCAAATAGGGGATTTGGGAAGCGCGTTAGGATGCTATTTATTAATTAAAAGGCAGAAATGCATAATTCTTAATGAAAGAATTCTTCGAACACCTTTAGAAAAAGTGGTGCTCTCTCATGAATTAGGCCATTCCAATATGCACTGGAAAAATGACTGCTATTTCTACGGAAGTACACTTTTCTCAAAAAGTAAAGAAGAAAATGAAGCCAATTCTTTTGCCGCAGAATTGCTTGTACCTGATGATTTAATATACGAGCATCCGGGCATGACCAAAAATCAAATAGCAAGAATTCTGGGATATGATGAAAGGATTATGGAATTCAAAAAAATATATTGATGTTACGCGCACAAGCGCTGACATAAGAGAAAATGTGGTGTTTTCTCGGCACAGTGTACGAGGGAGAAAAAAAATGGGATTTACGGATATCTTTAAAATCAAGGAATTCAAAGCTGAGATTGAACAATTGCGTCAGGAAAATCAAAGTCTGCTTTCCAAGAACGAAGCGGCGCATAAACAACTGTCAGATTTAGGTGCATTGGATTACTATGAAATCAAAGAAAAAACAATGCGACTTGAAAATGATTTCATTGAAAAGGAAAAGCAACTAAAAAGTGATTATAGTTCAAAAACTCAGAATGCCGAAGATGAGTTCAAGAAAACTATTTCTGATTTCGAACGAATGACATCTGATAGAAGTGCTAAATGCCAGCAAATTTTGGAACAGCTTAATGAGCTTCGATTGCAAGAGGCAAAAATAAATAAATCTGTCAAAACCCAAACAAATAAATTAAACCGCTCAAAGGAACTTGTAAAAGCAATTAATTATACTTTTGATAAATATCTCAACTACGAACCATCGCAAAGCATTCTTCGTTTTCCGGACGACAAGCTGCAGGAGCTTGAAGAAATCAGTCCCTCTGTAATTCTCAAATTACATTGCATGGATGTTAAAGATCTGCGAAAGGCATATAGAGATAATGATAAGCAGATAGATACTATTTTAAAAAAATACTCAGCAAGATATACTACTAAAGCAAATCAAGCTATTTACAAGCTAATGGTTATAGCATTAAGGGCTGAATTGCAAAATGTTCTATATAATTTAAAATATGAGAAACTTGACAAGTCTGTAGAAGACATTAAGTCTGTAACGCGTAAATATCTCAAAATTGCTGGTGAGGGAAATCAGAGCATAGCGGGAACACTTGCAAAATTTATAGGCGAAATAGAATATCTCTTTATCAATGCCGTTAAAATCGAATACAATTATTATGTAAAAAAGGAACAAGCGCGTCAGGAGCAATTGGCAATTCGAGAACAAATGCGGCAAGAAGCCGAAGAACGGAAAGCGCTTGAAGCCGAACGAAAAAAAGTCGAACAAGAGGAATGTAAATATACTGCTGAAATTGAAAAACTAAAAGAACAATTGACAGTAGCAAAGGATAATGAACTTGAAATGCTGAATGCTCGAATACTTGAACTGCAAGCCCAATTAGCCGATGTCGTAATTAAAAAAGAGGAAATCTCCAATCTGGCAAATGGGAAAGCGGGTAATGTATATGTAATCAGCAATCTTGGCTCATTCGGAAACGATGTATTCAAAATAGGAATGACTCGTCGGCTTAATCCGCAAGATCGTGTAAACGAATTAGGCGATGCTTCTGTTCCTTTTAAATTTGATGTACACAGTTTTATCTTTTCCGAAGATGCGGTTAGCCTTGAAAATAAATTACATAGTATATTAAATGATAAACGTGTCAACAAAGTAAATATGAGAAAAGAATTTTTCTACACTTCCGTAGATGAATTAGAAGAACTTGTAACTCAGATCGAGCCTACTGCTGAATTTAATAAAACTATGTTAGCAGAAGAATTTAGGCAGTCACAATCTTCTGAATCGCTATATACCTCAGACTACACGCTTGATGAGGAAGATGACGAAGAAGAATAAAGCTCAAAAACCGCCCCTGACTGCAATCAGGAACGGCTTCAATAGATGCTATACAGGTCAGAGACCGATATAATATCCAACCAAATGTATTATATCACAGTTCTCTTACACCTGTATAGGTGTATTTTTGTACCTATTTTAATATGATTAAGAGAAGGAGTGATTAAATGCATAACAAAATGTTAAGATGCGCGATCTATATCCGAGTGTCAACAACCGAACAAATGATACACGGCAAATCTCTCGAGGCCCAGAGGGAGCATCTGCTAAAATATGCGAAGGAACATGGCATGGTGGTTGTAGGATTGTATGCAGATGAAGGGAAGACTGCCCGTAAGGAGTTGAAAAAGCGTAAAGCAATCCACGAGCTTATTCGTGATGTCAAACAAGGTAAAATAGATGTTATCTTGTTCTGGCGGATCGACCGGTGGTTCCGTAATCTTTCTGATTTTTACAAAGTCCAGGATATACTTGATGAACATGGTGTGCGTTGGATATCCACATCTGAGCCAGGAATCAACATGGAGACCCGTGACGGTCGACTGCAGCTTAATGTCGTCCTGTCGATCGGGCAAAACGAGGTCGACACCACATCGGAGAGAATCAAATTTGTTAACGAAGCGTCCATCAAACAGGGGAAGGTTATTTTCGGAGACTCTAATATGCCGCGTGGATATAAGGTTGGTGTTGTGGATGGCGTCAAGCGGATGGTCAAAAACCCGGATGAAGAAGCGCTTGTGAATGCCTTTTTTGCACATTTGAAAAAGACTCACAGCAAATGTGATACTATCCGATATATGCAGAGCAAATGGGATCCCGATTTTTCATATAGCATGCTACGTACTATGTTGACAAGTGAATTTTATGTTGGAACATATCGTGGAATACCTTACTGTCCTGCATATCTTACCAAAGAAGAGCGTGACGAAATTCTTGAAATATCTAAGCGTAATATTAAAAATACACCTTCTGGGCGAATTTATTATTTTACCGGATTAATCCGTTGTCCCGTGTGTGGCCAGCTCCTGTGTGGAACAGGATGCTCCTCTGTAATAAATAGAAAGACTGGAGAAAAAAGGACATATTGCTATTACCGCTGCAATCGTGCAATCATAGATCGCATCTGTAATTATACGCATAAAATGAGCCAAAATCTGATCGAAGAATACCTCGTGAAAAACTTAGAAACTCTATTCAATGATTTCAAAATACGGGATTCCAGGATTGCTGAATTAAAAAAGAAAGAGAAGAACCTTAGGACTCCCGAGATAATACAGCGCGAAATGAGCAGGCTTAACATGCTTTTTCAAAAGGGACGTATCGAATGGGATTATTATAACGATGAGTACACCAAATTGGATGGTGAACTGAAAAGCCTGTCTCCAGTTATCGAAATACAAAAGAAAGACTATAGCCATATAGAATCGCTTCTTGAGCAAGATTTTATCAGCATTTATTCTAAGCTAACCGATGAGAATAAGCGAGCATTTTGGCAGACCGTTATAAAGCAGATATATATCACCGAAGACCATCAGGTTGAAAAGGTGGATTTTTTATAATCCGTCTTGTACTAAGCTGTTAGTTCCATTTGGTGCTGATAAAACCATGACCGCTGTCCTGTCGGGGGAAGCCGATATCGGCTTTATGGGATCCGAGGCCTCGATCTACACCTACAACGAAGGTGCCAATGACTACGTTGTCAATTTCGCACAGCTGACACAACGCGCAGGAAATTTCCTGGTTGCCAGGGAAGAAATGCCTGATTTTTCATGGGATGACATCAAGGACAGTACCGTACTTGGCGGAAGAAAAGGCGGAATGCCGGAAATGGTGTTTGAGTATATACTGAAGCAGAACGGCATCGACCCGTCCGCTGACCTGGAGATCAACCAGAGTATTGACTTTGGTTCCACAGCAGCTGCCTTTGCCGAGGGACAGGGAGACTTTACCGTTGAATTTGAACCCGGGGCAACCACACTGGAATCAGAGAACAAGGGTTACGTTGTCGCTTCCCTTGGCGAAGACAGCGGGTATGTGCCTTATACGGCCTACAGTGCAAAGAAGAGCTTTATAGAAAAGAACCCGGACGTCATCCAGGGCTTTGTAAATGCTCTGCAGAAAGGCATGGATTACGTACAGTCACACACACCGGAAGAGATTGCAGCAGTCATTGAACCCCAATTCCCGGAAACAGATTTGGAGACGATCACAAAAATTGTAACCAGATATTACGATCAGGATACATGGAAAGATAATCTTGTATTCGAGGAAAGCAGCCTGGATCTGCTGCAGGATATCCTGGAAAGTGCAGGCGAACTCGATACACGTGCGCCTTATAAAGACCTTGTTACCACAGAATTTGCAGAAAATGCAAGTAAATAATACAGTCTGAATGGGTGAATAGGGAGCCGTTGCATAAGCAGATGAATCTTCTGCTGGCGCAATGGCTCCTCAGTTTCATTGCGTCCTATTCCCGCAAAACATTACTTGTATTTATAGTTAAGAACTGATATCATATACTTATAAGTATACATTATTTATATAATACATTATAGCTTATAAGCTTATGAAACCTATCTCAAAAAATTGTTTAAAGGATTGATCATATATGTCACATAATACAATTGGCAATAATATAAAGACGTTGCGCAAAAAAAACCGGATGACCTAGGAACAGATGGCAAAAAAGTTATATTTGAAGCGGCAGACGCTTTCCAATTATGAGATTGGCAAACGCGTTCCTGATATATACGAACTTGTAAAAATTACAGATCTGTTCGATATTTCTTTAGACGAGCTTGTAGGACACAGCAGGAAATAGCTCGGTTCAAAAGTACTTTCCCCCCGAAACAAAAAATCTCCATGGAAATGATCCCGCTCAGTTCTGGTCTTTTCCATGAAGATTTTCCTGTTTTAGTGATTTCCTGCACACCCGTGTTTGTCTTCTCCGCAGCTGTGGTTTCCGCAGTCATGTCCTTCGCCGTGATGATGACTGCACATTGTATCCGGATTGTACGCCAGATTACCCTGCAGCAATGCTTCAACACAGGCATCTGCATTCCCCTCTGCTCCCGGGTACAATTCAATGCCTGCCTCTGCCAGGGCCATCCGTGCACCTCCGCCGATTCCTCCGCAGATCAGGGTCTGTACATCGTGCTCTTTCAAAAATCCTGCCAGTGCTCCATGTCCGCTCCCGACCGCACTTACAATCTCTGAGGAAACAATACGGTTCTCTTTTGTCTCATACATCTTAAACTGCTCACAATGGCCAAAATGCTGGAATATCTCTCCGTCTTTATAGGTAACTGCTACTTTCATCTCTATACCTCCCAATGATTTTGTAACAAAATTGTACACCTATTTCCGGCATATGTCAATAACTTTTGTGTTTTAGTATTCTGATTATATTTTTCTCACTCCTGCACAGAGTTTTTGCACTTGGCATGTTCGCACTGCCTTCTGCAGCATCCGGATGCTTTCGGGCACACTTCATATGATCCGCCCCCAATCTTCAGCTTTTTCCCCTCCACAAGCACATCCGCCAGTTTCTTTCGGGCTGAGTCATAAACTGCCTGGATCGTAGTTCTGGCTACGTTCATCTGCTGAGCACACTGCTCCTGTGAATATCCAAGATGATCAATCAGGCGGATCGTCTCGTATTCATCTACGGTCATTTCTATTATTTCATCGCATCCAGCACCTGAAGGGATGAACTCATCCACTTTGGGCATCTGGCATATCCGCCTGCATTTCATTGGTCTTCCCATATGTACCACCTTACCTTCCATTATCTTCAGAGAACCATTCTAATAAGAATTTTATACTTTGCCGGCAAATATGTCAAATATCCAGTGACAATTCAGGCCTGTCTGAACTGTTACATTTACTGCGCAGACCGTACGAAAACATGTTGGTTGAGGCATCCATCCTTTTCCTGCAGGTTTTTTGGTGTTCTTCGGGATTTTATGGTATGATTATCGTGTATGTATATTGCCGGCAGATTCAAAATATACCGGCAGGTTAAGGAGTGTAACAGTATGTATCGTATTCTTATTGTTGAGGATGATTCTGATATTAATCAGATGATTTGTGAATATCTAAACGGAGAGGGATTTTGCTGCTCCCAGGCCTTCTCGGGGAGCGAAGGAAAGCTGCTTTTTTCTATGTCGGAGTTTGATCTGGTTATTCTGGATCTGATGCTGCCGGGGATCCCGGGGGAGGAGCTGATCGAAGTTTTTGCAGACCGGGTTCCGGTGATTGTGCTTTCGGCTAAAAATGGGCTGGATAGTAAGATTGAGCTGTTAAAGGCGGGGGCGGATGATTATATGTGCAAGCCTTTTGAACTGCCGGAGCTGCTGGTCCGGATCCAGGTTCAGCTCCGCAAACGCGGACGGCAGCCTGAGACAGGAACGGATGAGACGATTCTGTCTTATCGGGAATGGACGATGAATCCCGCGAATCATGAGATGACGGCGGGCGGAGTTCCCATCGAGCTTACGAGCCATGAGTTTTTGATCATGGAATTGTTCCTGCGGAATCCGAAACGGGTGTTTTCTAAGCAAATGATCTATGAATATGCCTGGGGTGAGGAGTATCTGGCAGAGGATAAGACGATTAATGTCCATATCAGCAATATCCGCTCCAAGCTGAAAGACAGCGGAACGGATTCTTATATCCAGACGGTCTGGGGATTAGGCTTTAAACTTTCTTAAACATTTTTGAGCACTTTATGAAACTTTGCGTTTTATAATAATGCCATAATCAAAAACTTGAAAAGGGAGTTAAGCTTATGAAGGAAGAATACGCTGTAGAGACAAAAGGGCTCTGCAAGACATACGGAAACACAGACGCGGTCAGCCAGCTGGATATGCGGGTAAAGACAGGGGCAGTATATGGACTGATAGGACCGAACGGTTCCGGTAAGTCCACCACATTGAAAATGCTCTGCGGACTGGTGCGCCCAACACATGGGGAGGCCAGACTATTCGGCAGGAATGTAAATGAACCAATGGTCCGCAGAAGAATGGGCGTGCTGATTGAGGAAGCCGGACTGCACCACGACCTGACGGCACGGGATAATGTGCGGATGAAGGCGGAATGCATGGGGCTGGCCGACCCAAAGAATATCGATTCAGTACTGGAAATAACCGGACTTGCCAATGCAGGTAAGAAGAAGGTAAAACATTTTTCCATGGGAATGAAGCAGAGACTGGGAGTCGCCCTTGCGCTCCTTGGGAATCCCGATCTTTTGATTCTGGACGAGCCGATCAACGGACTGGACCCGGAAGGAATCCGGGAACTGCGGGAACTGATGAATACCTTGAATGAGGAAGGCAAAACGATACTTTTAAGCTCCCATATTCTCGGCGAACTGAGTAAAATCGCATCCCACTATGGGATCATTCGTGAAGGAAGGATGATTGAACAGATCAGTCGGGAAAAACTGGAGGAAAAGTGCCGCGATTATTTCCAGCTTGAAGTGGATAATGTGGACCGTGCGCTTCCCGTTATTTCCGAGAATCTAAGCGATGCCGGTGTGGAAGTTTATGATAACCAGACCCTGCGCATCTACGGTTTCACGGACAGCGCATGGCTGATCCAGCTGCTGGTCACCAATCAGGTCCAGGTGTATTCCTCGGGCTTCCACCACATGAATCTGGAAGAATACTTTCTGGATAAGATGGAAGGGGGTGCCCGCAATGCTTAATTTACTGCGTATGGATCTATACCGGATGAGAAAAGGCAAGGCTGCTTATATCTGCCTGGGCATAATTTTGGCGACAATCGCACTTGTTTATTTTCTTCTCTTTCTGATGCTCACACCCACAGGACAGGCGGCCGCAAGCAGACTTGGCATGATGGATTTTGTAGAGGTGGAGGAAGCAAAAGCCCTGTTCAGGGAGATTAATCTTCTTCTGGTATTCAGACAGTCCAACATGGACGGCGGATTTTTCGCCCTTGTACTCACGATATATTTTACTATATTTGTGTGTGCTGATTTTAAAAATGGATTTATTAAAAACATTATGTCCGTGCATGTAAACCGCTGGAAATATGTTGGGAGTAAGTTACTTTCCTTCGCAATCTTAGATATTATCTATCTTGCTGCGGCTTATTTGTTTACCTTTTTAGTAAATCTGTTAATGGGCGGGAATATTCCTGTTACCAGATTCAGCTCTGTGCTGTTTTTCCTGGCTCAGGCATGGGTTCTGACTATGGCAATGCTGGCGCTGGTTCTCCTGGTATGTATGCTCACCCGCAGTATTGCAGCCGGAATTCTTGCAGCCGTATTGGTGGCAAGCGGAGTAATCGCCACCCTGCTGAATGCGCTCCTTGGGCTCTTTCACGCGAATGGCTGGCTGAAATATACGTTATACTTCAGCCTGTGGGACGCGCCGGAGGTGTACCAAAGTCCTGCAGACCTGGCGGGATTTGCCGTGGGAGTTGTGTTCCTGATTGTGTATATGGTAATTGCAGGAACCGCCTTAAGTAAGAAAGATATTTGACCGGCGTCCGGAGTAAGTCTGCCCAGATTGTGAGATAAGTAACAGGAGGTATGTTCATATGATAATCTTCACATTGGCCTTTGGTGCCGCCGCAGTGATTCTGCTGATACGCTGCATCCGTTACCGCCTGGAAATCCGGTCCGTCTGCCGGCAGCTGGATGAACTGGCCCAGGGCAGCCACATGGAACTGTTTGTAAATCGTAAGGATAAAGCTTTCGTGGAACTGTGCCGCAGACTGAATCTGGTGATGAAACTGAGCCGCCAGAAAGAGATGCAGTACGACAAGGCTCAAAAACGGCTGAAGCAGAACATTTCCGCCCTGGCACATGATATCCGCACCCCGCTGACAAGTGCAGCGGGGTATCTTCAGATGGGAATGGAGTGCACGGATGGTGAAAAAAGAGACCGGTATCTGACCGTCAGCCAGGACCGGCTGGAAGAGCTGAAAGATATGCTGGAGGAATTGTTCCTGTACACGAAGCTATCCAGCAGTGAGTTTGAACTTTCTATCCAGCCAGTACAGATACTTCCTCTGCTGGGTGAGTGCCTGGTGGGTATGTACCGGCAGTTTGAAGAAAAGGGAGTTGAACCAGTCGTGGAATTCGAAGATGAAGGAGTCCGGGGTATGGCGGATGAAGAATGCCTGACGCGCATTTTCCGCAATCTGATTCAAAATGCTCTTCTGCACGGGACCGGCGGGATTACAGTGAAGCAGGCCGGCAGCGTGCTGTCTTTTGAAAATCCTGTCGCCGAAGATACTCAGATGGATGTGGAACAGATATTTGACCGGTTCTATAAGGCAGACGGGGCACGCCGCAAGGGTTCCTCCGGACTGGGGCTTGCAATCGTCAGGGAAATGACGGAGAAGATGGGCGGAACGGCCGATGCAGTTCTGGAACAAAATGTATTAAAAATCCGGATCACACTGCAGCAGGAAAATACGCTCTTTAAGCGTCCCGAGTAAGCTTGCGTATCCAATTTCCATAATGTGATTCCAGAAAAGCCGGCACACATTTGAAAATCTGGTCGGCATTCAGACAGCATACAACCACAGCCGGGGATGCTTTTACGACGAATGCCATAATAAAGGAAAGCGGAATTACAATCATCCAGATACTGACCAGATCCATTTTCACAACAAACATTGCATTGCCGCCGCCCCGGATAATTCCGTTATTCGTGGGCATCTGATAAGACATGCCCACGATCACCACGCTCAGGATAAGCAGGAATGTATTCGCCATCTCCTTCGTGGAAGCGGAAAGTTCATACAGATTCAGGATGGGGATTCTAATAAAGAACAGAATAATCCCGGAAACAATCCCAATTCCCAGAAACAATTTCTGCAGCCGGATGGAATATTGTTTCACCACTTTGATATCTCCCATCCCGATGGTCTTGCCAATAATAATAGAAGCGGTGGATGCCGCGCCCACTGCCATGGATTTGACCATCATAAAGAGGGTCGATGCCACACTGTTAGCGGCAATCGCTGCAGCAGTCATATGTCCCAGTATTACGGTCTGCAGAGCCGTATTCAGGCCCCAAAGCCCCTGCACCACCAGCATGGGCGCTGTAATCCTGAAGTAATCCCTGCAGAGAACCCGGTCAAACTGCAGGTAATCTTGCAATTTCAGGTTCAGCCTCTTCTCCTTTTTCACTACAAAGACGATCAAAACCGCACATTCTATGATTCTGGCAATCAAAGTCCCAATTGCCGCCCCTCTGGCTCCCAGCTCCGGCGCTCCGAAGCGTCCGTAGATAAGAACATAATTAATCCCGCAGTTCACAAAAAATGTCACTGCAGAAAGGCACATAGCGATCCGCACCACCTCCACACTGCGCAGAGCCGCCAAAAGCAGCTGAGTAACAGCAAAAAGCAAGTATGTAAACCGAATAATCCCCAGATACTTCACGCCTTCACCAATAATCGCCTGATCCGTCGTAAACATCCCCAATGCCCGGTAAGGAAACAGACTGACCAAAACAAAAAGCAGCACCCCGACAGCAAGCGCCGCATGCATGGCAGAAGCCGCAATCTTCTTCATCGGCCCCACCTGCTTCTTTCCCCAGTACTGGCTGCAGAAAATAACAAGCCCGTCCCCCAGCGCCATCAACAGCTGCTGATAAATAAACTGAATCTGATTCACCGCCGCAACCCCGGCCAACGAAGTCTCACTATAAGCCCCCAGCATCAGATTATCTGCCAGATTCACGCTCAAAGTAATCACATTCTGCAGCACCAGCGCACTATATATCTTAAAAAAATTCACATAAAACGCTCGATCCTTAACCATTCCCACCACCTCATAAACAAAAAATATTGCTAAACGCTATTCATTATACGCCTGAACCAAATATTTTTCTATCATAAATTCCCTTCTCTTCCTTATACAAAGAAAACTCGTAAAAACTCAGGCAAATCTAAACGATTACGAAAACTCCCCATATCCCCTCCAGCCCTTCCTGCTCTACCGCCCGGAAGCGCCCAGCTCCGCCAAAGGAGAGGCAGGATGCATCTGTAAAAGAAGACAGGGGGGCTGGAAGCGTCTTTACGGCAGCAAGCTGGAGTAGAGCAAAAAGGAAGAAAAACCAGGGTGAGATATGTGATCACAAATCACATATCTCCCTGGCCCCAGGGCCTGAAGCCATCAAGGCTTCAGGTACTGTGCCCAGGTCTGCCCTGGTTTTCCTTCCTTTTTGCTCTACTCCAGCTTGCTGCCGTATTCCGTTTCCAGCCCCCCTGTCTTCTTTTACAGACGCATCCTGTCTCTCCTTTGGCGGAGCGTCCCCCCATTCCAATCCGTTCACCCATTTTTACGATTGTTTCGCATCCTGCCCGGGTATTGAGAATCAGCCGTTCCTCCAGTTCTACCGCATCTTTCTGAAAAAGCAGAACCACGGTGGACCCTCCGAACTCGAACCGCCCCTTAGGTTCACCTCTCTTGACCCGACATGCCTCATGGTAGTTCGTAATACGTCCCACCATCAGCGCGCCGACCTCCATCATCAGCACAGTCTTAAAATGCCTGCTCTTTAGAAGTGAATATTCCCTCGTATTTTCTTTATAAATTGGATACACATCCCCTGCCGCTGGATTTACTGTATGATAAATGCCGCTGATGCGGTAATTTTTTGACTTCTCCCCGTCATCCACATAGCAGTATCTGTGATAATCATCCACCGTCAGACGGAACACGCAGGCCCAGCCGCCCTCATAGCGCTTAGCCAGACTCGCACAGCGCAGCAGCGATTCCACCGTATACTCGGTATCTTTGATGCAGAATCTGCTCTTCTTCCCTTCTTCTACAGTAATCGGATATACACTCAGCTTCCCGTCACAGGGACTGATCAGCGTCCCTTCCCCGCCTTCCAGCGGACGTGCTCCCGGTTTGATCTCCCGCGTAAAAAATTCATTGTAGGACTTATATCTCTGATCCACATAACAGGACAGATCGATACCGTTTTTTTTCACAAAAGGATCAATCAGGCATGTGGACCATCTTCTGTCCAGCAGCCATCCTCCTGCTCTTGAAATCCCCGGCCTCACCAGCAGGCCGACGAGCATCCTTCCGCTCCTGTGGGTATAAAGCCACTCAAGCAGACTGTCCTGCCCGTTCTTTTCTTCGGTCATATTGCCGTCTCTGTCGATATATTTCATATGTAATCACTGCATCCCCGCCTGTTATATCCATATCAGCTTCCCGGGGATTTCCTTTCTGCCGTATTCCTGTAAGCTTCTCGTTTAAGCTACGCGTTTTGTTTCTCCATTACCGCCTTACAATCCAGGGCCAGCCCGGGTGAAAACTGATTCTGTAACGTGTAAAGAACAGCATAATCACAACCGCTGCGGCAACAACGCCCACGATAACCGCCAATGTCATGTTTTTCGGCTTTTTCAGTTTAAAATTCACGATAAACAGGATGCCCACGACCAAAAGCGCCAGATGCAGGCAGATCCGAAACACAAAGTCCGGTACGAAAAACTGAATCATAAATACCAGCGGCAGAACAATGGCCATGGATGTAATCGGAAGCCCCCGGTAAAACTTTTCCCCGTCCTCCGATACCAGGGCATTCTTAGCCTCCATTACATTAAAAAACGCAAGCCGGACCACGGAATTGATACAATATAAGATAATAATTGCCAGACCGATCGGCCCCCGTACGCCCAGCAGATAACAGATCAATGCCGGAAATGCCCCAAAACAGACAACATCACACAGGGAATCGATCTGAATCCCAAATGCTTTCTCGTCCTCGGTCCTGTCCTTTTTTGCCCGGGCAATCTTCCCGTCAAACATATCGCAGAGTCCGGATAAAGCCAGGCAGATAATAGCCGTTTTAAATCTTCCGTGAATCGCCTGCGTCATCCCGAATACGGATATGCCAAGGCTTGTATAGGTTAATACCACCGTATAATTATAAAATCCAATCATGTTTTCTCTCTTTTCCTTTGTTTATATTTTATCTGCTGCCTTCTGGCCAATCGTCAAATGCGCGAACAGCGTCATTCCCGCGCTGAGCAACAGTTGTACATAGTACGCAATTCCGCGGCTTAGTACCATCCCGGGCAGAAGAAGACCCGCTGCAAATACCCCTTTGAAGATAATCAAAAATAGATTCTCACTGATTCCCATGCCTCCCGGAAGCGGCAGCATATCGACCGATACTGATACCACTGCCTGGAGCATAACGACATCATATATATGAGCCCCGTGAAGTCCAAAAGACCTGTACACAAACCATGTTACAAAAAACAGGGCGAATCGCTGAAAAAATGTAATCAGAAGGACATTGACCATGACTCTGGCATGGCTGCGCAGATAGGCTGCCGTCGCGTTATACTGATCCATGGAATTCTCCAGCTTCTGAGTTCTCTCCGGCTTGTGCTTCATGATATGGATACGCTCCAGTATTCTCAGGCACCGCATCATAATTCCCTTCGCCAGAGCCGGATGGAATGCCAGAATTGACATAGCTATGCAGCACGCCACATTCAACCCTACCCCCAGGTAGAATACCGGCAGAATTCCTTCCAGGTATTTATGTACAAATCCCCTTTGGAAAAAGGCGACAAACAATCCAACAGCTACTAATACTGACTTATATGTAATTGTAACAATCATCAGCACCAATGTCGAGACAGGAACCGGAATTTTATTCTTCCGCATGTAATATATCTGCATCGGCTGCCCGCCGCTGGCCGACGGGGTAATGGCACTGAAAAAGAACCCAACGCAGGAATACAAAAAGCAGGTCCGCTTCTTCTCCCGGATCCCCAGCGTTCCGAACATATAATGGATGATGATGGACTCTCCCCAGATAAATACAACCACTCCCAGTATTCCCGGAAGAAGATACCATGGATTTACCTGCAGGATGGCCTTAATCACGGCCCGGAGGTCCTCCCCTTTAAATACACTATAGATCGTCAATGCAAATACGACCAGGAGAAAGACGATATTTACAATCTTTTTCTTTTTACTCGTCACAGCCCACCTGCTTTCCCGCAGACGTCACCCGCCTGCGAAAACATTTTCTGTCCAGCATGTCAAATACCCGTTTTGGAAAACGGTACAGCTGTGTGTGGAATGCCACCCGGTACATACCTTCAGCCAGCAGGATCCCTCCGATCACATCTACTATGTAATGCTGTTTTGTAAACTGCGTGGATGCACAGACCAGCAGCGCAAACAGGCAGGAAAAGGCTCGGTATGCCTTCGGCACATTCTTCTGCCCCCGGATACCGATATAGCAGAACCAGCTCACAAGGCAGTGGATGGAGGGGAACAGCCTGGTCGGGTCATCCACCCCGTACACCATTCCCAGAAGCGTCTCCCAGATCCCGCCGCCGGACAGCACCGGCCTGACATTGGTGGTGGGAAGCACGAGATAGAAAAATGCGCATACCAGCCTGGACAGCATATCCGCTGTCACAAACCGGATGCAGTGATCTTCCCCCTGCCGTGCAATTAATATATAGTTCACAATCCAGAACACATAGCACCCCAGATAGACGGCAACAAATCCCGGAATAACAGGAACCGCCCGGTCTATGGGAAGCGTTAAGTCATAATGTTTCCATGATCCCGCCAGCAAATCCGTGCCGGTATAAACTATAAAGTTCAGGATCACACAGGATAGCAGCGGGAACACCGCATATTGTGGTACAACCGGTTTTCTTTTTCCGGATATTTTCCCCATAACAGTCTCCCTTTCTCTTCAGTCTATTGCTATTATAACAGACTTTTGGAAAGTTGCACCTCTTCTATCCGTTTCTTTCATAAATCCTAATAAATTTTTAAGAATTCTGGAAAATCTTCCATATTAAAGGTGTGGTTTAACCAGGGACATTTTTATAATAATCTTCAATCGAAAAATACCGCCCGGAGTGTACAATCCCCGCAGGATCATATACTTCGGGCGGTAAAACGTTACGATGCACGGCCTATGGGCTATGCATAGTAACGGTAAAACGTCTCTGTTTCACTTCATATCTACAAAATCCTACAGCTTAATAGAAACAAAGGTTCCGTCTGCTGCCTCCACATGTACTACTTCGAGTCCCTTATTTTCCTTCAGTATATCCATGCATTCGTCCAGCAGCATCACAAGGACCTGTCTGGTAATCAACACATCATAGGGCGGGGGCACATCCCTGCGCATCTGCCGGAAAGCAGCTTCCGGTATAACTTTTACCGCAAGTGACGCCATCCCCATGGGAACCGGAATTCTAAGATTTACATCTTTTGATCTGACTACTACCATCATGATACATATCCTCGCTTACCTGCTATTTGTCCACATAGATTCTGACTGTAGTACCGTCTGCCGCACTGACATTCACAAAATCGCCTTCAACCTCTTCATCCAGGCACTCGGATACGGCATCCATAATGGAAGATAAATCCATCCCCTGCAGTTCCTGTTCCGGCAGCGGAAGCTTTCCGGTTGCCTTGAGCACCTTTTTCACTGCGCCAACCGGGAACTGGATGTTTACTTTATCTCCCGCAGTACTGTCCACAATGATGCGGAACATCTTCTTGTCATAGCTTCTGTGCGCAACAGCTGTCGTCTGCTCCGCCTCTACTCCCATCGCTTTCATAAGCTCTGCCGCCTGCTCCGCGGTTATCGTACGATCTTCCACCATTTTTAAAATTCTTAATCTCTCGTCCATAATGACCTCCGATTTTTCGTCTATTATCATGAATTCTTTCTGCAGAGTTTGTATTACCGCTCCCCCTGCCTGCTTATTATTACTTACTTCAGCTTGCGGATCGCCTCCTCCGCGGTGATCTCGCCCTGCTCCAATGCTTTAAGGACAGCCTCCCGCAGGAGCATCTCTTCGTCCTGTGCCGCATCCTTCTCATACCCAAGCCTTTGAATGACGCCGTCCAGTTTCGCCCTCACAGTGGGATAAGAGATTCCCAGTTCCTTTTCCACTTCTTTGATGTTTCCCCGGCACTTGATAAATGTCTCGGTAAAATGCAGCTCCTCGGCCGACAGGTAGTCAAACTTGCTGAGTGTAAAATCATTTTCTATCACTGTCCCGCACTTGGCACACTTCAAACGCACAACACTGAGTTCCCCGTCACAGACCGGGCACTGGCTAATGACTTTTTTCATATATCCACTTCCTTTCTGTTAATAATATAGCACTTATGTTTAGATTATTCAATACAAATATTAATTATTTTAATTTTTATATTAAATATTTGAATTATCTTGTCTTGTTTTTTTATTTTTCTTTATTTACTGTCCTGTTTTACCATCACAGAAGCGGCTGAAGTAAAACTGCAGCACAAGGTATTTAAAAAAGCCAGGGCTGAAATCCACCATAGTAGATCTCAGCCCTGATTTTACTTCATTTACAGAGACTTGGGTCTTATATCTAAGCTGCTTTTATATCTAAATATCTTTACTCCCGCGCCATACGTTTTTTCCTTTTTTGCGCATACATCTTTTGGTCCGCCTCCCGGATCAGCAACTCGCAATCGGAGATCTCCGTACTCTCAACAATACCATAACTAAAAGAAAGCGGGTAGGGAAATCCACTTTCTTCTGCAAGATTTCGCAGCCTGTCATTGATCGCTTCCGCCTTCTTCTCAGCCTCTTCTGCCCTCATGCCGGCAAGAAGAAGCAGAAGCTCATCGCCTCCATAGCGAAACAGGGAGTCGCTGTTACGACAGACACTGCGGATCTCCCTGACTGCTGTCAGAATATAGCGGTCCCCCTCCTCATGTCCATGTCGGTCATTGACAGTTTTGAGGCCGTCCAGGTCCAGAAAGCATAAGGCAAAGCGGGTGCCCTCTGCCAGCATTGCATTGACGGTTTCCTCCGCATACTGCCTGTTATAAAGCCCGGTCAGAGAATCAATAGCCGCCTGCCGCCGCAGGTACTGTGCTTCCCACTCCTGCTCCCTCAGTTCCTGTTCTATATGCAAGTTTTTCTCCCGATAGTCGTCCAGCTCACAGATCCGGACCGTATAGCGTACGGCAATATAAAACCCAATCACGCTGAATAGACAGGATTTGATGCTCCATACCTTCAATAGCAGATCGTTTAGTGGTGTAGAGTACAGGAGCAGATTCAGGAACAGATAAAAAAAGAGTCCTGCCATCATTTCCAGCAGAAATGCATGATGCTGGGGATGGCTTAATATTAGGCGAAGCCGCTCAATAAATACTGTGCTGAATACATGCATGATGGCGCCCGCCAATAGAAATCCCAACAGCACGGGTAACCCCTTCAGATTATCAGCATTCGTTATATGGTTATCAAAGCGCTGCAGAGGCAGATTCAACATAACCGCAATGATACTTCGGCAGAAAATATTGGCCGAAAGTCCATAGATAATCCCCGTAAGTGTACTGAACAGCGCACATTTTCCATCTCCTTTACCGAAGATAAGCGTTTCAAAAAACAAAAGAAACGCGAACAGAAACCAGTTTACAATTAATGGGAATTCTAACACACTGCAGGCAACGAAGAACAGGTAATTGAGGATAAAACTGAGCAGGACGAACCGGACGCGTCTTTCCTGCATTTGACGAAGCTTTCCGGCCATCGAAAAATACTGCCAGTTAAAATAGTAATAAGCCGCAGCCGTGATCAGCAAAAGCATCTCATTCTCTCCTCTCTGATCCGTTCCTCTTTTGTTTATCCAGATACATCGCCTGATCAGCCCGGTGTAAGATTTGTTCTACGCTGCCGTTATAATTGTCTGTAACAAAAGCGATTCCGTAACTGAAAGAAAATGAGGGCCTGCATTGCTCCTCCATATGTATACGTATGGATTTCATCCGTTTTTCCGCTGCTTCCAGAGAACATCCGGGCAGCATGACAATAAACTCATCCCCGCCTACCCGTGCAAATACATCCGCCTTTCTCAGGCAGGAACTAAGCTCTTTTGCAAAGCGTATAAGGTAGAGATCCCCTGCATGATGGCCCTCCCGGTCATTAATCTGTTTGAGGAGGTCCAGATCTATAAATACAAGAGAAAACGGTTCCTTCTCCTGCAGAAGAAATCCTATTCGTTCCGTGGCGTAGCGCCGTGTAAAGATTCCGGTCATTGAGTCCAGAACGATCTTACTGCGGAGTTCAGCAGCCGTCCGATTCTGCTCTTCCAGTCTTTCCATCAGATGATGGTGCTCCTCCTCCAGATAATGTACCTTCAGAATCCGGTAGAAATGACTGAGGAACCTGATCAGATAAAACTCCAGCAGCAGCGTGCTTCCGACTAAAAAAAGCGGCAGCAGCCCCCAGCTGATATCTGCAATGCACAGCACGCTGTCCAGCAGCAGGAAAATATTACAGAACCAGAGAAATATCATAAATGGCCGGACTTCCTCGCTCTCCGACTGCGTGCGGAGTACCTCCAGTATCATACCCCAGCGCGGGATCAGCCAGGCAGTCAAACTATTCGCAGCCAATACAACGCCGGCTGTGGCAATCCGCCAGGAGGGCTGCTGCAAAAGCTCGTTCATCTGTATCCCTGTCGCCAGTGAAATGGTACCAACCAGAATCATATGCAGCGCCATAGTTGTCAAATGGGTAAGATTAATCAGAAAAAGTTCTTGGGAGCGATACCGGCTGTTGCGGAGCAGCCGGGAGAGTTTCCCTCCATATGCCAAAATATAAAACAAGGGCAGAGGAATATTGACCATTCCCCAAAAGAAAAACAAAAGAAAAGCGGGGAGATAGTTCAAAATCCGCTTCAGTACCGTATTCTTTTGCTTGTATCCCAAAGTACTCATAGCGTGTTCTGATAAACAGGCAAAAAGAAGGGATAAAACGACGGGCACCAGAAGCCCCCAGCCAAGGTAGATCGGAAATGGCAATGTAATCCCTCCTTCTTCTGCGTTTCTCTCAGCTCTTTTCTCTATACATTGTTCATATTAACAGGATTTATTATATCAGACCTAAATGGAAAACACAATCTTATCTCCCTTTGGCCGCCGAATATCACTGCAACGTAAAAGCGTCCGGACTTCAATAATCCGAACGCCATCTTCATATAAACTATTCTTGGTGATTATGCGTTGCCACAGACGCCCCCTAATATTTCTTCGAGTGCATTCTTACTGCTTGTGTGGCATCTGATTACATCTGCATTGCATCTTCCTGCCTCATCCACAGCGCATTTCACCATTTTATGGGATACAGTATTCGTGAAGAGCACGATCAGATCCGGACTGCCAATCTGTTTTCCCAGCGCCGCAGACATCTGGGTAAATACCTTTGCTTTACAGTGGAACTGTTTACAGATTTTTTTATACTGACCTACCATACGGTCATGTCCTCCAATTATTACTATACTCATAAAATCCTCCTTATTGACTTTCTGCATAATTCTTCCATGTTATGATTCATATTCTAACGCTTTGCATTTTTAGTTAGTTTAAACTAACTTATATATATCATAACCGGTTTTATCCAAAAAATCAATAACATATACGGAAACTTTTTCTCAATTAGATGTCATTCTCTTCATTCAAATGCAAGGCTGACTTTCGTTGTCGGGAAATTTTATCGTTTCCTACATCTGCACTACTTTGTCAGCAATCCCCATTGTAGATTTTCTGTGAGAGACAAGCAGAATCAATTTCCCTTCTTTCTCTTTTTTCAGGCTCTTCAGTATGATGCCTTCGTTCAGGCTGTCAATGTTGCTGGTAGGTTCATCCAGCAGTATCATCCGGCTTTTGTGCAGAAAGGCCCTGGCAATCCCGATCCGCTGCTTCTCCCCGCCGGATATACAGTCTCCAAGCTCTGTCAGCCTGCTTTCATACCCTTTGGGCAGCGACATGATAAATTCATGGATGGACGCTTTCTTTGCCGCCTCCTCCACTTCCTGCCTGGTGGCATTCTCATCCGCAATCTTGATATTATTTTCGATCGTATCATGGAACAGAAATGTTTCTTGTGTCACATAGGACATGCCGCGGCGCAGGGAATTCGTCCGGATGTTGTTCACGTTTTCAGTTCCATAGGTAATCTTCCCCTGATCCGTCTCGTAAAAGCGCATCATCAGCTTCAGCAGGGTAGACTTCCCGCAGCCGCTTTTTCCGAATATCCCATGGATTTTACCAGGTTCAAAATCAGCGTTAAAGTTCTCCAGAACGCCATCCTGCTCCTCCTGATACCGGAAACTGATATCACGGCAGCAGGCGGCGCCTTCGCCCAGCGCTGCGCCGGCTATCACATCTTCTACAGCAGGCTTCTCCTCCAGGATATTAAGAACGCGGTTTCCGCTTGCAAGTGTATGATTCAGGTTGTTTGACAGTGCAGATAATGCCGCCGTAGGGCCAAAGGAACTCATCATAGCAATGACCGCTGTTACACCCTGGTAAAACTCCATTTTGCCCCCGCGGATAAGAAGACCGCAGAGAACCAGCATGAGAATCCCGGCGGCAAGAATCACCGTGTCTGTGGAAATCCGCTGCACGTTTTCATCTTTTTTCAGCCCTTTACTGGTCTTTTCCAGTTCTTCTGTCTGCTCCGCCATCTTCTCCATGCGCTTCTTGGTCTGTCCATACTGCAGCAGCTCTTCCAGCCCGTAAAGATTATCCAGCACGGCAGTGTTCAGCTCACCAAAAGAATCCCGGTACTTCTGTCCGCTGTCTTTTCCTTTTTTCCCGTTTAACAGGGGGATTACCACACCCACTGCCGCATAGGACACAAGAGCAAGCGCGCCTGCCCCAGGATGCTGAAGCCCGATGAATATGGTCATAAAGACCGATGTAATCACCGCAATGGCAGCCGGTGAAATGGTATGGGCATAAAACACCTCCAGCAGTTCAATATCACTGGTAATAATCGATATCAAGTTTCCCTTCCCGCTGCCGTCCAGTTTCGCCGGCGCCAGCTTTCTAAGGGATGCAAAAACTTTATGGCGGATTCTAGCCAGCAGTTTAAATGCGATGTAATGATTGCATGACTGCTCCGCATAGCGCAGAATCCCTCTGAATACAGCGAATATAATCAAAACGGCTGCGATCATATAAAATGGTTTTCCATCGTAAAGCCCCGCCGCGGACAGCAGGCCATATCCCCCAAAAACGGTCAGGAATGTGGCGGCAAGATTCCCTATACATCCCATAAGGACCGCCAGCGCCATAAGACCCAAAAGCGGTTTAACCATACCAATCAGCCCGGCCATCACCTGGAATGAACTCCTTGTTTTTTCTTCTTTATGTCCCATTATGCCGCCCCCTCTCCTGTATATTTTTCCAGTTCTTTCTGGCCTGTATAAAGCCTTGCGTAGTCTCCCTGCATCTTCATCAGCTCCGCATGGGTGCCCTGCTCCGCAATCCGGCCCTCCCTGATCATCAGAATCTGGTCTGCGCCAGTCACATTTGCCAGCCTGTGGGAAATCAAAAATACTGTTTTCGTGCCCGCAAGCCCGTGAATGACCTTCATGATCTGGTTCTCGCTTTCTGCATCAATGTTGGACGTCGCTTCGTCAAAGATATAGATATCGCTGTCGTGCAGTATGGCGCGTGCCAGGGCGAGGCGCTGTTTCTGGCCGCCGGACAGGTTCGATGCCTTCTCATCCAGCTGCATAGAAAGTCCTCCTTTTTCCATCACAGTTTCATACAGGCTGACCTGTCTGAGCACATCCAGCATCTCTGCCTCCGATGCGTCTTCCCTGCCCATCCGCAGGTTCTCCATGACCGTGCCCTTGAACAGGTAACTGTCATGACGGATCCTGGTAATCTTGCTGTAAAGCGTCTCCTCAGCCAGATCACGGATGCTGACGCCGCCGACGGTGACGTCTCCCTTATATGACACGTGATCCTGCATCAGAAGAGATGCGATGGTGCTCTTTCCGCATCCGGATTCGCCTACCAGCGCTGTGAATCCCTTCTGGGGCACTTCAAAACTGACGCCCTTTAGCACCTGCTTTTCCTCATCGTAGCCAAAGGATACATCCTGAAAGCGGACCTCATTGCCTTCCGTCCGACAGACCGTCCCCTTCTGCGGCACAGGTGCATCCAGAAGCAGGAAGATCTTATCCGCCGCTGCGTTACCGTTCATGGCTATGTGAAAGAAAGATCCAAGCAGGCGCAGGGGCAGGAAAAACTCGGCCGATATCATGATCATGAAGAAACACTCCTCCAGGCTGATCCTTCCTTTTCCAAATTCCAGGATACCCAGAATGATTCCCGCTGCGGCGCCCCCGTATGCGACCAGATCCATGACACTGATCGAATTCAGCTGCATAATCAGCACACGCATAGTGATCTTCCTGAACTTTTCTGCTTCCTCATCCATTTTCCTGGCATATCTGTCATCCGCCTGATAGATTTTCAGAGTGGTCAGCCCCTGGAGGTTCTCTAAAAAAGAATCCCCCAGTTCCGTGTACGTCTCCCAGTAGCGGTTCAGCATTTTCTTTGCAAATTTCTGTACTGCCACGATGGAAAGTGGAATCAGCGGCACACACAGAAGCAGGACAACTGCTGCCTTCATGTTCATGGTTCCCACGATCACAAACAGGGTCAGCGGGGCCAGCAGGCTGTAAAAGAACTGCGGTACATACTTCCCGAAATAGATCTCCAGCTGATCCACGCCTTCCGTACTGATCTGGACTGCCTCGGAGGTTGCAATCGTATCTCTGTACCTGCCGCCCAGTTCCATCAGCTTTGCATAGACTTTCTCCCGAAGGCGGCGTTTGACTTCCGTGGACGCCCGATATGAGAACCTGCTGTTCAGAGAATTCATGATCCCCCTGACCAGAAGCACTGCTGCCAGAATCAATAGCATCCGCCAGATGCCGGCTGTCTCCAGGCTGCCCGTCCTCATATCACCTATAAAATCAGCTGCTGCCAGCATAAGAATTACATTCGCAAGCAGGATGCCCCACTGTGCGGCTACCATGCCGGCGACATATTTTTGATTATCCCGAAACTCTTTTAATAACCGTTTATGAAACATGTGCTTTTTTCCCCTTTCTGATTCTTCTCCCATAACGCGTGATATGACCGATCAGGAAGATACAGAATACGAGTCCTGACATCTTATGTAGGATTTTCACCGCCATCACGCCTCCCAGGGGGTGGATTAAAAATCCGGAAAGAACCATAATCACTGTTACAATATAAAACAAAACCTCACCATACTTTTTCATTGATGTGCCGCTCCCTTTCGCTTTTCTTTCAGTGTAACCATCACATGGCGGACCGCCAGTACCGGGTGTACCAGCAGCATTCTGGGTCCCGCATACCGCATAACCAGCCTGATCTGCTCCTGCATCTTTGGTGCATAACAGTGTACTGTGCAAGCGCTGCAGAACGTTTTAGTCTCCATAAACGGGCATTTTTCTGTCCGTTTCAGTGCGTATTCCCTCAGGCTTTCGCATGAGGGGCACAGTTCTTCTTTTGTATGATGATTTCCCCTGCAGTAAATGGAGATCATGGCATCCAGCATCTCCATCTCCTGCCTGCGCTTTTTCCCGGCATCTGTCTTATTATTCATTTACTGCGATCTCCCTGTTCTCGCTCTTTGCCGTCTTGATTTTAAAAGTAAAATAATAGATGTGGAACAGAGCAACCGCAAGAATCACCGCTTTTGCCTGCCATACAGGCACGATCAGAAAACTGATTGTAAAGATCAGGCACAGTGTACCGAGCGCTTTTTTCTTTGCAGCCTTCTCCATCTCTTTCTTGTTCACGGCTGGCTCTACATATTTCTGGTACATTATGGTTGACAAAAACCATGTGTGAAACTTTTCTGAACCCCTGGCAAAGCAGACCGCCGCCAGTATCAGAAACGGAGTTGCCGGAAGAAGCGGAAGGATAATCCCCACGACCCCCAGTCCGACAAAAAAAAATCCCAGCGCAATAAATATACCATTGATAATCTTTTTCATATTCACCTCTTTTTGATCATACATTTCCTTTTTATCCCAATTTAAAAGCGCTTAGTGGGAGTGTCTCTCATTAAGCGCTATAATTGTTTTATAATGCCGCAGAGGCAGAAGCGTCCTGTTCATACAGGCAGCCGTACCTTTTCTCCTGTCTCAGAGAATGAGTACCAGCTTCCGGTTCATTGCCCCGATTTCTTCCAGGGTGTTCACCATTCTGTATACCGTTGCCATGCCGATCTTATGGTCGATCTGGGCTGCTTTATAATAAATTTCCTTGCAGCTCTGACATTCATCTTCCAGAATGATATCGATTAACACGAGACGCTGCTTCGTAATCCTGCATCCGTTCTCTTTTAGTTTCTCAATGATCAACTCTTTACTTTCCACAATGACCTCCGCAATGTTTACAGTCCCCGCCGCACTGAATTGATTTACCGTTCTTTTTATCCCGTATCATGCCGCGGATTACAAGTGCAACCGCACCCACTACGATAGCTCCCGCCAGAAGTGTTCCCATAGAAGCTGCCTCCTTTCATACAGGAACCGGCTGAATATCGGTTCCTGAATTCTTTGTTACTTGGCTCTTGCCAGATTCTTTGTGTTAACTTTTAACGTTTTACTCTCTTTATATGGCCTTACTAACAGATAAACAAATCCAATCACAAGAATAATTGCCGCAACAACTCCAACGCCAAAGGTTCCCGCCGTAATAAATGTTCCGATCTGATATACACAGAGTGCAACTACATATGCGAGCAGTGTCTGATATCCTACTGCAAACCAGAACCATTTTGCGTTGTTCATCTCTCTCTTAATCGCGCCCATTGCTGCAAAGCATGGTGCACACAGGAGGTTGAATACAAGGAAGGAATATGCTGCAACTGCGGTCATGCTTCCTGCAAGTGATCCCCAGATTTCGTTTCCTTCCTCTGCCACTTCCGCGAAGCCATAGAGGATACCGAATGTACCGACTACATTTTCCTTTGCTACCAGGCCAGTGATTGCCGCAACCGCTGATCTCCAGTCTCCCCATCCAAGCGGAGTGAATATCCAAGCGATTCCGTTGCCAACTGCCGCCAGGATGCTGTGATCTAATTCCATATCTTCAAGCATTCTGAACTGACCGTCGATCCATCCGAAGTAGGAAGTAAACCATACCAGGATCGTGGAGAGCAGGATGATGGTTCCGGCTTTTTTGATAAAGGACCAACCGCGTTCCCACATGCTGCGAAGTACATTTCCCACAGTTGGAAGGTGATATGCCGGAAGTTCCATAACAAACGGAGCCGGATCGCCTGCAAACATTTTTGTTTTCTTTAAAATAATCCCGGAGCAGATGATCGCAGCAATTCCTACGAAGTAAGCGCTTGGCGCCACCCACCAGGCTCCGCCGAACAAAGCGCCTGCGATCAGTGCCACGATCGGCAGTTTCGCACCGCACGGAATGAAGGTTGTCGTCATGATCGTCATCTTGCGGTCTCTGTCATTCTCAATCGTACGGGATGCCATAATTCCCGGTACGCCGCAACCGCTGCCAATAAGCATTGGGATAAAAGATTTTCCGGAAAGTCCAAATTTACGGAAGATTCTATCCATGATAAATGCAACTCTGGCCATATATCCGCATGCCTCCAGGAAAGCAAGGAAGATAAACAGTACAAGCATCTGCGGTACAAACCCGAGCACCGCACCGACACCGGCTACAATACCATTCAGGATCAGTCCCTGCAGCCATGCCGCACAGCCGATCGCATTCAGTCCGGATTCAATCAGAACCGGGATGCCGGGGACCTCCAGCCCGAACAGGCTCCAGCCGTCGCCGAACAATCCGTCATTTGCCCAGTCCGTAGCCCAGGTGCCCACCGTTGTGACCGACACATAGTAGACAATAAACATGACAACCGCAAAAATCGGAAGCGCCAAAAACCGGTTTGTAACAATTCTGTCGATCTTGTCGGAAACCGTCATCTTTCCTCGGCTGCTCTTAGTATAGCACTCATCTATAATAGAAGAAATATAAACATACCTTTCATTTGTAATAATGCTCTCGGTATCATCATCCATCTCTTTTTCTATGGCATTGATCTCTTCCTTAACATCGGGTACAAACTTCATCTGGGAAGAAATCTTGTCATCCTTCTCGAGAAGCTTGATCGCGAAAAACCTCTTCTGGTCCTCCGGTACGCCGCTGCCGATTTTGTTCTCCACCAGATTCAGTATATCTTCTACCTCCGGTGCAAATTTGTGAACCGGAGGCGCTGCATTTCTGCTCTTTGCAATCTTCACAGCCCTCTCTGCAGCCTTTGTAACTCCATTTCCCTTCAGCGCTGATATTTCAACGACTTCGCAGCCCAGTTTTTTGCTCAGCTTATCAATATGTATCTTGTCTCCGCTCTTCTCGACCACATCCATCATATTTACTGCCATAACAACCGGTATTCCCAGTTCCATGAGCTGTGTGGACAGATAGAGATTTCTTTCAATATTCGTTCCGTCTACAATATTCAGTATCGCATCCGGCTTTTCATTGATAAGATAATTTCTTGCAACTACTTCCTCCAGTGTGTACGGTGAGAGGGAGTAGATACCCGGAAGGTCCATGATGATAACATCCTTATTCCCTTTCAGTTTTCCTTCTTTTTTCTCAACCGTAACCCCCGGCCAGTTCCCTACAAACTGATTGGAACCGGTCAGAGCGTTAAACAATGTCGTTTTTCCGCAGTTCGGATTTCCTGCCAAAGCAATTTTAATAGCCATTTTACCCTTTCCTCCTGACAACAATTCAAGCTAATCAACTTATTGTGTTCTATATTCTTTCAAGTCTGCCCTTGAATTAGTCACCGCTAACCAGCAGGTGAAAAATTAGATGCAGAAATGTCCGCTATGATCTATTCAACCAGAATCATCTCCGCATCTGCTTTGCGCACAGACAGCTCATACCCTCTGACTGTGATCTCCAGAGGATCGCCCAGGGGCGCTACCTTTCTCACGAAAACATCCACACCTTTTGTGATTCCCATATCCATAATACGTCTCTTTACCGGGCCTTCACCAGTCAGTTTCGTCACCCTGGCCGTCTCACCGCACGGTATCTCCTTTAATGTCTTCATTATCTTGTTTCTCCTTCCCTTTAGCCAACCATGATTTTATTCGCCATATCCCTGCCAATGGCAACCCTGGATTCTTTTACGTTAACAATCATATTTCCTCCGATTACTGAGACAACCGTAACTGTCCCACCGGCAACAAAACCAAGGTTCTCCAGAAATCTCCTGGTCTCTTCCTTACCTCCGACTTTGCGGATAACATTGGGCTCGCCTTCTCTCATCATTGTCAATGGCATCACTTTTCATCTTCTTTCTTTGGAATAGTTGATAATACTTTTCATTTACAAGGTTAGTATAATCTAACTCCCAGTATTTGTCAAGCACTTTTATGAATCGGGATTCAGCGACTAGCTTTAGACGCGGATGGGGGACGCCAAGCAAACTGTAAGCCGCAACTCCTCCGGCCTGTATGGTCGGTTTAAAATCCTGACCGCTTAACGAAGAAGCTCTAAGAGCTTCTAATCGTCCGCTATAAGGCGTTTTAAACCGACCATACAGGCCGGAGGACTTGCGGCTTACAGCTCGCTTGGCTGGTTCATCCGACCGGCAGTAAAAAACACGTTCCCAGGTTGGGAGCCCGAGACGGGGGAGGCGGATGAAGTTGGGTATGCGTATCATGCATTCTGCTTACATTGATTTTAAAGATTTTATGTATGGGATCTAACGAACCACTAATTCTGTTCCATCCGCTGCTACGGTTTTGGGCTCACCTCGTCATTCACGTCCCCCATCCGCGCCGAGGCTAAAGCTCGTCGCTAAACCCCGAATATTTGAAATTCTTTAAATAAACTTTCACAAAATTCTTTGTCTGCAGTCGCACGTTTTAAATCCTCAAATCTCCCAGCCTCTATAAGCAGCCTTGTCAGTTCAAGTACACTTTCAGCACCTTCTATTTTACCTTCGATTCTTCCCTCTTCTCTGCTGGCTTCTCTTTCCTGGCGCATATGTTTTTCTTCATCGTATTCATAAATACTCACGCTTTTCGCCTCCGCTCTGTTCTTACTATAGTGCAAGCCTTGAGTCAATGATAAAAGATACATCGTTATGCATGGACAAATAAATTGCATTCTCCAAGGTATTGATCTCTAATAATTCCGGGTCTTCATAGTCTGTTGTGTTCATCGCATTATACAACTTCAGCAGCTCATTCCTGTCACTGAATACCAGTCCAAATAATCTGGACTTATAATTACGGTTTGGTTTTGTTTGTTCGGTAATACTCATAGTACCTCCTTTGTTTTTGGCGCAGGAGGTTTAAAAACCTTATCCAGTCTTATGAAACCTCGCTGCTGTTCTTGTGGGTTTGCAAGCATTGAGATTTCCATGGTTGATTTCCTAATATTAGGAAGATTTGCTTCAGATGTGACGGATGCCACTTAGAATAATTAGAAATATAATGCTGTATATTAATTTTAGCATAAGGTATTTCATTTAACTAGTGTATTTGTAACATAAAAAAGTTACTGTTTACAGGCCTGCCTGGGAACAGTAACACATAATAAATATATGGTTTTTATAATCTGATTGCCCTGTACAGTAAAATATGTTAACATATATCCAATATCCAAAGATTATTTGTAACACTTTAGGCAGACCTGAACTGTTACGATTATTTACAAAAATACGGAGGTAAATTAAATGCCTATGAAAACAAATGAATCCGCTGAAAACTATCTGGAAACCATCCTGATCCTGAGCAAAGCACAACCAGCGGTGCGTTCTATAGATATTGCAGAAAAACTGGGGTTTAAGAAGTCCAGTGTCAGCGTTGCAATGAAGCATCTTCGGGAAAATGAGCATATCACGGTGTCAAAAGAGGGGTTTATTACTCTGACGGAAACTGGCAGGGAAATTGCCGAAATGATCTATGAAAGACACGAACTTCTGACCGCATGGCTTGTACGCCTGGGAGTAGACCAGGATACAGCGGCCGACGATGCATGCAAGATCGAGCATGTGATAAGTAAAGAAAGCTTTGATGCGATTAAACAACACATCCATTGATGAAAACAGACAGGGCACATATTCCTATGAAACATATGTGCCCTGTCTGTTTTTATATAATAGGAAAGTGCTCTGCCCTTTCCTATTATATAAAAAGCCCTCCGGGCGGGATGCACACGCCGCGATAAGGTATATAGCCGCAAAGCGGCATCGCGGCGGCGCCAAAGTGTGCAAGCCCCTCATGAGTGAGGGGTTGGGAAGCCCCTGCGGGCTTGCCCACTTTGTTCTTTATTGTATGGAATCTGCCGTCTCTTCTATCCATGCATTTCTTGTCATGTAGAAACATCCGCGCATCATATGATATTCGTCATACTTTGCCGCCCTGATCTCTGCATGTATCGGAATTGCGTCATTTTTCATATCTTCCAGAAACGTCTGAAAATGTTCTGTTATCAGTTTGCTGTATCCATCCCGGCTGCTGTCTACCACGATCCTGGTCGGATTATATACCCACAGCAGATTGTAAAGCACCTTGGAAATTGTCTTTAGTACCGGCGTCATAATCTCAACTGCCAGCGCATCCTGTTCCTGATGCAGCACGAGCAGTTCCGTAAAAGAAATATCGAGTCCATATTCCTTCATCCTTTTTTTCACGGCTGAAATCGAGACAATCTCTTCCAGAGTAACATAGTTATCCCCATATCCATCCATGGATACAAGCATTTTCCCCACTTCTCCCGCCATATTCCCCGCTCCTTCAACAGCCTCGTTTTTGTGGATAAAGAATCCGCCCACACCATAGCCGCAGTAGAAATAAAACTGGCTTTCCATTTCCGGGTTCAGGCTGTCATATTCGGATCTGGCCGCTGCAAAAACGTCGTGAAGAATTTGTATATTCTTGATTGCAAACTCGTTTTCGAAGAGTTCCCTGATATGCAGTTGTTTAAATGCCGGTATCAGGTCATAGTTCACCTGATCCGCCTCACTGTCATAGGCACCCGGCACAAACACTGCTATGCCGACGGTTCTTGCAGCTATCCCTGCTAATTCTTCTTTTATTTTCTTTATCACCGCCAGCAGTTCTGCTTTATAGTCCTGTCCGCTAAAGGCCAGACACCTTTCTGTCAGCAGATTCTGATAGATGTCATAGATCAGAAAGCTGATCTCATCCTCAGAGGTAAGATTCACGCATACAATATTCCCGTATTCCTCTGTCATTTCAAGCACTTTGGGATTTCTTCCCACATCTGCGTTCGAAGAGTTTTTTTCCACAAGAAATCCGGCGGCAATTAAATCGTCCACAACATGTTTTACAGTCATCAGACTGATATTATTCTCTTTGGCAAGGATGCTCCTTGTCGTATTATTGTTTCGTATGATACTTTGCAATATATTTTCTGTGTTTACATTTCTGATATTCTTTACTGTCAGAACCTGTTTTTTTTCTGCCGCCATTTTATGTGTGACTCCCTCTGCTTCTATTTTTTTAAGAATCATCGTTACTTTTTTAATTCATAAGATGCTATTAAAAATCATTTTATACAGCTTTGCAGAGATTTGTCAATGATTTCAACTGCTTCGTCCACATTTTCCCTGGATGTAATCAACGCGGGGTGCATAACGATTACTACGTTCTCCAGGTTCTTACGGCTCTCCAGTTCAGTAATCAGGCCGCTTTGCAGCATCGTCTCATACAGCTCCTGTCCCAGAACATATTTATCCGCATGGCTGCTGCCTTCTATTTCTATGCCCTGCAGAAGCCCTCGTCCGCGCACATCTTTGATGACATCATATTTTTCTTTGAGACCGAGCAGCTTTTTATGGAGATATTCTCCGGTTACACGGCTGTTCTCTACCAGATTGTCCCTCTCGATAATCTCAATGTTCTTCAGTGCACTGCGGCAGGTCAATGGATAGCAGGAATGTGTGTGCCCATGAAGGCTGATCTGGCTCATCGCCTCACCGATCTCACTGCGGCAGAGGACTGCAGAGCCTGGCACGTACCCGCTGGTCAGCCCTTTTCCCGTCACCAGGATATCCGGGGTCACATCTTCATACTGACATGCAAACATTGTTCCCGTCTGTCCGATTCCTGTAACAACCTCGTCAAAGATCAAAAGCGCACCAAATTTGTCACACAGTTCCCGCACACCCTTCCAGAATCCCGGTGGGGGAACAATCACTCCACCGGCAGCAAAGATCGGTTCTGAGATTACAGCGGCTATCCTGTCCCCGCCCTCGTGCAGCATGGTCTGCTCCAGGTATTTGAGGCACTGCAGGCCGCAGGTACCCGGCTCTTTTCCAAAATCACAGTGATAGCAGTAGGGCGGTGCAGAATGGACAAAGCCTCTGGGAAGCAGTTCTGATATACCGGAGTTTTCCTGGATCATCTCTGACTTGCCGGTAGCTGCCGCCGCTCCCGCCGTTGAACCGTGGAACCCTCTTCTGAAGGAAATCACTCTGCCTCCGCCCCTGTAGTATTTTGCCAGTTTCAGGGCAAATTCATTGGCATCGGAGCCTGTGCATCCGAACATGACTTTGTCCAGGCCTTCCGGCGATATCTCTGCCATCTTTTCCGCCAGCGCCGCCCTCTCTTCGGTGGCAAAACAGGATGTTACTGACACCAGCTTTTCCAGCTGCTCCTTCAAAGCCTCTATTAGCTCTTCATTGCCGTGGCCCAATGTACAGGCCGAAAACTGTCCGGAAAAATCCAGATACTTTTTGCCGGCCTCATCATACATATACATTCCTTTTCCATTGGTAAATACGATATCGTCAGTTGTATAACACTGTATTAAATATTGTTTATCTTTTTCAAGAGTTGTCATCGAAACTCTCCTTTCTTCAAATCACATTATTCTTATTTCTTGCCCTGACTTCCCGCATGCAGGCATCCAGTTTTTTGTCATTCAGCCCGTAAAACATCTGCAGTAAAAAATGAATCACCGTCACTACTGCCGGAATCACAAACGCCAGGATCAAAAGCCAGTTCAATGTGGAATCTGTCTGCGCTTTATTTGCCACATATCCGGAACTGTCCAGGAGGATTCCCATGATCTGTGCTCCCAGCGCTGCGCCGACTGTAATGCAGAAACCATTGATCGCGGAAATGATTCCGGCCTGTCCTTTTCCGTTTTTCCATTCTCCATAATCAACTGTAGCAGGTATCATAACATTGGAAAATGAATAATATGCACCGCTGAATATACCGTTCAGGACAAACACCGCGAACAGCGGCCCGAACTGCATAGAATTCCCTGCAACGCCCGGCCCGTATCACCGGCACATGACAAAGAGCAGGATGCTGCACCCGGCGCTGGCCGCCATGCAGAACTGATAAGCCCTTCCCGTATCCCGGAACATCCGGATCAGCGGCTTCATAAAGAATACGCCTGCCATCAAAGCGACAGTAAAGGCAAACATTGCTACGGAATAGAATCTTTTGATTCCCAGATAATATGTAAACACGTAGATGACCATGCCGTTCTTGATCGCCTGCATCACCTGCTTAAGAATCTCCCCACACTGCAGAATGATCGCCGGGCGGTTCCTGCCGAAGCTTTTCAGCTGTGCGGACAGATTTTCATGCTCTACCTGGCGGAGATGTTCCCGGCAGGATCCGTCCTTGTTCAATTCGTATTTTCTGCTCATACATACGTTCAGTATCTGGAACAGCATGACGGACAGTCCGATGGTCACTGCAGCCCAAAAGTACCCGCGCGCCGGATCCCCGCTGTTTCCGCCAAAAAGGTCTACAAGCGGTAGGAACAGCGATGCAGCAACAACCTGTGCCAGATTGGTGCAGACGCTTTTTATCACTGCGATCGTCTCCCTCTCCCGCGGATTCCTTGTCATATTACAGAACTGTGCGATCTGAGGCATAAAGGAAAATGTTGCGCCGATGGATCCGAAACATCCATAGCATATAGCCGCCCATGCAATTTTCAGACCGGTACTCTCTGCAGGAAGTGCGGTGAAAATTCCGACAAACAGAAGAAACAGCGGGGCAATTCCGAAGATTGCCCAGGAACGGTAACGGCCCCACCGGTAACAGACATTATCCAGCATATAGCCTACCCACAGGTCCGTAAAGCAGTCCGCGAACCTTGCTGCAAGCATGATCGTGCCGGCAACGGTTGCACTTAAACCTACAACGTCTGTATAGAAATATACGAGATAATATCCGAAGATCACCCAGGATATCTGGAAGCTGTACGCCCCATACATGCTGTGGATTATTTTATCGTACCAGGGAACCCTGGCTGTCGTTGACGTAAAGTCAATATCATATGGGTCACGTTTTCCGCTCAAAACCGCACCTCCCTCTATTCCCGGTATGCTCCGCATTCCGCGATGAATCTGCCATAGCTCTATTATAACGCAAAGTATGTGTAAAATGAATAACACAGCGCTGGTTCACCTGTATTTTTAAACATCGTTTAAGCGGTATCATCTTTTAATCCTCTATCTTTCATATCGCTTTCATTCTTTTTAAAACCGCTTCTGCAAACTGCTGATGCCCAGCCTCAGAAAAATGAATTCCATCCGGCTGAAAATCCTGTACATATCTGCCAGCATCCATGAACGCTGCGCCATACTGTCCTGCAATTTCTTTATATACTGCGGGCAGCTTTTTTAACTTTTCCGCGGATGTCCCGTCGATCTCTCCATTTGCCAGTACAGGTTCCCTAAGTCTTGCGGGCGCTGCCAGAAGGATCTTTGTGTGCCGGGATTCCAGCCAGTAAAGCGTTTCTTTGATGCGCCTTAACAATTCTTCCATTTCCATTCCGATCTCCTCAGGAGACAGGTGATATCTGCGCTTTGTATCATTGGTTCCCAGCATCACAATAATCATCTCCAGAGGATGATGTGACATAAGGCACGGAACAATATATTCCAGTCCGCTCCGGTACGGCTGTACCCGGTCTTCCACCGCCGCGGTGCGGCTGCACAGCCCTTCCTCAATAACCCTCCACTTATCCCCCAGTCTCTCCTGCACTCTTCCGGTCCACCGGATGTCCCACGGATACCGTTTCAGGTCGCTTCCCATATACCCCCAGGTATTGGAATCCCCATAGCATAATATCTGTTTCATCTTAGCCTCCCCTGTCCGATCCCTCTTTTATCTGCGGACTTCTAAGGCAGCGCGTCCTTGTCTGCTATGAGAATCACATTGGGATGGAATCTCAGGATGGTTCCCGGAATCTGCGGGGTAACTTCCGCGCTTAGTACCTTTTGAAGAATCTCCGCCTTATCAGCCCCGCTGACCAGCAGAAGAATCATCTTAGCCTTCATAATTGTACCAATACCCATCGTATATGCCTGGCGCGGAACCTCCTCCTCTTTCTCGAAAAACCGTTTGTTTGCCTGTATCGTAGCCTCGTTCAGATCCACGCACTGCGTATGCTCCGAAAAACTGGCGAACGGTTCGTTGAATCCGATATGCCCGTCATGTCCCAGTCCGAGCACCTGAATATCTGCCGGGCCCAGTTCTGACAGGACGTCATCATAATCTGCACAGGCCCTGGCACTGTCCTCCTCTGAGCTGTCAGGGATATATGTATTTTCCTTACGGATATTTACTCTGGAGAAGAGATGTTCTTCCATATAATAACGGTAGCCCAGCGGATCCATCTTTTTCAAGCCCTTATAATCATCCAGGTTCGCTGTTCTGACCTCTGAGAAATCCAGATCTCCCATCTCATATTTTTCTGCCAGATACTGATACATTCCCACCGGTGATGACCCCGTAGCCAGCCCCAGTACGCTGTCCGGCTTCCATGTAATCTGGGCTGCCAGAATATTGGCCGCCTTTTTGCTCATCTCTTCATAATTGTCTGTTCTGTAAATCTTCATTCCAGTTCTCCTTCATGAGCTGCGTGTTAATGAGTGCTTTGAATAAATGAGGGGGTGCGGCACACCCCCATCACTTTATTGGCGCGGATGCCCTGCAGCGTGGTGCACGGCCCCGGGAATCGTAATCTTCATCTTTCTCCTTGCAAAAAGAGCTGCGCCGACTACCCCCTTACTCTCCACGTCCTCCGAGTAAACATACCGGAAGCCGTACTGCATAACATCCTTTCCTGTGGCTTCGTTGACCTCACGCTCGAATTCCGCCCTTGGGAAACCCGGCATCTCCATGACTCCGCCTCCGCCCACCATAACTTCGGGATTGAAAATCGTTGCCATCACGGCGAACACATGGGCACAGGAGCGGATAAATTCTCTCAAAGGCTTCTCTTCACCATGTTTCAGAAACAGTTCCTTTATCTTTGTATCCGGGAAATATTCCCTGCGGATTTCCTGAAGCCTCCAGCCGGATGCATAGCATTCACAGCAGCCCCTCTTTCCGCAGCTGCAGGGAATATCACCGTTATAGAAAGGAATATGACCCAGATCCAGGGCTGCACCGTCTTTTCCGTCGAGCATCTGCCCGTTCATCAGAACAGCCGCTCCCACGCCGGTGCCTATATATATCCCTATAATCACGGAATCTTGATTCAGACGATTTGTCATCACATCATATAAAAGGATATTATTTGTATCGTTATTTACATAGACAGGCACGTGTAAAAACGATTCAATTTCTTCTGCCATATTTCTATTTATAAAAACAGGTTCCCCTTTCGTATTCTGTATATTAGTAGTACAGATAACCGTTTTTTTATCGTTTGCCACGGAAGATGGAACTCCTATAGACACGGCCTGTACTTCGGTAATATGGTTTTCTTCTATATATTCCTTGATAATTGCAGTCAGTTCTTTCATAGGATCTGCAGAACGGGCGATTCTGTCACTTTTAATTTTGCAGAAGGATACCACTTCGTTATTCTCTTCTACTGCACCGATTCTTAAATTTGTTCCGCCCAAATCGATACCGATAATTGATTTTCCCAAAAGACCACCCTCTTTCTTCCTTCCTTTATTTCACCGCTCCCATTGTCATCCCCGCAACCATGTGTTTCTGCACCATGATGGCAAATATGAGGACAGGAATTGTGATCACTGTGCCGACTGCCGCGATCTGCCCCCACAGGGTTCCCTGGGGAGTCATCATACCAGGAATTGCAACCGGCATGGTCGCCGTCCCTCTTCCGGTCAGAATCAGGGCCATCAGGAATTCATTCCATGAGTTGATGGCACAGAACACCGAGGTTGCCGCCAGGCCGCTTTTCGCCAGCGGTATGTCAATAGAGACAAACACCCGGAACCAGGAGTACCCTTCTACCCGGGCCGCCTCGTCAATCTCCTTCGGCACCGCATCAAAGAAGCCTTTCATCATCCATACAATAAACGGCAGATTAAAAGATATATGTGCAATAATGATTCCCACATAACTGTCAAGCATACCGAATTTACTCATAATCAGATAAAGCGGCAGCGCAAGGACTACGAACGGTGTGAATCTGGTGCCCAGCAGATAGTTCAGCATCAGCTTATCTCCCCTGGTCTTAAATCTGGAAAATGCAAATGCGGACGGAAGTCCGATCACCATACCGATCACGACCGTAGCTATCATTACGATCAGACTGTTTTTCAGGCTTGAAAGCATCCCTCTTTCTATAAATGCCTGGTAATAATTATCCAAAGTGGCCGTGAAAAAGATCTTCGGGGGTATTGAAAATGCATCCAGCTTTGTCTTAAACGATGTCAGCACCAGCCACAGGTAAGGAAGCAGGGTGATAAGAATAAAAATGATCAAAATGATATAAATAATTACTGCTCTTCTTCCTCTTTTTTGTTTCATTTAATCCTCCCCTCCCATGGCGATTCTCTGGTACACCATCCCGCATACAACCAGTATGATGAACAGTACAACGCAGATTGCCGCCGCATAGCTGAATTTGAATGCCGTAAACGCCTGACGGTAAGTATAGATGTCAATCACCTCGGTCGCATTGCCAGGGCCGCCTCCGGTCAGGATATATGGCTTATCAAATTCCTTAAATGTCTCCATAGCCCTCAGAAGAATGCTGACAGCCAGCACCGGCTTCATAAGGGGCAGTGTCACGTATCTGAATGTCTGCCATTTACCGGCCCCGTCCACATCTGCCGCCTCATAAAATTCACCGGATATCGCCTGAAGTCCTGCCAGGAAGGTCAGACCAAGGTAAGGAGCCCATTCCCAGACATCCATGATGATGACAATCACCATAGCGGTAAATGAATTGTCCGTCAGCACCGTGGGAAGCGGAAGATGCAGCTTCTCTACCAGCCATACATAAAGCCCGAACTGCGGATTTGTAAAAAAACTGAACATCAGGCCGATTACCAGCGGAGCCACCATCATGGGAATCAGGGTCAGAGAGGTAAACAGCTTACGACAGGCCGGAATGCTGTTCAGCGCCATGGCCAGAGCCACTCCGATGATAACCTCCAATACGACGGCAAAGAACATAAAAATAAAGGTCTTGCCCATGGAATTCATCAGTTCCGGATCCTGAAACAAAGCGATATAATTCTTCAGACCGACAAAGGTGTGCTCACTGCCCGGATTGGACAGCTGATAGTCAAAAAAACTTATTTTCAAGGTATAAAGCAGCGGTACCAGGGTAATCAAAGTAAGCGTAATGAACGTAGGCAGATGGAACCTGACAGCCAGCGTTGTATAATTCGTTAATTTTTTCTGTTTCCTGTGTTTCATAGGCGTCCCTTCCTGTGCGGGAGATACTGTTACTGTACACGCCCGAAGGCTGTGGACAGTAACCTTCTCCCTGACACTCTTACTTTTATTCTGCTCTTACTGGTAAGTGACGGGTAACTTGCCGTCCAGGATTTTTTCAAATTCCGATGCCGCATGATCCAGCGCCTCTTTTGGAGTTGTCTTGCCCGCCAGTGTATTCGATAATTCCAGCATCAGGACATTGTCCATATTATTCCACTCAGCAATACGAGGACGCGTGCTGCTGATCTCGTATGCATCCTTGCTTGCCTGCCAGTACGGAAGCTCATTGAGTTCTTCGTCGTCATATACTGACTGCAGATTAATAAAACCACCCTCTAAAGCAATGGCTTTTTGTACCTTTGGTGTATTAAACCACTGCATAAATACCCAGGCTGCCTCCGGATTCTTGGAATCCGTCGGAATATAGTAGCCCCAGCCGCCATAATGGGCAGCCTGTGCCTCGCCTACCGGAACTGCGCCGTATCCCATCTTGCCCGCAACTGCGGATGCCGACGGATCTTCCAGAGCCGGTGCATTGTCATTGAATATAATAGCCATGGCCGCAATGCTCTGCTGCAGCTCTGTGGTCTGCTCATCCCATGTCTTGGATGTGACACCCGGAGGTGCATATTGAGTCAGATCTGTAAAATATTCCAGAGATTCCACGCATTTGTCACTGTTGACAGCGATATTTCCTTCTTCATCAAAGATGCCGCCGCCAAATGACCACATATAATTCATCCATTCACAGGTTGTGGCGCCATGGCGCTTACCTTCCATAGATACTCCGTAGAAATCCCGGTCCAGAGTCTCACCGGCCAGCTTTTCGCCTTTTGCGCGGGTGAAAAACTCTGCTGTATCACGGTACGTATCCCAGTCTTTCGGAACCTCCAGGTCATAGCCGTATTTCTCTTTAAAGGACGCCTGTTCCTCTTCATTTTCAAACAAATCCTTGCGGTATGCAAAGAATCCGATACAGGAGTTGGCGGGAACACCATACATCGTTCCCTTCCAGTTGCCGGAAGCATCCCACATCGCGTCGATAATATCGTCCGCGTTATAATCCGGTATAATCGCCAGAGATTCGTCTTCCATAAAAGGTTCAATGGACTGAATATAATTATTTTCTACCATATTACCAAGGAACTGGTACGCTGACGCCACGATGTCATAGGCGCCGGATTTGCTTTCAAAAGCCAGCGTCTCTTTCTGTACCACATCATCATAAGGCGCCATCTGCAGTTCTACCTTTATCCCGGTCAGTTCCTCAAAATCATCCAGCTGAGACTGAAGTGCAATTGTCGGGGTCTGCTGCTCAGCAATCATATAAAGTGTCGTTCCTTCAAACTTACGGGCGCCTTCTCCTTTGCCCTCTGACGTTTCTTTCTTCGATGAACCACATCCTGTTGTACATATCATCATTGCCGCAAGCATAAGTGCGGCCGCTCTCATTAATCTCTTCCTCATAAAATCCCCCGATCCGGAAATTGGTTATTTCCATTCACCATATTTTGCGGTTACCTTGTCTTTAATCATCTGGCAGAACTCGTCTGTCACTTCGAAATCATTTACTACGGTATACCAGTATCCGTGGCTCTCCAAAAATTCTTTTTCGTATTTGATTGCCGCGAATACGTCGTCCCATGTGATTCCCATACCCTCCGGACGGATCTCTACGCCTGCTCTATGTATAATATCCAGAATATTGTCCGGATCGTTGCCGCCCATAGCCGAACCAACGAAAATACCAAGGCACACCGGCTGTCCGTGAATAAATTTCTTCTTTGTCATGTACTCTAATGTATAGAATAAGAAGTGATCGCTTCCCTCGATTGGTCTTGGATTCCAGCCGTTGTTATGGAAAGCTCCGCCGCCCCATCTCAGTCCTTCTGTCAGGATGCGGATTCCCTTTTCATTTAAAGCGTAGATATCATCAAGTCCGTCGACAACCGACTGATATACTTCCCTTACCTCATCCACCATCTCCTGGTCATATGGCCATTTTTCTTCGCATTTGCCCTGGTCGTTTGCATACTTCCAGTCAAACATGGAATTGTTATAGCAGAGGACGTCGCATACACCACTTCTGTTCAACGCCTTGGGGCCGTTCTGGATAACGTCATAATCCACATAAACTGCAATCGGCTCCACATATCCGACATATCTTACTACACTGTTGAAGCGAACGCCTGCACGGTGTCCGAATACCGCATTTGTTGCGATAGATGTCGGTACCTGATACAGAGGCATGTGGCTCTTCCAGGCTACCATCTTGGCATAATCCACAGCCTGGCCGCCGCCAAGGCCGATCACAGATTCAAACTTGGGAAGGCTGTCGACATTCGCCATAATCTCATCGTACTCCAGCGTCTTTACAAAATGTACAATGCAGTCATCGTCAAACTCATCTTTGAATGTATCCCACAGGTCTTCCATCGTAACAACCAGATAAGGCCTCTGCACAATATTCTTAAGCTCTCCTACCAGGTTTCTTCCGTAAATTGTTGTAAATAAATTCTTTGCCATAATAGTTCTCTCCTTTTCTTTCTCAGCATTGATTGGTTTTATTCCTAAATAATATTTCTAAATAGTGTTTATAAATATTATTTAACATTATATTAACAATGCATGAGCGGTTTGTCAACTCTCACAAATTCACAAATCAGAGGGGGAGATTTTGTGCAATTTATCTAAGAGCGCTTGGTGAGGGGGGGGACGCTTTTATAGCTGCCTCGGCCGCCCAAAAGTTCATGCGCATCGGCTATCAGACCACGGCATCCTCAGACTTCGATTCACAGCTGATCGCTTTGTCACAGATGACGCCTGAAGATGCTCTCATCTGTATCTCGCATTCCGGTAAGACCCGCAATATCTGCAGCCTGGCTAAGGTGGCAAGGGAGCACGGCATTAAAGTCATCACCATCACCAATTTTCCCGGAGCGCCGCTGGCAAAGCACTCGGATATTCTTTTATTGACCGCTTCTTTTTCTTACGATGTAATGGACGAAGTGCTGGCCAAGCGTGTGCCTGCGCTGTGTCTGCTGGATACGCTGTATCTATCCGTTCTGATGAAAAAAAAGAGCAGCCTGCAGCCGCTGATCGACAATGTAAACGAGTATCTTTCGCTCAATAAGCATTAGACGGAAAAGTCCGGGGGCACTTAATACTGATTTTAAGTCCTTTACAAAAAAATATCCCGTGGAACTCGATGCTTTTCATCACAGAGTTCTCCGCGGGATATTCTAATTATAACTATTTGCCAAAGATAAATGTACCTTTTTTAAAGCACGCGTCCCTATCTCCAGGTGGCATGTTTAGTCCAAATATGCTTTCATCGTATCCAGTATCTTTTCCATTGCTTCAAAACATCCGTATTCTTTCAGAAGTTTTTGCCCCTTTTTGGAATGAAGTAAACTTTGAATTGTAATCTTACTATGTCCTCCGTCAGGTATTTTAAACTCTTTTACATGTTCGATCTGTTCATCTATCATTTCTTCAAACAAATCGTATACATCAGATATTATCGAATCATTTACTTTCTCCAAAATCATGATGGGAAAAGGACAATAAAATATCATATGTACCTCTTCACTTTTATTTACTTCAAAAACAAGCCATTCGAACTTTAATTCCTCTATCAGCCATTTTTCCGGAGCCTTCTGACCTTCAAGTTCTGCTGTATTGAGAAATTCAGAGAAGCCTGGAACTACTAAATAATCCTTAAAGTTCTCCCAGTCATTTTCTTTCAAAAAAGAAATCCAGTCTTCTGTACCTTCCTCATCCCAAAGCACCGGCAAGTCTTCCTGATAATATAATTGTTTCCTCTCCTCACTCATCTCCTGAATGCTTTTTAAAGATAAATACCACAGCATATCATGATTCCAGAAATGATACCATTTACCGCTTTTATGTATTAACCCGGACTCCAGTAGTGCCCGGAGCATCTCATTACCATCTTCACAGCCGCAGTACCTTTCTAATTCACGCTCTGTGAAATAAATAACTGCATTTTCAGATAGTTTCCTGGCAGCCTTCCATAGCACGCTTCTTTTTTCAACTGTCAATTCCCCAAGCATATAATCCAACAGGCCATTATAAAATTCCTTTTTATCGGGCGGCAGTTTCGATAGATGTTCCAGATATTCCATTACAATCATAAAATCATCTTTCGTGAATTTATCATTGGTCAGATACCCTTTGCGATAGTCTTTCCCAACCATGCGTTCCGCGGCCTTAATCTCTTTCGGCGACAAATACTTTGTCTCCGGCACCAGCCAGCTTTCTGCGCGGGTAGTCACTTCTTCGTAATTTGCCTGATCTATCTGATATTCTGACGGTTCGTCATCTTTCCGACCTATATCTGCTTTTTTCATTTTCTTAGGCAGCGGAAGCTCTGCAGCTTCATATAACTCCCTCTCATACTTCCTTGTGTAGTCAATTCCAAATGTTTCGAACAGGTCGGGCACCTGCATTATTAAATTTTCTATTTTTGCATCATAGTCAAGCTCATCAAACAAATATTCTATATCCTGAAAAACCAACCATGGCAGTTTCTGCCTGATCTCTTGCACATGATCTTCCATAAATGCATCATAACAGTCTAAACAACAGGATTTCAAAAATTTCAACCAACCAAATTCCGTTGACCACCATATATTTTTATAATAAGCCTCCAGAAACTTTTTACAATCAATACGATACCCATTTTCACACATCCTCGGGATTAGATTTATGATATTTTCCATATCTTCATGATCCGCTCTTCCCTCATACAGATCCGTTATTAAAGCATCTGTATAAGTTGTAAGAAAATGGGATAGCTCTGCATTATGTGTGATTTCATATACCCGGTTCAACTGCCACACCTTATGGCTGTCATAACTATCCGAAGCGGCATCTACTGAATAATACGGATCCACATCCATAGAATACACATATGAATATTTTAATTTTCTCCGTTCATTCATCATTCTGTCTATCAGATATGCCAGGCATGTATCTGAAACCTTCATCTCAGTTGCAAGATAGAAAAGCTGATTAAAGCAATTGCATTTCTCTGCAAGTATCATTTCATAAGCCTCTATATGCTGGCTTAAATACTCAATCATAAAATCGCGTATGGAGTAATTCAGAAAATCCAAAACAATTACTGTTTCTTCAAACATAGATTCCTGTATGGTTGTAAAGACACCTTCCAGTTCCCGAAGATAATTATCAAACTGTTCCTTTTCTGCTTTTCCGCCGCAGGCATCTGCCACTCCCATAAATCCCTGTCTCAATTCGTGATGAACCCGGATTTCCTCTTCTGATACTGCCAGCAGCATACAAATTATTTTTGCCCCATACGAAAGCTGGCTGAATACTTTATCATAATATTCCTTCGGTGATTTTACATACGCCGCCAACGCTTCTGCATATTCTTCGGAGCCCTCACCATCGCCCGGCAGGACATGTTCCAGATAATATGCTACCGACCGGGGACTGTACGCTCCACTGTGCAGAATATTTTCCCGCGCATTAAAAACTGCCTTTACATAACGGTACTCTAACCAGGACTCATCCAGATGCCGGTACAATATTTCCGCCTTCTGGGCCAGTGTATAAGAACGTAACCGCAGATTGATTTTTCTTATCTCGCAAAAGTCTTCCAGCTCCGGGAAACACAGAAATCCCTGTTGAAGAACAAATTCTCTGGTCGTAAAGATCAGACGTATATTGGGATAAGAAGAAAGCACATGGAATAAATCCAGCATCTTTTTGTCTGCGTTTAACTCCAGCCTGCTTTCAGAAAAATGACTGTGTCCCCAGAAATCATCGAATACTATAACCGACTTTTCTTCCGAGTCTTCTCCCATGATCCGTTCAATTTCTTCCAGAGAGTTTACGAAATAGAAAGCCTCATATTTCTCCGTACAGAGATAGTAATCGGCGAGGCAAAGCGCATGCGCCGTCTTTCCGACACCCGGGTCTCCTGAAATAACGACCCGTTGATATGTTTCCAAAATCCGGATGGCCTCCTGGAACGCTTTTGTCTCTACAAAAGTTCTCTTCTCCTTTTCCATCAATTTGAACTTTGGATTCGAGCGCTTTTTTAATTCCCGGAGTGCAGAAGACGACAGCATCTCTTCCAGGTAGTTCCCGCTGTGAAGCCACAGCTCTCTATACTCTTTTTCAATATGGGCGTACTCCGGCCTCTCCAGATAACCATTCAAATCTATCCCGGTCACGATATCACCGGTATCCCGTATTTCCGGAATCATCTTCCTTATTTCTTCTTTCAGTTCATCCCGAAGCGTTCTGGAAGCAATCACCAGGATATATCTGTCGCAGGTCCCGGGTCTGATCCGTTTCTGCTCCTGTCTCATCATTCCGATCAGCGCCTTACCTTTGGCTTCTGTCCTTTTTACCTGCAGAACAGTTCTGCCATTTTCCGCGACAAACAGTCCGTCGATTGCCCCGTCCCGGCCCTCGCCAAACCGCTGAAATGTACAGCCTTCCCTGACACTGATCACGGCACAGGCGAACTGTTGGAAACGTATGGGCGAATCCAAAAACACATCGTAAAAATTATAATTTGGCATAGCGGTCTCCAATCTTATGGCTCCATAAATCACCTTCAAATATCGGGGTTCTCTCTAGTATTCTTCATATTAATAAAACTCTGTCATCATGAGCATATGAAATGTACATTTAGAGCTCAGCATCCGCCAGTCCTTTCAGGATAGTTCTCAACTCTGCCGGAGTCCCCCTCATGTTCCACAGGTTTTTCAGTACGTTTTTTTCACTATGTGCTGCTCTCAATATTTCCTTTCTTTTTTCGATATATCCATTACTAATATAATAATTGCAGGTCACGAAAGTCCGCCCATTCTCAAAGATGATCTGAAGGACATGCAAAACCTTTTCAAAGTTTCTCGATAATATTTTAAACGAATCTACAAAAAACACTTCCGTATATCCTGAAATTAGATTTACGAGCGATTCCTCCAAATATTCATCGAACTCCAGGCTATATCCATCACAAATCACTTTATCATATTTTCTGCATTCCAGTTTTTGGTCTTCATATTCTGAAACTGTTTGATCAGTACCTGCAAATTCTAATATTTCTTCCGTCATTAATGCCGTCTTTTTCAAGATCTCCCATGCCAGTGGATATTTCTTTATAGCTTGTCCGTAAACATCTTTGAATTCCATACTCTGTGCTTCTTCCTGTAAAGATGCGAAACTGCACTGCCTGAAATATACAATCGCATCCGATGTCAACTGTCTTATTTTTTCATTTGACAGGGGATCCTGCATTTTAAATTGGGTACAATTAACACTTGCTGCTACCTCAAGCATACTATCTCTTAACGTTGCAACGACAAATTCCTTTACCTCGGCTGCTGCATAAGGTTCATAAAACAATGCCTCTTCATCCGTTACAAACAAGATTGTCCGCCTGTATTCCTCATCGTCCCATTTGGATAACAGGGAACACATTCTGTTCTTTATATCGGCCGCAATCTGTTGTCTATATCGATATTTCATTTCTCTCAACTGGTTTCCTAATAAATCGTCTAAATATTCTTGAATTCCCATATCACACCTGCTTTCACGTATCATGTAAATAGTTGACCCTGTATTTTCCTAAGTATATAATGTTCTGCTGCAGGCCCGCCCGCAAGGGCATGGATTACGGGATGCCCTCTGGGGATACCTTTATATTGACAAATTCTGCAGCCCCCTGCCTACTCCTTGTCCGCGGCGTCACGTTGGCCTCTGTCAAGCTGGTAAGCACAGGTAAATCCCAGAATTAACACGGCGCCAATTCCCTGAAGCACCCGTATAGGCTCCCGAAAAAACAACGTTGAGACAAGAATTGCCACAAAGGGATCAAGATAGCTGAGGATGGCCGTCTGCTGCCCAGCCAAATCTTTTATCGATGAAAAATACAGCCAATAGCACAGCCCTGTATAAATCACTCCTACTATCAGTAGATTTCCAATACTTCCGGGGGAAGCAGTCTGAATCCGGAACCCGCCCTGCACCATCAGAATCACAAACAACAAGGCCACTGCCCCGAAAAATTGGATTATCGTACGTTCCAGCCCGCTCCCTTCACGGATCCATTTATTCATCAGCACTACAGCAGCATAGAACACAGCGGCTCCCAGTCCAAAGCCAATGCCCGCCCTGCTCCCGCCTGACATACTGTTACCGGCACTCACCACAAGTACAAGCCCTGCAGTTGCCATTACGAAACACAAAAGCTGAAACAGCGTCATCCGCTCTTTAAACAAAAGGGGCGACACTATCATCACAATCACCGGGGCAAAATAATAGGCCAACGTAGCCACCGCGATAGTCGTATGTTCATAAGCCATAAACAGCAGCGCCCAATTTAAGCCAACCGCCATCCCTGATAAAAACAGGAGAACTTTTTGTTTCCTGCTGATATGTACTTTATTTTCCCTATAAAAGGCCTTTTTAATGAACCACAATACCACCAGCGCAATACTCCCGCGCCAGAAGGCTATCTCCATGGAACTAAGGGCAATCCCCCGTACAAAAATGGAGATGGTCCCAAAGGCCGTCATGGCCAATGCATTTTTTATCTGCGCTGTCATAGCTTCCTCCATTTTTCAGTGTATTATAATTTATCTTATCATATAAACGCTCCGGCTTCAAACGCTATCACCAATTGTTTTGCTGAAGATATTCATACCAGGTAACAGTTCAGACAGGCCTGAACTGTTACCATACCTGTATATTTTTTTCTGCACAAAAAGAACGTCCGCCATTTTGGATCTTCCAAAAGGTGAACGTTCCGTGGCCGTTGCATACGGTCTGCCGGCCCGACTTGATCCTTTAATACCACCTCACAGCAGGTAATTGATTGTTAATTCCCTTGGTCATAAGGATCTGATGCAGGTCAATAATTCCATTATTGAAGGTCGCCGCACAGGAGGACAGATAGAGATCCCACATTCTAACAAATTTTTCATCAAACATCTGCCGCACCTCGTTAATATGTTCCCTGAAGTTGTGCTCCCAGCACAATAGTGTACGGTTATAATGAGGCCGCAGATTCTCCACATCAAGCGTATGGAAGTTATCCTCCGCCGCGTCTGCAAGCACCTCCCTCAGACTTGGAACCATACCGCCCGGGAAGATATACTTTTTAATCCAGGGATCGCCCGGATGCTCCTTCAATGCACTGATAAAATGCAGCAGGAACAGGCCGCCCGGCTCCATCACCTTGTTTACACAGTCTATAAATTCCTGGTAATTGTCACGCCCGACGTGCTCAATCATCCCAACACTCACGATGCGTTCAAACTTCCACCCTGTTTTGGGCAGATCACGGTAATCCATCAGTTCCACCTTAAGCAGATCCTCCAGCCCCTCCGCCTGGATACGGAGGTTAAATTCCTTATACTGTTCTTCACTGAGTGTAATCCCAGTCCCATGTACCTTATACTTTTTCGCAGCCTCAATCAGCAGAAACCCCCAGCCGCAGCCAATGTCCAGCAGAGTCATCCCTTCCTTAAGGTAAAGTTTTGCTAAAATATGATCCACCTTGTTGACCTGAGCCTGGTAAAGCGTATCGTCTTCATGCACAAAATACCCGCAGGAATAGCTTAACGTATCGTCAAGCCAAAGCTTGTAAAAGTCGTTCCCGATATCATAATGGCTGCGCACTTCCTTCTCCTGGTTTTTCTTTGCGGAGGACGAGAAAATAAGCTTCTTAAGCGCTTTCTTGTCCGTTGAAAATTTGCCCATCTGCCCCAGGAAATGATTCAGTGCTTCATACAGGTCGCCTTCAACCTCCAGATCCCCGTTCATGTATGCCTCTCCAAGAGCAAGCGATGTACTTGTCATCAGTTCCGTCAGCGGAATCATCTTATGGATTTTTATCGTAAAGGTAGGTTCCCCTTCTCCGATTAAGTATTCTTTGTCGTCCATCTTCACAAGAAATGGATGTTCATCAAACTTTTTTAAAAACGATACTAAAACATTCTCTTCAAGCATCTTTCTACCTCCCAGCATAATAATGATGTAGTTAAGGATGGCTGTTTGGATACTCTTTTGCCATCTTAGTGATAAGATTCAACAGCACTGCTGCCACTAAGCATAGCACCAATAAAAATAAAAGAGAAGTACACCATGTCCGTTTTATCCCTGCCTACTTAACGGAGTATTGCCATTTGACCGCCCTCTGATGCAGTCAGGTACCGCATTTTTCTTCACAGGAAAACATTTTTCTGACCGCTTGCGTATACCCTTCCCGGTCTTTTATAAAGCTCATACAGTGCTTCGCCCCGTCCACCAGCAGCAGCTTCTTTTCTGCCGTACAGGCCTCGTAATTGCGAAGCGTCATCTCACAGGGCACAAATGTGTCCGCCCTGCCGTGGATAAAAAGAACCGGCACGCTGCAGTGTTTCATCGCCTCAAGCGTACTATATTCCTTCAGGTCATAACCGGCGCGCTTCCTGCACAGCCAGTTCAGCTGATCCATAACCGGATGTTCCCGCAGTTTAAAGTTCGTTCGTCCAAAACGGTATACCATCTCATAAGGGGAGGTAAAGCCGCAGTCGGCAATTACCCCTTTTATCTCTGCCGGCAGCTTCTCCCCTGCCGCCATCAGTACGGTTGCCGCACCCATGGATACGCCGTAAAGATAGACAGGAAGGCGGCTGGCATTCCTTTCTGCCAGCCAATTTAACCATTTCCGGCAGTCCATGCGCTCCAGCAGCCCGAATCCCATATATTTTCCTTCACTTTCCCCCTGCGCCCTCTGTTCTACGAGCAGAAGGCTGCTGTTTTCTTCGTAAAGCCATTTGAGGCACGCCCCAAAATCATGCCGCCAGGATCCACGCCAGCCATGGAACATCACAACAATTCGCTCAGCCTGCTCTGCCTCCAGATAATATCCCTTTAGCCTCAGCCCGTCTTCGCTTTTTATGTGCACACTTTCACAGTGCATCCCCTCGATCCATTGGATTCCCTCACTGCGTTCTTTAAGTTCTTCCGCCTCTTTCTGTACTGTCCTCCTGCACATTTTTTTCCTTTTGTCTCTCTTTTTTCGAAAGAAGACACAGGAGCGCCCCACCGCCATACTAAAAAATGTACCTACTGCCACACAATCCAAAGCGCACATGATACCCGCAGCCAGAAAGATTCTTTTCCATACTCGTTTCATTCTTTATATCGCCGTTCTTCATAATTTATTTTATATCTGTTTACAATTCATTCAAAAATGTATCACAATTTTTCCACAAGTAAAAGGTATACTATAATTGTTCAAAAGAAAAGAACACTTTTTCATAAACTTTTTCCCCCTTGAGTCACAGTTACTGTGACTCTTTCCTTTTATTCCGAAGTCTTTTCCGGATCTGCCAGCTCCGGACGAACCTCCTTCATACCGGAATCGTATTGAGCGAATGTACTTTTTCCATTCATTTTTGCTGTGAACAGTGCAGTATCCGCTTTCCTGTACAGCTCGTCAAATGTATTTCCCTGCCGTGGAATCATCGCATACCCAGCCGATATCGAAAATTTGATCGCCTTTTTTCCTGTATGGTAAGTAACCTCCATATCGGAAAGGATCTGCCTCAGTTTCTCATTCACTGCTTCTTCCCTGATATTCCTGCATAGAACAAGGAATTCATCTCCGCCCATACGGCATACAATATCATTCTCCCTGAAATAACTGTTCAGCTTCTCCGCATTCTTACGGATCATGGAATCACCGTACGCATGCCCAAATACATCATTTGCCGTCTTAAAATTATCCATGTCAAACATAATCACTGCCGACTCCTCATCCGGATATTCTTTCATATAATCCTCAATTTTCTTCTTGGCAGTGCAGCGGTTATACAGGCCTGTCATAGCATCCGTCTCGGCCATCCTGGCCAGCTGAAGCTCCTGCTTCTTCTGCGCGTCGATATCTGTCACAAATATATAGGCATAGACCTCACCGTTTTCCTCAGACCGGGTATAGTGCATGAGCATCCGCATCCAGCTCGGAGCCCCCTTGTACATCCGCTGATAATCCATGCTTTCCATAACCTTGCCGTTTTGATATGCCTGATACATTCTTTCTTTATCCGTAAATGTCCGGAACAGATCCTGATAACGAGGCAGAATCAGTTCGCTGCACATGTAATCCGATGCACCTTCTAACAGCATAATCTGACTGCATCCGGTCTCACCCACCCAGCTGTCAATACTTCCGCCGCACACGCTATCCCTTGTGAGGCAGACTTTAAAATCATACAGCGCCTGACTGCGGAATATCTCCAGTGTTTTCATATTCTCCGTGATGATCTGCTCCCGCCGTCTCTGTTCCGTAACGTCTGAAACGGCTCCATAATAGATTCTGCCGTCCTCCTGTGCCTTCAGGAAAAAGGCGTGCAGCCGTATCCAGATGACAGAACCATCGGCCAGGATATGACGGATCTGTCCGCTGCCGCCGTTCAGCCTGTTTTTATCCGCCCGTTGAAAGATGTCCAGAAGTTCTTTCCGGTCCGCCTCATATATTCCGCTCTGGAACTGCATACGCTGCGCTTCCAGATCAATCGGACTGCTTCCCGTAACTTTATAATAGTGTTCATTTACCTGCAGCAATTCTACATGGTCACCGGACACTTTATAAATCCCGATCCCGCCCAGTATATTATGGATCATTGTCTCACTGAATATGTCCGCATTCAGAAGATCCTTAATACTGAGACTTTTTACATCCCTTGCCTTTATCCCTCTGTAATCAAAGTTTTCCGGCGTCTCCAGCAGTCTTTCATAACTCTCAATGGCAAGCGGCTGAAAAAAATAATACCCCTGTCCGTACAGGCACCCCATTTCCAGGAGCACCTTAACCTGTTCTTCGGTTTCCACCCCCTCTGCTATAATACGCAGTCCCATGAGCGTAGCCATCCGGATAATGGCTTCGAGTATTCCCAGCCCCTTATCCGCGCTCTTTTCATCCATATCCAAAAATTTCATATCAATTTTCAGGATATCCACATTAATATCTTTCAGCATATTCAGTGAAGAATAGCCGCTTCCGAAGTCATCCATCAGAACCGTAAATCCTGCGCCGCGCAGCTGCTCCGCCACACCTGTAATCTTCTGGTACTCCTCCGCATAAGCACTCTCGGTAATCTCGATCTCCAGAAGATTTGCCGGAAGGCAGTACTCCTCTGCCATACTTTTCAGGCACTCTACCACGTCCAGCGTGTAAATATCCACCCTGGATACATTGATTGAAATCGGAAGAAGCGTCTTCCCTTCATTCAGCCATTTTCTAAGATATCTGCAGACCTCTTTCCAGATATAAAGATCCAGTTTGGCAATAAATCCGCTTTGCTCCAAAAGCGGTATAAACGCTCCCGGCGTGACCAGCCCCCGTTCCGGATGCTGCCATCTTACCAGGGACTCCACTCCCACAATGCGCCCGGTACTCATATTGCATTTTGGCTGCAGATAGAATGTGAATTCGCCATTCTCCAGCCCTCTCTGCACCTCCGAAAGCATCAAATGTTTCTCTTCCATTCTCTGTATCATAACCGCATCATACCGGCACATCCGGTTTGCATAATTTCCCTTTACCATAGACATCGCAATAGCAGCCCTGTCATATATCATGCTGGCGGGCACGGATCTGTCCGTAATCTCATACACACCAAAGGCCGGCAGAAATCCGGCATTCCCTCTGTACTGTCTGACAAACCTCAGAATGCGGTTCTGCAGACAGTCCAGATGTCCCTCACCACAGGGAATCAGAAGACCAAAATCATCCTCACCCAAATAACCGGCAAGCCCGCCGTATTCATTCCTGATCTCCCTCAGACACTTTGCGAAATTTACCAGAAATTCATCCCCCGCTTTTTTCCCATACCATTCGTTAAACAGCTTAAAATGTTCAATATCCACGGCCACGAGGCAATACCTTTCCTCCCCCGCGTCCCGCAGAAAGGCCTCCATTGCCTGAAAGAATTTCCCTTTTTTATAGAGACCGGTGAGAGAATTGATGCCTTCTGCGCAAGCCCCGCCTTCTTTTGCCTCCGGCAGTTTATGTTCCGGAATATTTCTGGAAATAATAATGCTGCATGCTCCTTTCCCGGGCCATTCGATCTTCCCTGTACTCTGTTCCACCCAGCACTTTAATTTTTCATTATACATATCCATCGTAGAAGCATTCCCCTCTGCAAGCGGGCATTTCCGGCACGGAGAGCTTTCCCCGCAGAGCACCTCGTAACAAATATCCCCGTTATGTATTTCCGGGAACACTTCCTGCAGCACATCATTAAAATGAACTATGTGATATGTTTCATCGATTACATAGACTAAACTGTCGGCACTGCTCATCATATCATTCATATCTGCCCTCCTGAGACTGAATTAATCACACCTTATTCTGCTGCTTTGCTGCAGACCCGCCCGCAGGGCATGTGTTACGGGATGCCCTTCGATTATTCTATTATATTACTTTTTTAATATCACCGTTAATTTTTTCCACGTTTTAACTTAAATTGCCCTATTCTCCTGAAATATGCTATAATCTTCTGCAGAACGGATTCCCGTTACTAATAGTATTCAGAAAGGTATGTGACGTTTATGATCGATAAAAAACTAATCCCCGTAGGGGGACTAAAAAGGGAGCCCTTTTCCGGATCACATGGCGGAATGCGTTATATATTCAGGGTAGATGACAGCAAAGAGACATTCACGGCCACTATTTACCCGGAACCATGGTCTTTTGAAAAAACCCCCGAAGAAAAGAAAGAGCATGAATCCTTTCCCATGTCAGACGAGGGCATGGACTCAGCCATAGAATGGCTGTACAGTATGTATGAGCAGAAGAAAGAACTTTGGCAGGAATCCTCCAAAAATGCCATGCACATTGTCCATAAAGGAACCGTCTGATGGCCATGCCCCGTCTGACGATCCATGAAAGGTTTAAACCCCCAGGGGCTTACCGCCCCTTTTCGATCCCTGCCACCAGTTTTTTCGTTTTCGGAAGCCAGAATTGAACCAGCGGTCCCGTTAGGCAAACAGCCACAATTGTACCGATACCAACTGTTCCTCCAAGGAAAAATCCAAGCACAACAAAGAATAAGTCGCATCCGACTCTGACCCATCTGAACTCTATTTTTTCCAATTTATCCGATAATATGATGGCAACCAGATCATTCGGCCCGGTGCCCGCATTACTGTTGATTACAATCGACATTCCTGCAGACAGAATCACACATCCTGCCAGCATACTGACGATCCTAAGTATCAAGGAAGCACTTCCGTTAATATATCCCTGAAACATCCACGTAAACAAATCAATAATAGGGCCGCCGCAGAATGCACACACTACGGTTCCCGGTTTTATGTACCCCTTTGTGGTCAACAGCATAATAACCATCAAGATGCAAAGTATAATCACGTGTACCGTCCCCACAGTCAAATGCACCGTCCTCGCAAGCCCCTGAATGAAGACCGTAAATGTATCTGTTCCCAGCTCAGACAACAGAAAAAGAGTGACCCCCAAATGCGCCACGATCAATCCCCCCAACAGGACTGCCAGCGCCCTCACCCAATCTTTTGCGCTCCGTTTTGAAGTATCAGACGCAAACTTTTCTTTTTTCATTTCATTCTTCTCCATAACCAATCCCCCAGAATCTTCTTTCAAGATAAATATAAAATTATTATATCCTGACAGCCGTTAATATTCAATTGAAAATATAACTGCAGGGCCCTAGTACATCATAAAATACACGATCCGATATGCCCTCTCTTCTATTATATAGTTTATGAATATCTTATATTTAATTAATAAAATTTTCCAAATGTTGTCACAATGCATTCACAATTACCTGATATTCTATAAACATGAAAAACAGAAGACAATGGCTGCACTTGCAGCACTGCATCTGCGGCCATTGGACTTCGCCTAATAAAACAATTCAAAACAACAGATAGATTTTCCCTTTTCTCAGAGCTGCTGCACATACAAACTGCAACAGCTCTTTCCTTTTACCATTCCGTTTTCAACCGTAAAGTGTTCCCCTTTTACCCTTCCAACCACATGCTCACTTCCGCCAGGATGCGCCCAGCCTGCCTGTGACGGTTTATGCTGCACCGGAGGGGATCTCTGTGGGTGCTTTGGGATGCCTCTAAGTGTGCCGTGTTTTCGTTAGGATAAAATTGAAAAATCTGATGGACAGACTTTGCCTTACCAGGCAAAGTCTGAGGCGACTAAGGCCTCAAATCATCAGATTTGAGGCTGCATGTCGCTGGTTCCATCAGATTTTTCAATTTTATCCTTACGAAAACTAGGCTAAACGGCCGGTATCCCAAAGCACCCACAGAGATCCCCTCCGGTACAGCATAAACCGTCACAGGCAGGCGTCCCCCTCCCATCTCCCTACCGAATATACCCATTCTGGTAAGCCAATGTTCTGTTTACGCTATATAATTCCGCCATTGTTCCCTGATAATAAGGCTCTACATAGAATATTCCAACTATTCCAAATGTTATATATTCAAGTATCCTCCATCCCAGGAAGGATAAATCAAGAACGAATACTTCCCATTTCTGTCCCATCATCATCTTCTTACTGATCAGAAATGCTTCCTCTCTTCCCATTCCGGGATTCTCGGCCAGAATATACGGCACCATGAGGTATTCGTAATGCTTGATGATTCCCGGCACGACAAACAGCAAAGTCCATAAAAAGGTAAACAAATCCCGCAGGAACATGACCAGGACTATGTTGCCATAATGACCGGTTTTGAAACCGTATCCAAGATATCCGACTGTCGGCATCTCTGTCTGGTTCAGTACAAAATAACGGCAGCCGCCGACGATAAGTACATTACCGACAAAAATGGCCAGCAGAAGTAAACCTATGCCCAGTATTGCAGCGATTCCTGCAAGCGCAGCCCAAAGCAGGGAATACTCTGAAAAATAACCCCACCCACTATAATTTCCACGGAATCCCCTGGAACCATGAGAACTTGTGGCGCTGAAAACCGCTGCTACAACGGACATCACCAGTGCAACAACAACCGAAGCCCAGTAATTTCTCAGGAATGCCTCCCGTCCTCTCATCTTTAAATCATATCTCGTCCACATAATCTCAACCTCCTGTATAATCAGCTTTTTCACAAGCCTTGTTTATTATACTCCAATTGACTGTGGAAATCTACCGAAACGATGATTATTAAGCCAAAATTAAGTATTGGAGAGGGGACGCGAATACCAAGGCGAGTCCGGCGGCTGGCGGGGCAATGTCTGTTGGTGAAAAGTCCGGACACTTCGCTAAGAAGCTGTAGAAGAAAACGGAACGGAAAGGGAGGTACGTGCCGCATTTGGCCCGAATGCCGATGCATTCGCGCCGCAGGCGGCACCAGAATTTTCCTGGTAAGGAAAATTCTGCCCTCCCTTTCCGCTCCGTTTTCTTCAACAGCTTCTAACGCTTGCTTTATGGACTTTTCACCAACAGACATTGCCCCGCCAGCCGCCGGACTCGCCTTGGCATTCGCTGGTGCATCCAATTGGTAGTTAAGGGCTTAGTAACCGGGTGGGCATCGACGTGCTGAGACGGATGGGGACTGGAGTACGGATGTAATTATTAGATCGCTTTATTTTGATATGTCAAAAGGGATTCTTTATTTTTTGTACTGTCAGTCATTGTGTTTCAACTGTATACTCTGGAAAGTATTCTTTAAATGCCTGCTGAGTTTTTTGGTTTACCATCTTTTCCATATTTCTGTACCGCGTGACTAAAGAGTCCCCTTTTTCCGTCAATTCGCATTTTCCTCCCATACTGCCGCCGTGCCGGCGCAGTAAAAGCTCGTATCCCAGTTCTTTTTCCGCCCGGTTCACGATCTTCCAGCCTTTGCTGTAGGACATTCCCATGGCGGCGCATGCTTCTTTCATGGAACCGGTCTGCCTGAGGTATTCCAGTAAAGTTATCAGCCCCGGACCAAATACCAGATCTTCATTGTAGACTTTCAGTTTTATAACCGGATGAAACATAGCGGCACCTTCTCTCTTTTCCTTTTTCTTTTATTCTTCCGGAGGCAGCGCTTATCTCCGGCCATATTTTCCAAACACGTAGGTTACATAATTCATTCCTGTTACTACAAAGAACGAGATTACAACCAGAATCAGCACATACTGATATGCCCCATGCATGTCCCCTGCCGCCACGTTGGAGTAGACCGCAAGGGGAAGGGTGCGCGTTTTTCCTGCGATGTTGCCCGCAATCATGGCAGTGGCCCCGAACTCTCCCAGCCCTCTTGCGAAGGCCAGAATTCCCCCGGATAAGATGCCCGAGAGGGCGTTTGGGATCAGAATCCTCCAAAAAATACTCCACTCGGACATTCCCAGCGTCCTTCCCGCATATAGCAGATTAAAGTCTACTTGTTCAAAAGCCCCGCGCGCAGAGCGGTACATCAATGGAAATGATATGACCACTGCCGCGAGGACAGTTGCCCACCAGGAAAATGCAATTTTTACTCCGAAAAAATCCAGGAGCAGTTTACCGACCGGACGCTTAATCCCGAAAATATACAACAGGAAAAAGCCGGCCACAGTGGGGGGGAGCACAAGCGGCAGGGTCAGGATTCCGTCACAAACCATTTTGATCTTTTCATGCTTCATGTTTACAACCCAGTATGCGACTGCTATCCCTGCAAAAAAGGTAATCACAATCGCCGTCATTGCTGTCTTCATCGATATCAGTATCGGTGATAAATCCATCCTGAGCCCTCCGCTTTCATTTTCTTATACTATTTATTCTGTATAAATCCATATTTTTCAAATACTGCAATTGCTTTGTCACTCTGCAGGAAATCCACGAATTTCTCCGCTGCTTCTTTCTGTGCTGAAGCAGAGACAACACCTACCGGATAGATTGCCTTTTCTGCAAGGCTGCCTTCCGGCGCCTCTGCTACCACTTTCACTTTATCCGTTGTTGCTGCATCGGTAGCATAAACAATCCCTGCCTCCGCACTTCCCTCTGCAACCCAGTTCAACACTTCTGTTACATTCGTACCAAGACTCGCTTTTGCTGACACTTCGTCCCAGATACCAAGAGATGTCAGCGCTTCCTGTGAGTACTGCCCTACCGGAACACTTGCCGGGTCGCCAATAGCAATTGATCCGGCTTTCGTAATATCCGTAAATTCCTGCAGATCCAGGACAGAATCTGCAGAGGCAATGAGCACAATTTTATTCTCAAGAAGCTTCACTACGGAATCCTTATCCACCAGATCTTCGTCAACCAATGCATTCATCTGCTTCATAGCTGCCGACATAAATACATCAGCCTCAATCCCTTCCTCGATCTGCGTCTGCAATTTCCCCGAACTATCGTATGTCCCCTCTACGGTAATATTTGGATTCTCCTCCTCAAACATCGGAATCAGTTCGTCCTCATAAGAATACTCCAGACTTGCTGCCGCTGCAACAAGTAATTTTGCAGGTTCTTCCGCCCCCTCATCCTCGGCATCCTGTACCTCTGTTTTTGCACCGTCTTTCGCGTCAGCCCTTTTCTCATCCTCGTTAGAAGAACACCCAAAAACCAAAACCCCCATCATCACTGCCATAAGAAACACACTTCCTGCTCTTTTAAACTTTTTCATATTCTTTCTCCTTTTTTCTATTAAACCTCATATCATCAAATATAAAGTCCACTGTACATATTATACAGCAAGTTATTTATAAAAACAACTTGCTTCTCCGGTAAGTTTTGGGGTAAATTTCCGGGTAAGTTTTCAGTTAAGTTTAAAACTGTTTTTATACAGCTCATTTTAAACCGTTCAGCACACTGTTTTAATCCTTTTTTTCATTCCCCCTGTCTTCTAACACCTCCCAAAGCCATAAAATTCCCGCCAGTCCAATCCCATACGACGCCCCCGTATTAGGTCCCACCTTAGTAACGAGTCTTGTCCTGCCGGCCGGATGCGCCAGCTCCATGAAGAGATAGCCGAAAATCTCCCGGAGAACATCCATGTCCTTTCAAAAACGCGGCCGCGAACCTTAGAAATTCTTGGTGGGAAACAGCCCTGAAAATGGAGAGATTTTTGGATTCCGAATCCAAAAATCAGCTGACCCATCGCGAGAAATCATCTATTTCTCGTGATGTGTCAGTAGTGCTCCATTTTCAGGGCTGTTTCCCGCCTAGAATTTCTTAGGTCCGCGGCCGCATTTTTGAAAGGACATGGATGTTCTCCGGGAGGTTTTCGGCTATCCCTTCATAGAGCGTCCCCATCCGCGCCGAGACTATAGCTCGTCACTAACTCCCGATTTACTTCTTTTTGGTATATGGAGTTCCCTCCAGCGGCAATACAGTCTGAAACTCTCCATTCCATTTATAATAAGCCCCTGCAACAGCCGGAGCCGTTGGTATGGATGTGATCTCTCCAATTCCAATAGCCCCATACCCCACGTCCACGCCTGGTTTTTCCACAATAAGGGATACCAATTCCGGCACCTTATCCGCCTTAAACAGCCCCAGCGTACCAAATCTGGATACCGGATACCCTTCCTTGATCTCATATCTTTCCGTCAGTGCGTATCCCATTCCCATCACAACGCCGCCTTCTATCTGGCCTTCCACGCTGACCGGGTTCACGGCTTTGCCCACATCGTGGGCCGCCACCATTTTCTTGACCGTTCCATCCTCATTCAGGACACATACCTGAGTAGCATAACCATAGGCCACATGAGACACCGGATTTGGCACATCGCTGCCCATCCTGTCGGTCTTGGCGAGATACTCACCGTAATACTCTTTTCCTTCCAGAGCCGCCAGTGTCTGCCCTGCCAGCTCTTCTCTCAGATCTTCCGACGCCCGCTTCGCGGCCTCCCCGGTAATCAGTGTCTGCCGTGAACCGGAGGTAGTTCCGGAATCGGGGGAATCCGCGGTATTGGGCGGACAGTACTTGATACAGTTAACCGGCAGGCCGGTCGTCTCGGATACCACCTGTGTCAGAACCGTTCCAAGCCCCTGCCCGATGCAGGACGCACCCGCATGGATCTGTATTTTTCCGTCCTTTACCAGCAGGCGGCAGCGGCCCCAGTCGGGCAGTCCCACGCCTACGCCCGCATTTTTCATGGCACAGGCAATCCCTGCATAGGGTTCGCTCTCATAGATGTCTTTTACGGCTTCCAATGTTTCCGCAACACCCGTGGAATCATCGGCAATCTGTCCATTCGGCAGCACCTGTCCCGGACGGATGGCATTACGGTAACGGATCTCCCAGGGAGAAATGCCGGCCATCTCTGCCAGCAGGTCCAGATTCCGCTCGGATCCAAAGCAGGTCTGGGTTACTCCGAAGCCTCTGTATGCACCGGCAGGCGGATTATTCGTGTACACCGCCTTTCCGTCTATATCGATTACCTGGAAATTATACGGCCCCGCAGCATGTGTACAGGCACGCTGCAGCACAGGCCCGCCCAGGGATGCGTAGGCCCCTGTGTCCGATACGACTACCGCCTTCATCGCGGTCAGTATGCCGTTCTCGTCACAGGCTGTTGTGATATCCATCCACATTGGATGACGTTTTGGATGGATGACAATGCTTTCCTGCCTGGATAGCTTTACTTTTACGATCCGTTTGGTCAGGTACGCCAGAAGCGCTGCGTGATGCTGGACGCTGACATCCTCTTTTCCGCCAAATCCGCCGCCGACCAGTTTGTTTTCCACAATCACCTTCTCCGGAGGGAGTCCCAGCATGATACAGCATTCGTGCCGGGTATCGTATGTACCCTGATCTGTGGAATAAATAAATACCCCGTCGTCAAAAGGCATGGCGACCGCGCACTCCGGCTCCAGAAATGCATGCTCGGTCCATGGTGTTTCGTAATGCTTTGTTACTTTATATTTCGAATTGGCAATGACCTCGTCGGCATTTCCCCGGACCAGATGCTCATGTGCCAGAATATTTCCGGATGCATGGACAAGCGGCGCATCCTCTTTCATGGCGTCAAAGGGGCTGAGCACCGGTTCCAGCACTTCGTAATCCACCTTCACAAGGCTCTTAGCCCGTTCAAGTATCTCCGGTGTTTCCGCCGCCACAAGACAGATCGCATCCCCGAGGTAATGCGTGGTTTTCCCGACCGGAATCATGGTATCCCAGTCCTGCTTCAGGTGGCCCACCTTTACCTGCCCCGGAATGTCCTCTGCGGTATAGACTCCGATCACGCCTTCCAGCGCCTGAGCCTCCTCCGCGTGGATCGCCAGTACTTTTGCCCTGGGATATTCGGAACGCACTGCGCTGCCGTAGATCATGCCGTCGAGATAGATATCGTCCGGATATTCTCCGGTTCCCAACACCTTTTCTCTGGCATCAATCCTCTGGATTGCATCACCTACCAGTGCGATGCCGCTGTTGTCCGCCACAGGGAGATTTTCCCGGAATATTCTGGCGCTGAGAAGGATTCCGTCGATAATCTTCTTATACCCTGTGCACCGGCAGATGTTATTGCGGATCGCCGCTATCACTTCCAGGCGGGTCGGATCCGGGTTGACATCAATCAGGCCCTTTGCGCTCATGACCATGCCGGGAATACAGAAGCCGCACTGAACGGCGCCGGCCGTGGCAAAAGCATAAGCATACACTTCTTTTTCTCTTTCGCTTAATCCCTCAACTGTTACAATGGATTTGCCCTCCATCTTAGAAATCATGGGAATGCACGCACGTGTTGTCTTTCCGTCTACCAGAACCGTGCAGGTGCCGCATGCGCCCTGGCTGCACCCGTCTTTCACGGATGTCAGACGGAGGTCGTCACGCAGAAACCGCATCAGCTTTTTGTCCTGCTCTGCCTGATAATCTTTCCCATTTACATGTACTGTGAACATATAATACCCTCCTTTTCCCGGTAACAGTTCAGGCAAGCCTGAACTGTTACGTTTCCCGGAACTTTATTCTGAAAGATCTGACCGGAAGTCAATATCTTTTAATTCTTCTTCCTGTGCTTCCACATATCTTACTTTGTCCTGCAGACCGGACATAATCTGCCGCCCTCCGTTGTCTCCGGAAAGCTGCCTGAGATCGCGGAAGAACTTTTTGTCCCAGAGAACCGGATTGCCCGGCCGGTCCTTATGGCAGGCGCTGATAATCTTTCCCCTGTGGAGCCCTGCTGCATTGAGTATCCGCTGGATCGTGGCCGCATGCAAAGCGGGCTGATCACACACGGAAAAAAGAATGCCCTGAATATCAGGAAACTGCTCTGTACAGGCTTCCACTCCCAGCCTGACGGAACGGGAAATCCCCCGTTCAGGCTCATCGTTTCTCACAACCCGTATCCCCTTTCGCCTTGCTTTTTTTTCAATCTCTTCATATCCCGTCACAATATATGTGGGAAAGGCTCCGAACGCGCTGATTTTGTCCAGCATGTATTCAAACATCTGTCTGCCGGAGATCTGTGCCAGGAGCTTGTTTTCCCCAAACCGTGTGCTTTTTCCTGCCGCAAGCAAGACAAGGGCATATTTCCCCTTCATGTGTTCATGCCGGGTTACCGCTTCCAGTACGCCTCCGCCCACGGCCCTTGCTTTGTCAGAAATGGTGAAGCAGTGGGACTTTTCGCAGCGCGCATCAATATCCCCTATTTTCATTCCTTCACTTACACGGACACCGGACTGAAGCATTCCCCGGATCACACCGCTCATCCGGGCATATACTTCTTTTCCACCGGTAACGGCAACCGCCTGGCCTTTTTCTACGATATCCCCGATGGCTGCCAACGGCTGCATCTCCCCCTCTGCTGCGGCGCGGATCAGGCGTTCTGTCGTATAACCTCCCACATCCCCCGGAATTCCGGTGTTTGGAAGCGCACTGCCAGAATAAAAGATATTCCCCAGTGTGTGCCCTCTTTTTGTCTCCACAACACAATTGCAGTCAATTCCCGCAGTAAATCCCGGGCCCACCCCAATCACAAAGGGGGCGTCTGTTATTCTTGTCCCGGTATTTCTTTTCGCCAGTATTGCATCCACAATGACATCCGGCTGAAGTCCAGCGGCTATTTTAGCGTTTGCGTCCACAATCACCGCGATATTCCCGTCCGCCAGAACCTGTTCTGCTTCCTTTTCCGAATATACAAGAACGCCTTTCATATCCTCTACGACGGCCGTCCCCTCATAGACAGCTCTGGAAAGCGCCGCCATTCTGCGCACCGTCAGAGGAACTGCGATCTCTGTCATAACAATCTGGTGCCCGCTGTGATAGAGGCGCGAAGCGATTCCTGTTGCCAGATCCCCCGCGCCTTTAATTAGTATTTTCATCTCTGTATCTGTCTTCCTCCTGCTGTTACTGTGATCTGTGCGAATCCCCTTTTTTCTGCCAACCTGCAGATTTCCAGGGCCTGTGCCTCTTCCTTCGCGCCGTCGGCTTTGTTCAAAACCAGATGGTAAGACATTTGGGGCATTACATGCTTTTTTCCGGCCCGGCTGTCCAGCGCCAGATCTACAATATCTTCCTGCGTGACCGGATCCGTTTTTTGTTTATGAAGCAGTCCGGCAGCAATTTCAGGCCGGAAACAGACTTCTTCCATGGGCTTTCCAAGGCTGTCCAGTCCGCAGACATTGATCACATGTGTCGTCTCGGGGAGCAGCACCGGCTCATGGGAAGCCGGCGCTTTGACCGGGAACCTCTTCGCACCGTCTGCCTCGATCAGCAGCGGGTATCCCTTTTTCAAAACCTGCTGCAGAAACCCGCGGGGCGGAGCCTGCATTTTCCCATCACCGGCGGGCAGGCCCAGCCATACCATGCCTTCGTCAGCCAGGATTCTTTCCATCTTCTCTGCCGAGGGTTCCAAAAGAAACCACGGGTAATCCCAGGCCATCATGTGGGTAGTCGTTGTCACGACAACTCTGGTTCCCCTTCGCAGATACTCGCCTGCCATCCGTGTAATCAGTGTTGTCTTGCCTCCCGCTCCTGTGAATGAGAGAACGGGAGCCGTTGAATTTTCTATATTTAATGCCTCCAGAAGAGAGGGGAACTGTACCAGTTTTCCCTCCCGGTATACCCAAAGGGCATCCCTTAACCCATGCCCTTCGGGCGGATCCGCAGTAAACTGCGGATTAAGGTATGCTTTTATCATGTGCCGCCCTTCTTTAATTGTCAGCTTCCTTCGTGACTCCATGCTTTATATACTGCCCTGCATTTTCTATTTTAATTTCCCCGTTTTCCGCTATCAGCCGGCCCCGCAGAAATACCTTTTCTGCCCTGCCTTTAATCTTGGTGCCTTCCATTGGGCAATAGTCGATGTTGGTCTGCTGTGACTCTTTTGACAGAATCCACTCGGTATCGGGATTCCATACTACGATATCTGCATCGCTTCCCGGAGAAAGCGTTCCTTTCTGTGGATACATGTGGTATAACTTTGCTGGATTCTCGGACAGATATTTGCACATCTGTTCTATAGTGATGCGTCCCTCGTTTACGCCAAACTGGTAAATCAGGCCAGGACGCTCTTCTGCGCCTGGCATTCCGCACGGTGTCAGAGAGAAGTCTTCGATCCCCGCGCTTTTTTGTTCCAGATTAAAGCTGCAGTGGTCTGTACAGATTGTCTGGATCCTGCCCTCCGTAAGCGCCTTCCACAGCACCTCCTGATTCTTCTTTCTGCGCAGCGGCGGCGCGATCATGTATTTCCTGCCTTCCCCATCCGGCAGGGAGTACTTGCTGTCATCCATAAGGAGGTACTGGGGACAGGTTTCCACATAGACCGTCTGCCCTTCGTCCCTGGCCCGCTGGATTTCCCGGTAGCCTTCTGCCGAACTCAAATGCACCACAATGACGGGTGTATCCACACACTTCGCTATCTTAAGCAGGCGGTTGATGGCCTCCGCTTCTGCTGCCGGCGGCCTCGTTCCCGGATAATCAGAGACATCCCTGCGGTTTCCTTTTTTTTGCAGAACTTCCTCCAGCCTTGCATCTATGATTCCCTTATTTTCACAATGTACTCCTGCGATTCCGCCGAGTTCTTTCAAACGGGACAGGATTTCATACATGGTCTTGTCATCCACGACCATATTGTCGTATGTCATATACAGTTTGAAAGAAGAGATTCCTTCCGCCACAACCTGCTCCAGTTCACGGCCGACGTTCTCATTCCAGTCGGATAGCGCCAGATGGAACGCATAGTCGCATGAGGAGTGTCCGTCTGCTTTTTGGTGCCAGTTATCCAGCGCCCGGGCAAGTGTCTCTCCTTTGTTCTGTGTGGCAAAATCTATGATGCAGGTGGTTCCTCCCGCAATCTCCGCCTTGGTTCCCGTGTCAAATTTGTCTGCAGTTATGGTGTTGCTGACTTCCAGAGCCATATGGGTATGTGCATCAATAAATCCCGGGAAAAGGTACTTGCCCCGGACGTCTTCTATCTCGGCGTCCCTGAATTCCAGATTTTCACCGACTGCCAGAATCTTTTCGCCTTTTACCAGGATGTCCAGCTTCTTTTGTCCTTCGCCGCTGACGATGATTCCGCCTTTAAACAAACGTTTCATAACCATTCCTTCTTTCTGTCTTTCTGTGCATGGGCGCTTATTGGATACTATTCACGGGGCCGTGCCCCGCCTTTTATGCTGTGCTCTTTTATCCCAGGAGGTAGGGGTAATCTTGAACGACTGTTTCAATCAGCTGCTGCAGTCCCGCGGGCAGCTTTGTCTCTTCACCCTTTGTCCAGGTAAAAGTATCTCCAAGGTATCTCACCCTGCATACTCCCTTTTCCCTGTCCACTACCGTAAATCCCTGGTTTCTGCTGTCTTCCATATCTTTTTCTCCGGCAAAGAGCGTGAACTTATCCAGATAAGGGGCGCTCTCATATGGACAGAAGCTCTTGCAGTTGCCGCACTCATTGCACATATAGTCTATATGGATAATCTGATGTTTTGCCATGCCCGGCACCCGGATGGCGATGTTTGCACGGTTTGGACATACTTCCACACAGTTTTCACAGATACTGGAGCATCCCAGGCAGCGCTCTGTCTCTGCCTTCCCGTTCTCCATATCCCGCAGGATGCCGCGGCGGCTGTAGACCTTAGCCTCGTCCGCCTGCCTGTCGAAATCTTTCGCCAGGCTCCGTCCAATCACTGCTTCTGCCGCCTTCCGGCCATCTCTTATGCCCTCTACTACCGTTGCCGGACCGCCCAGGCCGTCTCCGATTACATAGACACCTTCCAGGTTTGTCTCGCAGGTTTCCGCGTTAACCATTGCTTTCCCGCGCTCATTTACATGGATACCATTCGCCTCGTACAGCTCAGTCGGAATCTTTTCACCCACGGCGGCAATCACGGTGTCTGCCAAAACTTCCCGGATCTCTTCGGTTTCAATCACACTTCTTCTGCCGGAATCATCGAAATCGCCAAGTTGCATTACTCTGCAGACCAGTCTGCCATTTTCCAGTTTGACAGGGGAAAGCAGTTCCTGAAATTCCACACCGTCCTCAATTGCCAGCAGCAGTTCCTCCTCATCCGCCGGCATATAGCGTTTGGTTCTTCTGTAGACCAGAGAAACCGTCTCGACGCCTTTGGTCCGTTTTGCGGCTCTGGCCGTGTCCATTGCGGTGTTTCCCCCGCCGATGACAACGACATGTTTCCCGATGTCCAGGCTGCCTTCTGTTTCTTTAAACGCCCCGAGGAACTCCAGCGCATTCATCGTCTCGCCGGCCTCCAGTTTCAGCATACCCGGTTTGTATGCGCCCACTGCAAATATGACCGCACCATACCCCTGTTCTTTTAACTGCTGCACGCTTTCTACTTTTGTATTGTATTGAATATCAACGCCTGCTGCCTTAAGAATTTCTGCGTCTTTGTCAATGGAGCTTCCCGGGATCCTGAATTCCGGGATCACGTGGCGCACCACTCCGCCCAGGGAGCCGGTCTGCTCAAAGAGGGTAACTTCCATGCCGCCGCGTCTCAGAAAATATGCCGCTGCCATACCGGCAGGGCCGCCTCCGATGACGGCAGCTTTCCCTTTCTCTGTCAGGGGCTTTGGCGACACATCTGCCAGCCACGCCTCATAGCCATTTTCTGCAGCCTCCAGCTTCATAGCGCGGATATGTACCGGTTCTTCGTAGAAATTTCTGGTACATTTGCTCATGCAGTTATGTGCACAGATCGTTCCGGTAATAAACGGCAGTGGGTTCTTCTCTGTAATGACCTCCATTGCCTCCTCATATTTTCCGGCATTCACAAGCTGCAGGTATGTGGTGATATCCTGGTGGATCGGGCAGCCTTCTTTACATGGCGCCACGAAACAGTCCAAAAGCGGTACCTCCTTGTTCATCTTGCGGGATGGTAGCGGTTTGACCGCCTTCACATGATGGGGACTCACGATTGCGGCTTCTGCCAGTGCTTTTGATCCTTCGATGCTTACGCCTTCAAATACAGCGCCCTCTGTCTCCAGGATACGGGCGATCTGGCACATTCTCTGGTATCCGCCCGGCTTCAGCAGTGTAGTGGCAACGGTGACCGGCCAGATACCTGCGTCCACGATGCCCTTTATATTGTAGAAATCGGCTCCGCCGGAAAATGAGATCCTGAGTTTACCGCCGAACTCTTTTGCCAGCTTTGCGGCCAGAGAGATGGAGAGCGGATACAGGGATTTTCCGGACATATACATTTCTTCGCTGGGAAGCTCGTTCTGTTTGACATCTACAGGGAACGTGTTGGTGATCTTCACGCCGAATTCCAGGTTACGCTCCTCACACACTTTCATCAGCCTGGTGAGCATCGGAACGGCATCCACGTACTGCAGGTCATCCCTGAAGTGGAAGTCCCCGAATGCCACATAATCGTATCCCATCTCATCCATGGTCTTTCTGGCAAATTCGTATCCTAATAAGGTAGGATTACATTTGATAAAGGTGTGGAAGCCCTTTTCCGTAACCAGGTACATTGCAATCTTTTCAATCTCCTGCGGAGGACATCCGTGCAGTGTGGAGATTGTGACGGAGTTGCAGATCTCTGATGAGATACTCTCAATATCTTCCTCTGTTACTTTTTGGAATCTGTCCGCATGCTCCAGGAGATATGCTTTGCAATCCCTGAAGATTTCAGAATCTCCGGCATCCTTCATGGTGTTCAGAAAACGGTCTATCTTTGGAGACTGAATCCCCTCCAGGTCATACCCCACGCTGATGTTAAACTGGAATCCGTCCATGCTGCCAAGCTCAAACTCCTTTGCCATCACCTTGAGCAGGAACCACGCCTTAATGTATTCCTCCATTGCCTGCGGCACGTAGAGTTCCGTAGACCACTCACAGTTATAACATTCATCGTCAGCCTTGATGCACGGCTTACTCACGCATGCCGCCAATTCGGCGCCGTCCATCACCTGCACGGTCTTCAGTTCAAAGAAACGGCTTCCGGTATAATAAGCGGCCGCAATATTCTGTGCCAGCTGCGTGTGCGGGCCGGCTGCCGGGCCGACCGGAGTCTCCAGCGGGCGTCCGAAAATTGTCCTGTTATATCTGGAATCGGCCTGATAAGGTGCATGCTCTCCGAACACAGTGCCTGACTTCTCACGCTCCGTCATCATCCAATCTACTAAATGCCCGAAAGACATCGGGGTCATAATATCACTCATTTGCGTAAACCTCCTAAATAATCTGAATATTCTGAAAACGGTAGTGCAAGGGGGTCAGACCCCTCTGCAGAGGGGTCTGACCCCCTTGCAACACTTTTCCGCTTTTACTTGTTAATCCGTCCCCAAAGTTCTGCCGCAGCCTGTCTGCAGTCCGCCATCACCTTTGCTTCGTCGATATGCTGCAATTCTCTGTCCTTCATCAGGATTTTCCCGTTAGCCACCGTAGTTACTACATTCCGCCCGTTCATACCAAACAGGATATGCCCGTTGCAGTTCTCTGCTCCGAAGGGGGTCAGCGGATCGTAATCTACGATGATGACATCCCCTGCCGCGCCCTCTTCCAGAACGCCGAGTTTCTGGTCAAAGTATCTGCCTGCAATCTGAGCGTTGCCGTCAAAGAGCATCTGCGGTACCTCGCCCCATGCCGCCGTCGCATCGCACAGGTGGTGTTTGTGCAAAACATTGGCTACTTTATAAGACTCCGTCATGTCGTGGGTATATCCGTCCGTCCCCAGACCGGTCAGGATGCCTCTGTGCACCAGTTCCATCGTCGGCGGGCAGCCGCAGGCGTTGCCCATGTTGGATTCAGGATTATGTACAACCATGGTATTAGTGTCTTTAATCAGCTCCATCTCGTGTCCGTTAATGTATATACAGTGGCCCAGCAAGGTCTTCTCCCCCAGAATATTCCAGTCCATCAGCCTGTCAACGATACGCTTCCCATAGTGTTTCAGGCAGTGGTGCAGATCCTCAATCCCTTCGGCCACATGGATATGGTAACCCACACCGTCCGGCTTATTTGCTGCTGCCAGTTCCATGGTTTCATCTGATATGGTAAACTGTGCGTGCATCCCCATCATTCCGGCTATCATCCCGCTTCCGTCCTGCCGGGCATAGCGGATAAATTCTGCATTTTCCATCACAGATTCCCTTGCCTTCTCCCTGCCGTCCCGGTCGGATATCTCATAGCACAGACAGGAACGCACCCCTGTTTCCTTAGCTGCTTTTTCTATATGGAATAAGGACTCCCGGATTGATCCAAAACTGGCATGGTGGTCAAATATGGTCGTCACTCCGTTCTTAATACAATCAATATACGTAGCCATAGCGCTCAGATATGTGTCCTGCAGTGTGAGATTCCTGTCTATGGTCCACCACATGCCGTTCAGAATATCCAAAAATCCCTTCGGGTCATATCCCTTTACAGAAAGCCCTCTTGCAAAGGCACTGTAAATATGTTCGTGCGCATTAATAAATGCCGGCATAATTACTTTTCCTCCGGCATCAATAAATTCCGCCTCCGGATATGCCGCTCTGACTTCACCTAAGGATCCCACCTTTTGGATGGTGCTTCCCTCGATCGCCACAGCGCCGTTTTCCAGATACGGATTCTTCTCGTCACGCGTGATTACCCTGCCGTTTCCTAAAATAAGCATACTATTCGTCTCCTTTTCTTAATGAAATGTCCTAAAGGTTTCCGGTGCATGTCACCGCGTATACAAATTCTACAAGGGGGTTGGTTTCCTTGCACGTCGCACTATATTTTGTATATCCTTTTGTAAAAACAGGCCTTTCTTTTTCGCACAGATTTTTAAGGACTGCTTTTGTTGTATATAGAATACCATTTATATAAGATAATTGCAATACAGAATCTCAAAAAAATTTAGGTAACCTAAAAAATTTTTAGAAAAAGTATTGATTTAATTTTTTTTTATGCTATGATGAGTTTAGAAGCAAAAAGTTTTCGGGATCATTTCCCATACTCACACGCGAAAGGAATGGTAACTTTGAGCCAGAAATTAGACTTATTAAAGCAGATCGCCCACGGCCTTGCCGTACAGTTTGGCAGTTCCTGTGAGATTGTTATCCACGATCTGAGAAAGAAAGAACTGGACAGCTCCATTGTCTATATCGAGAATGGGCATGTATCCAACAGGAAGCTTGGCGACGGACCGTCCAGCGTGGTTCTGGAGACACTGAGCCGGAAACCGTCACAGATTCAGGACCGTCTTTCCTATCTCACCAAGACAGAAGACGGTAGGATTCTCAAATCCAGCACCATGTATATCAGGGATGATGATGACAGCATCGCTTACATATTTTCTCTTAACTATGACATCACCTCACTGCTCACTGTCGAATCCGCCATCCATTCATTCATCAGCACGGAACAAAAAAAGGAACAGGAAACCGATAACAACCAGCCCCCAAAAATCACCCACAATGTAAACGAGCTGCTGGATACCCTGATCGAACAGGCTCTTGCACTCGTTGGCAAACCGGTTGCTATCATGAATAAGGATGACAAAGTCGCAGTCGTTCAGTACCTGAACAACGCCGGCGCTTTTCTGATCACTAAATCCGGAGACAAAATTGCTTCTCTTTTGGGAATTTCAAAATTCACACTTTATAGTTACATGGACGCAGGCAAATAGAGTACTCGCGGAAAATCAGCCGCAAAGATGGGTGCAAGATAGTTCCCGTGAGTGCTCAAATAGTTAGAAGGAGGTTTTTCACACATGGAATCAATCAAATGGGCAGTGAACCATATGCCTAAAACAGACGATGCACAACTGAAGGTTATGGCGCTTAGCCAGGTTGAAAAAGCACGGGCTTTTCATGAAAGCTTTCCACAGTACAGTATCACCCCGCTTGCCAGGCTGGATCAGATGGCCAAACGGCTGGGCTTAAAGGAAGTATACGTAAAGGATGAATCTTACCGGTTTGGCCTCAATGCTTTCAAGGTGCTGGGCGGCTCATTCGCAATGGCGCGCTATATCGCCAAACAGGTGGGTAAAGATGTTTCTGAGCTTCCTTATCAGGTGCTGACTTCCGAAGAACTGAAAAAGGAATTCGGCCAGGCAACCTTCTTCACGGCTACGGACGGCAACCACGGACGCGGCGTTGCATGGGCGGCCAATAAGCTGGGGCAGAAAGCCGTCGTGCTGATGCCCAAGGGCACCACACAGACCCGCCTCAATAACATTCTCGCCGAAGGCGCACAGGCAACGATCGAGGAATACAACTATGATGAGTGTGTGCGCATGGCTGCGGACATGGCATCGAAGACTGAAAACGGCATTATGGTGCAGGATACTGCATGGGACGGCTACGAGGAGATTCCGGCCTGGATCATGCAGGGATACGGAACCATGGCAATGGAGGCGAATGAACAGCTGAAGGAATATGGCTGCGGCAGACCAACACACGTATTTATCCAGGCTGGCGTGGGATCTCTTGCAGGAGCTGTGCAGGGATATTTTGCCAACCGTTATCCGGAGAATCCTCCGAAAGTTATCGTAGTGGAGGCCGAAGCCGCTGCCTGCCTCTACAAGGGTGCTGCCCTGGGGGACGGAAGCATCCAGATCGTGGATGGAGATATGGTAACGATCATGGCCGGGCTGGCCTGCGGAGAGCCGAACACGATCTCCTGGGATATCCTGAAGAACCATGTGGATACATTCATCGCAGCGCCTGACTGGGTAGCCGCAAAAGGCATGCGTATGCTGGCAGCGCCGGTAAAGGGAGATGCACCTGTTACTTCCGGGGAATCCGGAGCCGCACCGTTCGGCGCGCTGGCGTGCATCATGTGTATGGATGAATATAAAGACTTAAGAGAGCATCTTGGACTGAATGAAGAGTCAAGAGTCCTTCTCTTCTCCACCGAAGGAGATACAGATCCGGAGAGATACGAATCCATCGTGTGGGGCGGAAATGACCGTTAAACGAAGCAATTTCAATATAATAAATTCTAAAAAGGAGAAGTAATCATGGATTTTAACAAAATCAAAGAAGCTGCACAAGGTTATCAGGCTGACATGACCAAATTTTTAAGGGACATTGTAAAATTCCCGGGCGAGAGCTGTGATGAGAAAGCACATATTGAACGGATCGCCGAAGAGATGAGAAACCTGGGTTTTGATAAAGTGGAAATCGATCCCCAGGGAAATGTTCTCGGCTACATGGGAACAGGCGAAAAGATCATCGGATTTGACGCCCACATCGACACTGTAGGTATCGGTAACATTGAGAACTGGACTTTTGATCCGTACGAAGGATATGAAAACGACGAAGAGATCGGCGGCCGCGGTGTATCCGACCAGTGCGGCGGTATTGTTTCTGCCGTATACGGGGCAAAGATTATGAAAGACCTGGGACTGCTGAGCGACAAATACACCGTTCTCGTAACCGGAACTGTCCAGGAGGAAGACTGTGACGGTCTCTGCTGGCAGTACATTATCAATGAAGATAAGGTACGCCCGGAATTCGTTGTATCTACAGAGCCGACAGACGGCGGTATCTACCGCGGACAGCGCGGACGCATGGAGATCCGTGTGGATGTCAAAGGCGTTTCCTGCCACGGTTCAGCACCGGAGCGCGGTGACAATGCAATCTATAAGATGGCCGATATCCTGCAGGATATCCGTGCTTTAAATGAAAACGACGCTGAGGAAGGCACGGAGATCAAAGGCCTCGTCAAGATGCTGGATGAAAAGTTCAATCCGGAATGGAAAGAAGCGCGTTTCCTGGGCAGAGGAACTGTCACGACATCCGAGATCTTCTTTACCTCTCCCAGCCGCTGTGCAGTTGCAGACTCCTGTTCCGTATCTCTGGACCGCCGCATGACGGCAGGCGAGACCTGGGAGAGCTGCCTGGATGAGATCCGTGCACTTCCAAGCGTGAAAAAATACGGTGATGACGTAAAGGTTTCCATGTACAACTACGACAGGCCCTCCTACACAGGACTTACCTATCCGATCGAGTGCTACTTCCCGACATGGGTCATCCCGGAGGATCACGCCGTAACAAAAGCACTTGAGGAAGCATACACCAGCCTCTACGGCGACACCAGAATCGGAACCGCAGAGACAGAGGCAATGAGAAAAGCCCGTCCGTTAACCGACAAATGGACCTTCTCGACAAACGGCGTATCCATTATGGGAAGAAATGGAATCCCGTGCATCGGATTTGGACCTGGCGCAGAGGCGCAGGCTCATGCTCCGAACGAGAAAACATGGAAAGCAGATTTGATAGTATGCGCTGCTGTATACGCTGCACTGCCGACACTTTATTGCAAATAATTTAACAAACAGGTGCAAGGGGGTCAGACCCCTCTGCCGAGGGGTCTGACCCCCTTGCACACCATATTCAGAATATTCACAAAATTTAGGAGGATTTTACGATGAAAACATTACAGGATTACATTGATAAGCTGAACGCACTGAACTTTAAGGAAATGTACAACGGAGACTTTTTCCTGACATGGGAGAAGACAGATGATGAACTGGAGGCAGTATTCACTCTTGCCGACGCGCTCCGTTTCATGAGAGAAAACAATATCTCCACAAAAGTATTTGAGAGCGGACTTGGCATCTCACTTTTCCGCGATAATTCTACACGTACCCGTTTTTCTTTTGCTTCTGCCTGCAACCTGCTGGGACTCGAAGTTCAGGATCTGGACGAAGGAAAATCTCAGGTAGCCCACGGCGAGACCGTCCGCGAGACAGCAAATATGATCTCTTTCATGGCTGACGTTATCGGTATACGCGATGATATGTACATCGGCAAGGGAAATGCCTATATGCATGAAGTGGTTGACTCTGTAACACAGGGCAATAAAGACGGCATTCTGGAACAGAAACCGACACTTGTGAATCTGCAGTGCGACATCGACCACCCGACACAGGCGATGGCAGATATGCTTCATATCATCCACCAGTTCGGCGGCGTTGAGAATCTGAAGGGCAAAAAACTGGCCATGACATGGGCTTACTCTCCGTCTTACGGAAAACCTCTGTCCGTTCCCCAGGGTATCATCGGTCTGATGACACGTTTTGGGATGGATGTTGTCCTGGCTCATCCGGAGGGATACGAAGTATTCTCGGAAGTAGAAGCCGTTGCTGCGGACAATGCTAAAAAATCCGGCGGTACCTTCACAAAAACAAACGATATGGCAGAGGCTTTCAAAGACGCAGATATCGTATATCCGAAGAGCTGGGCTCCTTTCGCTGCCATGGAAAAACGTACAGAGCTCTATGGAAACGGTGACTTCGACGGCATCTCTAAACTGGAAAAGGAACTTCTTGCACAAAATGCTGAGCATAAAGACTGGGCCTGCACAGAAGAACTTATGGCAACTACCAAAGACGGAAAGGCACTCTACATGCACTGCCTGCCGGCTGACATCACAGGCGTAAGCTGCGAGACCGGAGAAGTGGACGCCAGTGTATTCGACCGCTACAGAGATCCTCTCTACAAAGAAGCAAGCTACAAACCATACATCATCGCAGCCATGATCTTCCTCGCAAAATTCGCAGATCCTGCCGATGTTTTAAAGAAACTGGAAGAAAAAGGCACTCCAAGAGTTTTTGAATAAACCCTTGCCGTACCGTAAACATAAAAAGCAGCACACACAGTAACTGGTATAATAAGAAGAAAAACATTAGGAGGTATTTGACATGTTAAAATATGTTGATACAAAAAACGCACCAGCAGCAATCGGACCATACTCACAGGGCATCATCGTAAATGATATCGCTTTCTTTTCAGGGCAGATCCCGCTTTCACCTGAATCCGGCGAAGTAGTGGGCACAACAATCCAGGAACAGACCGAACAGGTAATGAAAAATGTAGCCGCCCTTCTGGAAAGTCAGGGTGCAGACTTCAAAGACGTTGTAAAAACCACCTGTTTCCTCGCGGATATGGGCGACTTTGCAGCATTCAATGAGATATACGCAAAGTATTTTGTAGGAAAACCGGCGCGTTCCTGTGTTGCCGTAAAGGATCTGCCAAAAGGAGTTCTTTGTGAAGTAGAAACCATCGCATATGTCGGAGGAAAATAAAATGGCAAAAAAGAAACGCATCGTCATCGCGCTGGGCGGAAACGCCCTTGGCAATACCCTGCCCGAGCAGATGACGGCGGTAAAGATTACTGCACGTGCCATTGTAGACCTGATTGAAGAGGGCTGTGAGGTCGTGGTCGCACACGGCAACGGCCCACAGGTTGGAATGGTAAACAACGCAATGCTGGCACTGACCCACGAAGACCCGCAGCAGCCCAATACGCCGCTGTCTGTCTGCGTGGCAATGAGCCAGGCATACATAGGCTACGACCTGCAGAATGCCCTGCGCGAAGAACTGCTGAACCGCGGTATCAATGATATCCCGGTGGCAACCATGATCACACAGGTGCGCGTTGACGCGGACGACCCTGCATTTGGCAATCCCGCCAAGCCGATCGGACGTTTCCTAACAAAAGAACAGGCCGATGATATGGCAGAAAAATATGACTATGTCATGAAAGAAGATGCAGGCCGCGGTTACCGCCGTGTGGTAGCATCCCCGAGACCGCAGGAGATCATTGAGATCGGAACGATCCGTACCATGGTAGAATCTGGCGATCTTGTCATTGCATGCGGCGGCGGAGGTATTCCAGTTACCCGCCAGGGAAACCACCTAAAAGGCGCCAGCGCCGTGATCGATAAAGATTTTGCAAGCAGCCTGCTCGCACGGGAACTGGATGCAGATTTTCTGATCATCCTGACCGCTGTGGAAAAAGTGGCAATTAACTATGGAAAGCCGAACGAGAAATGGCTCGATAATATCACTGCAAAGGAAGCAAAACAGTACATGTCTGAGGGACATTTTGCCCCCGGATCTATGCTGCCTAAGGTACAGGCTGCCGTAGAATTCGCGGAATCCGCGCCGGGACGCCAGGCTCTGATTACCCTTCTTGAAAAAGCCAAAGACGGAATCAAGGGAACCACAGGCACCAGAATCAGTCAGGCTTAAAGGGGGATAAACGCATGAAAAAAGAAGTGACCCGTTCCACTATATTTGACCTTAACGGTGTGCCTAATTTCAAACAGGCCTTTCCTCTTGCCCTCCAGCACGTTGTTGCGATGATTGTGGGTTGCGTAACGCCCGCAATCATCGTTGCTGGAGTCGGCGGCCTGTCTGAAAGCGACTCCGTAATACTGATCCAGGCAGCGCTGATCGTATCCGCACTGTCCACATTACTCCAGCTGTTTCCATTTATCAAAACAAAGTGGATTGCTATCGGCTCGGGACTTCCTGTCATCATGGGCATCAGCTTTGCCTACCTGCCCAGCATGCAGTCTATCGCCTCAGACTTTGATATCCCCACCATACTCGGGGCACAGATTGTCGGCGGCTGCGTGGCAATTCTGGTAGGTATATTTATTAAAAAAATCCGCAGGTTTTTCCCGCCTCTGATCGCCGGGACTGTGGTATTCACAATCGGCCTTTCCCTGTACCCTACCGCCATCAACTATATGGCCGGCGGAACAGGCAGCCCGGATTATGGTTCCTGGCAGAACTGGCTGGTTGCGATCATAACACTCGCAATCGTAACCGTATTAAACCACTACGGAAAAGGAATCTGGAAACTGGCCTCCATCCTGATCGGAATCATTGGAGGATACATCGTAGCCCTGTGCTTCGGAATGGTAGACTTTACCCCCATCGGCCAGGCCTCCGCTTTCCAGCTCCCCATGCCGCTTCACTTTGGAATCAAATTTGAGATCTCCTCCTGCGTAGCGATCGGACTGTTATTCGCCATCAACGCCATCCAGGCCATCGGAGATTTTTCAGCCACCACAAGCGGCGGATTAAACCGTATGCCATCCAGCAATGAACTGCAGGGCGGGATCGTCGGCTACGGAATCACGAACATCATCGGCGCTCTCCTGGGCGGCCTTCCCACGGCAACCTACAGCCAGAACGTCGGGATCGTTGCTACAACAAAGGTAGTCAACCGCTGCGTCCTCGGCCTGGCCGCGGTCATCCTGCTGGTAGCAGGCCTGATTCCCAAGTTTTCATCCCTGCTGACCACCATACCATACAGTGTCCTTGGCGGTGCAACCGTATCTGTATTCGCCTCCATTGCCATGACAGGTATGAAGCTGATCAACACAGAAAATATGTCCTACCGCAACACATCCATCGTAGGGCTCGCCGCCGCACTGGGAATGGGGATCTCACAAGCAAGCGGCGCGCTGGCAGCATTTCCGGACTGGTTTGTCACAATCTTCGGAAAATCACCGGTCGTAATCGCAACACTCATAGCGGTCCTGCTAAACATCATCCTGCCAAGAGACAAAGAGGTTCCGCTGGAAGCGGCTCCGGATGATGCAGGTAGTGGAGACGCTAAGTAAAAGGTGAGGCAGACTCCCGGGGGAGCTGTCCATGCCATTTCAATATCCTGACCGTTTGCGGAGAATCCGTAAGAGAAAAAACAGGGAACTTGGAGGGTGCTTGCCGCAGTTGGCCCGAATGCCGATGCATTCGCGCCGCCGGCGGCAACAGAATTTGTTTCGGAAAACAAATTCTGCCCTCCAAGTTCCCTGTTTTTTCTCTAACGGATTCTAACCGCGCTCTCTATGGACTTTGAAATGGCATGGACAGCTCCCCCGGGAGTCTGCCTCGCCTTTTACTTAGCTTTGTCCGCACCGGACAGTAATAGGGAAGCCGCTTTAGAATGGCGGTGTGACGGGGGGCAGCGTATTGAACTGGCAAAACGACCCGTGTTCGACCCAGTAGTTTTAGGTTGGGAATGTGGGGGATATGCAAAGGGGGACTGTTTGGCAGGCTCGTGTACGGGCAGCTTGACAGTGCCCGCTCTCGCGGTTCGATGAATTGCTGGAAGGGTTTATGTGCTGGGTAGGCGGTTTAATACGCTGGCCCCGCCTGGCGGTTCCTTCTGGGCTGCCGGCCCTCCGATTGGAGGCACCTAGCCTGTCTGAGACGGGGAGCGTGCTGCCGCCGGGATAAAAGTGTATGGGGGCTGGGAGTTTAGAACGCATGGTTTAGAAGTACTAACGTAAAAGACGCCGCCCACGAGGGATGGGAAATGATTTTCCAAAATCATTTCCCATTCCAACTAAGGCCAGAAAGCATCAGGCTTTCTGGCTGCATGTTGGATGTGCCCTCGTGGGCGGCGTCTTTTGCGTTAGTACTTCTCCATAAGTGGGTTACTCCCAGCCCCCATACACTTTTATCCCGGCGGCAGCACGCTCCCCGTTTCAGACAGGCGACCTCCACCCCCTCTCTCCCGCATTGTTTTCTCTACCGCGTTGAGGATGTTTTCGTAGCCGGTGCATCTGCATAAATGGCCGGACAGTAATTTTCTTAGTTCTTCTCTTGTGTATTGTTTTTGGGATTCGAGGATTTCTACAGCGCTCATGATGATTCCCGGGGTGCAGAAGCCGCATTGTACTGCTGCTTCGTCTATAAAGGCCTGCTGGATGTCGGAGAGTTCTCCTTCGGGGCCCATGAGACCTTCCAGGGTTCGGATTTCTTTTCCGTCGGCCCATACGGCCAGGTAGATACAGGAGTTGTAGCATTCTCCGTCTATGATGACGTTGCAGGCTCCGCATTCTCCTACTTCACAGCCTTTTTTTACGCTGGTCAGACGGTAGTCGTTACGGAGCATGTCAGTCAGGGATGCCCTTACATCTACCATGGTTTCCCGCTTTTCTCCGTTGATTGTGCATTTTATAAGCTTATATTGCTTTTCACTCATGATAAACACCTCCTGCCAGACGGATCGACTCTTTCAGGGCCCGTTTGCACAGGACCTTTGAGATGTGTTCCCGGAAGGCCTTGCTGGCTCTCCAGCTGTCTCTTGGGGTTACGTCTTCCAATACGGTGTCACCGATTAATTCTATAGTAGAATCTTCGATCTGCCGGCCTTTGCCGGCCTGTTCTGCGTGGACGGCACGCATGGGAATCGGGCCGGCTACACCGTAGGCGATCCTTACATCTTCTATTTGCTTTTTGTCTTCGGAAAGCTTTACGTTAACCGAACAGCCGAGGGTTGCTATGTCCATGGCTCCCCGCATGGCGTACTTGATGTAATGCCCGCAGTATCCCTCGTACGACTTACGGGGGATGAGGATTCCTGTCTGTATTTCTGCCGGCCTTAAATCGACTTTCCCGGCTTTGATGTAGAATTCCCGGATCGGCAGCTTCCGGATCCCTTCCGGACCGGTCAGCTCGATGATGGCATCCCATGCAAAAAGTGTGGATGCGGAGTCTGCAGAGGTAACGCCGTTGCAGGTATTGCCTCCTATGGTACCGATGTTGCGGATCTGGGGGCCTCCTACCTTGTCTACGGCCTCCCCCAGTACGTTGATATATTTTTGTATAATTGAATCTTTTGTTATATGGGAAAAGCTGGTCAGGGAACCGATGCGGATGGTTTTGTCCTCCTCCAGTTTTACCCCGCGCAGTTCATCCAGGCCAAACAGGCTTACCAGTTCTGCTCCTGCGCGCTTGCCCTCTCTCATCTGTACCAGAACGTCGCTTCCGCCGGCAATGATCTGGGCCTGCGGATGCTCCTGAAGCAGCGCAATGGCATGGGCCACGCTCTCTGCCTCGTACAGCGCTTTCATATCATACATATCTCGTATCCTCCCTTCACGAACAAGTATAGCGGACTATACTGCTGTACTAGATCAGTCCTTCTTCTTTAAACCGCCTGAAAAGTATATGCGGTGTCAGCGGAATCTCATCTATGGCCACCCCGGTCGCCTGCAGCACGGCATTTCGGATTGCCGGAGCAACGGAACAGACCGGCGGCTCTCCAAGCGCTTTCGTACCATATGCACTGGTGGGCTCATAATTTTCTACAAAATGGCCTTCCAGGTGCGGATGATCCATAAAGGTAGATAACTTGTAGTCAAGAAGGTTATTATTCAGCGGTTTTCCTGTTTCTTCGTCAAAAATCAGTCTTTCCGACAGTCCGTACCCGATCCCCATGCTCATGCCCCCGTGCACCTGGGCCTCGGCCAGGGCCGGATTGATCAGCTTCCCGCAGTCATGCACGTTGACGATATTCGTCAGTACCGCCCTGCAGGCCGGGATATCTACTTCTACCTCCGCAAAGGTACATCCGAAGGAATACGCATTTGTCTTCGCCTGATAGGTACTCTCCGCGGTCAGATGCCCGTTGTTCGTCAGGCTGTACAGCTTTTCTGTGGCCAGCTCCGCCAGGCTCATGAGAATCTCCCCGTCTCCTTTCCGGATAATATTGCCGTCTATAAGGTCCAGGCTTTCTTTTGTATGCCGGGTCAGTTCCTGGGCCGTGTCCAGAATATGGCTCTTCAAAAGCGCCGCCGTCTGGTTGATTGAGAAGCCTGCCATATAGGTCTGCCTGGATGCATATGCCCCGGTTCCAAACGGAGTGATATCCGTATCCTGCACGGACATGACATGGACTTGTTCGAATGGTATTCCCAGCGTCTCCGCCGCCATCTGACCGAATGCCGTATCCGCACCCTGGCCAATCTCCGTCTCCCCCACCTGTACCTGTATGGAACCGTCCTGGTTGAGCACCATCCGGCAGGAAGAGGTTTCCAGGGAAATGGGCCACACGCCCGTATTATACCAGAAAGCCGCCACACCGATGCCTTTTCTGATCTCTCCTGTCTGTCCGCTGTATTCTTGAAGCTTCCTGTCGTAGTCTATGTATGCTTTTCCCTTTTCCATACACTGATGGAAGGTATCATAATAGTTCTTATTTTTAGAAAATCCGTCCGTAAATCCTTTTGGCATCAGATATTTCCACCGGAATTCATAGGGCGGGATTCCCAGCGCCTTTGCCACATCGTCCGTATGGCTCTCCACCGCAAACATTGCCTGCGGGATGCCGTAACCTCTCATGGCCCCGGACACCGGCTTATTCGTAAATACTGTGTATGCGTCCCCCTCCACATTCGGACAGGGATAAAGCTGCGGAAATGCACCCAGCCCCTTTGCCGCAATGCTGTGCCCGTGGGAAGCATAAGCCCCCTGATCTGAGAAACACTCGATCTTCCGGGCCGCAAAACTGCCGTCGGGCCTCACGTAGGAAATGATATGGGTGCGTATGGCGTGCCTTACCCGGTTGGATACAAACGTCTCCTCCCTGGATACATCCAGCTTTACAAGACGTCCCCCAACAACTGTACTCAGATATGCACAGAGCGGTTCATATAAGATATCCTGCTTATTGCCGAACCCGCCGCCTATGTATGGCTTGATCACTCTCACCTGCCCCCAGGGGATCCCCAGAGCCTGCCCTACGACTCTGCGGCAGATATGCGGGATCTGTGTGGAGGAGACGAGCACAATCCGCCCCTGTTCCATATAGGCATAGCAGATAAAATTCTCAATGTGGCAGTGCTGTACCGTAGGTGTGTTATACCAGCCCTCCACACGGATCAGGCCCGGTTCTTTCTTCGCTTCCTCATAATTGCCGTTCCTGATCGCCGTGTGCTTCAGAATATTCCCCGGATACTCCTCGTGGATCAGCGGGGCATCCGCCTCCATCGCCTTCTGGACATCCAGCACAAACGGCAGTTCCTCGTATTCTACCTTGATCGCACGCACGGCCTGCACCGCGGCCACTTCGTTCTCAGCCACCACAGCCGCCACATCATCCCCGTAAAACCGCACATGGTCCGTCAGGATCAGACGGTCCTGCACGTCCTGGTGTGCGGGATCTGTGGACCACGGATGTCCCGCCGTTGGAAAATAATTCTTTGGAACGTCAAAACATGTCACAATCTTTACAACACCCGGAATCCGCTCCGCCTCTTTTGTATCAACGGATTTCACAATACCGTGTGCAACCGTGGAATGCAGTATCTTAGCCACATAAGCGCTCTTATCGCAAAAGTCGTCCGTGTACTTGGCGCGTCCTGTCACCTTCTCAAAGGCATCCACCCGCTTAACACTTTTCCCTACAATGTGTTCCCTTTCCTCCATATTTCCACCTCCGCATCCTATCATTCACATGACAGACTGTTACCTACGTTAAAACAGCCTGCTGCCTTCTACATATTTTGCATAGATCTCTCTGTCATCCGAGAAATAAATCATCCGCTCCAGTCGTTTTTTCACATCCAGTGGCTGGGGATGTTCCAGCCTTGTATCATCCAGCACAACCGCGTCCATCTCATAGCCTTCTTCAAAGCTTCCAACCCTGCCGAAGAACTCTCCGCCGCCTTTTGTGGCCATATAAAATGCCTCTTCCACGGTCAGCGGCTTTAAGGAATCGTCCAGCAGCCGCCAGCGGAGCTTGGATGACTGGATGGCGTGGGCCATAGCCGTAAAAATGCTCTCCGTAGAACCTCCGGCCACATCGCTTCCCATCCCCACATGAAGTCCCTCAGCCAGGAACCTTCTCACGGGAGCCACACCGGAGGCAATGTTCATATTGGATTCCGGACAGTGCGCAATATATACGCCGTTCTCCTTCATCCTGGTTATTTCTTTCTCATCCGAATATACGCAGTGTGCCATGATCGTCGGGCAGTCCGAACCAAAAAGGCCGAACTTGTCATAAGCATCCCCATAGAACTCTGACCATGGGCAGAGCTCCTTCACCCAGGAAATCTCCCCCGGATTCTCCGACAAATGTGACTGCAGGGGAAGTTCATAGCGCATCTGAATCATTTTCAGCCGCTCCATCAGGTCATCCGTACAGCTCGGCGTAAAACGGGGCGTCAGGATCGGCCTTGTATGCTTATATTTCTTATGCAGCACATCCTTGATCCATTCCACAGTCTCCGCGGCAGATACTTCCGCCGACTCTTCCCGCAGGTAATCCGGGCAGTTTCTGTCCATATTCACCTTGCCGACCATCGTACTTAATCCGGCTTCCTCCAGCATATCCATCAAAAGAAGGGTTGCCTCTCTGTGCACAGTGGCAAAGATACATGCTCTGGTGGTAGCACTTCTGCGCATACGATCCACGAAAATGCGGTATGCCTTCTTCGCGTACTCCGTCTCCCGGAACTTCGCCTCCTCCGGAAATGTATTCGTCTCCAGCCACTCCAGAAGCTCCATGTCCATTCCCAGTCCCCGGTACGAATACTGCGGTGCATGCACATGCAGATCCACCAGACCCGGTATAATCAGCCGGTCCTCATAATCGGTAATCGGAATTCCTCCATACACAAAGGGCAGAGTCTGGTACACCCCCTTCACCCGTCCGTTTTCACAGACCAGATAGCCGTGTTCGCATATCTCCAGTTCCTCTGCACTCCTGCTGTATACAATATTTCCTTTTAATATAAAAATAGATTCATTCATCTGCTGACGCCTCCTTCCCGCATCCCTGCCGCACAAGTAACTGCAGAGATGCCTCCGCAGATACTTATAGTCAACTATTACGGTAGTTGGTAGAAACGTCCATCCGATTATGAACCTATATAAGTATTCTCTCATTTTATTATTCTATATATATAATCCTAACACCTCAGAAATTTACTGTCAATATAAACTTTGCAGTTGGCAAGCTTTAGACTTGGCGACGGATGGGGGCGCGAAATAAAGGGATCGCCGCAAGTCTTCCAAATGCGTATATGCCGTTGCGTTGTGCGGACACGGATCCAAGAAATTCTAGGAAACCGACAGACAAAAAAGCAGGGCACAGGCGGCACATCACGAGAAATCCGATGATTTCTCGCGCTGGGCCGCCTGATTTTGTGATTTGGTGATCACAAAATCTCCCTGCTTTTTCGTCTGTCGGTCTCCAAGAATTTCTAAGGCCCGTTTTAGCACTACGCAACGGCATATACGCATTTGGAAGACTTGCGGCGATCCCTTCATTTCGCTGGGTTCATCCAATCGGGAGTAAAGCGCGTCAACAGGGGAGGCGCTATAACGGGGCCAGCGTATTGATTCGTTTGGTGGTATAAAATAGCTCCAGTAGGTAAAGAAGATAGCATGTTCTTTAGTCAGTAGGATTAACGTAATAACCATTCACTGTAATTACATATACGCACTCTATATATAGCAGCAGTTATAAAAAAGGTAAAATAATCCACAATAACATACCGGAACTTACATGTTCCGCCAATCGAATCAATACGCCGCCCCCGTTTTAGAGCCCCTCCTGAGGGCGGGTTTTTCCCAGCGACCGGTTTTTCAGCGTCCCCCCACCCATCGCACCCCCAAAACCGGCCCCAAATCTCTATTTCCCAAACCCACAATTCGGAAACGTGCACTGCGGGCATGACAGGCACAGCCCGCCCTGCCCCAGCACCGTAAAGTCTTCTTCCGTCAGCCTCTCTCCCGCCACGATCCGCGGCAGAACCAAATCAAAGATGGTTCGTTTGGCATACATGACGCAACCCGGCAGCCCCATCACGGGCACATCCCCGGCATAGGCAAGCATGAACATCGCGCCCGGCAGAACCGGCGCCCCATATGTGATGACTTCATCCGCGGCATTGCGGATAGAAAGGGGGGTCCTGTCGTCCGGATCCACGCTCATACCGCCGGTACAGACCACCATGTCCGCCTCCTGCCCGAGCCACTCCCGGACGGCTTCGGTCACCATCTCCGAATCGTCATTGCACACGGTGTTTCCAAGAACCTCGATCCCGTACTCCTCAAGCTTTTCAATCACCACAGGGGTAAACTTATCCTGGATTCTCCCATAATATACTTCACTTCCTGTTGTCACAATTCCTGCTTTCATATTCCGGAAAGGCAGAATCTGAAAAATAGGGCCGGCTCCGCATGCCTGCCTCACCTGCTCCATCTTCTCTTCCTCAATCACCAGCGGCACAACACGCATGCCGGCTATCTTATCCCCTTTTCTGACCGGAAAATTCCCGTGCCGGGAAGCCACCACAATCTGCCCCATGCCGTTGATCCGGTTCAGTTTATCACGATCGACTTTCAGAAGACCGTCACAGGCAGCTGTCAGCTCGATTTTTCCTTCCTTTACCTCCGAGGGTTCCATATAGCTCCCCTGGCATACCTGGCGCAGGATCTCGGCAGCATCGTTTTCGTGGAGCATCCCCTCCTGTTTTTCCCACACAAACAGATTCTCCTTGCCCACGGACAGCAGCACCGGAATATCCTCCTTTGTCACGATATGCCCTTTCCGAAATACCGCATCTTTTGTAACTCCAGGGATAATCTGTGTGATATCATGGCACAGCACACATCCCTCTGCCTCCTCTGTTCTGATCAGCTTCATCCTGCAATTCCTCCTTATCCCCAACCGTACTTTTTATTTCTACAGCGTATCCATCAGCGAAATATTTTCCAGATCCTTCAGCCACACAGCCACACACGCATCGCTTGGCATCCTCCAGTCTCCCCGCGGGGAAAGAGCCACGGTTCCCACCTTCGGCCCGTCCGGCAGACAAGAGCGCTTGAACTGTTGGGAGAAAAATCTCCTGCAGAATGTCTCCAGCCACTTCAATATCGTAACATTGTCGTAGCTGTCCTCAAAAGTTTCCACAGCCAGGCGGAAGATCTTGCTCGGCTCATAGCCAAAACGCACAAAATAATACAGGAAGAAATCATGCAGTTCATAGGGTCCTACCAGATCCTCTGTCTTCTGCGCGATATCCCCGTCCTTCGGCGGAAGCAGTTCCGGGCTCACAGGCGTATCGAGAACATCATATAATACTTCCTTTAGCTGACCGTCTCTGGTCACATCTGCCGCGTACTTCACAAGATGGCGCACCAGCGTCTTCGGCACGGACGCATTGACTCCGTACATGGACATATGGTCTCCGTTATAAGTCGCCCAGCCCAGCGCCAGTTCCGACATATCGCCGGTTCCGATAACCATACCGCCCATCTCATTTGCAAGATCCATCAGCACCTGGGTCCGCTCCCTGGCCTGCGCATTTTCATACGTTACGCTGTGATCCTCCGGATCGTGCCCGATATCCCGGAAATGAACGCTTACTGCATCGGCAATCCGCACCTCCTGCAAGCTGGCCCCCAGCTGAACCGCCATCTTGCAGGCATTCTGATAGGTTCTGTCCGTGGTTCCGTAACACGGCATTGTCACGGCGATGATCTCCTTTTTGTCTCTTCCCAGCATTTCAAAAGCCCGTGCAGTTACAAGCAGCGCAAGCGTGGAATCCAGCCCGCCGGAAATTCCCACGACAGCGCATTTTGCATGGGTATGTGCCAGCCGCTTCTTCAGCCCCATGGACTGAATCGTCAGAATCTCGTCACACCTTCTTGCCCGCTCCTTCTCATTAGAAGGAACAAAGGGCTGCTTCGGGAAATGCCTGGTGAGAGCCGTTTTCTCTATATCCATATAGAACGGCACCCGGATAAGGCTGCGCTCACCGGTTGTCTTAAATGTAGTATTCTTTCTCCGCTCTCCTGTCAGCCGGTGAATATCCAGCTCAGAATAAATAATATCATTGCAGTAACGCTTCGCCTCTTTTAAAACAGCCCCGTTCTCGGCAATCAAATTGTGTCCTCCGAATACAAGGTCTGTGGTGGATTCCCCCTCCCCTGCATTGGCATAGATATAGCCCGCGATCAGCCTGGCTGACTGCCCCTGGATCAGTTCTCTGCGGTAGCGTCCCTTTCCGATTGTCTCATCGCTGGCGGAACAGTTCACGATCACTACGGCTCCCTCCATAGCCGCGTGAATGCTCGGCGGGATCGGAGACCATACGTCCTCACAGATCTCGGCCGATACGATCAGTTCCTCCATCGTTGTTGCCTGGAATAGAATCTGAGGGCCAAAGGGAACGAGGCTCCCGTCAAACAGGATCTCTCTGGCGGTATCCGGTCCGGGAGTAAACTGGCGCATCTCATAGAATTCACCGTAATTTGGCAGGAACATCTTGGTCGTCAGCCCCAGCACTTCGCCTCGGTTCAGCGCTGCCGCTACGTTGTAAAGCTTTCCGTCTACACAAAGAGGAAGACCCACAAAGACCAGAATATCTTTATCCGCCGTAAATGCTGCGATTTTCAAAAGTGCAGCTTTTGCGTCCCGCAGCAGCACTTCCTGGGTAAATAAATCCCCGCATGTATATCCGGTGATGCACAGCTCCGGAAATACCAGGATCTTAGCCCGTTCCTGCGCCGCTTCCCCGATTGCCTCACAGATTTTCTTCATATTATATGGCACATCTGCAACCCTGATATCCGGTGTTGCCGCTGCAACCTTCACAAATCCTTGTTTCATTGACTTCCTCCTTTTTTAATGCAGAGTGCTCATTTACCGCGTCTCTATCTACTCTTTTTTAGCAGTTCCTTCAATTCATCCACCGTATAGTTATAAGCGGTATTGCAGAAATGGCATTTTACCTCGATATCCTTTCCGTCATCAATCATGGACTGGATATCCTTTTTCCCGATGCTGATAATCGCTTTCTCAATCCGCTCTTTGGAACAATTGCAGGAAAAATGTGCCGGAAGTGTATCCACGATCTCCAGCTCCAGTCCCTCCAGAACCTTTGCCAGCATGTCCTCAGGCGTATGACCGTTGTCCAGCATTGCTGTAACGGACTGGATATTCTGAATATTCTTTTCCAGACGTTCCAGCACCTCATCCTCAATAAACGGCATCACCTGTACGATAAATCCTCCTGCACATTTGACGGTATTGTCCTTTTCCATCAGGACTCCCAGCCCCACGGATGAGGGCACTTGTTCAGAAGTTGCAAAATAATAGGTCAGATCCTCCGCAATTTCCCCTGTCTGAAGTACAGTCTGCCCGGAATATGGCTCTTTCAGCCCCATATCTTTGATTACATTTAAAAAACCTGCCCCCAGAGCTCCTCCGACGTCAAGTTTCCCGTTTTTTGGGGGTAGAAGCACATCCGGATTATTTACATATCCTTTTACATTCCCCTGACTGTCTGCTGTTACGGTAAGTCCGCCTATGGGTCCTGCGCACTTCACCTGCAGCGTCAGGATATCGGTAGGATTCTTCATCATGCTCCCCATCATCACGCCTCCCGTCAGAAGCCGTCCCAGCGCTGCACTCGCCACCGGACTTGTATTGTGGCGCTGTCTTGCCTGCTCCACCAGTTCTGTTGTCGATGCGGCAAATGCACGTATCTGCGCGTTCGCAGCGGTTGCTCTTACAATATAATCTTCCATTCCTATTCTCCTGTTCTTTGTCCTTTTCCTGCAATCACATAAATTCTCTCGCTCTCAGTGTTCGGAGCCTCTTTGGTAAATGCGTCATACACAGCTAAAAGCTTAAGCCCGGACGTCTTCACAAGCTCCCGCATCTCCTCCAGGGTATAGCCCCGCTGGAAATGCGTCTCCTGGTATCTCCGGTAGATCTCAGCACCACCCGTTGAGGATTCCTGATCCTTTATAAACAGACTCAGCTCATATTCGTTGATCTGCTCCTCTTCATAATAATAATTATCCCAGATAAAGCTGCACTCTTCCCGGTTCTCTGCAATGGTCGTATCACCCAGTACCTCCCGGTACTTATATTCTGTGTTAAAATCAAAAATAAAAACCCCATCCGTGTCCAGATAATTATTCACCCAAAAGAACACGCGGCGCAGCTCGTCCGGCTCCGTAATATAATTCACCGAATCACAGATACTGATGATCGCGCGAACCGTCCCGTAAAGCTCAAATCCCCGCATATCCTGCAGCAGATACAGGATATCGTGCCCGGACTCCACCTTTTTTTCCAATGCAATCTCCAGCATATCCGCAGAGTTGTCCACCCCGATCATATCATATCCCAGATCCGCCAGCAGCTCCGTCATCGTCCCCGTCCCGCAGCCCAGATCCAGCACCAGGCCGTCATTGATCCCATATTCTTTTAAAAGACCGTGCAGATATTCTCCCCATTCCTCATAGGGCACATCGTCCATAAATGTATCGTACACGGACGCAAAACTCGTATAAGCCTCCACCTGTAAGCCTCCCGATATTTCAGAAAAATCCTTTTGTCATAACTTATATAGTATATCACAAACATTCGGCACAAGACAACTGTTTCCCCTGTCTTCAGCGTGGATTCAGCGTGGAGTATGCGTTACTGTACACGCCCGCAGGTTGTAAACAGTCACGAGTATGACAAATGGTGAATAGAAGAAAACGGATCCTAAATAAAACAGATCCGTTCCTCTACACCCAATCTCCTACACATTTTTATTCAACTCACGGATCGACAATGCCGTCCTATCCCAATGTTCCTTTGCAAGTACAGAAGCCAGATAACTGTCTTTCATTTCCAGCACCTTAATCATCCTTTCATGCTCCTCCACAGATGCTTCCAAAGGAGTGTCCCGGAAGAAGCTGTATTCCAGTCTCTGAATATGTATCCACAGCACATCGCAAAAATCCGTAATGTATTCATTTCCAGCTGCCTCCAATATACAGCTATGGAAAGCTTTATCCGCTTTTAATATAGGCATGGGCTTTTCCTGTTCTTTTATGCACTCTTTGAACACATCACTCAGCTTTTTGAGATGATTTATATGGGCCGGTGTAATCTTCTCTACAGCGAGTGTGATCGCCAGCTGTTGCAGCATGGCCATCGGCAGATACCATTTTTCAATATCGTCTTTCTCTAATTCTGTTACAATTGTCGCTTTCCCCGGGTAAGATTTCACCAATTTCTGCGCTTCCAAAAGCTGCAGCGCCTCACGTACCGGAGTCCTGCTGACTTTAAAATAATCTGCGATCTCAATATCCGAAACCTTTTCCCCAGGTTTAAACTGCCCTTCAATAATCCAGTCTTTTACGGTCTCGTATACCCTCTGTTTCGCTGATGTCCTTTCAAACGCTAACTCTTTGTTTGGCAATGGCATACACAGCACCTCTCTTTCTTTTTTCAATCATACCAGAAATCAATTCTACATTCCAGATTTTTATATTATTTCCTCACAACGCAGGAATAACATTGTTACTGTTCTCACGCTTCGGGCGTGAACAGCAGCAAGACGTTTTCACTTCATTCGTTGACACCCCTTTCAACAAATGATAGAATCTACATATATTACACATAGGCAGGGGATATGGTATGTCAAATTTTTTACAAGCCTTAAATAATAACTATAATGATTTTACACGCTCTCAAAAAGTAATCGCAGATTATCTATCCAATAACCTAAACTCCATTGCATTCTGTACGTTAGAAGAACTTGCAGACCGTATTGGCGTCAGTACTACGACCGTCATACGTTTTTCAAGAGCGCTTGGATACACTGGTTATTCAGAAATGCAAAAAGATATTCAAAACGGGTTCCAGACAAAAGTCAGCCTTCCAGAACGATTATTACTGCACAAAGACTATCCGTCGAACACGCTATTGGCTGATTCTTTCCAAAACGATATCCATAACATTCAGTCTACACTGGAGGCACAAAATGTAGAAGATCTGCAAAAGGCGATCGATCTGATCTCTACCGCGCCTACGGTGTATGTTTTGGGAATGAGAAGTTCCTTCTCCATATCCTACTACACAGCTTCCCGTTTAAGTGAAATTCGGGAAAACATTCATCTGATTCAATCCGTAGGAATGTTGTATCCGGAAGAAATCGTAAGTGCAAAGCCAGGAGATGTCTGTGTTGCTTATCTGTTTCCCCGATACTCAAAGCTAAGCACCACTGTACTTTCATGGCTGAAAAACGAGGGGGTCACTATCATACTTTTTACCAGTCAAAACTATAGTGCTGTTCAGGGATATGGCGATGTCATCCTGCCTTGTTCCATTTCCAGTCTTTCCTACAAAAATTCTTACGCAGCTCCTTTGAGCCTTTCCAATTATCTCATTGCCGCCATCGCTCAGAAGAACTATGCAGAGTCACAAAGAGTTCTCGAACGGACAGAATCTATTCTAAACCAGGGATTTTACCTGGGGTTATAAAAACGCTGCAGTTCCTGGAATATTTTCAGTCCAAGCACTGCAGCGCCTAAAATAGAATGAATCCCTATTCCAAAACCGGCAACCCGGTCTGAGGTCTCGGATAAAACAGAATCTCGCCTTCCTTCTTCTCTGTAAGCTTGACTGCCTCGTCAACCGCATCTTGGAGCGTCTTACAAGGAGTCATGAACATTTCCCTGATTTCTTCATCAAAAACATTTTTACAGCATACAAAAATATCAACATTTTTCTTCAAAACCTTTGAAAGCAGCAAAACATGATCCATTTGAATTTTATAGTTTTCTTTCGTATAAGAAATTACTTGTTCAAGACTCTCTCCACTTCTAAAAGCTCCCAGCATATCTTCCGAATTCACTCCTTCCGGACATTCGCAGTACAATACCACTTTCGTTTTTTTATCGAGAACTTCTGTAAGAGCTATCAGTGCCTTTACTGCCTGATAAAAATCAATATCCAATGGCTGCCCCGGTGTAGTTACCAAAATGTCCGGAGCCTTCATTTTGACGCCAAGATATTTTTTGATATATTCTATCGCTGCCAAATGGCACCTCGTCATATCCCCTGCAAAAACCGCGGAAAGTTCCAGCCGATTGTTGATAATACAGTTAACTCCGAAGTCAATCCTGAATATTTCCGCACTCTCCACCATGTCCTCATGAACCGGATTTCCTTCCAGCACCCCTATGACTGCATTTTCCGATAGGATCATTTTCGGCCTGTGATTGATCAAGATTGTTTCTTCCCCACTGACGCCCGGTAAAACAGATTTTCGCCCACCTGAAAATCCCGCAAATTCATGGGGTTCTACCTTTCCGATCTGAATATGCAGATCACAATTATATGCTTTCCGGTTAACCCAGACAGGTGTACCATGACTTGTCTCGCCTAAAAAGATCAAATTAGACTTGTCAAAAGGCGTATGATTTTCAATGGATATCCTGCCATAAAGATCTCCAAGAAAACTTTTCATCTCCATTTCCGTTGCTTCCCGATGGACACCAATTGCCACAAAAACGTAAATCTGATTATAAGGAATACCTGCGCTGAGCAGCTCTTCTGCCACATATTTCAGCATTCGCGCGGTGGGAACAGCTCTCGTCGCATCCGATACTAAAATACATGCAGATTTTGCATTTTTTTCAACAACCAGATTTTTTACCGATTTTCCATAAACAGGGCATTTGATCGCCTTCTTTACTGCTTCCTCATCTTGCAGTGCCGGCAGCCTGGGCGTCTCCAATTTGACCGCGTTCCAGCCTGAAGGTACTGTGACCTTCATATCAAGTTCCCGGTCTGTATAAATCCACTGATCCTTTTTTTCTAAATGATACATCTTCCACATTCCTCCATACAAAAACTGGCACAGCGTTTCTCTGCTATCCGCATAAAAACCGCTGTACCAGCAACATAAGAATCCGCTTCTGTTTAATCCAGCTTCATATCACTGCCGCCTGTCAAATCTTCTTCTTTTTTTTCAATTGCGGCATAATTACCTTTGCCGGTCAGATCTACGATCAGATTACGAAGTTCAAAAATCGTTACAAAGACAAAAGATACCGGAATTGATGCATATGCATATCCATATGGCAGACGAAGTGCAGGTGTGGGACGATGTCCGGCTGCAAGTACATATTGTATGCCGACGTAAATGACGATCAGACAGATCACAACTGTAATAATCTGTGTCAGCTTAGTAAGGGCTGCGGACATTTTCTTGGGCATATGCTCTTTAAAAATCACGATCGATACATGCTCTCTTCGAACAGCTAAGATCGCCACACTCATCATCCCGAACCATACAAGCAGGATTTTTAACAGTTCTTCTGACCAGGTCAGAGAATTGTTCAGAACATAACGGAAAATAATATGAGCCATCAATACACCAACCATTGTAAGCAGGACAACACATAAAATCACCTTTATAATTTTATAAAGAACCGTTATTACTTTGTCAAATGCTTCAATCATTTCTAACCCTCTCCCGATTAATAATCGCTAATTTCATTAAGTACCTTCTCAACATCAGCAAGATATGCATCTACCTTATCCTGGCCGATATCCTTTGCAACTGATTTCATTGCCGCTGGCTGTGCAACAGCTTTCATCTCTTCGCGTGCCGCATCATCCAGTTCATTTACTTTCATTCCGAGATTGGTCACTTCATCTAAGATTAGTTCTTCCCTCTCTGCGTTACAGAACCGGCTGTATTCCATACCAAGTACGGCCCCTGTTTTCACGATGCCCTGATATTTTCCAGGCAGGCTTTCAAAAAACTTAAGATTGCAGACTAATGGCATTGCGTCATAGATATGTTTTGTCAGCGATAAATACTTCTGTACCTCGTAAAGTTTCTTATCTGTAACGTTTGCGATCGGGTTCTCCTGAGCATCTACCGTATTTTGAGAGAGTGACATATAAAGTTCAGAAAAAGCTACCGGAGTCGGGTTTGCACCTAGCGCTGCAAAGAATTCCATATGGTTATTATTCTGCATCGTACGAATCTTCAGACTATTCAGATCAGCTATGCCGGTAATCGGAGCCTTGCTGCTCGTCACTTGTCTGAAACCGTTCTCCATAAATGCAAGGCCGATCATGTCACATTCTTTTAAAGAATCCAGCATATCTGTTCCAATGTGGCTGTCTAATACCATCCATGCCTCTTCATATGTATTATATACAAACGGAATATCCATAACTTCAAATTCCGGATCATAGGTCACCACAGGAGCAAAAGATGCAACTGCCATTTCCAAAGAGCCCTGAGCTACCTGCTCCAGAGTTTCTTCCTCTCCTCCCAGCTGACCGCTTGCATAAATATTTACCTCAACATTACCATCTGTCTCTTTTTCAATATATTCCTTCATGACCTCAAGTCCAAGAGTCGCAGGATAGGTTTCTGAGTTCTCACACGCGATACGGATCACGTAATTTCCGGAAACATCCTCCTCTGCAGCCCCTCCGTCCGATGAACCGCCGGAGCTGTTCGTGGTCTTCATCTGGCACCCGGCTGCTGAAACACTGAAACAGAGGACAAGAGCTGCTGCTAAAAATCGTTTTATATTTTTCTTCATAATCTTTCTCTCCTTAATATTCTATTCTTATCCTGTATATCCCATCAGACTCGGCAGCCAAAGTGCCACCTGAGGCACAAACGTGATTAACAGTAATACTCCAATCGTCACTGCCAAAAATGGCAGGGACTCTCTGGCCGTTTCCTCCAATTTTACCCCTGCTACAGGGCTTGTAACGAATAAGGTGATTCCAAATGGCGGAGTCGCAAGTCCCACAACCAGATTGACACAAAATACCACTCCGATATGTAACGGATTGATTCCAAGAGCCCATGCAATCGGTCCAATAATAGGTGCAAGTATGACCGTAGATGCATAATCATCCATGAACATCCCGCAGATCAGCATTACTATATTCACAATCAGCAAGAACACCCACGGCGGAAGAGCTGACATTGGTCCGATCAGCATATCCATCACTCGTTCATTGGCAATTCCCCATGCCATTGCAGTTCCCGCACCTGCCAAGATCAATACCAGGCCGGATGTTGAAGCCGCTTCGATTATCATATCCGGTATATCTTTTAACTTCACACTCTTGTTCACAAAGAAAGCAAGAATAGCACTATAAACAACTGCTACGCCAGATGCCTCAGTGATAGAGAAAATGCCGCTGAATATACCGCCCAGAATAATCACTGGCAGCACCAGTGCCGGAATCGCTGACTTTGTGGCATGCATCTTCTCCGACAAGGTCGTCTTACCATAAGACGCATAATCCCTTTTCTTGGCAACACGGTGCGCCACCATACATTGCAGCAGAGCAATCAGTATGGCTGGTGTTACGGCGGCCATAAAAATACCAGTAATGGAAGTCTTTCCCACTGCCGTACAGTAAAGGATCATCAAAACACTTGGTGGCATAATTGGTCCGAGCAAGGAAGCTGAAGACATGACAGCTGCTGAAAACGGTGCTGAATACCCCTCTTTTTTCATCATTGGAATCAAAAATGCTCCCAGAGATGCCGCCGATGCCACTGCAAGCCCCACGATCGATCCCATCAACAGAGATGCCCCGATCGTAACGATCGCAATCGCCCCTTTAAACCGTCCGAACCATGCATTTACAAACTTAATCAGCCGCTCCAGCAATCCGCCCCTGAGCATGAGCTGTCCTGTTAATACAAAAAACGGAACCGCCAAAAAGGAAAAGCTGTTCATTCCTCCATACATTTTGATTGCCATCTGGATTGGATCAAATCCCGCGACCATTGTATAAACGAGTGTCGTGACGATCAGATTATATGCGATGGGCAGGCCAATTACCATTAGCAGTAAAAAGCATATGATCATAATAAGTAAAGATAAAGACACTTTTCATTACTCCCTTCGCACATTATTTTTGATACGGATCATCCCATAACGTTAATTTCGTTCCGATACCTTCCTTTAATGCGGTCTGGTATAGATCATACCCCAGACCTACATCAAATGTAGCCATACCACAAGCAACAAATGTAATTCTTTCTTTCTCATCCGTTCTGCCTGGCTTGCTTCCCATGATCACTTCTCCGATACTGGCAGACTCCTCCAGAGACGGCATCTTGCCGTCATCAATCAAAGTATAAATAGGACCTCCAATCACCCCTTTATAATAACCTGCTTTATCCCCGGATTCGATTGCTTCCTGCACGTAAGCCTCATGAAGTCTTACATTATCATAGATCAGTTTTGTATTGATCCAATAAGAATCATCTGTCTGCATTGGTCCTGTGATCAGCAAAGTAACGCCATCTTTCATCCACTCGTCTTTCACATATAATGGTTTTAGTCTTGAGGCAGCGACTGTGATCACATCTGCATCTTTCAATGCTGCTTCCAGATCCAGTTCCACAACACCGTCAACTCCCAGCTCTTCCTTCTCCCACTCCAGGAACTTCTGTGCTGCAGCTTCAAAAATGTCAAAACACACAACTTTCTTAACATTGGGCAGCTGTGTTAAGATCGAACGTAAGCATGAGCGATTGATCTGACCACATCCAAGTACTGTTATCACTTCTGAATCTTTCCTCGCCAGATGCCTTGCAGCTACACCAGGAACAGCTCCCGTTCTGGCGGCACTCAAGAGATTGGCTGACATAAAAGAAAGCGGTTCGCCTGTATCCTTATCATTAAGGGTTACAGTCAAAACAGATCTCGGCAGTCCCTTCTTTGGATTCTCGGCATTCGATCCATACCACTTATTTCCGCATACATCAAAACGTCCGCCCAAATAAGCAGGCATTGCTACAAATCTTCTGTCCGGCCCCGCAACCGGCATATTCGGAAATGGAGTTTCTTTTGGAAATACAATACCCAATCCGTGACTGTTATGATTACTGCCTCCCATCAAATAATCCCCTTGGCTTAATAAAGTAAAGACCTCCTCTGCATTGTCGATACATTTTTCCGCATCAAGAACCCCTGCCGCAATAGTGTCGCTTTCTGATAAATATAGAAATTCTGTTTTGTGTGACATGTTTTTTCTCCTTCCATACTAAAACAATTTGTCTTTCATTTCGTTCCCTTAAAATGTTTTATTTAATACATCCATTTTATATTGATATATTGCATATGTCAATCGAATTATCTTATTTTTTGTTCACTTTTCCATTTTTACCAAATTATACGCTCATTTTTTATGCATTAACACCAATATGATTTTATTTTTCAGAATTAACATTGACATATTTGATATATCGCAATATACTTTAAGTATAATTTAATACATTCCTTCATTTTTATCCTGTTTTTTGTTTTATTTAATATTTTAACCAGCTAGTTGTTAGATTTAAAGGAGATTCTATCTATGAAAAAAATCAAGAATTACGACAAACTGATTGACCACGGAGATGTGGAGTCGAGGAAGGTAGTCCTCGAAATCACAGATAAGACATTACAGCGTCTCGATGCGTATTACCGCATAAAAAGTATTATGAAACTCAACGGCGATATATTGCATATCGGTTCCAAATCATGGGACTTATCTAAAAAGAAACATATTTATCTGCTCGGAGCAGGGAAAGCCTGCAATCATATGGCAATGGCTGTAGATGAAGTTCTTGGTGATAAATTGACCAAAGGGATCGCAATTGTAAAAGTTGCGGAAGAAACAGACCATTTTCAAAACACAGATGTATATGTAGGCGGCCATCCATTGCCAAATCAAGCCGGCTACAAAGCCTGCCTAAAAATCCTAGATCTGGTAGATCATGCCGGACCGGATGACTTATTTATCGTTGTGATCAGCGGCGGCAGTTCTGCTCTTATGAGCTGTCCTATCGAAGGAATCACTTTGGAAGATGAAATCAAAACTACAGACGTCATGCTGAAATCCGGTGCGGGAATCTATGAGATCAATGCCATCCGGCGTCATATTTCCGCCATGAACGGCGGGATGCTCGCAAAACGGATCCAGTCTGTCGGGGCAGAATTGATTGGATTTGGTATCAGCGATGCTGTGGGCAATCCAGCAACCGGTGATATCGGCGTGCCCTACGAAAAGTATGCAAGTACTCCAATGGGACCTGACAAGACCACTTTAGAAGATGCCAGGAGAGTCATACGGGACTACAACGTTGCCGAACGTCTTCCTAAAAATGTCGTAGATTATCTCATGAACGTCGGACCAGAAGGAGAAACACCAAAGGCTTTTCCGGACAACACCTATTTTCTGCTGAACACACTGCCTGATTCCTGCATTTATGCAAAGGAGATCGCAGAAGAGATGGGGATACCAGCTATCATACTTTCTTCCTTTTTAGAAGGGGAAAGTAAAGACGCCGGTTCCTTCTTCGCTTCCATCGCCAGAGAAGCACAGGCATATGGTAATCCAATCAAACCGCCTTGTGTCATTTTAAGTTCCGGCGAAACTACAACACAAATTCTGGACAACAGTACAATCACCGGACATGGCGGTCCGGGACAGGAACTGACTTTAAGTTTTTCTATTCTTGCAGCAAAGACAAAAGGGGCCTGCATGCTGTCCATTGATTCCGAAGGAACAGACGGAACTACTCCTGTAGCCGGAGGTATTTGTGACTCCAGAAGCTATCAGCAGGCGCTTGATAAAGACGTCGATGTATTCGCCGCCCTTCGGGGCCATGCCTGCTATGAGGCATTAGAAGCAATAGGAGATACTGTATTTACCGGCAATACAGGAACAAATCTCTGTGACTTTAACGTACTATATATTCCGAAAGTTGAGGGTTAAGGCTATGAATTCAAATATTAAATCAATCCATGCCCGGCAAATTGTAGATTGTAAATGCAGACCTATGGTAGAAGTGGATGTCGTAACTGAGGACGGATGTCTCGGCAGAGGGTGCGCCCCCACCGGTTCTTCGGTAGGCATGTCTGAATCCTATGTTCTGCGGGATAACAATCCCGACGAATACCATGGTTTGAGTGTACATAAAGCGGTTGACAATGTGAACAATCTGATTGCGCCTGCATTATGCGGTATGGATGTCACCAGGCAAAAAGAAATCGATCAGATCATGATCGATCTGGACGGCACACCAGAAAAAAAGAGTCTGGGCGGAAACGCAATTTACTCCACTTCCATCGCAGTATTTCGTGCTGCTGCCGAGGCATCCCGCCAGACATTATATCAGTATATCGCCGGTGATACCATCCAAACAGTCCCGGTTCCAAGTTTTAATGTAATAAATGGCGGTCATTACGCAGACTTAACACAGCCATTCAATGAGTTTATCATCATGCCATACGGTGCATCGGATATTTACGAAGCAGTTGAAATGGGCATCAATACATTCCAAGAGCTGGAAAAAGTAATTGAAAGGTATTTGGGACATAAACCAGTGGTTGCACCTTCCTATGGATATGCATCACCGTCTGCCGATCCGGAAGTGAATTTGAATCTGATCTCTGAAGCAGTAGAAAAATGCGGTTACACAGGAAAAATCGGTTTTGCCTTCGATTGTGCCTCCAGTGAAATGTACGACCGGAAGAACAATACATACCTTTTAAAGGGAGAGCGCGTGACTGCCGAAACCCTGATCGATTATGTGAAGATGCTGACTCAGAAATTCAATTTTGTATTTATCGAAGATCTGCTGGACGAAGAAGATTGGGAGTCTTATCCAAAAGCACATAAGGAAATTACCAGAACGAATATCATCGGAGATGATTTTATTGTAACAAACTTAGATCGTTTGAAAAGAGCTTATGAACTGAATGCTCTGGACGGTTTTATCCTAAAACCAAATCAGGTCGGCACCATCACAGAGGCTATGAATGCCTATAACTTTGCAAAGGAACATGGTCTGCTTGCAATTCCTTCCGGAAGAGCCGGAGGCGTTATTGGAGATGTAGTGATGGATTTCGCCGTAGGACTTCAGGTTGGCTTCATCAAAAACGGAGCTCCCCGCTCCGGTGAACGGATCGATAAGCTGAACTTTCTAATGCGTGCATGTGATTTAAACCCCGGATGCCAGCTTGCAGACATCTCGTCCCTGCTGAAATTTTAAAGCAAACAGAAAGGAGATAATTAAAATGGAAGCAAAATATAACCCCTACGAAAACATGCTCTCTGTTGTAAGCAATGCAGCCGAAATACTCGGCTATACACCCAGCGACTATGAGGCTGTGAAATACCCGGAACGAGAACTGAAGGTTGCCGTACCGGTCCGGATGGACGATGGCAGCGTAAAAGTCTTTGAGGGGTTCCGCGTCCAGCACTCAACATCACGCGGCCCTGCAAAAGGCGGCATCCGCTATCACCAGAATGTTGACCTCGACGAAGTCAAGGCACTGGCAGCCTGGATGACCTTCAAGTGTGCCGTTGTTAATATCCCTTATGGCGGCGGAAAAGGGGGTATTATCTGCGATCCCACAAAGCTCTCGGAAACCGAGCTTCGAAGCCTGACAAGACGCTTCACAGCCATGATTGCCCCCATCATAGGGCCAGACCAGGATATTCCCGCACCTGATGTCGGCACAAATGCGAATGTCATGGGCTGGATCATGGATACGTACAGCATGCTGAAAGGCCACTGCGTCCCCGGTGTTGTCACCGGTAAACCAATTGAACTCGGCGGAGCACTGGGAAGAAACGAGGCAACAGGGCGCGGCGTCATGATTACAACCCTGAACATTCTAAAGGCTCTGGGGATGAATCCGGAAAATACAAAAGCCGCCATTCAAGGCATGGGAAATGTAGGCAGTGTGTCCGCAAAGCTCCTCTCTGAAAAAGGCTTAAAAATCGTCGCTGTCAGCGACGTATCCTGCGCCCTGTACAACCCGGACGGACTGGATATTCCTTCCATCCTGGAGTACCTTTCCCAGAAGCGTGGCAACCTTCTGGAAGGATATCACGACGGAAACGCCATCCATCTTTCCAACGCAGAATTACTGGAACTCGATGTAGACGTACTGATCCCTGCCGCACTGGAAAACCAGATCAACACTTCCAACGCCGATAAGATACAGGCCCGGGTTATCGTAGAAGCCGCCAACGGCCCCACAACCATTGACGCCGATGAGATACTCGATAAAAAAGGAATCGCCGTTGTTCCCGATATTCTCTCCAATGCAGGCGGCGTTGTCGTCTCTTACTTCGAGTGGGTCCAGAATATCCAGTCCATTTCATGGAGCGAGGAGCATGTAAACGAGCAGCTGAAGCAGATTATGGATCAGGCATTCCAGTCCGTATGGGATATCGCCAGGGAAAAGAAAGTCTCCCTGCGTACAGGGGCATATCTGATCTCGGTTAAGCGCGTCATTGACGCCAAAAATATGCGGGGAATCTGGCCTTAGAACATGGGAGGGGGGGCGCGAAATAAAGGAATTGCCGCAGGCCGCCCAAATGCACATATGCCGTTGAGAAATGCGGACACGAACCTAAGAAATTCTAGGAAGCCAACAGCCAAAAAAGCAGGGCACAGGCGGCACATCACGAGAAGTCCGATGATTTCTCGCGCTGGGCCGCCTGATTTTGTGATTCGGTGATCACAAAATCTCCCTGCTTTTTCGGCCGCCGGCTTCCAAGAATTTCTAAGGCCCGCTTTAGCATTTCTCAACGGCATATGTGCATTTGGGCGGCCTGCGGCAATCCCTTCATTTCGCTAGGCGCATCCAATCGGCAGTTAAGCTCGTCGACCAGAAGCGGTTCCGTAAGGGGGACAGCGTATTGATTCGTCTGGTGGAACAGAAAGGCTCCATTAATTGAAGGTAAGAGTATAAACTTACAGAAACGGGAATAGTTGCACTGAAAGCACATGAAAGTTCTCCTTGGCATAGTTCACATTTAATGTTCAATATTTTCGCACCACCTGAACAGAAAACGCACAGTGTACCGGAGCAATCCAATACCGCCAAACGAATCAATACGCTGCCCCCGATTTGGAGTCACTCCCAGTTGACGATCTTTACTACCGATTGGATGTGCCCAGCGATATGAAGGGATAGCCGCAAGCCGCCCAAATGCACATATGCCGTTGCGGAATGCTAAAGCGGACCTTAGAAATTCTTGGAAGCCGGCAGCCGTGAAAGCGGAGAGATTTTGTGATCACCGAATCACAAAATCGGCTGACCCAGCGCGAAAAATCATCAGATTTTTCGTGATGTGTCATGCCCGTGCTCCACTTTCACGGCTGCCGGCTTCCTAGAATTTCTTAGGTTCGTGTCCGCATTCCGCAACGGCATATGTGCACTTGGGCGGCTTGCGGCTATCCCTTCATATCGCGCCCCCCAACCATCGCCCCCCCTAAAGCCCGTCAACTAATCTCCAGTTTTTTCTTGACACATCTCTTTTGTTGATCTACAATGGGTAAGGATAATTAAATAAAACATTTCGGTAGGTGAGGCTACCACAGGGATTTGGATTTTCCTGAGATTGCTGCCGCGAGATTGTGGAGACACAACGAGCTGGTTAGCAGGCTATGTCGTGAAGGCATAACCTAATGCAATTGATATGCCCTGTGATGCTAAAGCTTGAACGGTGGATTTTTATATACGGGTATGCTATGCTTCCGTCACTGTTCAGGCAGTGACGGTTTTTTTTCATTATAGAAAGGTGGTGAGGTTATGGACGCTGGTGCCAGTTATCATTCGTGTAAGAAACTAGAATTGAATACAGATTGGAGATGTTATTATGATGGACAAAGTTATATTTGTAGAACTCCTTACGCAGCACCACTACAAAGCTGTAAGGAGCATTTTGGATGTCATGAACGAAGTGGACATAGCCTCCCTTCTTTCGGACTTAGACGACAGGGAACTGGCCCTTGCTTTCCGCCTGATTCCCAAGGATAAAGCGGCAGAAGTATTTGCCAATATGAACAATTCCATGCAGACTTATCTGGTGGAAATGTTTACAGAAAAAGAATTAAAAGAGCTGTTAGATGACTTATATATGGATGATACCGTGGATCTGCTGGAGGAACTTCCGGCTAATCTCGTCACTAGGATTCTGGATACAGTAAGCCAGTCAGAGAGAAACATGATCAATCTTCTCCTGAATTATCCGGATGACAGCGCAGGAAGCATCATGACGACGGAATATGTGGGTCTGCGCCAGTCAATGACTGTGGAGGAATCCATGGCCCATATTAAAAGAACAGGAATTCACAAAGAGACGATCTACACCTGTTATGTAACTGATAAGAGAAAACTGATCGGCATTGTGACAGCCAAGGAACTGATGACCTCGGATGACAACCTGCTGATCCGGGATTTGATGGAAACAGAAATCATCTCTGTCTCCACACACACCGACAAGGAGGAAGTGGCTCAGCTCTTCCGCAGATATGACCTGCTCGCTCTCCCGGTACTGGATGCCGAGGGACTGATGGTGGGAATCGTCACGTTCGACGATGCAATGGATGTCATGGTGGAGGAGGCTACCGAGGATATCACAAAGATGGCCGCCATGAGCCCAAGCGAACAGTCCTACTTCGAGACCTCCGTGTTCAGCCACGCAAAACACCGTATCGCATGGCTTCTGATCCTGATGTTCTCTGCGACAATCACGGGGACTATTATTACAAAGTATGAGGATGCGTTTGCTGCTATCCCTCTGCTCGTTTCTTTTATACCTATGCTGATGGATACCGGCGGAAACTGCGGATCCCAGAGTGCTACGCTGATTATTCGGGGAATTGCGCTGAATGAGATTCAGTTCCGGGATATTTTCAAAGTAATATTCAAAGAATTCAGGGTATCCCTCATCGTCGGGGTTGCACTGGCAGTGGCCAACGGAATTCGGATCCTGATTATGTACCATGATTCGATGCTGGCTCTGGTTATCGGGTGTTCCCTTGTTATCACGATCATCCTGTCCAAGCTGATCGGGTGTATCCTGCCGCTGCTGGCCAGAAAGGTGAACCTGGATCCGGCGATTATGGCTTCACCGCTTATTACTACTATGGTAGACACCTGCTCTATACTGGTATACTTCAGTATTGCAACCAGGGTATTTAACTTATGACATTGCTTTTTTCTAAACCAAAGGGTATGAATTACAATGTACCTTTCGGATAAATTAGTGATGATACTCTATAAGAGGCGGTTAAATTAACGTGTTTTTGACATATATCGAAAGATATATAGCATTTATGTAACAGTTCAGACTTATCTGAACTGTTACACCTTTCTGTCTAAACAATCATTTTGCAATAATCCAGAGCTTGATCCGGGGTTATTAAAAAGCGTTTTACCAGCTTTGTTCTTATCTTCTCTTCACTGAAGCCTTCTTCACGATAATCGGCGATAAACGCTTCAATTCCCTGTTCTAATCCTTTCTTTACTCCATCCTGATATAAGTCATCCAATGCTTTGCACATATCTATCCCTCCTGTTTTTACTTTCTTCTCCTTTAAACCGAGCTCTGATCCAAGCATAACCCGCAGCGCATTATAAGACTCCTCGTCTATACTGCTAAAGTATTCTTGATTTTTTTCCACATAGCCCAATAACTCTTCCTTGCTTTTTCTACATTTTAGCATTCCGAAAACAATCTGTAAATCAGTCTGAAAACACATTAACTCATCCAACTTTCTTGGATCAATCAGATTGATTTTGTAATTGGGCACATACTTTTTCAGCAACTTATAATCCTCTCTGTCAATCCCCAGCAAACCGTGTAATTCCTGCTTTCCATCCCATTCCTTTTCTCCATAATAAAAAATAATTGTTATAATCGGAAACAGCTGATCGGTCTGGTTCAACCCTGAGAGAAATTCAGCAGGACTTCCGTAAGTCCTGTCTTTCTTTCTGTTTTTTCTTATCTCGCTTACCTGATCCGCATAGCTCAGAGCATCATATAACATTCCACGCACAGGCATTCTCCTGAAAAAATCTGTTTCCCCTGGAGCAAAAAACCATTTACCAAATCAGCAAAACGGGCTTTGTCGGAAAGCCATCGTTTCATGTATACATCATTTTTTCCCATATTCTATTTTCTCCTGGTATGATTTATATGTAAAAAATAACCTTGACTTTCATATTTACACAGTCAATACGCATCACCCTTTTCTGCTTTTATATACTTTTATTTCTTTTTCAAACATTGAATTACCGGACGAATTTGTCCAAAAGAATGAAATCCTTATGATTAGATAGAAAGAATGTTTGAAATGCACCCGGATATTTCCCATCCGGGTGCATTTAATTTAGCATAATCTTCCTGCGAATTCAAGAAAAATTCTATTAAATTTGTTTACTAGACCTTGCTGCGATACCTGCACCTATTTAAAACCTGCATCCGGACTGCAGAATGATATTTGAATAAGGTGTCGCTTCCCCTGTACGGATCACCGCCCTGCATGTCTTAAGCCGAAGTTTTAATTCTTCATGTGAAATATATTCCACCTTGCACGGCTCCGGCAGATTTCCACAAAGTTCAAGGATCTGTTCCAGAACCATCGGATTGTCAGTCCTGATCTCCTCAGCCAGAACAATTTTCTCGATTTTCATATCAGCCGAGACTGTCTCCAGCACGTCCATAAAGGAGGGCATCCCCTCTCTTAAAGCCAGGTCAATCCTTTCTGTCTCTTCTGGCACAGGCAGCCCACAGTCTCCAATTGCTATGGTATCTGTATGCCCCATATACGAGAGTACTCTTGAGATATCGCTATTTAGAATTCCTGATTTTTTCATACTTCCTGATCCTCCTTTTATCCTATACCCGAAGGGCACCCCGTAATACATGCCCCTTCGGGGCGGGTCTGCAGCACAGCTGCAGAATAATGTATACCCAAAGGGCACCCCGTAACTCATGCCCTGCGGGCGGGTCTGCGGCATAGCAGCAGAATAAGGTATACCTTATTCTGCTGCTCCAATCATTGCATAAATATTCTCCTGAGGAATTGACGAAATCAAAGTGTTACATGTTGACAAAATATATCCCCCATCCGCTCCTGCTTTTTTGATGGTTTTTTTCACGGAAGCCCTGACTTCATCCGGTGATGCATGGCACATTATGTAGTCTAAATCAATATTCCCCCACAGACACAGTCTGTTACCGTATTTCTTTTTTACCTCGCCGATATCCATCCCAGCAGATGGCTGAAGGGACTGTATCCCATCAAATCCCGCTTCTGTTACTTTTTCTAAAACAGCATTTACATTTCCGTCACTATGCAGAAATACAGGGACATTTTTATAGGCTTTTATCTCTTTTACAGCCTGATCCCAAAATGGAAAAACATTCTGCTCCATAATATGGGGCGGGAGAAATACACCGGTATTAAAGGCCACATCGTCCCCGATTACGATCCCGTCGGCCCCGTTGTCAAGAAAGATCTTGGCTTTCTCAATCTCATATTCCATCACTTTTACCGCAATCTTATGCATATCGTCTGTATTGGTCAGACTGTAAACCATAAAATCTTCCATACTAAACATTTCATCAAGCTGTGTGACAGGTCCGCCAATCTGAGCAAACACAAAAAAGTCCGTCTCCTGTGCAAAACGCTTTACAATCTCCCCCGTTACTTTTGAACTATCGGGCTTTTTGTATGCCTCTGCATTTTCTATTTCTTCTACAGCCGCTCTGACAAGCCGCCGGCTTCCTGATCCCATCTCGTAAATCTGGCCGTAAACAGTCTGTATCAGATGCTTCCCATTTTGTCCTGGCGAAAGCTCCCACTCCGGCCATTCGCCTACATTAACCAGATCCATCCGCAAAAGTTCACGAATCGCCTTCTCCCGCTCAAAACACTCATAGGTCAGCGGATATTCCCTGCCCAGAAGCCGGTTTGCAAGTTCCGCGTCAATATGCAGTTCGCCTTTTGGAACCCGATCAGTTTTTTGATGCCGGATTGCCGCTGATACTCTCTCTTTTTTTGTCATACTGACGCCTTTCTTTTAATATCCTCTCTGGTTATCATATGGATACGCACTTTGCCCCGCCGCAATGCAGCATTGCAGCAATATATCTTTTCGCAGCATGTGCATCCCCCCTGAGGGGTTTGTGATATAGGAAATTTGTCTGGAAGTTGCTATATTACGAAAACGCCTCCCTGGCCAGTTCTATAAACTTTACAAGATGCCTGTTTGTATGTCCGCATGTCCGTATATCTTTTAAGATCACCTCCATATAACAGTCCTTTGTCTTTATAGCAACTTCTTTCAGATACTTCCGTATTTCATTTTCGTCAAATCCCGTGCATATTTTGGACGGATCCGGCTTCCACGAAAAGATTGCTTTTTGGCCTATCTGTTCTGCAGCTTCATCTATATCCGACCATGGACTGACGCTCAGACGTCTTATGTTTGTGATATGTCTGTATATAGCCTCATACTTGTGGTCGAGAGGCTCACAACAGCCATAGCATCCCCTTCCAAATAAATTCAGCCCAATCTTCTGGTTGGCAATTGCGAATTTTTCAAACATCTCCGGGGAAACATTACTGAATTCCTGGGCATCTGCAAATCCCCACATATCCTTCAGCTTAACGTCTTCAGGCTCTTTCCAGGGAGCATTCGTGTAGCCTAAACTCCCGGAACCCGTATAGATATTAATCCGGTTATCAAATAAAAGCCGCTTTTCTTCCAGACGTTTCAAAAGCCTTGCCTTACTCTCTCCCATATGTCTGAACACGCTGTTCAGAAGTTCAGGCTCATCATACAGATCATACATCAGATTTTCCAGGCCTCTTAAATGTACCATTTCTATCAGATGGCTCTGTACAAGAACACTGTAGGGAAGCTGAAACTCAAAATCCAGAATCCCCTCCAGTACGTCTCCGGCTTTCTCCTGCATCGCATTCTTTGTCTCTATATCAGGCAGGAAATCCACTTCATGATTCAGAAGGGTTTCATAGTCTTTTTCTGTTTTCAGGAAATTATCAAGGTGGTATGCATTCGTTCCAATCTCCGGTTTTACTATGGAAATCCCCCATGCCGTCTCCTGCCTGGCATTACCATAGAGATACCCGGTGTAAGTGCCCGGATAAGAAAAATAGAGACGCTTTTCAAACACAAAATCATCTTTCAGGTATTGGGCCTGGTAAAGGTACTTTTTGATTTTATTCTCCATATCCCTCAGAAGGGGATCTTCACACTGCAGAGAAGACTCCGGGACAAGTTCCAGCCACCCGCCGTCATCATCCGGGCAGACCCAGATTAATGGCTGCTGAGGGGATCTCAGATCGTTATGATCTGCCCAGCGTTTCCGCTTACTGATGTTCTCTTGTGTATCAGGCAGTTCTGCAAGCTTTTTGGCAAGTTCTCTGATATAGGCTGCCTGACTGCTGTAATCCTGCATACTCCTGCCTCCTATTCTCCCACCTGCGGCATGCGGTTTATGTGAATATCTGTAAAAATGTCAGCCTCGTCTACGCTTCTGGTCGAAAATTCCGAGACAATACATCCTTCTTCTCCTGCCTGGAACCAGTGCAGGGTATCTTCCACAAGTGTGTATTGTTCTCCCGGATGCAGACAGATCTCATGAAAAACAGTAAAGTATTCTTCCATATCTTTTGGAATCTTCCCGGCAATCCCTTCTTTTTGTCCGCTGTCTGCAAATCCGCCTACATACAGGAAGACCGTTCCCCTGCGGCAGCGGAATGTCTCTTCCTTCCCTTTCAATCCGTCAATTTCCGGATGTCTGTGCTCCGGACAGATCTGGTAAGGCATCAGAACCAGTTCCTTTGCACAGCACCTCTGCGTATTTACATATGTAATAACCTGCAGCCCGATTTCATTAAGCCGATTCAACCCAAAATCTGCAACTTCAACCTGATTCTTTTCTTCTTCAGTAAGGGCAATGCCTGCCTTATCGAGTGCAGAAAGCGTATTCACCTTGTATTCTTCATACTGTTCTCTCGCTATCATAGATACCTCCTTTATTTTCCTCTCATCAAATAGAGTTTCTCCCACAAAACCCGTGCCTTCGGCGGCCGCATCGCAGCAGCAGCCTCTTACGCCGCAGTGCGCCCCCCCGTCAGAAAGACTTTAAATTAATAAAAAATATGTTTAGCTGCATCGGAAAAATAGCGCAGGTTTTGAGGCGGCACTTCAAAAAAATGATCACAGGCAGACAGAATGTATCCTCCGTCCAGACCAAAACTTTCATAGAGCCGTCTTACCTCTGTTTCGATCTCTTTTTTTGTGCCCGTCTCCAGAATATGGAATTGGTCCATTCCCCCGATCAGCCCCACAAACGGATGAAGTGCATTGTAAACTTTCTGCTCATCCGCCCTGTTACCGATGTCCCCGCCAACTGCCACAGGAGAAAGTGTCTCCGATACGCTGCAGTGATTTTTTGCTATCAAATCCGCAATCCGTGTCATCCCCCCGCATGTGTGATAGACGGAACGAAACCCGTGCTTTTTCAGGGCATCATGCATTTTTATATCGTAAGGAAGACAGAATTCTTCGTGGATATCGGGTGAGATCACGGTGTTGCTGGAAGCTCCGCCTCCGGTCTCCACAAGGTCGAAGGGCATCCCCGGCAGATTTTCCTCAATATAAGCCAGCTTTTGCTCCAACAAAATCTGAAGCAGCTCGTGTACCCACTCCGGATCGTCATAGGTCATCAGTATCAGGTTCTCGACACCATACAATTCACAGGCGTCCTGCCAGCAACCGCCCTGTTTTCCCCATATGAAGGTTCTTAATATACCATCCTCTCCCAATGCATCATAAGTCTGCACAGCTAGTTTTCGATCCAGTTTTGGAACAGGCCGGTATTTCCTGAGAAGATGGATATCCTCCTCCTTTTTTATCAAATGTTCCATCACCCAGCTGGTCATGGGACTGATGCCTTCTGAGGTCGTCAGTATTCCATCCGGCGTCTCAATCGTGTAGTGCTTCACATAAAAGCCTTCCCTCTGCTCCCGTGTACTGCTTACTTTCCACGTATCGCTTTCTTCGCCTGACACAGAAAATACATTGATCGAAGCATCCAGACCACACGCTTTATTTGCCTCAATATCACTCATTCCGTTCATATATGTTTTTAAATGATACGGCTGCCATTGATGAACCGTCACCGGCAGTCTGTCAGGGATCCCACCCTCAATTGCACAGAGCATTCTTTCTTTTGATGTCATCTTTCTGTTACTGTTCAGACCGTGCCGTGCACCTCGCTGCACGGCATCGGAGCCGCTGAAGTGATGGTCTCGGAGCATCTGCCCCTCGCCGTAGGCGACTTTAAATGGGCAGATGCCGTTACTGTGTACGCCCGCAGGGTGTGAACAGTAACATCTTTCATCCTCCACATACATTTTAACAGCTTCCGTTTCAATGACAGCTTCCTTTCTTGCAAAAACAGGCATATAATCCAGGGGACACGTGAAAGAATACCATTTTCCACCCGTATAGGTCCGTTTATCCCCCAGCATCTCCACCCAGGCTCCTTCAGGCAGATATACCTGCCTGACAGCATCTCTGCCGCCGAAAACAGGGGCCACAAGGATATCTTTTCCGAAGAAATACTGGTCATACATCCCTCTTACATTTCTGTCTTCGGGATATTCCAGTACCATGGGGCGGATAAACGGAAGTCCGCTTCCTGCACACTCGGATGCGGTTTTCCAGATATACGGCATCAGCCGGTAACGCAGACTGATAAATTGTCTGAGAATGTCAGTCGTCTCCTCATCGTAAGCCCATGGCTGCCTTGTGGTTGTACCATGCAGGCGGCTGTGCGATGTAAACAGACCGAACTGCGACCAGCGGATAAAGATTTCTTTTGTTACGTCACCATAAAACCCTCCCATGTCGTGGCTCCAGAAGAGGACACCTGACATCGCCATAGAAAGGCCTGCACGCAGTGTTGCGGCCATCCCTTCGTAGCTGGAATGAGGATCTCCGGACCAGCAGACCGGAAACTGCTGCATACCTGCACAGCCGCTTCTGGCCCAGACAAGAGCATTTCCCGCTCCCTTGCATTCCTGTGAAACCTCAAATACCGCCTGATTATAAAGCCTGGAATATACATTCCTCAGTTCTTTTCCTGTCATCCCGTTAGAAAACAGAGCATCATAAGGAATGTCTTCGCCAAAATCAGTCTTCAGGACATCCACACCTTCCTTTAGCACAGTTTTCAACTTTGCCTTAAACCATGCAGACGCATCCTTATTGGTAAAATCCAGAAGGACGCAGGGCGACAACAGTCCGTGCCATAAGTCCGCCTCATAAGGTTCTCCTTCTTTGTTCTTTGCAAAGTAACCCTTTTCCTTTCCTTCCTGATACATTTCCGTGGTAATTGTCACATAGGGATTGATCCACAGGCTGATTTTGTAGCCATTTTCCTTCAGTCCGGCTATCATAGCGCTTCGGTTCGGATACTGCGCTTCATCCCACACAAAATCACACCATTTATCTTCTCTGAGCCAGTAACAGTCAAAATGCATGACATCACACGGAATCTTTTCCAACCGGAAACGCTTTGCGTCCTCCTCCACATTTTTTTCGGAATTCCCTTTAAAGCCCGTTGAGTACCACAGCCCAAAGGACCATTTCGGAGGCAGTACAGCCGGCCCGGTCAAATTTACAAAGGCAGAAAGTATCTCCTTCGGGGACGGTCTGACAATCAGATAGTATTCAAGCGAGCTGTCCGGAATATGAGCACTGAGTGTAGCCGCTGATTCACTCCCGATATGAAAATCAAAGATTCCGTGATGATGCACAAAAAGTCCATAGCCATAGCTACTCATATAGAATGGAATGTTCTTATATGCCGTTTCATCCCTGCATCCCAGGGTGTCAAAATTCCGCATGGACACTGTCTGCCCCCGCTTATCGAACTGTGTAAAATGCTCGCCCAGTCCATAGATACTTTCATCATAATGAAGCAAAAACCCCAGATTCATCCCCTTTAATTCGTCTCCGTCCATGCTGTACCCTGCCGGTGGTATCTGGTTATATCCGTCCCCCACAGAATCCACATCGTTTTGGCTCTCCCGGCAGGCAATCCTTCCGTCTGCATGGCAGATCCGGAAGCTAAAAGGGGATTTTTTTATTTCTATCCGGTATTCTTCCGTAGTGATGCAGTACATTTCCTCTGTCTCTGCTGTTTTTACAGATGCCTCCTGCAGAAATTCTCTTCTGACCACCGGATACTTCACCGGTGTGAATTCTCCCCTGGCAATCCTTACCCGTATGATACCTGACTGAAATGCACAAAGGCAGAGGTTGATTGATTCCCCGAAATTATCCAGCGCTTTGATTCTGAAGTTTCCGCCTTCCGTCTCCACCCCCTTCAGAACCGCCGGAAAATGATGCTGATATTCTTTGTATCTTTTTTCCATATCTATTCCTTTCCGTGTTTCTCTACATATTTTATAATCTCTTTTGCGGACTCCATCTCCTCCGTCTCTGTATGAATATACAATCCCTTCCCGGAAAGATGTTCAAGCAGGATTGGGACATCAGACGGAGGCGCCATGATAATCAGGGCTTTCCCCGCCTCCTGCATGCGCTTCAGAATATGCAGGTAATGGGAGGCCGGGGGCTGTCCTGCGACATGAGTCCATTGAATTGCTTTCAATTTTTCCAGGCCCAGTATGTAATCCAGATGCTGTTCCTGTTCAACACCGTCAAAATGGTACACGGGGTATTCCAGCCATTCCATCTGTTGTTCCAGTTCATCCACCACGAATTCTCCGTACATCTCTTTCGAGAACATCACCGACATATCGCACTGCATATGCGCCAGTCTCCCCGGAGCAAGAAGATGCATCCAGGCATGTGCCCCGCCTCCATTGAGCTGCTCGGTTATCCCATAAAACATTTCATTCGTTTTTATCCATCCTTCATTCAGAATCCGGACTGCTTTCTTTACTTCTTCCGGCTGGGAGAGCATATCCATCAGAACGTTTTCCGTTCCGTAGAGGTGCCCCAGTGCATCCAGTGTTCCGCTGCTGTCCGGCATTCCTATAAAGTAGCTGTCTTTGGCGTGTTCCGTCAGACAGCGGGTGATTTCAAGATGTTGTTTCAGGCGTATTTCCGTATAACTGCCCTCTGCTTCAGATAAATCCTCCCACACCGGGTCAAACCAGATCGTGTCGTTCCCATAAGCAGGGACAGCCCCGTAATAATTACAGTGCCCGCTGGTTCCGTAATTCTGAAAGATAATGGGGAGAGTTTCGCCCCCTAAGAACGTATTTTCAAGCCTTTCCATGTTATTTCGGTATATTGTCTCCGGATCTTCCCAGTATTTCCGAAGCTCTTCGGGCTTTCCTGTAAGATCTTGGGAATTATGGAACATGGAAATATTTTTCCCCTTTTCTTTCGGGGCTGTCACTGATATCAGTACCCTGTCTATCATCTCTCTGTCCCAGAATGCATACAGTCTTTTTCTTACTATATCAATATCCTCTTTGAATCTCATTTCCGCCTCCTAAGGTTTTGTATCGATATATAACGTTATAATCTGTCCGGGTTTGATATCAAATCTTATTTCTCCGTTTCGCACTTCCAGTTTTTTCTGCTTTTCCTCCGCAAGGTTCGCCATGTATACCTTATCCATTCCGGGCAGCACCGGCAAAACCACTTCCTGCCTGTTGTCCAGAATGCTGTAGATCCTCAGGATAACTCCATCCTGCCTTTCCGAGATCTTCAGGGCTGAAAGCTGAACGCCTTTTGGCAGCTTATTCATAAAACTGCCCGTATGTTCTTCAGCCAGGAGACTCCTGCACCCGCTTTTTAAAGACTGCGTATAGACAGGGCAGCGGAATCTCTCTATCACATCAAAGGCTTCGGCCGTGCGGTTTGGATGATATACTACACAAAAATCAAAGCTGTGGTTCCCGATACACTGCGCTTCCTCCGTCTCAATTGTCCAGCCTCCGTTTCCATGCCGTGTCAGCAAATCCGTTCTGGAAAGCCACCCCACACACCGGAGAAGTGTCAAGTTTACGGCTGTTCCCGCTTCTGTCTGTACTGCTTCATATTCCGGGAGCCCTGTTGTTCCCACACTCATCGCCTCACAACTGTCATGAACTCCAACGTAACCGTGATTAGGATGTGTGGACTGTGGATATTCCATCCATTTTTCCGGAACTTCTACTTCAACGGGACGCTCTGTTATATCAAAAATCTGGTAAGACTCACTGGTTTCCGTCCGTATTCCTGACGGAAACTGTACCTGGAGCCTGTGATCCCTTGCATTATTTTCAAAGTCCAGATGACAGTCAATCCGATTTATCCCGCTGTATAAGGTGATTTTCATGACGAAAGGACATTTGGTCATCGTCTTTTTCCTTGACTCGCGGTCTTCACTGAGTGCTTCCGGAAGTATCATATTTCCGCGGAGTATCAGGCTCTGGCAGATACCCGCCTGAATTTCTTTTTCAACCTCCAGTGCAGAACCGTCTATTGTACATTCGCGATCCTCTTCCGGCCATGAATATGTATATTCATCACCGGCATCCCCCTTATCGATCATTCTGGCAAATCCTTCGTGTTCCGTCTGTGTCCTTTTATCCAGCAGGAGCAGCCCTTTTTCCCCTGCACTCAGACGGTAGAACTCATTCTCTATGGCACTGCCCTCTGTCCTGACCGCCCAAACAGACGGTTCATCAAAAGGCGCTGCCGTCAGCTGGTGGCAGCCATATGTAAAGCCGGGAAGCATCACACCCACGCGGAGCTTATTTACCTTATAAATCTCCGGCATGGTATGATCCTGGTACAAGGTATTGTAATCCTTCTTTGCCTCCAGAATAACATGTGGTATCTTCCTTCCCGCCTCATCCGTAATTCTGATTCCCGCCGGGATCTCCGGATGGCAGATACGATTCTCACAATCTACAATCACAGACTTCGTATAGTCAACAGACTGTACAAGCGTCTCATCCAAACAGATCTCCAGTTCCGTATAGGCCGGCTGTTCTTTGACGCACGGTTCAAACAGAGAGATTTCTGCTGCCCTCGTGCCTGTCTGCTGTCCCTTCATTTCATTTCTCACTACAGTGTCGTGCATCAGCGTATCTTCCAGCTGTTCTACACAGGCGTAGCGTGTCATCATCTCCCGGTGCACCTCATCAATACTGCATCCGCAGATGCTGTCATGGGGATGGTTCTCCAGAATCTTCTTCCAGATATAGTCCAAATACCCGCAGCTGTCGAATTCCCGTCCGCTCAGTTTTTCAAGCGCAAGCAGAGGTTCCAGATAGCGTTCCGCTTTATTCTGTACAATATCATTTCTCTGCTTCAAATACATTCTGCTTGACAGTGTGCCTCCGAGCAGCATTGAGCGCTCGCCCGAACGAATCTCACCGCGGAAGGCTGTCAGTTCAAAGGGGTCAGACCCCTTTGTACGTTTCTCTAACTGTTCCCGAAGTTCTTTCAGGTAATTTTCCATAGTGGACAGTTCGATGCAACACTCCGGTATCTGCTCGTTCAGCTGTCTGACTACCTCACAGATATCTTTCTGCCCTATGATATGATCCGAGCCGTTCATCAGAAGAACCACATCTGTTGTTGATTTTGCCCCCAGGCTTTCAAGGAGTTCTTTCACCCTTGGCACGGTAATATCCATATCACTGCTCAGGTTCCCGCTGTTGCCATAGCCATGGGGCATATGGACACAAAGGACACTCGAGTCCGGAAAAGGAGATTCCCAGTAAAATTCCGTCTTATCCATTTCACTGGAAGCGCCCCGCCAGAATACCACTGTATGCATCCCCAGCCCCTCTGCTATCTGAGGCATCTGTGCCGGATGCCCGAAGGAGTCCGGCAGGTAGGCCGTCGCCATTTTATGCCCTGCTTCCGCCGTTACCTGGGCGCCTTTCAGATAATTCCTTATATGAGACTCCCCGCTGATTAACAGTTCATCCGGCAGAACATACCATGGTCCACAGATAATTTTTCCCGTCTTCAGCGCGTTGAAAAGACGCTCTCTGCAATACGGTTTTATCTCCAGATAATCTTCGATCGCTATTGTCTGCCCGTCCAGCATAAATGAAACATATTCCGGAACCTCTTCAACCAGATCCAGAAGCCCGTCTATGAGCCTGACCAGTTTTGTCCTGAATTGTTCCCGTGTCAGATACCATTCCCTGTCCCAATGGGTATGGCAAATCATGTGTGCCTTTAATTTCTTCATAGTTGTTTAGTAAATACACATTTCGCAATGTATAATCCTTTCCAGAACCGTACGTGCGGCTTTCCCGCATACGGCTCTTCATAATAACAT
>NZ_CYZU01000012.1 GCF_001404335.1 Faecalicatena contorta
GGGGCCTCAAACGGGGGCAGCGTATGGATATAGAATTGGCGGGACTTTTATGTCCCCAGTAGGTGTACATAAGCAAGGGGATACGGTTCCAGTATCAAAATTATTCAATACACATCTTGAAGATAAAAAAATACGCATAGCCAATTCACATCCGCTGCCCTGGTTGGGGATCCCACCCGGTTGGCGAGTTTTCCTGCTCATTGGATGAGCCAGCTTTATGACAGGGAGGCCGGGGAGGTGCTGGGGCTGTATATGCCGTTGCGAAATGCTGGAATGCGCTTAGTGATTCTTGAACAGCCGCTGCCAGATAGGCGGGGAAACACTTGATCTCCGAATCAAGTGTTTGCTGAACCCAGCGCGGGAAATCATCAGATTTCCCGTGATGTGTTCAGCGTACCCGCCTAGCCGGCAGCGGCTGTTCTAGAAACACTTAGCAGCACGGGTGCATATCGCAACGGCATATACAGCCCCAGCGCCTCCCCGGCCTCCCTGTCATGAAGCGTCCCCGTTCGTCGACCAGGCTAAAGCTAGCCGACTAAAACCCGATTTACATATTGTCTGGGATGCAATTCCTATTCCAGATTCGCGTGCAAAGAGAACATCTCTTCCTGGGTCCTTCCCATACGCTCCATCAAAATCATGATTATATTATCACAGATCAGCCATGTTGTCTGCTCGAATGCATTTCCCATAGGCTGTACAGATGTAGTCGAAGTCTCCAGTTCACTTTTCGGTGTCACACCAGGAACCTGGATCACCGCATCCGCCATACTGCCGATAGATGCCTGCGGGAAAATAGTAATTACCGCAACCATTGCTCCCTGTTTCTTCGCCTTATCTGCCATCACCTTCAAGCTGCCGGTTTCCCCTGAGCCGGACACGATAACCAGCAGATCTCCCTTCTGGATCGAAGGTGTAGTAGGTTCACCCACGAAGTAAACGGTAAGCCCAAGGTGCATCAGACGGTTGGAGAATGCCCTTGCCACAAACCCGGAACGGCCTGCGCCTGCAACAAATATGCGGCTACCTTCCTGAATCTTGTCTGCAAACTGTTCCAGCTCCTCCTGCCGGATCTGTTTCGCATTTTCCATCAATTCTTCCAGAATTTTTTTCAAAATCACTGCTTCTGCCATTCTATTCACACTCCTTCATACTGTCTTTAATCGCCTTTGCTGCGCCGGCCGGGTCTGCCGCATGTGCAATCCCGCTTCCCACAATCAGTACCTCAGGCTTTAAAGCCGCATATTCCGGAGTCGTCTCAGGGCTGATGCCGCCGGCAACAGAGATTTTTGCCTTCTCGCAGTGCTTTGCCATGACACGCAGGTCATCAATAGGTTTGCGTCCCGCTGCCTGCTGGTCTGTCCCCACATGCACGGCCATTCCATGTGCCCCCAGTTCCTCCAGCTCACGGATGCGCTTCGGCATATCCGCAACGCAGATCATATCCACCACAATCTCTTTACCATAATGCTCCGCCGCGTCAATGCATCCCTTAATTGTCAGGTTATCTGTTACGCCCAGAACGGTTACATAGTCTGCACCAACTTTCAGGGCTTCTTCTGCCTCGTAATATCCGGCATCCATAATCTTCATATCCGCCAGCACTTCTTTATCGGGAAAGCGCTCCTTAAATATCTGAACCGCGCGCATCCCCTCCTGATAAACAAACGGAGTTCCGATCTCTATGATGTCAATATGCTCCCGCACCTTCTCTGTCAGCTCCAGCGCTTCATCCATTGTCAAATCATCCAGTGCCAATTGTAGTTTCATGCTTTTCTCCTTTTATGAATGGCAACAGTTCAGGCAGCCGTCTGAACTGTTACTATGAATGCTCTTTTACGGTAATAAACTGCTTTGGAACATATACTATTCTGCAGGGTAACGGTAATCCGGTTCTCCGATCGCTCCGCCATTGCCCAGTTCCAGAATAAACCCAAGCTTATCCTCTGAGTCCACATAATAATGGACATCGTTATCAATCCATCCGGTCTGCATGACTTTCATTCCCTTTGCCTCCAGCTCTTCCACATAAGCCTTCAGCTCATCATTATCCGGAATGACCACCTTGAAATGATGCAGGCAGGAACCTTTTCTTTTCAGCGTATCCCAATATACATTCGGCCCTTCGATTGGCTGGATCAGTTCCAGTTCAATGTCCTCATGCCAGCAGACAGCGCAGATAAAGTCAAAACCTTCTGTCTGAAGCTCGCCGTTCACATAGAAATCATGGCATGTGTCCGGACGGAAATGGCGCACATCCCATGGTCCGATCCCAAGAATATCCCAGTAATTCTGCATTGCCTTGTCCACATCTTCCACCAAGATAGCTATCTGTTTAATTAATCCTTTCATTTCCTGTTCCTCCTATTATAATTTTTTACTGTATCCTTCTTGCTTACATTCGGTTATTCCAGATTGGCATGATATTCCCAGAGTCCATCCAGGTCAATCTTTTTATCTTCGATCATCATCATTGCCGTCGTATCGCCAAAGAGCAGCAGAGCCTGCTCAAACAGGGACGTCATGGGCTGTCTGGAATGAATCTCATCTTCCATCTTCGCCCTGCTCTCCACCGGAATCCGCAGAAACAGGTCTGCAACATCCCGTAGACCGCTTGACGGATTACTTCCGATATGGATTACCTTTGCCCCCGCCGCCTTTGCCTTTCTCGCGATTCCAGCGGGAAACAGTGTTTCTCCGCTCCCGGAACCTACCACCAGAACATCCCGGGGGGTAATAGCCGGCTCTGTTATCTCACCTACGATTACGGCCCGTATCCCCAGATGGGCATATCGTTTTGCCATAGCCTCCAATGACAGCAGAACCCTTCCCACACCGACAAAAAATACTTTTTCAGCGCTTTGGATCATCCCGATATAACGGAGCACATCATCGGCATCGATTGCCTCCAGCGCGCATCCACACTCCTCTATGATCACATCATGCATTTCCTTATACTGTTTCTTTTCCATGGGAACCGCCTTCTTTCTCCAAAAATGCTGCCACTTCTGCTTCTTTCGGGATAGATACCTGCGCCCCCATGCGGGATACACAGATTCCCGCAGCCGCATGCGCAAAACGGATGGCGTCCTTCATACTGTCGCCCTTGCACAGGCGGATGGCCAGCGCCGCGCCGAATGTATCTCCTGCAGCAGTGGAATCGACTGCTTTTACTTGAAAGCACGGAATCAGTTCCGCTGCCTTCCCGTCATAGAGTAAAGCACCGCGGGACCCCAGTTTTAGAATCACATACTGGGGGCGCGCCTGATCATACAGCCATTTTGCTGCTTCAACGGCGCGTTCCTCCGTATCGGGATTGATCCCCGTCAGCGCCTCTGTCTCCGCCTCGTTGGGGGATAAGATATAGAGCCCCTGCAGCCGCTCCAGAGGGATACTCATCGCAGGCCCCGCATCCAGGAACACGGGAATGTCCCGCTCTTTTGCCAGTTCATATGTACGATATACGGTCTCCTGAGGCATCTCCAGCTGCATAATTACCATATCGAACTTTTCCGCCTCTAAAGCCGCCTTAACGTCTTCCGCGCATATGCTGCCATTCGCTCCCAGTGCTACATAAGAAACATAGCGCCCGTCAGAATTCAACAGCATCAGCGCAAGTCCTGTCTGCTTCTCTTTGTCAGTTACAATATACTCCGTATGGACTCCGGCTTTTTTCAACTCGTTTTTCAGGGACTCCCCGTTCGTATCTTCGCCGAGCCGTCCCACCATCGTAACATCCGCTCCCTGAAGAGCTGCCGCAATGGCTTGGTTGGACCCCTTTCCGCCTGTAGCATATCCATAATTGCCGCACATAATGGACTCTCCGAATCCCGGTATGGAATTTGCCCCCTCCACGAAAAGATCCATATTCATGCTGCCCACAACTAATATTTTCGGTTTCTCCATAACATCCTCCTGACCGATTCACTTTATTTCCAATCCTTAACTGATAACTGCGGGGCCTCACTGCAATATACATTTGAGGAACCCGCAGAATATATCAGCTGATTTTACTCAGCCTCTGATTTCTTCTCTTGTCAAGGACGAAATTGATAATCAGAACACCAATCAAAGCTATACCCCAGATTAAATCTCTGTAGTAGTTGCTGATGCTTGGGAACATATTCAGATAGGATGACATCATCTGAAGTATGACTACCGCAACGGCGATTCCGGGAATGGTGCCGAAGCCGCCATTCGGATTCACACCGCCCAGCACTGCAATCAGGATACACTGCATCGTGTAACTGCTTCCGAAATCTGCTTTTGCAGAGTTGATTCTTGCAAGACTCAGAAGCCCTGCCACTGCGGATACCAGGCCGGAGAGCATATAGGTACGAATTAATACGGCATTACAGTGGATACCTGCAAATTTGGCCGCTTTTTCATTTGTTCCGACAAGGTATACTCTTGTTCCGAATTTTGTCTTGCTCATAATAAATGTCATGACCACAATCAATATCAAAAATACTACAAAAGAGAGCGGCACATAACCGAACAGCGCTGTAGTCGCAAAGCCGGTATATCCTTCGGGAATACCGCTTACCGTACTGCCGCCGGAGAATATAATCGCAATTCCCATGAACAGCTGGTAGGTTCCCAGCGTAGCCAGCATTGCTGGTATTTTAAGGTAAGATACCAAAAATCCATTGAATGCACCGCAGATCATTCCGACAATCAAAGCAACAAGGATTGCCAATGCAATACTTCCGTTCCCCTGCATCATCAGCCCTGCGATAATACCGCAGAGATTTGCGATATATACGGTAGACAAATCAATTCCTCCGGAAATCATACAGATCCCTACACCAATTGCCATCAGCCCATACTCGGAAAGCTGTTTTGCCATGGTCTGGAAGTTCCCGATCTTGATAAACTCACTTGGCTTTGTAACACAGGCTATCACGATGAAAGCAACAAGTATTATTAATAAACGTTTGATGTTACTGTCCATTTTTTTCATATTATGCCGCCTCCTTCTTTAACCTGGTCTTTACCTTGGCGCCGGCATGGCTCTGAATTGCAGAGATTGCCGTACCTATGATAATAATGGCTCCAATAAATACCTTCTGCCAGTAAACAGAGATTCCAAGAAGAATCAGACTGTTGGATACCATCGTCAGAAGCAGTGTTCCGAGCAGGCATCCCTTCAGGGTTCCGATACCGCCCGTCATTCTCGTGCCGCCCAGAATGATGGCCGCAATAACGATCATCTCACCGCCCGCATACTCCGTCGGCAGATATCTCATGGACATGACTGCATAACAGAGCCCTGCCACTGCAGCTATACCGCCGTTTACTACGAAGATTCCGAAACGGATTCCCTTCACGTTAAATCCGGCTCTCTCTGCGGATACTTCGTCGCCGCCGATTGCATACACACCACGTCCAACAACTGTTTTATTCAGAATCAGGTAGGCAATGACGTAAATAACAATCATAATGACAAATGTCATCGGCAGTGTAGAACCCAGCCCGCTTTTTGCGTTCTTAACTGTTAATAAAGACGCTTTTCCAAATGCTGCAAGATTCGCCGGCAGGTCCATTCTCTCTGCCTCGAAAGCCCCCAGCAGGATTCCGCTGAAAATGGAGCTGGTACCCAGTGTTACAATCAGACTTGGAAATTTATACTTTACAATAATGATTCCGTTGAGCGCTCCCATGATACATCCAAATACAATGCCGATAATAAATGTAATGATCCACGGTGCGCCATCCAGCCCCAGACTATTCGTTACGGTCAGAGCCAGGTAACTGCTCAGAGCCGCAATCAGCGGAAAGGATACATCCGGACCAGTGCTGACAAAAGCCAGCAGCGCACAGATTGCGTAGATAGACGGAACTATCATGGAACGGAGCAGGTCCACAATATTATTGTTCGCAAAAAACAATCCGGATCTAGCCTGTATTACAAGTGACAGAACTACAATGATTAAAAACACATAAAATTCTGTCTGCTTAATCAATCTCTTGAAAAATTTATTCATTTGCACTTCACCCCTTCCCTAGACCGTAGCCTGTGCAAGCGTGCCCGCATTCAGGTCGTCAGCCGACAGATTGCCTGTCACATGTCCCGCCTGCATGACCAGTGCCCTGTCACAGGTTGCAATTACTTCTGACGCGTCATCGGATACAACAATAATTGCCATACCGCTTGCAGCCAGTTCTCTCAGCAGTTTATGGATATCATATTTAGCGCCGATATCCACGCCTACTGTAGGTCCGTTCAGAATTAATACTTTAGGGTGGTTCGCAAGCCATCTGCCGAGTACGACCTTCTGCTGATTTCCTCCTGAGAGGGTCTGAACCGGGAATTCGTGATTCTTGGTGGCAACCCCGATATCCTTCACCCATTTCGCGGATTCTTCCTCAACCTTTTTGCTGCTCAGAATGCCGGCTTTATTAGCCAGCTGGTCCATCTTGCTGACCGTGATATTCCGGATAATCGACTGGGGAAGGAAGAGCCCTTCTGTCAGACGGTCCTCAGGAACAAGGGCAATCCCCAGTTTCTGGGCTGCTGATACACTCTTGATATGCACTTCTTTTCCATCCACCAGCAGCTGTCCGCCTGTTGGCTTGAGCATTCCGAATAATGCCAGAGACAGTTCCGTACGTCCGGATCCCAACTGCCCTGTGACGCCCAGGATCTCTCCCTGATGCAGTTCGAAGCTTACGTTCTCAAATCCGGGAGCGGTAAGGTTTCTTGCTTCCATAACCACATCACCGTACTTGTTTTCATTTACTTCTTTTACAACCTGCGTATCAAAATGACGTCCTGTCATGTAGTAAGCAAACTTTTCCTCTGTCATCTCTTTTGTAGGACAACTGATGACGTTTTCGCCATTTCTGAGGATTGTAATGCTGTCTGAGATCTCAAACACTTCATCCAGCTTATGGGATACAAAGAGGATTGTTACGCCATTCTTTTTCAGATCTGTGATAATCTCAAAGAGCCTGGTTACTTCTTTCTTGGTCAGAGCGGTTGTGGGCTCATCCATGATAATCAGTTTTGCATTATCGAGCAGTGCTCTTGAGATTGCAATCAGCTGTTTATCGGCAACCGGAAGCGTCTCAACCAGCGCGTCCAGATCCACATCGAAATTAATTTTTCGCACTGCTTCTTCTGCAATCCTGCGGAACTCCTTTTTGTTGACCAGTTTCTTCTTATTCGCCAGTACCTGGTTAAATGCCAGATTTTCAATTACTGTCAGATTCGGGAAGATTGAAAAATCCTGGTAGATAACCTGGATTCCGGCCTTGATAGCCTCTGCAGGTGTCATGATCGGAAAGCCTTTTCCATCCACTTCTATAGAACCTGCGTCCGGTTTGTAGAACCCGGAAATGACCTTGATAATGGTAGATTTTCCACATCCATTTTCACCTGCCAGACAATGCGTTTCCCCCCGCTTAATTGTCAGATCCACACCTTTGAGAGCATGGACACCGCCAAATGATTTCTTAATTCCTTTTACACAAAGGATATTTTCACTTCCCATCATGTCACCTTGCCTTTCTGTCCTCACTGGGGTAACGTAAATAATCCACCACTTTTCACTTACGTTACCCCAGTCTGGAAAAAAACCGCACATCCCACACGGATGTAAGATGTGCGATTATTACTGTTTTTCCAAAACTCACTTACCTTCAGCTGCCGTCCGGCAAGTCTGATTTCCATTTATAAAATTTAGAAATCGTAGTCGTTGATGTTGTCTTTTGTAATTGTAAGGTCAGCCTGTCCGATGAGGCATCTGTTGTCGCCTTCAACCAAAGTGATCTTGTTGTATCCGTCGATTCCAAGGTCGGTTCCGTCTCCTACTTCCTCGCCTGCAAGAATCATAGAAGCAACTTTACACATAACGTATCCGGAGTCTTTTGGATCCCACAGTTTGATTGTGGAGATCGTTCCTGATTCTACGTATGGCTTAAATTCGTTCGGTGTACCAACACCAACAACCTTAACGTCCAGTCCGAGTTCCTCTACAGCCTTAGCGATACCTGGGCAGTCTGTAGATGCAACACCTGTGAAGCCTTTCAGATCCGGATTTGCTTTCAGGATTTCTTTTGCTCTTTCATAGGATGTATCAATGGATTCTTCTGATTCTGCTGATGGGATTGCACCGTCATTGATCAGTTCCATTTCCGGATATGCTTCCTGCTGACGTTTGTACTGCGCATTCGCATATTCCATATGAGTTGTAGATGTTGTGTAAGCAACCATCATAGCATATTTGCCTTTTTCGCCCATGTCTTTTGCAAGAGCATCCATGATTGCTGCACCGAAATCGTCCGCTGTAAATGCTTCGGTATCAAATAATGTGTTCTTCTGGTTGGAAGCTTCGTGTGTGATAACTACGATGCCCTGCTCCATAGCGTTCTTCAGGGATGCTTCGATTGCGCCCGGATCGATCGGCACTACGCAAAGTGCGTCAACGCCCTGGTTGATCAAATCGTCAATAACCTGTACCTGAGAAGCTGCATCTGCGTTAGCCGGTCCTTTCTGGATTACGTTGATTCCGGTCTCTTCACCAAATTCGTTAACACCGATTTCCATCCGTTTGAACCAGTTTGCTGTATTATCCTTTGTTACAACTGCGATTGTCCATTCAGACTTGTCTTTGTCAGACTTGTAATTTGCAATATCAAACAAATCAGTACTGCTTCCTTTGTCTTCCGTTGTGGTCTCTTTCGTTTCCTTCTTTGTGTCTGAGGACGTGGTGGTTTTTTCACTGCTGCATGCCACCATTGAGAGTGTCATTGCTGCCGCTGCCATGATTGCGACAAATTTCTTGAGATTTTTCATAACATTTTTCCTCCTTTTTTGAAAAAATTTATGTGATCGCTCCATGCTTTCGCATGGCCCATTACGGGCATTGTTGCTGCAGACATTATTCTACATTCCGGTGTCTGCTGACCATCTCTTCTTTGCTGATTCCCATCTCTTCTCTCAGCATCATAACCAGCACATCATAGAGAATAAAGAGTGCCTGTTCAAAGAGATTTCCCATCAGCTGCTCTGTAGGAACAAAATCCCCGGTGGCTTTATAAGCCGCTGCCGGCACACTTACTGTCAGGTCTGCAATAGATAAGAGATAACCTTCATTTGACGGCGTTATCAACGCCAGTGCGGCGCCGTTGTCTTTCGCCATCTTTGCTATATAATTCTCATGACCCACATTCGCGGAGCCGCATGCACAGATCATCAGGTCTCCCTCTCCGATGGACGGTGTGGTATCATCCCAGATCCAGTAAGACTGCTTGCCAAGATGCATCAGCCTCATGGCAAAGGACCGGGTAGACAGTCCTTCCCTTCCCGCTGCCAGCAGGAATATCCTGTCTGTTTTCTTTATGAGTTCCAGAAGATCTCTTACATTGGAATCATCCATTCTGTCAAATACTTCTGTCAGTTCTTTCATCGCCATAGACGATAATTCTTTAAATCTGTCTCCCATATTAACCTCCATTCTCATAATTCCTGAATCCTTAAGACCGGCGTCAGTATGATCTGCTTCAGCGGCCTCTCGGGATATGCGATCCTGTCATTTAGAAGCCGTATTGCCTGACGGCCCATCTGGCTGGCATCCCGCTCAATATAGTTGAACTTGTTGTGAATCACATCGAATGCCTCAATTCTGTCCAGCCCGATACATGCAATATCTCTTGACAGACGCTCGTCCCTTTCATAGAGTGCTTTCAGAAAGCCGAGGCTGGTTCTGTTGTTACAGGTTAGCACTGCGGTGGGGCGGTCCTCCATAGAAAGCAGCTTTTTGGAAAGCTTATATGCTTTCGTCATCCGGTAATCCCCTTCAAATATGTACCGCTTCTCCAGAGGAATACCTGCATCGTGGATGGCTCTCTCATAACCTTTGTAGCGAACCCTGGCCAATACCCTGTCCATCGTCGCATTCAGAAGGCCGATCTTCGTGTGCCCCGCCCTGATCAAAGCCATCGTGGCCTCATACAGGCCCTTCTCATCATCAAAAAAAACTCCGTCATACTCCTCCAGACTGTCCGTCTGGCGGTCCATAATCACGATTGGGGCGTTCAGATCTTTCAAAAGCTTGTTGATCTCTCTCTGCTGTTCCCTGGTTGTATAATCAACCGCCGGTGTGTAAAGCAGCCCCCTCACTCTGTGCTCCTTCAGCATCAGCAGCGCTTTCTTATCCTTGTCCGCGCTGTCATCTGAATTGCAGCAGATTAAAGTATAATTGTATTTGTCTGCGATCTCCGTGATCCCCCTGAGCATCTCCCCGAAAAACGGGTTATCAACCTCCGGTACTATCACACCGATCGTATTCGAGCTCTGCCTCGACAGGTTCCGGGCCGTAGCCGAAGGAGAAAAATGGCGCTTCTCCATTATCTCCAGAACCCGTTCCTTTGTCTCCGTCTTAACGGAAGCTGATTCATTCAACACCCGCGACACTGTCGCCTTCGAAACGCCCGCCTCTTTTGCAATATCATTGATCGTAAATTCTTTAGGCATATTTCATTTCCCCCGCTGAATGTTTGTAACCGGTTTCAGTAAAATCATTATTGCACACAACCTCCCCCTCGTCAACCCCTCATCACATTTCCCTCATACTTTCGTCGTTTTTAATGTTTTTAGCACCACATTTTTGTATATATTTTACAAAATAATCGACATATTTTTATCTTTCCATTATCCTCCATATTTCGACATCATCCCCCATATTCCCCCAAAAAGAAAGCGGTTTCTGAAAAACAACTCGAAAAATGTCCCTCATTCCTACAATTCTCCCCCGTCACATCCAACTCCATCCGCCGCCCCCGTTCCGCGCTCCCTCCATATGCGGCCACATTTCCGTCATGATGAACCAGCCGCTTGAACCGAATACAGGGCTGGCTAAAAACGTAAAAGGACTGTTAGCTGGAGTTAAGGAAAAGAGACGAAAAACCGGGACAAAACTTGTAATTCCGAATTACAAGTTTTCCTGGGCCCAGCGCGCGAAGCCATCAGGCTTCGGGTGATGTGCCCAGGTTGTCCCGGTTTTTCGTCTCTTTTCCTTTACTCCAGCTTACAGTCCTGTCCCGTTTTAAGCCAGCCCTGTATTCGGTTCAAGCGGCGTCCCCCTTCTGCAAGTCAATCCGCCGCAATAACCCGCCGCATAAGCCGAATCCCCTCCCGCATTCCATCAATCCCATTCATGAAGCTGGAAGATCCGGCCACAAAGATATCCGCATGTTTTTTAGACATTTCCCCTGCCAGTTCATAACTTACGTTTCCATCAACCTCAATCTCTATATGCTTATATCCCCGTTCGTCAAGATAGTTCCTGCAGTCTTCGATCTTCTGGATCGTCTGCGGGATTGCCTTTTGTCCCGCAAACCCCGGATTTACGGTCATAACAAGAAGACCGTCCATGTCATCCAGGACGTACTGGAGTTCCTCCACTCTTGTCGAAGGATTAATCGCAACCATTGGCTTTGCACCTGTGGCCCTGATAGCCTGAAGTGCCTTCTGCAGATGCTGTGTGCTCTCGGCGTGGACAGAGACATACTCCCCCTCCTGGAAATCAAACCACGCAATTTTCCTTTCCGGATTATTTATCATAAGATGTACGTCCAGCGGTATATCTGTTGTCTTTCGGAGCTGCCGTACATAATCCGTCCCCAGCGTATAATTGGGCACATATTCACCATCCATAATGTCAATATGGAGGTATTCTATTTTTTCTTCTTCAAATATTTTCAAATATTCATTCAGTTTGTCGATTTCCACACACATCATGGATGGTGATATCTTCTTCATTGCTGCCCCTCCTCATTTGGATATACCGTTTTTTCAAATTCTACCAGCTGATCATATTCCTTTTCCACAATTCTGGCCATCTCCGGTGTGAGGCCTGACATATGCTCTGCTTCCAGCCAGGCGTTGGCCATCTCGATCCCCATTTCATTGCCTATGATAAAACCGCCCATGCACAATACATTCGTATTATTCACCGCTTTGGCCCTCCTGGCCTGATACAGGCTTTCACACAGGGCCGCATAGACGCCTCTGTGCTTGTTGCATATAATGCTGACTCCCATACCCGTACCGCATATCGCAATGCCCCTGTCGTATTCCCGGCTCTGAACGCCCTGTGCCACCGCGACTGCCGCTTCCTGGAACAGCACGGGAGCCTCCGGATCTATATCTGTAATATCGTAGCCTTTCTTTAGCAAATCTGCTTTGATCGCATTCTTCAGTTCAAAACCTGCCGGATCGGCACCCATAATAATTTTCAAGATGATTCCTCCTGCCATAATCGATATTTTATGTAACCGCTTTATTAATATTAGTTATATATGGCAATAAATGCCCATATTTAAGGTATTAAAAAAATTTTGTACACTCCATTTTGCTGTAACCGGTTACAAGTTGTTATAAATATAACTCCTTTCCACACCATTTGTCAATGAACTGGCTTTTTATTTTCTAATTTCATAAAATCCCACAAAAAAACCATCAGCATACGGCTATGCATCTTATTTTACATTGTGTAATCTGCACAAACCGTCTCTGATGGTTCATTTTTATCTTCTTTTAAAGGCTCTGCTTTACGAATGGGGATTCAATAATAATATGCCGGTAAGCCCTGTCTGGAAATGCAATGCGGTTAATCAGCTGTTCCAGGGCTTTCTGCCCCATCTGATATGCGTCCCGCTCTATGTAATTGTAGGGAATTCCCAGGATATTCAGCATCTCCATCTTATCAAGGGATACGTTCTTGTAGTCTAAAGGTATTGACCTGCCGCTCTCATACACCGCCTCCAGAAATCCCTTTGTAGTATCATTATTGCAGGTAATTACTGCCGTCGGCTGAACCGGAAGCTTCATCATCTCTTTTGTCATCATATAGGCGCTCTGTATGCTATAATCCCCGAGCATAATATATTCCTCCGGTATGGTCAGTCCGGCCTCTTCCACTGCCCTCTCGAATCCACTCTGCCGCTGCCTGCCCAGCACCCTTTCCTGCGTCCCGTTAATGATTGCAATCCTTGTATGCCCCGCCTCAATCACTTCACGTGTTGCTTCGTACATCGCCGCGCTGTCATCAAAAAACACGCCGTCTACCGGCAGATCTATGTTCCTGTCGGCAATAACCACCGGTGCATCCAGAGTACGCAGGTAGCGGTTCAGTACTTTTCTCTCGTTCTTTTCCTCATAGGAAACTGCCGGTACGTAGATCAACCCCCGTACTCTGTGTCCGGCCAGAATCTCCAATGTCTGCAGATCTTTTTTCTTACTGTCATCCGAATTAAAGCACATGATGGTCAGTTCATTTTTATCGGCAACGTGTATCATACCGCGAAGCATTTCGCCAAAAAACATATTGTCCACCTGCGGCAGTATTACTCCGATTGTACTGGATTTCCTGTTCGACAGATTTCTCGCCGTCACCGAAGGACGGTAATTTTTCTCCTCCATCACCCGCTGGACTGTTTTCCTCGTTTTCTCATCAACTACGTCCGGATGATTCAGTACACGTGACACAGTTGCTTTAGATACACCTGCACATCGGGCTATATCGTTGATTGTTACATTTGGCATCTCTCTAGACCTCGGTTTCATTGGTATCATAATAATTTCGTTTGCTTTCATTATAACTCATCTTTTCCGGGGTTACAATAATAGAGCCCTATAAAATCCAGTGTTTTCCATGCTTTTTCCATAAGAGCCGAAAAAGCATATGGACCCCCGGCCGGTATATACACCTGCCAGAAGTCCATATCTTTATCTGATACCAACATTGGTATAAATTTAATGTAGAAATGTAAGAAAGTTATATACGATAGGCACCAATATTGCCGGGAGCATGTTCCCCACCTTGATCATCTTCTTAAACGCCAGATTCACACCGACACAGAATATAAGGACGGAACCTATGCAGGACAGATTCGAAATCAGTGTCTCGTTCATGTAGCCCGATATCAACGAAGCCCCCAGGGTAATTCCTCCCTGATAGACCCCCAGAGGAATCGCAGCAAACATCACCCCAATTCCCAATGTGGATGCGAATACCATCACAATCACAAAATCCAGAAGCGATTTGGCCAGGAGCATCGTATAGTCGCCTGTCAGTCCATCCTGTATAGAGCCTACGATTGCCATTGCTCCGATACAAATCACCAGTGTAGCCGTAACGAATCCGTTCACAAACTGGGTATCTTTCTTAGCATTTACAAGGGCTTTCAAGGTATCTCCCAGATGTTCCATATGCAGTTCTATATTCAGTGCTTCTCCCAGAAGGCTTCCAAGTACCAGAGAAAATACAAGAAGCATGGTATTCTGCGTCTCCAGCGCCCCTTGCGGGGTAATCTTGAGCAGCCCGGTAAGTGCCCCGCCTATTCCAATAAAAATAGTTGCAATACCGCATGCCTGCATCAGGATATCCTGAAAGCGCTGCCTTAATCCGTTTTTAATCAGTAAACCAATCCCGCTGCCTGCAATTACAGCTGCAACATTGACAATTGTTCCTAACCCCTTCATGCAAATTCTCCATTATCCTGGTAATACACTCCCTGATCTGCGCTGATTTGTCCGCACGCTTTTCCCTCGTGCAGCAATCCGTCCTCTACCGCGTTATCCTGAGCAGTTCTTTTTGCCGCCTCTGTCTCACCGCTGTTCTTCTCAAAAAGCAGGCTTTCGTAGTCTTGTTCCGGCATCGGCCTGTAGAAGACATATCCCTGTATCATATCACAGCCAATGCCGCGCAGTACTTCCGCCTGTTCCTCCGTCTCGATTCCCTCAGCCACTGTTACCACTCCAAACTGCTTCACCAGCTTAATAATCCCCTCTACAAGGAGCCTGTCCTTTTCTTTAGACGTGATATTCGGGAAAAAAGCAGCATCTATTTTCAGGACGTCAACATTCAGATTCTGCACCGTACTAAGTGAAGAATATCCTTTTCCAAAATCATCGATGGAACTGGAGAACCCGGCGCTGTGAAGATCCTCAACGATCTTGCTCAGCTCATCCCAGTTATCAAACAGAATGGTCTCCGTAAACTCGATCTCCAGAAGACTGGGGGGGATGTTATACTTATCCCGTATCTCTGTGTAGATGCTGACAAAATCGCTGTTATAGAACTGGAGGCGGGATACATTAACTGAGACCGGAAGCGCTTGCAGTCCATCATCCAGCAGATGCCTCAGCCACCTGCAGACTTCCTCAAAAATATATCTGTCCAGAAGAGGTATTGTGTAATTTTTTTCAAAGACAGGGATAAAATCACTTGGTGGAATGACTGTGCCATCCGCCTTCTGCCAGCGTGCCAGCGCCTCTGAACAGACAATCTGGTTTGTCTTCAGATCCACTTTTGGCTGATAGTAGACTTTAAATTCTTTATTCTCAAGCGCACTGCCCATACAGCTTTCAATATCTTTTTCGTGAAACAACTGCCGGCGAATACTCTCGTTATAAAAGCGGTATCTGTCAAACTTGCCCGTCTTGACAGCCTTTCTGGCAAAATTTGCCCGGTCCATCAGGCCTTCTATTTTCAGGCTCTCTATTACATCCTCAAGACAGCAGAGCCCGCAGCAGACAGATAAGATATGTCTGTTTCCGGAATTACGCATATAATCTGTAATCTTTTTATCCGCCTCCTTTTGACGGTTCAGGACATCTTTTTTCGTTTCATAGTGTCTTAAGATCACAAAGTTATCGGCATTGACCCGCCCGACTACCTCTTTTTCATCCAGGTCTTGTTCCAGTATGCCGCCATATTCTTTCAGTATACGGTCTCCCCATTCATAGCCGAATACATCATTTATATACTTAAAATCTGCAAAATCCACATAAAAGACAGCGTATTTCAACCCGCTGTTCTCATCCAGAAGCTCCTGTGCAGCATTTTTAAATTTATCCACTGTATAAACATTCGTCAGGATATCCCGTCCTGCTTTATCCTCCAGGCTTTTATTCACATACTCCAGATTCAGCATCTTTCTGAGGCTGGACCAGAAAATCAGAAGCCAGATAAGTACAATACAGATAATCAGCACAACCGTCATCCGAAGAAGGTTCGCCGTACGGTGTTTCGAATATGCCTCCGCTGCAAACACCGTTTCGTTCGCCTGATTAAAATAAACCTCACTGTTTTCAAGCAGAACTTTTCCATCCGTATACCCGCCCCGGTAATTATAGATATCTTCTTTCAGGCCTGCCCATTTAGTTTCCAGTTCCCCCAGGGATGCCCTGTATTCTTTATCGTCAGGAAGGATCAGACCATATTTGCCTTCGCCCGCACTCAGATTGTCCATAATGTCGTCCAGATATGTAATCAAACTATCGCTGGGCCGATTGTTCATTTCCAGCTTCACGAGGCGCTGGGTAGCGCCTCGGACAATACCGACATAGTTAATTAACTGCCCATAAGACTGCGTACTATAAACCGAACGTAACACAAACACAATTAGAAGATCCATGGCAAGAAAAAAACCAAGAAGAGCATACTTCCATTTTGCTTTCATTCCATTTGCCCTGTGCCTTTGTAACCCAGGCCCCCCCTGTACAAAAACGCTCCCTTTCCCACATACTTAATAAATCCTTTATAGATAAGTATAACATGCACAGGTTAATATTACCACACTAAATGAGCCATTAAAACAGGCGTATTTTCCGTCTTCGCTAACACTTTGTCACAGGACAGTCACAAATTTCATCACCTGTCCGCCCACCGCCGTATCAACGTCTGCTCTGTCCGTTCCCCATACATTCACTTGGACTGCAGCCGACAAATATGATTTGCAACAAGAAAATTTCTGCATATACTAATAAAAAAGGAATTTTTATTTATGGCTAATACAATTTATACTCCAATCACCGGTATGATTCGAAACATTACACCATTTTCCGGAGAATGCTGCTCCCAGCTCATCAGTCTGATGACAGATAATGGTCCTGTTAACTTTGTATCCTCTCCCGATACTTACATTGTGAACAATACTTTTTTACTGCCAGGCATGCGTGTCACTGCATTCTTTGATCCAAATCAGCCTGTACCGCTCATCTACCCTCCGCAGTACAGAGCGGCTGTTATCAGTCTTACAATGCGCAATGAACAGATTGCTTATGGGTTCTTCGACCGGAATCTGCTGGCGGCTGATCAGTCACTGCAGTTAAATCTCGGTCCTTCAACGAATGTTGTAACGGGGAATGGACAGCGTTTTAACTGTACCATCGGCGGACGAAACCTGATTGTGTTCTATAGCAATACTACACGGAGTATTCCGCCTCAGACTACACCGAGAAAAATCATTGTTATGTGTTGATCTATCGGTTGTAGAATTGATTTGCATTTTAACAAAAAAACCGCAACCCTTGAATACTCAAGGATTGCGGTATTTTTATTATAATTCAGTGCTATGAAATCAATGATTAATCAAGAATCTTAGCAACTTTTCCTGATCCAACTGTACGTCCACCTTCACGGATAGCGAATCCAAGACCCTCTTCCATAGCTACCGGGTGAATCAGTTCGATTGTCATCTCTACGTTATCTCCAGGCATGCACATCTCAACTCCGTCCGGCAGATCGCAAACACCTGTTACGTCTGTTGTTCTGAAGTAGAACTGTGGTCTGTAGTTGTTGAAGAATGGTGTATGACGTCCACCTTCATCTTTTGTCAGAACGTATACCTGAGCTGTGAATTTCTTGTGGCACTGTACTGTACCTGGTTTGATCAGAACCTGTCCTCTTTCGATTTCAGTTCTCTGAACACCACGAAGCAGAGCACCGATGTTATCTCCAGCCTGAGCCTCATCAAGCAGTTTACGGAACATCTCGATACCTGTTACAACAGTTTTCTTGATGTCTTCGTGGATACCGATGATCTCAACTTCATCAGATACATGAAGTGTACCACGCTCTACTCTACCTGTAGCAACTGTACCACGTCCTGTGATAGAGAATACGTCCTCTACAGGCATCAGGAATGGCTTGTCTGTATCACGCTGCGGATCTGGAACCCAGCTGTCAACTGCGTCCATAAGTTCCATGATCTTGTCTCCCCATTCTCCTGAAGGATCTTCAAGAGCTTTCAGAGCTGATCCCTGGATGATCGGTGTGTCATCTCCCGGGAACTCATACTCGTCAAGAAGTTCACGGATTTCCATCTCTACTAATTCAAGAAGCTCTTCATCGTCTACCATATCGCATTTGTTCATGAATACTACGATATAAGGTACACCTACCTGACGGGACAGAAGGATATGCTCTTTTGTCTGAGCCATAACACCGTCAGTAGCAGCTACTACAAGAATAGCTCCGTCCATCTGAGCAGCACCTGTGATCATGTTCTTTACATAGTCAGCATGTCCTGGGCAGTCAACGTGTGCATAGTGACGTTTGTCTGTCTCATACTCAACGTGAGCTGTAGAGATCGTGATACCACGTTCTCTTTCCTCTGGAGCTTTATCAATGTTTTCGAAATCAACTGCTGCGTTACCAGCAACTCTCTGAGAAAGTGTCTTTGTAATAGCAGCTGTTAATGTTGTTTTACCATGGTCAACGTGTCCGATGGTACCAATATTAGCATGTGGTTTTGTTCTTTCAAATTTAGCTTTTGCCATTTTGAATAATCCTCCTTAATATATAGCCCATTTTCGGGCATTTTATTGGTTTTCGCTTTTACTCGGCTAATTCTGATTATATTTCAAAAGGCCGGGTTTTTCAAGCCTTTTTCTGATATTTAGGCATTTTTATTGGATAACACTTTTTCCTGTACAGACTTCGGTACCGGCTCGTAGCTCTCGAAGAACATGGAGTAGTTTCCGCGTCCCTGTGTCCTGGAACGGAGGTCTGTGGAATAGCCAAACATCTCGGACAATGGCACAAATGCGCGGACAATTTTACCGCCGCCCAGATCATCCATACCTTCAATACGTCCACGGCGTGAGTTGATATCACCGATGATATCTCCCATATATTCTTCTGGCATTGTGACTTCTACTTTCATGATTGGCTCAAGAAGTACGGGTGATGATTTTCTCATGGCATCTTTGAATGCGAGAGAGCCGGCAATGTGGAATGCCATTTCACTTGAATCGACTTCATGGTAAGAACCGTCATATACAGTCGCATGAACACCAACAACTGGGAATCCTCCGAGGATACCGGACTTCATAGCTTCTTCGATACCCTGGCCTACAGCCGGAATATATTCTTTCGGAATCGATCCGCCGACTACGCTGGAGTCGAACTTGTAAATCTCTTCTCCATTGACATCCATTGGTTCAAATTTAACTTTACAGTGTCCGTACTGTCCACGTCCACCTGACTGTTTTGCATACTTGCTGTCTACGTCTACAGGTTTTGTGAAGGACTCTTTGTAAGCAACCTGCGGTGCACCTACGTTAGCCTCTACCTTAAATTCACGCAGAAGTCTGTCTACGATGATCTCCAGATGAAGCTCACCCATACCTGCGATGATTGTCTGTCCTGTCTCTTTATCTGTGTGTGCACGGAATGTCGGGTCTTCCTCTGCAAGTTTTGCAAGGGATTCTCCAAGCTTGCCCTGAGAAGCCTTTGTCTTTGGCTCAATTGCGAGCTCGATAACCGGCTCTGGGAATTCCATGGACTCCAGGATAACCGGATGCTGTTCGTTACAGATTGTATCACCTGTTGTTGTGAACTTGAATCCGATAGCAGCAGCGATGTCTCCTGCATATACTTTATCCAGTTCTGCTCTCTTATTGGCATGCATCTGAAGGATACGTCCAACACGTTCTTTTTTGCCTTTTGTTGCGTTCAGCACGTAAGAACCGGAGTTTATGGAACCGGAGTATACTCTGAAGTAAGCAAGCTTACCTACAAACGGGTCTGTCATAATCTTAAATGCCAGTGCTGAGAATGGTTCTTCATCAGATGAATGTCTCACCACGTTGTTTCCGTCCGCATCCACACCTTCGATTGGCGGGATATCTGTCGGAGCCGGCATATATTCGATCACTGCATCCAATAACTTCTGGACACCTTTGTTTCTGTACGCTGTACCGCAGCATACCGGAACAGCTGTACACTCGCAGGTTCCCTTTCTCAGGGCAGCCTTCAGTGCTTCAACAGAAGGTTCTTCACCCTCCAGGTATTCCAGCATCAGATCGTCGTCTAATTCGCAGATCTTCTCGACTAATTCTGTACGATACAGTTCTGCGTCGTCTTTCATATCATCCGGAATCTCTACTACAGAAATATCTTCGCCTTTATCATCATTATAGATATAAGCCTGCATCTCCATTAAGTCGATGATTCCTTTGAATTCGTCTTCTTTGCCGATTGGCAGCTGAAGACAAATTGCATTTTTACCAAGTCTGTTCTTGATCTGCTCTACAGCATTGTAGAAATCAGCTCCCAGAATGTCCATCTTATTGATGAACGCCATTCTCGGTACGTTGTATGTGTCTGCCTGACGCCATACGTTTTCTGACTGGGGCTCAACACCGCCCTTAGCACAGAATACACCTACGGCACCATCCAGCACACGAAGTGAACGTTCAACTTCTACGGTAAAGTCAACGTGTCCCGGTGTATCGATAATATTAATTCGATGTTCTAGGGCACCCGGCTTTGGCTGCGTCTTTTCTTCCAAAGTCCAGTGACATGTTGTAGCAGCTGAAGTAATTGTGATACCTCTCTCCTGTTCCTGCTCCATCCAGTCCATGGTCGCAGTACCCTCGTGAGTATCACCTATCTTATAGTTTACACCAGTATAATACAGGATACGCTCAGTCAATGTTGTCTTACCAGCATCGATATGAGCCATGATCCCTATATTCCTGGTCCTTTCTAGTGGATATTCTCTTCCAGCCAAGATTTTTTCCTCCTAATTAAAAACGGTAGTGAGCAAATGCTTTATTTGCCTCTGCCATCTTATGCATATCTTCTTTCTTCTTCACTGATGAACCAGTGTTATTGGCTGCATCCAGAATTTCATTTGCAAGCCTTTCTTCCATTGTCTTCTCACCTCTGTTGCGAGAATAGGTTGTTAACCAGCGAAGTGCAAGAGCCTGTCTTCTGTCTGCTCTTACTTCGATCGGCACCTGATAAGTTGCACCACCGATACGTCTTGCCTTTACTTCGAGAACTGGCATGATATTATTCATTGCTTCCTCGAAAACCTCGATAGCCGGCTTATCAGCCTTTGCCTCAACTCTCTCAAACGCTCCGTATACAATCTTCTGTGCTACACCCTTCTTACCATCTAACATAATGTTGTTGATAAGTTTGGTAACAACCTTATTGTTGTATATTGGATCCGCTAATACATCTCTTTTTTGAGTATGTCCTTTACGTGGCACGGTCCTTCCCTCCTTAATCATTATTTCCGGTCTCTGCCGGGATTAATTCATCGGTACTCACATGTGTCTTTCTATGGAAATCGCGCTTCATGTGCTCGTGGCCGCGGGACCTATCTATAAAAGTCAGCGCTTCATCTTTTGAATGATAATAAGCGCCTGCATAAATCCGCAACCTTTGCTTATTGAACTGCTAATGTTCAATAAGATTCGATAATCATAGTTCTGTTTGTGATACGATTTAACTGTTTAGTTACATAATCTGCTAATTAGACAAACCTTTAAAAGCCGCTTTTATTTTGCGTCTTTTGGTCTCTTAGCGCCGTATTTAGAACGAGCCTGTCTTCTCTTAGCAACACCTGCTGTATCAAGTGTACCTCTTACGATATGGTATCTTGTACCTGGCAGGTCCTTAACTCTTCCTCCACGGATCAGAACAACGCTATGCTCCTGCAGGTTGTGTCCTTCACCTGGGATATAGCTTGTTACTTCGATTCCATTAGAGAGACGAACTCTGGCGATTTTTCTCAGAGCTGAGTTAGGCTTCTTTGGTGTAGCTGTCTTAACAGCTGTACATACACCCCTCTTCTGTGGTGCAGATACATTCGTAGCACGTTTCTGCAGAGAGTTGTATCCTTTCTGAAGTGCCGGTGCTGTAGATTTCTTTTCAGAAGTCTGACGTCCTTTTCTAACTAACTGGTTAAATGTTGGCATTCTTTTTCACCTCCTATGATTCTTTCGTTTCCTTCTCACTTATGTGGAAAGGGGTTGCAGATAATCGTAATTATCTTGATTTACGCGCCAAAAAATAATGCCTTTTTATGCACGCTAAATTAGTTTATTACGTTTTTGCGGGAAAGTCAAGGGATTTTCGATGATTTTTACGGAACTTTTTTGTTTCTTGATGTTCAAAGGGGTCAGCCCCCTCTGCAAAAGGGTCGGCCCCCTTTGCAGAAGGGACTGGCCCCTCCTAACAGTTTAGTACGCTTTTCCCCAGTAGACCATATGCTTCGCCGGTTTTCCGCAGCAGATGCACACGTCTGAGAGATGTTCTTCGTCATCCGGGATACATCTGGAAGATGCACCGCCTGTCTGGGTTTTGATTTCGTCTTCACAAGCCTCGTCGCCACACCACATTGCTTTGATAAATCCACGGTTGCCCTGGAATTTTTCGTTCATTTCTTCCATCGTTACCGCACTGTCTATATGAGCATCCAGAAATGCTTTTGCCCTGTCAAACATATCTTTCTGGATTGTTTCCAGAATGTCGCCCAGTTTTGTGGTGATCTCATCCATGGATACGACGATCTTTTCTCTCGTATCGCGCCGGACTACTACAACCTGATTGTTTTCAATGTCTTTTGGACCGATTTCTATTCTGGTCGGGATGCCGAGCATCTCCTGCTCACTGAATTTCCACCCGGGACTCTTCTCCGAATCATCGATCTTCGCCTTATAGCCCGCATCCTTCAGGGCGCCAAGCAACTCGTTCGCCTTCTCGAGAACGCCTTCTTTGTGCTGGGCAATCGGAATCACTCTCGTCTGGACAGGTGCAATTCTCGGCGGCAGCACCAGGCCGCTGTCATCGCCGTGCACCATGATAATGGCGCCGATGATTCTGGTGGACAGCCCCCAGGATGTCTCATATACACTGTGCAGCTCGTTATTCTTATCCGCATATTTGATGTCAAATGCATCCGGAAATGCATTTCCGAAGAAATGGCTTGTTGCGGACTGCAGTGCCTTTCCATCGTGCATCAGCGCCTCCACGGTGTATGTGTCCTGCGCCCCGGCAAACTTTTCACTTTCTGTTTTCCGCCCGGAAATCAGGGGAATTGCCAGGTCATCCTGAATAAAGTCTCTGTATACATCACGCATGGTCAGTGTCCGCTGCTCCGCCTCTTCGTATGTTGCATGGATCGTATGTCCTTCCTGCCACAAGAATTCTCTGGAACGCAGGAACGGTCTCGTGGTCTTTTCCCAGCGCAATACGGAACACCACTGATTCCATACTTTCGGCAGATCCCGGTAAGACTGCACTGTTCTGCTCCACAAATCACAGAACATGGTCTCTGATGTAGGCCTGATGCAGAATCTTTCCTGCAGTCTCTCCAGGCCTCCGTGGGTCACCCATGCTACTTCAGGAGCAAATCCTTCAATATGGTCCGATTCTTTCTGAAGCAGTGCCTCCGGGATCAGAACAGGAAGATAGACATTCTCTACTCCGGTCTCTTTAAACCGCCGGTCGAGGCCGCTCTGGATATTCTCCCAGATTGCATACCCATTGGGCAGATAATTCAGGCATCCCTTTACTCCCGAATAGTCGCACAGCTTTGCCTCACGGACTACATCTGTATACCATTGTGCAAAATCCTCGTCTCTTGATGTGATTGATTCAACCAGTTTCTTTTCCTTAGCCATAATATGTCTCCTTTTCCATTCTCCAGGGCCCCTGCCCCGTATTTCATGTGTTGGAAAGTCGTGCTGTCCCGGTGTTTTTGTATACTCAGGTATCCCTGGTATGCCGGTTATACATTATTCTGCAGCTTGCTGCAGATCCGCCCGCAGGGCATGAGTTACGGGATGCCCTTTGGGTATACTTAAATATACAAAAACGCCGGGACCTTCTTCCCCTCCAAAAAGGGACCGAAAGTCTCGGCGGTACCACCCTAATTAACTGCATCCCCTGACGCAGCTCACTCAAACACCGTTAACGCCGGTTCTACGCCGTGCTTTCACACAGCAGCTCCCGGGCCGGTTCTATACATTCTCCGCAAAGGCCTCACACCTAACGGCCTCCTCTCTGTATCGTTTCCTGCATATACTATTCCCGTTCATCGCCTGTAGTAACTGTGATTCTACTCGAAAACCCTCTCTTTGTCAAGGGATTCTGCTCCGCTAATCTTGATCCTGACGGCTTCGCCTTGTATCAGTTCAGGAAAGTCTGTCCTGTTACGTTACCTTTCATTCCCTGCGGACTTATACAGTAACGTCATCTTATCCCTGAACCTGCAGCAGCTTCTGTTTCAGCTCGCCCTCCAGACGCATCATCTCCTGCTCTGCCTCACGGCGTTTCTGTCTGCCCTCCTGCTGGATGTGCATCACTTCGTCGAGCGTAGAAATCAGAGATTCGTTCGTCATCTTCAGCGTTTCAATGTCTACAATACCGCGTTCTGACTCTTTGGCAGTTTCAACTGTTGCCATTTTCAGTTTCTCGGCATTCTTACGCAGCAGCTGATTTGTCATGTCTGTCACTTCGCGCTGGGCAGCAGCTGCCTGAGCCGAATGCTCCACACCGAGAGCCAGAACCATCTGACTCTTCCACAATGGTATGGTATTTACGATCGTGGACTGGATCTTTTCAACCATAAGGGTGTCATTCCCCTGCACGAGGCGGATCTGAGGCGCGGTCTGGATTGAAATGGTGCGGGTCAGCTCGAGGTCATGTATTTTCTTTTCAAATCTGTTGCACATGGAGTCCAGGTCTCTGGCGGCCTGTGCATCCTCCGGCAGTCCGTCTCTCTGGGCCTTATTCAGCAGTTCCGGAAGTTTCGTGGTGCGTACCTCCTGCAGTTTCTTTTTTCCTGCCAGTATATACATGGAAAGTTCTTTAAAGTAGGTCAGATTCACCTCATACATTTTATCCAGTATCGCAATATCTTTTAACAGCTGTACCTGATGGTTCTCAAGTACTTTACATATCTGGTTAATGTTTGTCTCCGCCTTAGTATACTTTGACTTCATGGCATTTATTTTGTTAGAAGTCTTCTTAAATATCCCCAGGAACCCCTTCTCTTCCTCTTCATCAAAATCCTTCAGCTCTTTCACTACGCCAGACAAAAGGTCTCCGATTTCCCCCAGGTCTTTCGTCTTAACGTTCTCCAGCGCCGTCTCAGAAAAGTCCGCCATCTTCTTCTGTGTGCCTGCCCCATACTGAAGAATAACGGAAGAATTGGTCAGGTCGATCTGGTTTGCAAAGTTATCGACTGCCCGTCTTTCTTCATCCGTCAATATGTTGTCATCAAATACTACTTCTTCTTTCTCCACGACCTCTACTGCCTGTTTTTGCTCCTGGAAAGGTTCCAGCGTCAGTTCAGGGGTTGCTGCAAATCCTTCAAATTCGTTGTTCATTTTACTTCCTCCATCCGGTAAGTCTGCATCTAATTTTTTTTTACTTTTTAAAATCGTCCTTGGTAAGTCCCTCCTGTGCCAGCATTGTGTTCAGAACCGATATATCGGCCGATACATTCCAGGCCGTATCCTGGAACAGGCTGTCCAGAAGTTTCTCAAACGCTGCATTTAAAGTATCCAGAGTTTTCTCGATCTCACTCTTGGATGAAATAATATTGGCTCCCTGAACCGGCTGTGCATCCAGTTCCTCATAGGCCTCCAGAAGCTTGACTGTTGTCGGAAGATAATACTCCATCATCCGCCGGATATCCGGTAAATTCTCCGGATTCTGTTCAACCCGGTCAAAAATCCGGTCCACCAGGGTCTGTATACGGGATATCTTTGCCGAAATCTCTTCCCCCGGAATCGCATCATTACATTTTTCGATCTTTTTGATATACTCATCCCCCGCCCGGATAATCTCTTTTACCTGCGGGTCCATATTCATATCCTCCTCAGCCCGGCGCGCTTTCTCCAGACGTTCCTCCTGTTTCTGCTTTTCTATGCGCTGCATGAGGTCTGTATACTGGGCATAGGCCTCATTGCTGACGATCAGGCAGGTTCTCTGGCCGTCCAGATGCCCTTGCATGAACCAGCCTTTATTGATCATCTTTTCAAGATCTTTTACGATATACTTGGGGGGTTTTTTCAAACGCTGTGCCAGCTCCTTGATTTCACAGTATTCTTTTCCGCCCATTTCTCTGATATATACACGGAACCGCTTCACTTTTCCAAGAAGACTTGTCCCGACACCAGCGAGAATAGCCCCAGCCCCCAGAAATGCCCCCAGCACACACGCTGTTACCCGGAAACTGCTGCTGAAATCAAAAGCAGTAATTCCTACAACCACAACGAGTATCAGCAATAAAAGCATGGAAATTCCCAGTGTATAACCTGCAGCAGCGAGAATAACCCCTCCGACTTTGGTTCCGGTCGTGCTTACAAACAGACGGGTATTCTTCTGAACAGACGGGGAATTCTGCACGTTCCGGTACTGCCGGCCTGCAGCAGCTGCGCGGTCCTGCGTTCTTTGTCCCTGCCATCCCTGTTCCCGTCTTTGTCCGGAATCCGGGTTCCATCGGTAACCTGCGTTTTCCTGCCCCGGGCCTCCCTGATACCTGTATGTATTCCCGTTGGACTGCCGGCGGCTGTTCTGCCAGGATTGATTTTTAAAGTTCTTCGCAGTCTTGTCAACTGCATCCCCTACAGCATCCCCCATTGTATGAATGCCTTTTTCCAGTCCATCCATGGCATGATTAACGGTATTTGTAATTGTCTGGTTTAACCTGTTAAAATCCTGGGAATCCACAGCATCCTGCACCGTCCTGCGGATATCTTCCCCAAATCGTTCCCAATCCTGGTTCTTCATCTTTTCCACCTACCTTGTCAGAATATATACAAAAAATCCTGCATAAAACAGCAGAAACAATAAGCCTTCCAGCTTAGACAGTCCCTTTCTGCTGACAGCGCACACATACACCAGAAAACTTGCCGCGATCAGGATCACCGTATCCCAAACCGCAAAAGCATTTACAGTAATCGGTGTAATAGATGCGGAAGCCCCTAAGATCAACAGAATGTTAAATATATTAGAGCCAACCACATTGCCCAGTGCGAGATCATTTTCCCCCTTTTTAGCTGCCACCATTGAAGTTACCAGCTCGGGCAGGGAAGTCCCCAATGCTACTATAGAAAGCCCGATAAATGTCTGACTTAATCCAAAACTCAGTGCAATCTCCGTCGCGCTGTCCACAACAAAGTTGCCGCCGATGATGATGCCAGCTATCCCAATTACAATATAACCCACACTGCGAAGAGGAGTCAAGACTTCATATTCTTCTACAGGCTCTCCCGACTGTTCTATTTGCCTGCGGGAGTACATGGCATCGGTCACTGCGACGCATAAAAATCCGATAAACAGAACCAGAAGAAAAATTCCCACGCCTCTTGTAAGTACGTATTCTCTGTCATTTTCAAGTATGCCGCTGAAATGAAATCCGGTAAGCCCCAGCAATAAAACCAATGTGATTATTATAGAAAACGGGAACTCTCTTTTCAGTATAGACCACTTCACCTGAATTGGACGCACCATCGCGCTTGCCCCAAGTACAACCAGCAGATTAAATATATTCGAACCGATCACATTACTGACTGCAAGGTCATTTTTCCCCTGAAGTGCAGCCGTTATACTGACGGAGGCCTCCGGCATGCTTGTCCCAAAAGCGACGATTGTCAGGCCGATAATGATTGATGGCACCCGTAATATCTTTGCAATGCTTGAACTTCCGTCCACAAAAAAATCCGCACCTTTTATCAGCAGAAAAAAACCTATTATTAACAGCAGATATGTTATCATACTTGACCTCGCTTTTCTTTTATACGATAATCAGTGTAGTCAGATTTTTCTGAAAAGTCAAGGATATACCAGCAAAGGAGTAAATAAAATGAACCCGGACATCTTATATGAAGACGAGGACATCATCGTTTGTGTCAAACCGGCCGGAATACCAACCCAAAGCAGCCGAATAGGAACCCCCGATATGATCAGTATTCTGAAAAACCATATCCATAAAAACAATCCCAGAAAACAGCCGCCCTACCTCGCCGTCATCCACCGCCTCGATCAGCCGGTGGAAGGCCTTCTCGTATTTGCCAAGACGCCTGCTGCCGCCCGGGAACTGAACAAACAGCTGACCCGGTTCGGATTCGGCAAGCATTACCGTGCGCTCCTCACCGGAATCCCCGCCGCCATAGAGGAAGATCTGGCAGATTACCTTGTAAAAGACGGCAGAAACAATACGACAAAGGTCTGCACACCTGAAACTCCGTGTGCAAAAAAAGCGCTCCTGCATTATAAAATTATAGAATCCAGTCCGGATTCTGCCTGTTCACTGGCGGAGATCACCCTGGAAACAGGCCGCCACCACCAGATCAGAGTACAGATGGCACATATGGGAACCCCCATCGCAGGTGACAGAAAGTATGGCCGGGAATCCGAGAAGACTTCTGAGTCCTGCGGGCTTCAGCTGTTTGCCTGCCGTTTGAAGTTTAAACATCCGCGCACAGGCAAAATAATGGACTTCCAGACAGACCGGCTTAAATCAATAAATATCGTCGCATTGTGAAATTTATAACAATCAGGTACAAAGGGGTCAGACCCCTTTTTTGAAAAAACAGGCTGCTGCAAGCTCGCAAGAGCTGCAGCAGCCTTCCATTTACTACATTTACATTTCCCCAAGAACTGTTTCCGGCTCGTCCTCTATTGACTGGGAATACTTCTCCAGGATTGTACTTTGAATACGCTCTCTGGTCCCGGAATTGATTGGGTGCGCGATGTCACGGTATTCACCGTCAAGAGCTTTCTTGCTCGGCATTGCGATAAACAGGCCCTTCTCACCTTCTATCACTTTAATATCATGGACAACAAATTCGTCGTCAATTGTGATAGAAACAACTGCCTTCAACTTCCCTTCCTTTGCCACCTTGCGCACACGCACATCTGTGATTTGCATAATGTTCAAGTCTCCTTTCTCCGCCTGCATTAGTTCTGCGCCCTATTGAGACATGACTCAATAAGCCTAACCTTTATAATGCATACCGTTCGTTTTTCTCAACTACCACTTTCACACCATTCTCACCAACATGCCTTGTGTTCGCTCTTATCGTATCGCGACTCTCTACTACACAGTTTTCAATGTAAGTATTGTCCCCAAGATAAACGTCGTTCAGGATGATAGAGTTCTTGATAACGCAGTTATTGCCCACAAATACCTTTTTGAATAAAACGGAATTTTCAACGGTTCCGTTAATAATACTTCCGCTTCCAATGAGACTGTTCTTAACAACCGCCCCCGGATTATACTTAGCCGGCGGAAGATCACTGACCTTGGAATTCACCGGTGGAAGCTCCTTAAAGAAATAGCTGCGCACCTCCGGTTTCAGGAAATCCATATTTGTCTGGTAATATGCGTCCACTGTTGAGATGTTACTCCAGTAGCTGTTTATCTTATAACCGTATATTTTCTTCAGATTCTTATAACGAATCAGAATATCGGTTACAAAATCATGTCTTTCCTCTTCTGCACAGTGCTCGATGAGGTCGATAAGCTGTCTTCTCCTGATGACATAGATACCAGTAGAAATCGTATGTGAGTGAGCCACCATCGGCTTTTCCTCAAACTCTTCAATCCTTGCGGATTCATTCATGCGCACGGTACCAAAGCGGGTAGCGTCCTCCCCGGCTTCCAGATCCTTACACACGACTGTAATGTCTGCTTTCTTCGCGATGTGGTACTCAAGCACTTTATTATAGTCAAGCTTGTACACCGCATCTCCTGATGTAATGATTACATACGGCTCATGGCACTTCTTCAGGAAATCCAGATTCTGATAGACAGCATCCGCCGTTCCACGGTACCAGTAACCATTCTCTGCCGTAATCGTAGGGGTGAATACAAACAGCCCGCCCTGCTTTCTCCCAAAATCCCACCATTTGGATGAATTCAAATGTTCATTCAGGGATCTTGCATTATATTGTGTCAGCACGGCCACCTTCTGAATATGGGAGTTTGCCATGTTGCTCAACGCAAAATCAATTGCCCTGTAACTGCCAGCTACAGGCATCGCTGCAACAGCACGTTTGGAAGTCAGTTCCAGCATCTTTCTGTTATTTCCGCCTGCTAAGATAATACCTACTGCTCTCATACACGATCACCTGCCTTTATTAATGTCTCTCCGCTTGCAAGTACTCCGGCGCTGTAATCCTCTATGGACGTAACACCACTAATGGCGGTATTCTTACCGATCTGTACTCCTGACGGTATCTCTGAATTCTCACCGATAGTTGCAAGACCGCCGCCGTAAATATTCGGTTTTTCTTTGTTCGGAACTTCGCTTCCTATTCCAATCACGACATTGCTGCCAATCCTGGTTCCCTCGGCAATAATCGCCTTATCAATCACGCAGTTATCTCCAATGGTAACATCCCTCATAATAATGGAGTCTCTGATAATGCTCCCCTTACCTACAGTTACACCGCCTCCAAGCACAGAATTATGAATCTCGCCGTAGATCTCCGAACCGTTGCTGATAATACATCTGTCAACTACGGACTGTTCCGAAATATACTGTGGTGGAATGTTGGCACTGTTGGTATAGATCTTCCAGAATTCTTCATAGAGGTTGAACTCGGGAATAATATCGATTAATTCCATATTCGCTTCCCAGTAAGAGCTCAGTGTTCCGACATCTTTCCAATAGCCGTTGTACTCATATGCAAACATCCGCTTGCCATTCTCGTGGCAGTACGGAATGATATGCTTTCCGAAATCACAATTCGGCTGTTCCGAAAGTTTAAGCAACGCATCCTTCAGTACCTGCCAGCTGAATATGTAGATACCCATTGATGCCAGGTTGCTGCTCGGTTTTTCCGGTTTCTCTTCAAATTCTTTAATCCTGCTCTCATCATCTGTAACGACAATACCAAAACGACTTGCTTCCTCCATCGGTACCGGCATGGCGGCTATGGTGACATCAGCTTTATTCGCCTTGTGGAAATCCAGCATCACTTCATAATCCATCTTATAAATGTGATCTCCTGAAAGAATCAGTACATAATCAGGGTTATAGGTCTCCATATAGTCGAGGTTCTGGTAAATCGCATTCGCTGTCCCTGTATACCACTCACTGCTTGTACTCTTCTCGTACGGCGGAAGAATCGTCACCCCTCCGACATTGCGGTCCAAATCCCACGGAATTCCAATTCCAATATGAGTATTCAATCGTAAAGGCTGATACTGTGTTAAAACACCCACGGTATCTACGCCTGAATTAATACAGTTACTGAGCGGGAAATCAATAATACGGTACTTTCCGCCAAATGCTACTGCCGGCTTGGCCACTTTTGCGGTAAGGACTCCCAATCGACTGCCCTGTCCTCCTGCTAACAGCATTGCAATCATTTCCTTTTTAATCATGTCGTCACCTCATTTCTAGTTAGTTGGGTTTATTATAACACACTTTTATCTCCCGCACACATTTTTTACAAATTTTTAGCGGAACGTTTTGCCTTTTTGTTAATTTTGCACAAAAAGAACATCTTTAAAATTTCCCCATATATAGTATAATATAAAAAGCAGTTAATGTTTATGACAAATTTTAAGATTTTTTTAAAGGAGAAGGAATAAATTTATGTATAAGATCAATTTCAAAAAACCAATTCATATCCATTTTATAGGGATTGGCGGCATCAGCATGAGTGGTCTGGCCGAGATACTTCTAAAAGAAGGATTTACAGTATCTGGTTCTGATTCCAGAAAGTCACCACTAACTCAGCAGCTGGAAGACAAGGGTGCCCGCATATTTTACGGACAGAAGGCCGGCAATATTATAGATGGGATTGAATGTGTGGTTTACACTGCTGCTATCAGCCGTGATAATCCGGAGCTGATTGAAGCAGTTGCACGTAAGATACCGATGCTTACCAGGGCAGAACTGCTTGGACAGCTGATGAAAAACTATAAGAATCCCATTGCCGTTTCCGGAACACATGGGAAGACCACAACCACCTCCATGATTTCCCATATTCTCCTGGAAGGAAATCTGGACCCAACTATATCGGTTGGCGGCATTCTGCAGGCCATCGGCGGCAACATACGTGTAGGTAATTCCGAAACCTTTATTACGGAAGCCTGTGAATATACAAACAGCTTTCTGGATTTTTACCCCAGAATCAGCGTTATCCTCAATATAGAAGAAGATCATCTGGACTTTTTCAAAGACCTGGAAGATATCCGTCATTCATTTCACCAGTTTGCATCCCTGCTCCCTCCCGACGGAACCCTTGTTATCAATTCAAATATACAGAACTATGAAGAGATCTGCGATGGGCTTAACTGCAGCGTCATCACTTACGGAAGTTCCCCGGATTCCAACTACAGCGCGCAGAATATCAGTTACGACGATAAAGGCTGTGTCTCTTTTGACCTGCTTCGGAACGGAACTCCTGCAGAACACGTTGTCCTTTCTGTCACCGGAGACCACAATGTTTCCAATGCGCTTGCTTCTATCGCAGTTGCAGAGCTGCTTGGCGTTCCAGCCGATATGATACAGAAGGGGCTGATCTCCTTCTCCGGGACAGACCGCCGTTTTGAATACAAGGGCACCCTAAACGGCACCACAATCGTGGATGATTATGCCCACCATCCCACAGAAATTGCCGCAACCTTAAAGGCTGCAAAGCACTATCCGCACGAAGGACTGTGGTGTGTATTCCAGCCCCACACTTACACCCGGACAAAGGCATTTTTCCATGAGTTTGCAGAGGCTCTGTCCCATGCGGACCATGTGGTCTTAGCAGATATCTACGCCGCAAGAGAAACGGATACGCTGGGAATATCCTCCAGCGATCTGGCGCAGGAGCTCTCAAAACTGGGAACCGACTCACATTATTTTCCGTGTTTTGAGGAAATCGAAGATTTCTTAAGAGAGAACTGTAAACCCGGTGACCTGTTGATAACTATGGGAGCTGGAGATGTAGTAAATATCGGGGAAGAACTGTTAAAATAAAACTTATCCACACTTTCCCCACACAGTTATCTACAAAAAACTCTGTTTTACCCACTAAAAAACACTTTGTCCCTCAACAATAAGGTGCTATAATACCTATACGCATAAGAGTTAAATCTATTTAAGACTAATACTGCACCCGCCTGACCTTCCCGCTCAGCGGCCTGATTAACCCCGATTTAACCAGCGCAGATACGGCTGCGCTTTTTAAATCTGCCTTAATCATCCTACTAAACGGAACATTCAGCCGGGTATGTATTCGATCTGACATACTCTGGTAAGAAAAGGTCACCGTTCAGGCCTGCTTGAACGGTTGCAAAAAAGCGAAGGGTGGGGAAACATAATTTATGAAAACACTGACATTGAAGAATAAATTCCAGACAAACGTGACCCTGGTTACAAATGATTTTATAGATAACTATATGATCCAGGCGAACGGTGAATTTGTAAAGGTCTATTTATTCCTGCTGAGGCATCTCGATGATCCCTGTTCTTCTCTCACAATCTCTACGATTGCTGATTGTCTGAACAACACCGAGAACGATATTCTGAGGGCCTTCAGATTTTGGGAATCTGAAGGGCTTTTAAGCCTGGAAAAAGATGAAGAAGGCCGGATCATTGGAATTGAACTGGAACGGACCCCCTCCATCGCCCCAAGAAAAGTAACTGCCTTGAAGGGCGCTCCTGCCACTGCAAAGCCGGCAGCCAGAGAGCGGAAGCCCGCTGCACAGCCAGCCTCGCAGCCTGCAGCTGCGTGTCCGGCTGAACCGAAGTCAAAAGCAATTCCCCTGACTTCCTTCAAAGCGCAAAAAGAATTAAAGTCGCTTCTTTTCATAGCGGAACAGTACCTCGGCAAGACCTTGTCCAGCACCGATGTGGACGCTATTACATATTTTTATGAGACACTTGGCATGTCAGCCGATTTAATCGAATATCTGATTGAATCCTGCGTTGAGAACGGTCATAGAAGTATTCACTATATTCAAAAAGTTGCCCTCTCCTGGTCAGACAGTGGTGTTACTTCGGTTGAACAGGCCCGCCAGCATTCCTCAGCATACAATAAGAACTGCTACACCGTTCTGAATGCATTTGGCATTAAGAACAGAGGACCCGCGGCAGCTGAACTTTCTTATATTAAGAAATGGACGGAAGAATTCGGCTTTACTCTCGATATCATTCAGGAAGCCTGCAGCCGGACTATAACGGCTACCCATCAGCCCAGTTTTGAATATGCTGATTCGATCCTCACCAAGTGGAATGAAAATCAGGTAATCCATCTGAAAGATATCGCTGTTCTGGACGCAGCATTCCAGAAAGAAAAGTCTTCCAGGAAGTCTTCTGACTCCAGGCAGAAGCCAGTCTCCAAGAATCTTAACAACTTCGAAAGACGCGCCTACGACATGGAGTCGCTGGAAGAGCAACTATTAAACAGTAATTAAAAGGAGCATAAACTTGGGACTTAAAGCATCACAATATCAGGCCATTATGCGTGATTATGAACAGCGCCAGCTCCGTAATCACGATAGATTGACCAGACATTATGAAGAGGTGTATAAAAAGCTTCCGGAATTTAAATCGATCGATGAATCCATTTCCATTCTCTCCGTCCAGTACGGCCGCAAGCTGTTGAATGGGGACGACAAGGCCATAGATTCCCTGAAAGAGGAACTGGCGATTCTGCGAAGCAGTAAAAAAGATCTTCTGCATTCCGGAGGATTCCCTGAGAATTATCTGGAACCTATTTATGACTGTAAAGACTGTATGGATACAGGCTACATTGGCAATCAGAAGTGCCACTGCTTTAAGAAGGCGGTGATTGGCATCCTCTATGAACAGTCCAATCTGAAGCAGGTTCTAAAGCAGGAGAACTTCGGTACCTTTTCTCTTGATTACTATTCAAACAATTATATAGACACTAAAACAGGGCGTTCTTCCATGCAGGTAATACAGGATGCCCTTAAGCTATGCCATCATTTCGCCGACACATTCGGAACAGAATTTAACAACCTCTTCCTTTACGGGGACGTAGGAGTAGGCAAAACTTTCCTTTCTAACTGTATTGCAAAAGAACTGATGGACAGAGAATATTCCGTTCTCTACTTTTCATCTTCAAAGTTTTTTTCAATTCTGGCCAAGAATACATTTGACAAAAACAATATTGATGCACAGAATATGTATGAGTATATATTTGACTGCGATTTGCTGATTGTCGATGATCTTGGAACAGAATTCACGAACTCATTTGTGGCATCACAGTTTTTTACCTGCATTAATGAACGGCTGCTCAGCCGCAAATCAACCATTATATCAACCAATCTGTCTCTGGACACTCTGGCCGACCTTTATACAGAACGGTCATTCTCCAGAATAACCAGTAATTACACGATGCTCAAACTGATTGGAGATGATATCAGAATCAAAAAGAAATTAATCAAAAACAGGGAGGAACACTCATGTTACACCGCACAGAAAGAACTCTAGAAAACATTCCAGTAGGCGCTCTGGGCCTGATTCCGGTCGTGGGCTGCGAGGAACTCGGAAAAAAGGTCAATGATTACCTTGTCAAATGGAGGAGGGAAAGTGCCATTGAGCACAAGGATGATGTAGCATTCTCAGGATACGAAAAGGACACTTACATTGTAGACTGTGCTGTGCCGAGATTCGGTTCCGGCGAGGCAAAAGGCATTATCAATGAATCCGTACGCGGGATGGATCTCTATCTTATGGTAGACGTATGCAACTACAATATCACCTACTCCCTGACGGGCAATATTAACCACATGTCACCAGATGACCATTTTCAGAATCTGAAGCGCGTCATTGCCGCAATCGGCGGTAAAGGCCGGCGTATTAACGTCATCATGCCATTTTTATACGAAAGCCGGCAGCACAAAAGAAACGGGCGGGAATCTCTGGACTGTGCACTTGCACTCCAGGAACTTGTCCGCATGGGCGTGGACAATATTATCACTTTCGATGCGCACGATCCAAGGGTTCAGAATGCAATCCCTCTGAACGGCTTCGAAACTGTACCGCCGACTTATCAGTTTATCAAGGGCCTTCTGCGCAATGTTGACGACCTTCAGATTGACACGGAACACATGATGATTATCAGCCCGGATGAAGGCGGCACCAACCGTGCCGTATACCTTGCCAATGTCCTTGGCCTTGATATGGGTATGTTCTACAAACGCCGCGATTATACAAAGATAGTCAACGGACGCAACCCCATTGTTGCCCATGAATTCCTGGGAAGTTCCGTAGAGGGCAAAGACGTCGTCATCATCGACGATATGATCTCTTCCGGTGACAGTATGATTGAAGTTGCGACCGAATTAAAGCGCAGGAAAGCAAAGCGAATCTATGCCGCAGCAACATTCGGCCTGTTCACCAACGGAATGGACAAGTTCGACAAGGCATACGAGGACGGTGTTCTCACAGGAATTCTGACAACGAATTTAATCTACCAGTCTCCGGAGCTCCTGTCCAGGCCATATTATATCAACTGCGATATGAGCAAATATATCGCACTGCTGGTCGATACGCTCAACCATGACGGATCCATCAGCACACTGCTTAATCCGAACGAAAGAATCCAGCATGTTCTTCAGGAATACCGCAATAGATAAGAAATTTACAAGTGAAATCAAGACGTGCTTGGGAGATGGGGAGCTAAAATAGCCTGCTCAGATCCACCGTCCCCGCGGCTCCCCACAAACGCAAGGGGTTTTCTATCTACAGGATGCACCAGCTGTGCGGAATTGGAATATGCCTCTTCTGGATGCGTCTTTTAGGGCATTAGTGCCGCTTCATCAAAATCAGAGCCAGCATGTGAACTGAATCCAGGCCCACAAGGCCTGGATTCAAGCCGACCCGAAGTGAGAATTCATCAGAATTCTCGCAAGTGTCGGCGGTGTTCATCATGCTGGCTCTGATTTTGATTAGCGGCACTTATGCCCTAATTCCGTATCCAGAAGAGGCATATTCCAATTCCGCACAGCGTCCGCCATTAGGCAATAGTTCCCCTTTACAAGAGCCCTCCTACAGAGAGGAACAGCGGGGCAAATACAAGCGCAACGATCGTCATAAGTTTTATCAAAATATTGATTGACGGTCCTGAAGTATCTTTAAACGGATCCCCGACCGTGTCGCCTACTACGGCTGCCTTATGGGCTTCACTGCCCTTCCCGCCATGGTGGCCTTCTTCTATGTATTTCTTCGCGTTATCCCAGGCTCCGCCTGAATTGGCCATAAATATCGCCATCAGTACGCCTGTTACCAGCGCTCCTGCGAGGAGTCCGCCCAGTGCATCGGTGCCCAATACGATTCCAACCACAACCGGCACTGCAACTGCCATCACACCCGGCAGAAGCATCTCCCGAAGGGCCGCTTTTGTAGAGATCGCAACACAAGAGGTATAATCCGGTTTATCTGTCCCCTTCATAATACCCGGTTTCTCGCGGAACTGCCGCCTTACTTCTTCAATCATCTTATAAGCGGCTTTTGACACGGAGTCCATGGTTAATGCGGAGAATAAGAATGTCAGCATCCCGCCAATGAAAAGCCCGATGATGACCTTATAATCCAGCAGGTTGATAGACTGCAGCTTGACAGCCTCAGCATAGGACACAAACAGGGCCAGCGCAGTCAGTGCAGCTGAACCGATTGCAAAACCTTTCCCCATGGCTGCAGTTGTATTTCCCACAGAATCCAGCTTATCGGTAATCTCACGTACGGATTCATCCAGTCCGGACATCTCTGCAATACCGCCTGCGTTGTCCGCAATCGGGCCATATGCATCTACCGCCACCGTAATACCGGTTGTAGAAAGCATACCTACTGCCGCAAGTGCGATTCCATACAAACCGTTCGCCTTATACGACACAAAGATACCTGCACAAATCAGAAGGAGCGGAAATGCAGTAGACTGCATGCCGACTGCGATACCACTGATAATTGTGGTTGCCGGACCTGTCTCTGACTGGTTGCCAATCTTTTGAACCGGTTTATAATCTGATGATGTATAATACTCTGTTACACTTCCTATGATTACTCCCACAACAAGGCCTGCGATTACCGCAATGGCCGCCTGGAAACCGTCAAATAACACTTTACTAAGTACAACGGATGCAATAATGACAAGAATCGCAGAAACGTAGCTGCCTCTTGTCAGAGCCTTCTGAGGGCTGGACTTTTCATCTCCTCTTACGAAAAATGTACCGATGATCGATGCCAGCAGACCACAGGCCGCTATTACAAGCGGAAATACCACTCCGGATACTGCTGCCCCGACAGCGCCAAGAGTCAGTGCCGATACAAGGGAACCTACATAAGATTCAAAAAGGTCCGCTCCCATGCCTGCCACATCCCCTACATTATCGCCTACATTATCCGCAATTACTGCCGGATTACGCGGGTCATCCTCCGGGATCCCTGCCTCTACCTTTCCAACCAGGTCCGCTCCCACGTCGGCCGCCTTGGTATAGATACCTCCGCCCACACGGGCAAACAGCGCGATGGACGAAGCTCCAAGGCTGAACCCTGACAGGATGTCTACATTGCGGGTGATGATATAAACCAGGCTTACTCCCAGTGCACCAAGCCCCGCAACACACATTCCCATAACTGCTCCGCCGGAAAATGCAATGGACAATGCCTTATTCATGCCGCTCTCTTTTGCCGCATTTGCCGTCCTGACATTTGCCTTCGTCGCCACATTCATGCCAAAATAACCGGCAAGCGTTGAAAATAGAGCGCCCACCACAAAGCATACTGCTGTAACCCAGTTGCCGATGCCCACACCGATCAGTATGAATAGCACCGCAACGAAAATAACCAGAATTTTATATTCTGATTTCAGGAAAGCCTGTGCGCCTTCACTAATTGCGCCGGCAATTTCCTTCATTTTGTCGTTCCCGGCATCTGCTCTGCTTACTTTTACCGCCAGATATGCGGCAAACAGCAGTGTCAGCACTCCAACTGCCGGAACCAAATACAATAACCTTTCCATAATAACCTCCTAAAAACCAATCCCTTTTAACATATTCCCGGCCTATAAATGATTCAGCACCTCCTTCTTTACCGGGTCTGTTGATCTCATTCTAGCAAAGAATGCAGGAATTAACAATGTATTTTGCAGAAATTGTATTGTATTTGGGAAATTTATTCAATTGGAAGAACTTTATGCACTCCGCATTCCGCCCTCCGTCAATTATCAGAATATCTAAAAGAGGGCGGACGGCGGAGCATTGTGGATCTGTTGAGTTATGCCCCGGTTCCTACTCTTCCGGAACAATGATAAGATCTTTTGGAAAGTGGTTGAGTACTTCGCATCCGTCTTCCGTGATGAGCACAATGTCTTCGATACGGACGCCGATCCCCTCATCCGGCAGATAAATTCCAGGCTCTACCGAGAAGCACTGTCCTGGTTTGATGATGTCTTCATTGACGGAAGATACATCGCCGAATTCGTGGTCTTCCAGGCCGATGGAGTGGCCTGTCCTGTGTGTGAAGTATGGGCCGAATCCTTTTTCCGTGATATAATCACGGCATGCAGCATCTACATCACACATTCTGTTCCCCGGCCTGGCGGCCTCGATTCCTCTTCTGTTGGCCTCTGCGACAATGTCATAGATCTCTTTTGCCCGGTCAGATACTTCTCCTATGAATACAGTTCTTGTCAGGTCCGATGCATAGTTGTTTTTAAATGCGCCTATATCCAGAATTACACAGTCTCCACGCTTTCCTCTGGAGTCATCTGTTACATGATGCGGATCGGCTGCGCCCTTAGCATACGCTGTGATCGGTTCGAAGGATACGCCCTCGCATCCAAGTTCCTTGTATATCTCGCGGATCTTGGCGCTCAGTTCCCTTTCTGTGAGTCCTTTTCCAACCCATGGGATCAGCTTTTCTACCGCAGCATCATTCAATCTGGACGATTCCCGCATCAGCTCCTGTTCTTTTTCATCTTTGATCATTCTGATATAGTCAACAATCATGGAACCGTTCACAAAACGGCTGCCAGCCTCCAATTCCTGTAATCTGAGCAGGAATTTCGCCGGCCAGATTTTATCGATGCCAATTGTTTTATCTTTCTCCACATACTGTGACAGAATCTCAACACCATCCTGTATGTCGTTATACCAGACCAGATCAACCCCAAGATCTTTCTCCTGCGGGAACAGCTCATTGATTACCAGCTTGTGGTTCCCATTCACATTCAGATACAGCGCTAATAATCTTTCTCCCGGAACAATCATCTTTCCCGTCAGCCAGAAAATGGTGAGCGGATCCGCAATGATCATCTGCGGAACGCTTTTTTGTTCCATTGCCCCCAGTATTCTATTTAACTTACTTGTGTCCATTCATAAAACCTCCTTTTTTCTGCATATTTTATGCTTTCTTATAAACATACCTCTGTCATTGTAAGGCTATTCATATGGCATGTCAATAAATCCCCGATGGTACATATTTCCTGCTTCTGTGGGATGTTTCTCCCTGCTGCTGATCTGGTTTTTACATGGTCTTATTAATTTAATGTGGATTTTTTTTAGGTTTATGATATGCTTGATAATGAGGTGATTATTATTGATGAAAAAAATACTTAGAAATCTGGGGGCTACTCTTCTGTTTCTCGCAATCTCGAGTGTTTTATCCTTTTTATTTTTCCATTTGGGAAATAAAAGTTCCGCAAATATTGCTTTATTCTACATTCTAGCACTCATTCTGATTGCGCTTAACACGGACGGCTACATTTATGGAATCTGTGCTTCGGTCTTCTGCGTTGCAGCGGTAAATGTATTTTTTACCTATCCTTTTTTCCGGATGGATTTTACCCTGGACGGCTACCCGATCACATTTCTGGGCATGCTGGCAGTCAGTATTATCACCAGTACCACTACCACCCGTATAAAAAAACAGAAGGTAATACTGGACGAAAAGGAACGTAAACTGGCAGAGACAGAAAAAGAAAGAATCCGTGCCAACCTGCTGCGTGCGGTTTCCCATGACCTGCGCACACCGCTTACGACCATCATCGGCTCTTCCGCCTCTTGTTTGGAGGATTATGACGACCTTACAGATCAAGAAAAGAGGGAGCTGATACACAATATCCATGAGGATGCAGGCTGGCTTTTAAACATGGTCGAAAATCTGCTGACCGTCACCCGGATTCAGGATGATTCCGGAAAAGTGAAGAAGTCGCCTGAAGTCGTGGAGGAGGTCATTTCCGAGGCAATTACGAGAACCCGGAAGCGCAATCCTAAGATAAAGATTTGTGTAAATATGCCGGAAGATTTTCTTATAGTTCCCATGGATGCAACTCTGATCGAACAGGTGCTGATTAACCTGATGGAAAACGCCTGCGTCCATTCACATACTGAAAAACCATTAGAGCTGACCGTAACTAACGAGCGTGATTATGTCAGCTTTAAAATCCGGGATTACGGCATCGGACTGGATGAAATGCAGCTCCCTTATATCTTTGAGGGAAAATACACCCGCAGTGCGGCCGACAGCTACAGAGGCGTCGGAATCGGCCTGTCAATCTGCAAGACTATCATTACTGCACACAGCGGCACGATTACTGCCGCTAACCATGAAAATGGGGCTGAATTTACTTTTACACTGCCAAAGGAGAGGGATCATGAATATGACGCATAAAGTTACAGTTCTGATAATTGAAGATGAAAAGAAAATCCTGACATTTGTAAGTAAAATATTGAAAAAACACGATTACAAGGTCTTATGCGCAGACACCGGCAAAGAGGGGCTCAGTCTGATCGGCTCTCAATGTCCGGACATTATCCTGCTGGATCTCGGCCTGCCTGATCTTGACGGATGTTCGATTATTCAGGAAGTGCGGGCCTGGTCCAGCATACCGATCATCGTAATCTCCGCCCGCTCAGCAGAAAAGGAAAAAGTGGCCGCTCTGGATCTGGGCGCGGATGATTACATCACAAAACCATTTGGCACCTCAGAGCTCCTGGCCCGCATCCGGGCATCCCTGCGCCACAGCAACAGGCTGTATACGGATAGTTCTCTGTACATACGCCCCTACCAGTGCGGCAGTATGCTGCTGGACTTCTCCAAGCGCATTCTTACCATTGACGGGAAAGCGGTACATCTGACGCCTATCGAGTATAAAATAGTAGCCTACCTGGCACAGAACTCCGGTAAAGTCATAACTTATGCCTCGATTCTGTCAAATGTATGGGGGCCCTATGCAGACAGTGATAATAAAATCCTGCGCGTAAACATGGCAAATATCCGCAGAAAAATAGAAAACGATCCCGCGCAGCCGCAGTATATTTATACGGAAGTAGGGGTTGGGTACCGCATGAAAGAAGACGAATTTGACAGCAATTCCCAGCCTTCTTCCGTGTAATCCGCAGTCCGTTTCCCCGTTAAAGTACCGCTAAGAAAACGCCCAAACTCTTTTGGTATACTGCCTTTTCCTTTACAATAAGTCATAAAATGATCAGGAAAAGGAAAGGGAGAGATAAGGCTATGGAAAATATAGGAATGACTATCTTAATGGTAGTGGGAGGCGCTGTGGGCATCTTTTCATCACTTTATATTGCCGTCAGTTTTCCGGCGCTCATTATATGGAAAATATACCGCAAAATACGCTATGGGTATAAGCTGGTGGATTAATTGGCGGATGATCATAAAGACGGACGCCCAAAAAGGAAGGACAACTTGAAGGGGCCGTCGGGAAATGATTGATTCATACTATATATTGCTGCATGACTTCACAGTCTGCCTCAATATGTAGTTTGTAAATTTCATTTCCCGGCGGCCCCTTTATGTTGTCCTGAAAAGGGATTTTGCTATCCCCCAAGGGATCTCACCTTTACTCGGTGACCTCGATTATGGGTGAAATAACTTCCTGGTTTATTACATCTATAAATCCTACGTCTGTAACTGCATACATTGGTATGGCTGCCAGGCAGATGAAGGACAGGAACATAAATGGAATGGTAATCGGTGAACCGAGTTCGTGGATGATTCCGTTGAGTTTCCGTTTCTCGTCCGCAAGCTCTTCTCCTGACAGGTCTGAGAGGAGGCCGCAGATCGGGTAAGATATCTCCGCCAGTATCTCGCCGTTTTTGACGATGTTCTGGCCGCCGCCTATTTCAATCAGGTGGTTGACCGCTATGGCCATGTCTTCGAAGTTTGTTCCCATTACGATAATGTTGTGGTTATCGTGTCCTACGGAAGAGGCAATTGCACCCTCTTTGAGATGGAACCCTCCCATGAATGCTTTGCCGACGTTACCGTTTACCCCGTAACGCTCTACCTGCGCAATGTAGAGTACGTCCTGCTCCACGTCACATTGTACCACACCATTGACTACCGGCAGTTCCGCCTCACGCCCCTGCGTGATCGGTATCCATGGCAGGGTATCCATTACCTTTACTTTTACCTTTTTTGCTCCCTCTGGAGCTTCGATCCGGAAGCTTTCCGGGGTGATTGGGTTTTTCAGTTTCGTGGTGTTTAACAGGCATGGTGCATGCTCTGCCTTTGGATAGGATATGAGGCACCTGCCATTATCCACGATTTCTTTTCCGCCAGCGATGACGCTTAATACGCGGAAGTCTTCTTCCCCGGTTGTAATGTTGATATCCGCCCTGCGCCCGGGCGCCAGGCCGCCGATTTCATCGTCCAGGTGGAACGCCCTGGCAGCATTGAGGGAAACCATCTGTATAACGGTCGGGAAATCGACTCCCGCCTTCAGTGCCCTGCGCACTGCTTCATCGAGATGTCCTTTGTCCACTGCATCGACGGTATGAAGGTCATCCGTAACAATGCTGACTCTGGATGTATCCAGTTTCTCTTCCAGGATCGTTTTCAAGCAGTCTGCAAGGTTCTGGGCAGCTGATCCCTCTCTGATCATAAGGTGGCAGCCATTCCTTAATCTGGCAGCCGCCTCCTCTCCGTTCAGGGATTCGTGATCCGTGGTCACTCCGGCTGCAAGGCAGGTATTCAAAGCTGGCCCCATCATATCCGGGAGATGCCCCTGACAGGTCTTCCCAGGCATCTTGTTCGCTTTCTCCATGGACTCCAGCAGATCCGGAAATCCGGATAAGACGTATGGTCCCACAATTTCAGACAGGCCGACCGAATCTTCTCTCTGCAGCGCTTTCTGAATGATTTCGCCGTTAAAATGTCCTCCGCTTGTCTCCAGGTTGGGGGCAAACGGTACATGGGACGGAACAACAAAATACAGCTTCAGGTCCGTCTCCTTTGCTTCTTCGAGCACCGCTTCGATGGCTTCCAGGCCGCCCACAACGCCGACCTCATGAAGATCTGTCATAACTGCTGTGGTGCCGTGCTTTAATACCAGTTCCGCAAAGGAACGGATTGCCAGGCTGGTGCTTTCGGGATGAATATGCCCGTCAATGAATCCCGGGGTAATATAATTTCCTCCCGCATCAATGACCTTTGTATTATCTCCGATTGTATAGTCCACGTCTCCGACCGCCGCAATCGTGTTTCCGCTTACAGCCACACCGCCCTCATAGATCTCTTTTGTATATACATTTACAATCTTTCCATTCTTAACAACGATATCCGCAGGTGTTCTGCCCGCCGCAACTTCTAATAATTTTTTGTCCATATATCTTTTCCTCCTATCTGATATCACACTTTGTTATCTGAAACATACTCCTGCTTCTCATGCACTCAGCTTGTCTCTTAGCAGCGGATAACCGGAAACCGGTCGGGCAGCGTGATTCCTGCTCTCCTGTATATCGCCTCGCTCCGTTCCTGGGCCTCTTTTACGATTGCATCTTCATCCAGTGTCAGCACTTTCCGGTCCTTCATCAGCCATTTTCCATCACACATTGTACTTTCAATGTTCGTGGAATGCATCGCCGTCACAAGCGCCGCTATTCTGTCGTTTACCGGCATCATGGACGGACCATGCGGATTAATCACAATCAGATCCGCTTTTTTGCCTGGTTCCAGGCTTCCGTACACCTGGTCATCCAACAGCGCCCTCGCACCGTTTTTGGTAGCCATACATAAGATATCCTCTGACGGTACCACTGTGGAATCCAGCCGCCATCCTTTATGAATCAGCGATGTGAGCCACATCTCATCCACCATGTCCATGCGGTTGCTGGAAGATGCTCCGTCAGTCCCTATGGAGACGCAGATTTTCTTATCCAGCATCTGCGGGATCTTGGCAAAGCCCAGAACACGCATGGCAGAAGCCGGGTTGTGGGAGACTTTGACATCATATTTTTTGAACAGATCGACTTCCTCGTTTGTCAGCCACACGGTATGTACTGCCAGCAGATTTTTATCCAATACTCCCAGACGGTGCAGATGTGTTACCGTTGGCTCCCCGTAAACTTCTTTCGTATACTCAATCTCGGATTTAGCCTCCGCTACATGCATATGCACGCCCACACGATATTGATCCGCCAGTTCCTTTGTTCTGACAATCAGATCATCCGTATTATTAAAAATCGTTCTCAGCCCAAACCAGATCTGGACTCTTCCATCGGCAGTATTATGGAACTTTTTCAGATCGTCCACCTGCTGATCGAGTTCTTCCTGCATGGTCTTCTGCCAGATCGGAGGGCGCCCCTCCCCACAGTCCATGACGGATTTGGCAAGCTTTCCCCGCAGCCCCGCCTCCGACACGGCTCTTACCATACCACTGACAAACTGGCCGCCCGGCTCGGCAAAACTGGTCACTCCGGAGCGGATCAGTTCGAGACAGCACATCAAAGTCGAAACATATGAATCCTCTTCTGTCATGTTACTCTCAAAGGGCCACATTCTTTTATGAAGCCATGTCATAAAGTCCACATCGTCGCCGACACCGCGGCTGATCTGCTGGGATGTATGTACATGCGTATTGACAAATCCCGGAAGAAGATATCTGCCATTCAGGTCAATTACTTCCGCATCCGGCTTAATCAGCCCAGGCTCCACTTTACCTGCTGCCAGAATTTTATCGTCCTGTACCAGAAGGCTGCCGTTTTCATATACCTGGTTTGACTCATTCATGGTTAGAATATAACCATTTTTAAAATATATTTGTTTTGCACTTCCCAATCCATTACCTCCTTTTTCTGACTTTTTGTTCATTATAACGAATATCGTACGCTTTGTCAATTCACCTATTTGACTGAATAATCTGTTTCTGTTATAATACTGGCATTCAGTTAAAATTACCTGGGAGGTCGTTATGGATTTATCTAAAATCGGTAAAACAATCAAAGACAAACGGCAGGAGATGAACCTGTCACTGCGAGAACTTTCTGCGCTATCGCAGGTAGCAGGAAGCACCATCAGCCAGATCGAAACCGGCAAGACATCCCCAAATCTGCTGACGCTGAAGGCCATCTGTGATACCCTTGACATCCCCGTTTTCTCCCTGTTTTTAGAGGAGGATTCACAGGTACAGCTGGTCCGTTTTGGAGACCAAAAATCATTTGTCAGAAACACAAGCAATGGAAAGGCTTTGACAGAATCTCTGATCATACACGGAAAGAACGAAATGTACGCCGCCACTGTTACAATCCCCTCCGGCGCAGACTCCGGCGAATACGCACGCCATGGCGGAGAGGAATTCGTATACGTGCTGCAGGGAAATGTTACGTTTGAACTCGAAAACAATGGCAGTTATGAGCTGGAAGAACATGATACTCTATATTACCCTAATTATATCGGACACCGGTGGATGAACAAAAAAGAAAAGGAAGCAAAAATCCTGATGGTTTCCACTTCTCCCTATACGTTCTGACCATACCACAATACAGAATACATGAGCCGGGCTGTACTGATCATCCAGTACAGCCCGGCTCATGTATTTTACTGCCGGTACTTTATTTCTAAACGCGTAGATAATCTTCCTGGAAATACCTGGCCAGATTCAGGATTGTTTTTTCCAGGTCTACAACAGTATAGAGTTCTTCTTCTGCCTGAAGAATTGCCTTTTCGATCCAGATCTCCATGAGCGGCCCGGCCTCCGGTCTCTGTATCTCTCTGCAGTTTTCCACAGAAAGGATATAGGGCTCACCCCAAAGTTCAATGCCGAGCTGATAATCCCGGTACCGGCAGACAATTACAATATGTCTGGCCGATGATTTCTCTTCCAGGTCTTTGGTGTGAATAACCGGTATTATCATCCCTTTATAATTGCATACTCCTGTAAAACATTCTGGAAGACAGGGAATTTTCGAGATTTGCAGCCCGGGACATATCTCTGTAATATAAGGAAATTCAAAGGCGTATTTTCTTTCTCTGCCCTGAATGCAGAGCAATTCCGTAGTATTCTCTAATTCCATAGGTTCCCTTTCTCATATAATCCAAACAGCATCTCCAGATCCAGCGCAGTACATACCTTGCCGTTTCCCATAATACTCATACCGCTGACTCCCGTCTTTCTTCGGAAGTCAACCCCGAAGAGAGCCGGCAGCTGTTTTACAACAATTCTCTTTTGTTCATACATACGGTCTGCCATGATGCATCCCTCTTTCTCCGTACCGTGCACATAGACAAGCACCGCAGAATCCGGGCTCTCCCCTTCCAGGCCGTAGAACTTCCGGAGGTCAATCATTGGCACCATTCTGTTCTCAAACAGGATGTAGGAACAGCCTTGATTCTCCTGTATGTTTTTTTTATTTTCTCCATACTCCAGAAACTGATACACGTAGCGTGCAGGCATGGAGAAACGGTATTCGCCCACACGGAAACGAATGCATTCCATGGTAGCCAGTGTCAGCGGCACGGACAGCGTAAATGTACTTCCCCTGCCCTGCTCGCTTTCAATGAAAATATTGCCTCCCGCACTTTCCAGGACGCTTTTTACCACATCCATTCCCACGCCGCGGCCGGAATACTCAGACACTTCCTCTTTCGTGGAAAAGCCGGGCTGCAGGATCAAATCCAGAATCTCCTGGCGGCTGTACTCTTCCACAGGCTTGGTCAGCATGCCTCTTTCTTTGGCCTTCGCGCATATCTTCTCCTGATCCAGTCCCCGACCGTCATCTGCTATAGAGATCAGAACCTCTCCCACGGTACTCTCCACAGAAAAGACCACCTTTCCCCGGCGGTCTTTTCCGGCGGCAGTCCGCTCTTCGGGGGATTCGATTCCATGATCCACTGCATTTCTGATCAGGTGTACCAAAGCCTCGGACACATAGTCCACCACACTTTTATCAGCTTCTATATCTCCACAGTTGGAAACAAACTCCACTTCCTTATCTTCATCCCTGGAGATATCCCTCAGAATCCGCCTCAGCTTCGGCACGATCCGGTCGAGAGGCACCATGCGCATCTCCATCACAGTCCGCTCCACCTCACTGACAAGGCGTTCAAGCTGGTGTGCAGCCCCTTCCCTGATATCGTCCATACCGTTGGATTCCAACTGGTTCTCAAGGGACATCATTTGTATCAGCATCTCTCTTGCCAGATTCTGCAGTTGGTCCAGCCTGTCGCTTCGCACACTGAGAAACTCTGCTTCTTTATTCTCTGCGGCTTCCCTGCCCTGCTGGTTCGCCTCTTTTGGCGCCGGCGCTGGCAGACGCTCCTGGATAACCCTGCACGTCTCCACAAAGAGTCCCCGTTTCAGAATCTCCAGTACTTCTTCTTTGCGTTCGCTTACAAAGCGGATCATCAGGCCCTGTTCGCTGATGATCCCGGAAGTTTCCGGAGCATGCTCCAGATCGGAAGGATATGTCTCCAGATCGCTGCACATTCCTTTCATCTGCCGGACCAGCATAAAGGCCCTGACATTCTCCATTCTGCAGCCTTCTTCAAACAAAATCTGCACAATAACGCCATTCTTTGCCGCCATTTGAGGCGGTATCACATCCTGTTCTGTCTCAGGAATCTCCTCTTTTGTCTCCTCCTGTTCTGACACCTGGCCATTGCTGATCCGGCTCAGATATGCGTCAGCATTTTCCTCCAAAGCCTCTGCATCTCCCGGAACGTAATCCGGCTGAACCATGCGTTTGAGCTCATCTTCCATATAATCCAGCACGGCGAACAACAGGTCAAACAAGTCCGAAGGCACCTCTTTGATCTCTCCTTGCTGCTCCCTGTAATACGAGAATAAATCCTCCACCTTATGCGCCAGAGAGGACAGCTGTTTCAACCCCATCATTGCGGATGAACTCTTTATCGTATGCATTACACGGAAAATACTGTGGATATCTTCTTTTGAGAAGGCATTTTTCCTCTCAGTGTCCAACAGGACAGCACTCAGCTGCCCTGTCAATTGTTCTGCCTCCAGCAAATATACCTCTAACATCTCTTCTGCATCCGCATCAAAAAATCCCATATTCTTATTCCGCCTGTTCTATGTTCTCATACCATACACTACAGTTTTTCCCATGTCTCTTACCATAGTATAAAGCCTGATCCGCCTTCTCCACACATTCCTCGATCCCTTCCTGCCGCCCATACACATGCATTCCCAGCGTAATGGTACAGGAAAATGTATCACTTCCACAGTTTATCTGAAATCCCTCGACTTCTTTACGGATTGTCTCACTGATCTGGAATGCCTCCGTCTCCGTCACGTTAAACAATGCAACCAGAAACTCCTCGCCGCCCCAGCGCACCACCTTATAATCCCTGCAGATCCCTTCCATGATGTTTGCAATACAGACTAGCGCCATATCACCCGCTTCATGCCCATATGTATCATTCACCATCTTAAAGTTGTCTATATCCGCCAGTATCAGAACGTTCTTCCGTTCCTCCCCTGTACATTTGGTGATATCTTCCACAAGGTCTCCAATCACGTATCTCCGGTTATAAAGCCCCGTTAGCCCATCCCGAAACGCCATATAATTTAATTTTTCCATATTGGAGAGCAGTTCCTTGTTCTGCCTGTCCAGCTCATCCTTCTGCAGCTTAAGCTGAAGATGCGTATTCACTCTGGACATCAGTTCCCCTTTTACAAAAGGCTTTTTAATATAGTCACAGGCTCCCATATTGAAGCCCCTGACTACGTCATCGTCCTTATCTTTTGAAGTCAAAAATATAATGGAAGCGTTATTCTTATCTGCTTCCTTTAGTTTTGGAAACAACTCATAGCCGTCTGTGTCCGGCAGAACCACGTCCAGAAGAATCAGGTCCGGCTGATACTGCTTTATCATTTCCTGTGCCTCCTGCCCCGTATGCGCCTCGCATATAAAGACAGCGGCATCGCTCAGCGCAGCCCGTATCTGCTTGCATATAAGCAGGCTGTCATCCACTACCATTACTATTTTTTTCATCTCCGTATCCATCATTCTTCCTCCATCGTTATCCATCTATTTCTACCTGCAGCCAGGATCACAAACGCTTAACAGGGTGGCGTACCGTGCTCACTTCCATTATCCCGTCTTCCGCTGAAAATGTTATCGTACGCCCATAATTGCTTCCTGTGTCCTCCGCTGTAAGACGTATTCTTTCCTCAGACAATACCTGTTTTACTCCTATCACATTCCGTTGACCAATATCCCAATCATTCTCCGCAGTGCCGAACATCTTGGCACCGCCTGCAATTTTTGCCGTAATATACCGTCTCTGTGCGCCTTGTCTGCACATCTCATCCAGCAGCTTTCTGGTGCCGTCAGCTGCAAATTTATATTCATTTTTCTGCCCAACTGCATAGGTCCTGTCCGGCAGAATAATATGGGCCATACCTGCGATCCGGATTTTTACATCATACAGGCAGACTCCCACGCAGGAACCCAAAGCATAGGATACCAGCAGTTGACCGGGTCTTGCAGTTTTTCCCTCGGAAATCCCAACTATAATCTTCTCCATAGGTCTACTCCCTGAGTTTTTTAAGCATCAAATCCAGCGAATCCAGTTCCGGCCAGAATAAAATCCGCCCTACAAACGCATACTCTCCCATATGGAATATATTTTCAATCAGCAGAATGCTGTCGCTTACCTTCAGGTGCCTGGCCAGCGGAACCCCCAGTATGGCCCCGCCCATGTCAATACAAAGATCAGGCACCGACACATCTGTTTCCATTCCTGTCAGTTCTGCCAGAGCGCGTATGTAAGAACCGCACATGATGTTCCCCAGTTCGCTCAGCAAAGACCGCTCCATTTCATCCAGACACGTCAGGCAGCGGTCCGGCTCACCCAGCATCGTTTTCAGGATTGCTTTGGTAAACGCTTCGTCTATCAGGAATAAAAACATCCCCTGCAGTTCCCCGCTCACCTGAACCAGGATCCCAGTCTGCACTGCTTCCTGGATTCCCAGTGTCTCAAATACATCCTGATATCTTACCAGGCGGATACTCGGTATTCCTATCTCAATTACATGCCCCATCATCGCTGAAAGCGAAGAAACGGCATTGCCCGTTCCGATATTGCCCAGTTCAGCCAGCATATCCCTTGTTTCATTATCTAAATCAGTATAAATATTCATACGTGCCACTTCTCTCATTCCTGTATTTCAAACTGCTCCACCAGTTCTTTCAGCAGCTGCGCCTGAGCGGAAAGCTCTTCGCTTGCCGCTGCGCTTTCTTCAGATGTCGCCGAATTCCCCTGGACAATATCTGAAATCATCTCCACACTCTTTCTGATCTGTGTAATTGCCACTGCCTGCTGCGTACTCAATTCGGATATCTGATTGACCATATCATTGACTTTCTGTGCCCCCTCTACAGAATCCTGAAGCGTGTTTGCCGTAATTGCAACCGCTGAACTTTCTTCCTCTACAACCTCTGCATTCTTCTCGGCCAGTTCCGCTGTCAGCTTGGATGCCCCGGCCGTCTTCGAAGCAAGCCTGCGCACTTCTCCCGCTACCACAGCGAACCCTCTGCCGGCCTCTCCCGCGCGGGCTGCCTCTACTGCGGCATTAAGCGCCAGTATGTTCGTCTGGAATGCAATGTCCTCAATCTCCTTCACAATTCCTGCAATTTCTTTTGAGTTTGCTCGTACTTGCTCAATACCGTCCTCTAACCGCCGCATCTGGTTATTGTTTTCCAGAAGCTTCCTGCCCACATCCTCCGCAAACGCTCTGGACATCACGGCGTTCTCAGCGTTTATCTTCACGCTTTCTGCAATCTCATTGATGCTGACAGCCAGCTCTTCGATAGAACTTGCCTGTTCCGCTGCCCCCTGTGCCAGTACCTGTGCCCCATTTGAAACCTGTTCCGCCCCTCCGGATACCAATTCGGCACTGCTGCTGATCTGTTGGATTGAACTGCTCAGCATGGCGCCGATATCCTCCATAGACCTGCCCAGCATTATAAAGTCCCCTTTAAACTCTACCCCGCTGTGATAGTTCAGCCTGCCTTCCCCAAGCGCACGCATCCCTTTTTGTATCTCTGATACATAAAGATTCAGGGAGTCCGCTGTAATACGTATATCATCTGCAAGTTCTCCAAATTCATTTTCAGACTCATAATCCAGGTTGATGCACAATTTCCCGTTTGCGATCTGATTTGCTGCATCCTTTACCTCCCGGATCGGCCTCACTACGCTTCTAGTGATAACGGTCCACAGCCCTATGGTGATCAGAATACATACAGTGGCCAGAATAAACATAATTGAAACGATACGTCTGCTCATCGTGGCAGCTGTATCTACACTCTCTTTCACATCCGCCTTGCATGCACTTATCACTGCTTCCAGTGCATCCCTTGTAACCTGAGACTGGGGTTCGTACTCGTTATAGTACGCCTCAAAGGCAGCACTGTCATCTCCCGCCTCGAGATAAGCAAAAACCTGGTCCCTTTTTGTTTTTAACTGTGTAAACTGCGGGGTCAGCTCTTCAACCTCTTCCTTACCGCTCACATAGCCTGTACGTAGGAATTCCGCGCACTGATCGACATTTGCTGCATATTCTTTCGTCCTCTTCAAATATTGCGCTCTATCGACGGCATTATCCGTTGTCGAAAGAATCAAAAGATTTCTTCCTATGCTCTGCATATCCGCTATCATCTCCATTGAAGCCTCCATATTGGCAAAAGGTTCCGTATACAGCTTTTCAATCCTGTCCGACAAGCTTCTGATATTCACAACCGCTGCGCTTACGGTAATCACATAAAGCACGACGATACTTGCAAATGCCACGATCAGTTTCTTTCCTACTTTCAGATTCTCAAAATGTTTTTTCATCCGGCAATTCCTTTCATTCATCCCCCTGTTAATCTCCAAGGCAGTATTTTACGACCTTCAGCAGCTCTTCCTTTTTAAATGGCTTTACGATAAATTCCTTTGCCCCTGCCAATATCGCTTTTTGAATCATCATCTCCTGGCCTATGGCAGAACACATCACAACTTTCCCCTCCGGACGTATGCGCATAATCTCTTCCAAGACTTCCATTCCGGACTTTCCTGGCATCGTGATATCAAGGAGCACAAGATCCGGCATCTCCTTCTGATACATCACGATTGCTGTTTCGCCATCTGCCGCCTCAACTATTGATGAAAATCCGCCGCCTTCCAATGCATTGCGTATTGTCTTCCTCATAAACATCGCGTCATCCACGATCATAATTTTCTTATCCATGTATTCTCCTCTTCCCTTTTGTTAGATTTATCCCTTTACGCCGCCGTTCTTCCTGTACACCGACGGATATACCTGCTCGAGCGTCGTCTCGTCACGGGATAAAAGCTCCGCGTGGCCGATAAAAAGATATCCGCCTGGATTCAGGCTCTCCTCTAAGCGTGCAACCAGTTGTTGTCTGGACGCTCTGTCAAAATAAATCATGACATTCCGGCAGAATATGAGATCAAACCGGGAAGCTTCCGTAAGCGCCTCCATAAGGTTATGCTTCCGGAAACGGATATTGTACTTGAGATTATCATCTATCCGGAAACTGTCCCGGTCCATATCCATACAATACTTCTCCTGCCATGCCAGAGGGATGTTTTCTATCTCACGGCGCGGATATATCCCCTTTTCCGCCTTGCCAAGCACCTCTTCCGATATATCTGTTGCCAGAATTCTGGTGCTGACGGCCATATTGTGTTTCTCTTTAAACTCATCCAGGCACATAGCCAGCGTGTAGCATTCCTCACCTGTGGCACATCCTGCACACCATATCTGGCAGATCCCGTACTTCTTGCCAAACAGTTCGGGAAATACCTTATCCGCCAGAATAGAAAAATGCACGGATTCACGCATAAAATATGTATAATTTGTGGTCAGCCTGTTCACCATGCCGCCCGCAATCTCTCCCGTACCGTCACTTCTCAGAAGCTTCATGTACTGCGCAAAAGAGGTGACCTGATACCGCTCCAGTTCTTTGGACATCCTGCACTCAATTAGCACTTTCTTTTTATCCAGGTTTATGCCGTAGTGTAATCTGAAATATTCTACAATATCCGCAAACTCCGGCTCTGTCAGCCTAATCACATCTCTTCTCCCCCACTCCGTTTATCACTGGCATCAGATCATCCAAGAACTCTTCCTGTGCGCCTATATCAGCGCATGGTATTCCTATCATACAATCCTCCTGCTCCAGGAGTATTCCGCATGTGTACTCCATGCTTTCCGCACCGACCTGTTTTGTTCCGCTCATCTTAGCCGGATTATAATAGACCGCAATTTTCCCCTGATAGTCTGCTATACCCAGGATCTCTTCCGCTGCCCCGGGTACGCGCTGAATCATAGGCCTGCTGATCACTGCGGTTACTCTTTGTTTGTCTGCGTACAACTGCCTGCTGCCATACTCCAGTCTGATATAGGTGCTGCCAGGCATCCTATCCGGCACGCCGGGCTTCATCCCCCTTTTGACTTCTGCGGATTTCTCCGGCTTTGCCAATATCCCGGGATCCAATGCATATGCCCATACCGCCTCTTCGTTTTTCAGCTTATAGGCGGCTTTCAGATATCTGTTCCCGCTGCAAAGCACCAGATCCGGCAGAGGTATCAATTCCTCGTCGTCCACCTCCAGCATACCGCTTATATGCTCTACCAGCAGCCTGTGACCGCCCTCCTCTTTTAACAGTATTATATATTGTCTGTCGGACTTCCCCATACACCCGCTGCCGCCTGTCATTTGGGATACATCGGCAACAGGCAGGCCATCGGGGATAGTCCGTCCGTCCAGTATTCTCTCTATCTTAGAAACAGGAAGCAGATAATTGAGACCGTCTGTGCTAATAAGCAGATATAGTTTTTCTAAACCGTCCATTTTTCTACCGCCTTCCCTACAATACAGTTAACCTAACTATACTGCATTTTTAGGGGAAACTCAAGATCAGAGTTCTTTTATTTGCTGTTTTATCCCGCCCTCTATTTTCTATCTTTAGCATATTATATTTATGAACAGCAAAAGACTATCTTAAATAAGGCTTATCAGCAATAATTTCCCCTTAATCTTAAAAACAGACCCCGTGATCAGCGCCAAAGAGTATGTTCCTCTCCAGCCTGCTCACAGGGTCTGTATATTATGCCTTATTCTGCAGTTAACTGCGGATCCGCCCGAAGGGCATGCGTTACGGGGTGCCCCTTGGGTATACTTTATTCTTCCCCAAAGACCAGTTCTTCGTCAAGCTCCAGTTCTTCATCAAAGTCAATCTCATCATCGAGTTCAAGCTCTGTGCTTAACTTCACATCACGGTATTTTCTCATACCCGTACCTGCCGGAATATGTTTACCGATGATGACATTCTCTTTCAGACCGATCAGGTGGTCCACCTTACCCTTGATTGCTGCCTCTGTCAGAACCTTCGTCGTCTCCTGGAAGGATGCCGCTGACAGGAAGGAATCTGTTGCAAGAGAAGCCTTGGTGATACCAAGCATGATCTGTTCGCCTGTTGCAGGCTCTTTGCCTTCCGCCTCCAGCTGTTCATTCACTTCGGTGAATTCCAGGACATCTGCCATGGTTCCGGGCAGGAATTCGCTGTCTCCTCTTTCCTCGATGCGGATCTTCTTCAGCATCTGGCGCACAATGACCTCAATATGCTTATCGTTGATCTCAACACCCTGCAGACGGTATACACGCTGCACTTCCTGGATCATATAATCCTGTACCGCACGCAGTCCCTTAATCTTCAGGATATCATGCGGGTTCACGCTACCTTCTGTCAGCTCGTCACCGGCTGCCAGCTTCGCGCCGTCCTGAACCTTGATACGTGAACCGTATGGGATCAGATATGCCTTGGATTCGCCTGTCTCGTCGTTTGACACGATGATCTCGCGCTTTTTCTTTGTATCGCTGATGGTTGCAGTTCCTGCAAACTCAGTAATAATCGCCAGACCTTTCGGTTTTCTTGCCTCAAAGAGCTCCTCGACACGGGGAAGACCCTGTGTGATATCGTCACCGGCAACACCACCCGTATGGAACGTACGCATGGTCAGCTGTGTTCCAGGCTCACCGATGGACTGTGCGGCAATAATACCGACGGCCTCACCGACCTGCACCGCTTCGCCCGTAGCCATGTTTGCCCCATAGCACTTGGAGCATACACCGTTCTTGCATTTACAGGTAAGAATGGTACGGATTTTTACCGTATCTAAAGGATCACCCTTCGCATTCACACCCTTTTTCATGACTCTCTCCGCACGTCTCGGAGTGATCATGTGGTTTGCTTTCACAAGAATATTCCCGTCTTTATCTCTGATGTCCTCGCAGGAGAAACGTCCTGTAATACGCTCCTGGAGACTCTCAATCTCTTCATTTCCGTCCATGAATGCCTTGACATACATTCCCGGAATATCTTTGCCTTCCTCCGCACAGTCGCTGTCGTGGATGATCAGTTCCTGTGACACGTCGACAAGACGTCTTGTCAGGTATCCTGAATCGGCCGTACGAAGAGCTGTATCGGACAGACCCTTACGTGCTCCGTGCGCAGACATGAAGTACTCCAGTACGTCCAGACCTTCACGGAAGTTGGACTTGATCGGCAGCTCGATGGTACGGCCTGTCGTATCCGCCATCAGACCACGCATTCCGGCAAGCTGTTTGATCTGCTTATCGGAACCACGGGCTCCGGAATCGGCCATCATGAAGATGTTGTTATACTTATCCAGACCGGACAGCAGGGCCTCCGTTAGTTTATCATCGGTTGCCTTCCAGGTCTCGACTACTTCTTTGTAACGTTCTTCCTCCGTGATCAGACCACGCTTGTAGTTCTTTGTGATCCTGTCCACAGTATCCTGTGCTGCCTCAATCATCTGCGGCTTCTCAGGCGGCACGGTCATATCGGAAATGGATACGGTCATCGCTGCTCTTGTTGAGTATTTGTACCCGATCGCCTTTACATCATCCAAAACCTCTGCAGTCTGTGTTGCGCCGTGGGTATTAATGACTTTTTCCAAAATCTGCTTCAGCTGTTTCTTACCCACGTGGAAGTCTACTTCCAGCAACAGCTCGCTGCCTTCGGCCTCGCGGTCTACAAACCCCAGATCCTGAGGGATAATCTCGTTAAACAGCAGTCTTCCAAGTGTTGCATCGATCACTCCTGTCTTCTCACTTCCGTCCGGCATGGTCTTCTTTACGCGGACCTTAATTCTGGAGTGCAGGGTAATATATTCATTTTCATAGGCCAGGATGGCTTCGCTCACGCTCCTGAAGAACATGCCCTCGCCCTTTGCTCCCGGTCTTTCCTGGGTCAGATAGTAGATACCAAGCACCATATCCTGGGAAGGAACGGCAACAGGGCCGCCGTCCGACGGTTTCAGCAGGTTATTTGGTGAAAGCAGGAGGAAACGGCATTCTGCCTGCGCCTCCACTGACAGGGGCACATGGACAGCCATCTGGTCTCCATCGAAGTCGGCATTGTAAGCCGTACATACCAGCGGATGCAGCTTGATCGCCTTACCTTCTACAAGGATCGGCTCAAATGCCTGGATTCCCAGCCTGTGCAGCGTGGGGGCACGGTTCAGCATAACCGGATGCTCTTTGATCACTTCCTCGAGCACATCCCATACTTCAGGCTGCAGCCTCTCAACCATCTTTTTCGCATTTTTTATATTGTGGGCTGTCCCGTTCGCTACGAGTTCTTTCATCACGAATGGCTTAAACAGCTCGATTGCCATCTCTTTCGGCAGACCGCACTGATAGATCTTCAGCTCCGGCCCAACCACGATAACGGAACGACCGGAATAGTCAACACGCTTTCCGAGCAGGTTCTGGCGGAAACGTCCTGATTTACCTTTCAGCATATCGGACAGGGATTTCAGCGCCCTGTTTCCAGGTCCTGTTACCGGGCGGCCGCGGCGGCCGTTGTCAATCAGGGCATCCACTGCTTCCTGCAGCATACGCTTCTCATTGCGGACGATGATATCCGGTGCTCCCAGTTCCAGCAGTCTCTTCAGACGGTTGTTTCTGTTGATAATTCTCCTGTACAGGTCATTCAGGTCGGATGTCGCAAAACGTCCGCCGTCCAGCTGTACCATAGGGCGCAGATCCGGCGGGATGACCGGAATTGCGGTCAGGATCATCCACTCGGGCTTGTTTCCGGATTCCCGGAATGCCTCTACAACTTCCAGACGCTTTACGATTCTCGCACGTTTCTGTCCGGTGGCATTGGTAAGCCCCGCCTGCAGTTCGGTATATTCCTTCTCCAGATCAATTGCCTGGAGAAGTTCCTGGATCGCCTCGGCTCCCATTCCTACACGGAAGGAACCATAGCCCCATTTTTCTTTTTCTTCCTGGTACTCGGCCTCTGACAGTACCTGTTTGTACTGCATATCCGTCTCACCCTTGTCGAGAACGATGTAGGAGGCAAAATACAGCACTCTCTCCAGTGTCCTCGGTGAAATGTCCAGGATCAGGCCCATACGGCTCGGGATTCCTTTAAAATACCAAATGTGGGATACCGGCGCCGCCAGGGCGATATGCCCCATGCGCTCACGGCGCACGGAAGCCTTTGTCACCTCGACTCCGCATCGGTCGCAGACCACGCCTTTATAGCGGATCTTCTTGTACTTTCCGCAGTGGCATTCCCAGTCCTTGCTTGGTCCGAAAATCTTTTCGCAGAAAAGCCCGTCTTTTTCAGGTTTCAATGTTCTATAGTTGATGGTCTCCGGCTTTGTTACCTCGCCCCTTGACCAATCCATTATTATATCCGGTGAAGCCAGCCCGATTTTGATCGCATCAAATGTTAACGGTTGGTATTGTTGTTCATTATTACTTGTTGGCATATAAATGGCTCCTCCTATTCTTCGTCATCCACAAACTCATCTAATTCGACATCGGCGTCATCGTCAAAGTCGTCTTCTTCAGGTTCCACGTCCTCAAGTTCTTCTCCAACAAACTCCTGCTCCGTAAATCCATGCTCCCCGTAAGGTTCGTTTTCATCACGGTATTTTCTGTCGCCTTCGATAATAGAGTGCAGATCAGTCTCGCCATAATCCACGGTTTCCATAATCTCAACTTCTGTATTGTCATCCCTCAGTACGCGTACATCCAGCGCCAGTGACTGGAGCTCTTTTAAAAGTACTTTGAAGGACTCCGGTATGCCTGGTTCCGGGATGTTCTCGCCCTTGATGATGGCTTCATACGTCTTCACACGTCCGACAACATCATCGGACTTCACGGTCAGGATCTCCTGCAGAGTATAGGATGCACCGTATGCCTCCAGGGCCCATACCTCCATCTCTCCGAAACGCTGTCCGCCGAACTGTGCCTTACCGCCCAAAGGCTGCTGTGTAACCAGTGAGTAAGGGCCGGTAGAACGTGCATGGATCTTGTCGTCTACCAGATGATGCAGCTTCAGGTAATGCATGTGCCCGATGGTAACCGGACTGTCGAAAAACTCTCCCGTACGGCCATCGCGCAGGCGCACTTTACCGTCGCGTGTCAGCGGAACTCCCTTCCACAGCTTTCTGTGCTCTCTGTTATCTGAAAGATATTCCAGCACTTCCGGAAGCAGTTCGTCGCCGTGCTTAGCAGCAAATTCTTCCCACTCCAGATTGACATAGTCATTTGCCAGATCCAGGGTGTCCATAATGTCGATCTCGTTCGCCCCGTCGAATACCGGTGTGGAAATATTGAATCCAAGCGCCTTAGCGGCAAGACTCAAATGAATCTCAAGTACCTGTCCGATGTTCATACGGGAAGGCACGCCCAGCGGATTCAGCACAATATCCAGCGGCCGTCCGTTCGGCAGGTAAGGCATATCCTCTGCCGGCAGCACACGGGAAACAACACCCTTGTTACCATGACGTCCGGCCATCTTATCCCCGACGGAAATCTTTCTCTTTTGTGCGATATAGATACGTACTGCCTGATTAACACCAGGAGACAGTTCATCGCCGTTTTCTCTTGTAAATACTTTGGCATCCACGATGATACCATATTCACCATGAGGCACCTTCAGGGAAGTGTCTCTTACTTCGCGGGCTTTCTCACCGAAAATCGCACGCAGCAGTCTCTCTTCTGCTGTCAGCTCTGTCTCTCCCTTCGGAGTTACCTTGCCGACCAGAATATCCCCTGCACGCACTTCCGCACCAATGCGGATGATTCCCCGCTCATCCAGGTCTTTCAGCGCGTCATCGCCGACACCCGGAATATCTCTTGTGATCTCTTCCGGCCCCAGCTTTGTATCACGGGCCTCCGCCTCATATTCTTCAATATGCACGGAAGTATACACGTCGTCCTGCACAAGCCTTTCGCTCAGCAGTACGGCATCCTCATAGTTGTAACCTTCCCATGTCATGAAACCGATCAGCGGGTTCTTTCCAAGAGCCATCTCACCGTTGGAAGTGGACGGACCGTCTGCAATTACTTGTCCTTCCTCCACCCTCTCACCTTTGTCTACGATCGGTCTCTGGTTGTAGCAGTTGCTCTGGTTACTTCTTAAAAACTTGGTCAGTTTATAGGTCTTCTTGGTTCCGTCATCGTGGCGGATTGTGATATCCGTCGATGTGGAACGCTCAATGACACCGGCCTTTTCTGCAACGATGCAGACACCGGAGTCTACTGCGGCCTTTACTTCCATACCTGTTCCGACAACCGGAGCCTCCGTGGTAAGAAGCGGCACCGCCTGACGCTGCATGTTGGATCCCATCAGCGCACGGTTGGCATCGTCATTTTCCAGGAAAGGAATCAATGCTGTCGCTACGGAGAACACCATCTTCGGGGAAACGTCCATGAAATCAAACTTGCTTCTCTCGTACTCCTGTGTCTCCTCTCGGTAACGTCCGGATACATTTCTGTGGATGAAGTGGCCTTCCTTATCCAGAGGCTCATTGGCCTGTGCCACATGGTAATTGTCTTCCTCATCCGCCGTCATGTAGACTACCTCTTCCGTGACGATCGGATTCTCCGGATTTTCCTTATCTATCTTGCGGTACGGAGCCTCGATGAATCCATACTCATTGATCCTTGCATAAGTTGCAAGGGAGTTGATCAGACCAATGTTAGGACCTTCAGGGGTCTCAATCGGACACATTCTTCCATAATGGGAATAGTGAACGTCCCGCACCTCGAATCCGGCACGGTCTCTTGACAGACCTCCCGGTCCCAATGCGGACAGACGTCTCTTGTGTGTCAGCTCACCGAGCGGGTTATTCTGGTCCATGAACTGTGACAGCTGGGAAGAACCAAAGAACTCTTTTACAGCTGCGGTTACCGGCTTGATATTGATCAGTGACTGCGGAGAAATTCCTTCCTGGTCCTGTGTGGTCATCCTCTCGCGGACTACTCTCTCCAGCCTGGACAGACCGATTCTGTACTGGTTCTGGAGGAGTTCTCCTACCGCACGGATACGTCTGTTGCCCAGATGGTCGATGTCGTCGTCATTTCCCATTCTGTACTCCAGGTGAATGTTATAGTTAATAGAAGCTAAAATGTCTTCCTTTGTGATATGCTTTGGAATCAGATCGTGGATATCTCTGCGGATTAAGTGCTTTAATTCCTCGATGTCTCCGCCGCTCTCCTCCAGGAGCCCCTCCAGTACAGGATAGTATACCTGTTCTGTAACGCCGGCTTCTCTTGGATCAATGTCTACGATTGCCTGAAGGTCTACCATCATATTAGAAAGAATCTTAATGTTACGTGACTCTTCTTCTCCTTCTACCCACAGATAAGGTACAGCTGCATTCTGTATGGTATCGGCAAGTTCCCTTGTGATGACCGTTCCCTTTTCCGCAACGATCTCCCCGGTCAGAGGGCTTACTACATCTTCTGCCACTCTCTGTCCCTTGACACGGTTCTTGAGCGCCAGTTTCTTGTTGAACTTGTAGCGTCCAACCTTTGCGAGGTCATAACGTCTTGGATCGAAGAACATACTGGTGATCAGGCTTTCTGCGCTGTCCACTGCAAGTGGTTCGCCTGGTCTTATCTTTTTATATAACTCTAATAAACCTTCCTGATAGTTCTCGGCTGTATCTTTGCCAAAACTTGCAAGGATCTTTGGCTCTTCACCAAACAGGTCGATGATTTCTGCATTTGTTCCGATACCCAGTGCACGGATCAGCACAGTGATCGGCACCTTTCTCGTTCTATCTACACGTACATAAAAAACGTCATTGGAGTCTGTCTCATATTCAAGCCATGCACCACGGTTTGGGATGACTGTTGCGGAATAAAGTTCTTTTCCCAGTTTATCGTGGGCAATCCCGTAATAGATACCCGGGGAACGAACCAGCTGGCTTACGATTACACGTTCCGCACCGTTGATTACAAAGGTGCCGGTCTTCGTCATAAGCGGAAGATCTCCCATAAATATTTCATGCTCGTTTATCTCATCGTTGTCTTTGTTGTAGAGCCGTACTCTGACTTTCAAAGGCGCAGCGTATGTTGCATCACGTTCTTTACACTCTTCGATGGTATACTTTACGTCATCCTCGCAAAGCGTAAAATCGACAAATTCCAGACTCAGATGACCGCTGAAGTCAGAGATCGGGGAAATATCGTCAAACACCTCTTTCAGTCCTTCATCCAGAAACCACTGGTACGAGTCTTTCTGGACTTCGATTAGATTCGGCATCTCTAATACTTCTTTTTGTCTGGAATAGCTCATGCGTGAACTTTTTCCGTTTGTGATGGGACGAATTCTGTTTTTCTCCATTGACGTTTCACTCCTCATATATTTTTTGGCGGGCTACGAGTCGCCCTTCGTTAGTTCTCTTAATCAGGAAAAGAGCCCTGTGACGTAAAGACAGTCACTACAATGGCATACCTTTCCACAATAGCGCATTTTCTACTATATCACAAAGCTCTTTTCATTGTCAACATATTTCTTACTAATTTACGAAAAACCTCTTGACATCTGTCGATTTCTGTGGTAATAACGAATTCATTCGGCTTATGAGCCTGCCTGAGACTGCCAGGTCCATAGGACATACATTCGGTGTTTTCCAGTACTCCGGCGATTACAGCGGTATCTGTGTAACCGGGAAATGGAGTGATTTGCACGGTTTTTCCCGTCACCTCTTCTGCAGCGCGTTTCAGTTCCCCCAGAAGTACAGAATCTGGGTGTGTTTCTATAGAAGGCCGGTCACCGGTTACCGTATAGCTTCCCTTAACTCCCGGGACCTGCTGTTCGCCATACGCAACGGCCTCTCTTACGATCTTCTCCGCCTTTTTCGTATCCACCGGGGGAACGAGGCGCATATCAACCGTTGCCATGCACTGATCCGGAACTACATAGGGGCTGTACCCTCCCCGGATCTGCCCGAAGGTTACAGTTGAGCGTCCCAGCTCCGGATGAACCGGGCACTCTGCTATTTTCTTTCTTATATAAGTAATCACAAATGCCAGACCCGCGATTGCGTCTGCACCCGCTTCGGGCATGCTGGCATGGGCAGTCATTCCCTGCATCTCCAGTTCGAACCAGGTGCGCCCTTTGTGCGCCATCTGAATCCTGCCATCCGTAGGCTCCATGTCCACGACCCAGTCCTCTGCCGTCACCCAGCCGTCAGCAACCGCCTGTTCAACGCCCCGCATATCCCCTTCCTCATCCACCGTTCCGATAAATACCAGAGGGTATTCCAGCTCCAGGGTCTTATCACGGATCTTGGCCGCTGTTTCCGCAAAAACAGACAGCGCACAGGCCAACCCGCCTTTCATGTCACAGCTTCCCCGGCCAAAAAGTTTTCCGTCTTTTATCTCCCCTGAAAATGCCTCCTTATCCCATCCGGAGCCTTCCACAACCGTATCCATATGGCAGATAAAAACCAGCGCCGGGTGTGAGACCTTTCCCGGAAGAACTGCCCTTATGTTCCGCCGCCCTGGCAACACCTCAGAATTTTCCGGCTGTACTCCCGCACATACCAGATACCGCTCGATCAATCTGCTTACTGCTTCTTCATATGTGCCCGGATTCGTACTCTCTTTTTGCACCAGCTCCCGGGCCAAATCAACCGCATCCCATTTCTTGTGTTCCATTGCATCCTCCCCGATTACTGACTGTTTCCTAATTATACCATATTAGATTTAGATCTAAAAGGCCCCCCTCCCTTCTTCCCGCGCTTAAAATCAGAAAAACCGGGGCAGTATGGCGGCATTACATGAAATCATAAAGACTTCTTGTCATACTGCCAGGCTGCCCCGGTCTTTCTTATTCTTCCTTTACTCTGGCCTGCTGTCAGGTGGTAAACTCTGCTACTTCCTGAACGCGAGAGCGTTCCACCTCAATTCGTTCTTAAACTGGCGGATTGTTGTTTCATGATCGATATATACAGCCTCGATCCCCATGGCTGCTGCCCAGTCCCCCATCTGTTCTGCCGTCAGGTCATAGGAGAATGCGGTGTGATGCGCACCGCCTGCCAGAATCCACGCCTCCGCTCCCGTCTGCAGATTCGGCTGCGGAGTCCAGAATGCAGTTGCAACCGGAAGTTTCGGCATTGGTTTCTCTGTCTTTTTACAATCAACCGTATTGATAATCAGACGGAACCGATCCCCCAGATCAATCAAAGACGTTGCAACGGCCGGCCCTTCTTTGGCGGTGAACACAAGACGTGCAGGGTCTTCCCTGTCTCCCATGCTCAGCGGCTGCGCCTTGATACTGATCGGCCCGTCTGCGATGGATGGGCAAACCTCCAGCATATGTGCCTGCAGAATCCCTTCTTTTCCAGGCACTAAATTGTAGGTATAGTCCTCCATAAAAGAAGTTCCCTTGGCATCTTTGATTCCCTGGGTCATGATCTTCATAATGCGAACCATGGCTGCGGTTTTCCAGTCTCCCTCCCCGCCGAATCCATAGCCTTTTTCCATCAATCTCTGAATCGCTAGACCGGGAAGCTGTTTCAGGCTGCCGAGATCTCCAAAATGGGTTACGATTGCCTGATAATTTTTCTCTGTTAAAAACCGTTCGAAACCGATCTCAATCCCGGCCTGCACTGCCACATGCTCCCGAAATTCCTTTTCATCCCTTCCCTCAAGAAGGATTTCATATTTATCGTAATATTCTTCTACCAGTGCATCGATATCCCCTCTGGAAACCTGAGCCACTGCTTCTGCGATCTCATTCACCGGATAAGCATCTACTTCCCAGCCGAACTTGATCTGGGCTTCTACTTTATCGCCCTCTGTAACTGCCACGTTCCGCATATTATCGGCTATGCGCATAACACGTACATGGCTGCTCTCGATCACGCCCACACCCGTGCGCATCCATGAACCGATCTTCGCCTGTACCGCTTTATCGCCCCAGAAACCAACAACTACTTTACGTTCCATTTCCAACCGGCTGAAAATATGGCCGTATTCCCGGTCTCCATGTGCCGATTGGTTCTCATTCATAAAGTCCATGTCTATCGTATCATAGGGGATTTCCTGATTAAACTGTGTGTGCAGATGAAGCAGCGGCTTTCTGTACTCCTGCAGCCCCAGAATCCAGGACTTGGCCGGTGAGAACGTATGCATCCATGTAATGACCCCTGCACAGGTTTCATCCGTATTTGCCTCATTGAACGTCTTTCTGATCAGCTCGTTCGTAATAAGCGTTGGTTTCCATACTATTTCGTACGGAATTTCCCCGGACGCATTCAGCGCCTCCACAATCTGCCTGGAATGCTCCGCCACATGCGCCAGACATTCGTCCCCGTATAAATCCTGTGAGCCCGTGCAAAACCAAAATTTGTACTGTTTTTGTTTCATGATAATACCTCCATTTCATAAGTATACGTAAAGTTACCCGTAAGGAGAGCGCAAGGGGGTCAGACCCCTCTGCAGAGGGGTCTGACCCCCTTGCACTCCGTTTTCAGAATATTCTCAAATTATTGTCCGTAGTAGGCGTCCGCCCCATGTTTTCTGTAATAGTGTTTGTCCTGCAGCTCCTGCGGTGCCGGCAGAACCTGCGGATTTATCATCTCGCTTCTGGCTGCCATCTTGGCCACCTCCTCCAGCACCACCGCGTTATGCACCGCTTCGCAGGCATCCTTCCCCCAGGTGAAAGGACCGTGGTTTTTGCAGAGTACAGCCGGCATAGAAAGATAATCTTTTTCTTTGAAATAATCTGCAATCAGGACTCCCGTGTTTTTTTCATATGCCTCATCGATTTCTTCTTTTGTCAGGTTTCTGACACATGGTATTTCACCGTACATATAATCGGCATGGGTGGTGCCGTAACAGGGGATTCCCCGGCCTGCCTGCGCCCAACTTGTCGCCCAGGCGGAATGGGTATGTACGATTCCTCCTATATCCGGAAATGCACGGTATAACTCCAGATGGGTCGGGGTATCCGAAGACGGGTTATATGTCCCCTCTATTTTGTTGCCTTCCAGATCCATGACTACCATATCCTCCGGGGTAAGTCTGTCATAATCCACGCCGCTCGGCTTGATGACAAACCTCCCGGTTTCCTTGTCCAGGCCGCTTACGTTTCCCCAGGTGAATGTCACCAGGCCATATTTCGGAAGCTGCATGTTTGCCTCATAGACTTCCTGTTTCAGTTTTTCTAGCATCTTCATTCCTCCTAATACATCATATAATAATTAACTGCCGCTTAAGCAGACATAAATTACCGACAGCACTGCTCCCCCGGTTCAGAAAGAATGCGCACCGACTTTCGGATGATCATTTCCGGCTTCAGTTCTACGCTTTCTATTTCTTCCCCGCCATCCAGCATTATGAGCATTCTGGATGCCGCCAGGCCTGCAAGTTCTTTTACGGGATTCTGGGCCGAGGTAAAAGGGATTTCACAGCGTCCGGCCAGCTCTGAATTGTCAATCCCTACAATGGAAAGATCCTCCGGAATCCGAATGCCTGCGCCCTTACAGATCCCCACCAGCTGATTGGCCACCTCGTCGTTGTAGCAGACACAGGCCGTACATCCCTTGAGCCTCCGCAGGTACCTGCCCTGATCCTCCTGCATCTCCTTCAGTTCACAAGTATCTATCCATGCAATCCGCTCGCTCTTTACCTTAATATCTCCCGCCATCAGAGCATCCACATAGCCCGCGTAACGCTTGTGCCCCTGCCCGTCATCGGATTTAAATATTCCTGCGATCTGTCTGTGACCGCACTGCAGAAGATGCTCCGTCACCATCCGCCCGGCAAGATAATCGTCCAGGCTCACATGCACTCCCTGCAGTTCCGGATAGTAACTATTCAAAAATAAAACCGGTATTTCTCTCTTCTCCAATTCCCGGTAAATGTCCAGATTAGGGTTCGGCAGACCGCTTTTGGTAGGTTCTGCAATAATCCCATCCACAGAATCTTCCCGCAGAAAACCTTTCAATATCATCCGCTCTTTTTCTACCGCATTATAGGTAAATGAGATCTGCAGCGTATAGCCTTCGCGGGACAATCTGGACTCCATCTCCCGCAGCATGCTGGGAAAAATGTAGTCGTCTACATAAGTTGTCATAACAGCAATCCGCATGGTTCTGCTGCGCTTTTTCTCCCCCCGTTTTTGCTGCCCTTTTATATACGTCCCACTTCCTCTGACCCTTTTCACTACCCCTCGGGCCTCCAGGACAGATACCGCATGCCTTGCCGTCTGCCTGCTCACCTGAAAAAGCGAAACCAGTTCATTTTCGGAATAAATCCGTTCCCCCGGTTTTCGCTTTCCCTCATCCAGTTCACGCATAATACAATCTGCAATCTCTTCGTATTTTGCCTTCTCCTCAGCCATAGGTTCCCTCCCTTCCCTTATTGAGCACTCTTGTTGTCTGCGTCCCCTTTAATTTCTCTCCCACACAGGAGCCTGTTATAAGGGGGGCTCTCTGGATATACCTTGTTTACGGCTTTGCTTTCAGGGCTTCCCCATAGAGACATGTATTCTATATATCCTTTGGTTATATTATAACTTTATTATATATATTTTTTTAATTCAAGACGGAGTCTTTCATAAATGTACATACAACTACTCCTGTTTTTTTGTATTCTGTGCATATAATTTTGAAAGTTGTATGTGTACAACCTTCATTTATAGTATACCCAGACACATAAAAATACCCCATTCATAAAGCTTACCTTCCGCTTTATGAATGAGGCTTTTTACCGTAATTATATAAAACCGCTAATATTCGCCGACTAATGTAGTTTTCAGCAGGTTGGTGTTTCCGGATTTACCCAAAGGTACTCCTGCTGTCAGCACAACTATTTCCCCGTTTTCTACATAGCCCTTTTTCTCTGCGGCCTCGGTGGCATGCAAAAACAGAATTTCCATACTATACTCCTCGCGGATATGTACCGGCAGGACACCCCATGACAGATTCAGCTGGCGGCACGTATGCTCATCCGGTGAACACCCTACAATCATGCACCCCGGACGGTACTTTGATATCATACGCGCCGTACGCCCGGACTTGCTCACCGTTATAATAGCCTTAGCCCGCAGGTCAATTGCTGTCATACACGTGGCATGTGAAATGGCTGTCGTCATATCCGTCCTGCTCTCCCTGCCTCGTATGCTGAACAGCTGATTATAATCGATGTCACTCTCCGTCCGCACCGCGATCTTCACCATCGTGCGCAGCGCTTCCACCGGGTAGCGTCCGGCTGCCGTCTCCCCAGACAGCATAATTGCACTTGTTCCCTGATAAATTGCATTTGCAACGTCGGTCGTCTCCGCCCTGGTTGGCCGCGGATTTTTCATCATAGAATCCAGCATCTGCGTGGCCGTGATCACCTGCTTCCCTGCGTTGTACACCTTTCCGATGACAGCCTTCTGTATCACAGGAACTTCCTCCAGCGGTATCTCTACTCCCATATCTCCCCGGGCAATCATGATGCCGTCGGCCGCCTCAATAATGCTGTCGATATTGTCCACACCCTGCTGATTCTCAATCTTGGCGATAATATTAATAAATTCACCTCCGTTTTCGTCCAGAATCTGCCTGATCTCATTTACATCTTCCGCAGAACGAGTAAAGGATGCGGCAATAAAATCAAACCCTTCCCGAATCCCAAACAGAATATCCTCCCGGTCCTTCTGACTGATAAAAGGCATATTTACACTGACTCCCGGAAGATTCACGCCCTTATGGTCAGAGATCACGCCTCCATTCACGACCCTGCAGATTACAGAGCTGCCTTCGATCCGCTCCACGGCCAGCCCCACCAGTCCGTCATCTATCAGAATGCTGTCCCCTGGTTTTACATCTTTATACAGATCCGCATAAGTAACCGATACCGCCTCCTGTGTGCCCTCTATCTCTTCCGGTGTCAGAAGAAACTCCTGCCCTTCCTGCAGCTCCACTCTGCCCTCTTTAAACCTGCAGAGCCGGATCTCCGGTCCCTTTGTATCCAAAAGAGCGGCGATCGGCTTATCCAGCCGCTGCCGGACTGCCTTCAGCTCATCCAGACGTTTTTTCTGTTCCTCATAGTTTCCGTGAGAGAAATTGAACCTCGCCACATCCATACCTTCTCTGGCCAGCTGTTCCAGAACCCCTTCCCGGTCAGTGGCCGGTCCCAGGGTACAGATAATTTTTGTTTTCCGCATATAAAATCCGCCTTTCTATGCCAGCAGGCTGCCCTCATATCTGCTGACGTTCTCTGATTTTCCAATGACAACAAGGATATCGCCTTCTGCAAATATATACCCGGGACTGATCTCCGTTTCGGTTATTCCTTTATGTTGGATGGCAATAATATTCAGCCCGGTTTTCTGTCTGAACCGTGTCTCCTCCAGGCTTTTTCCTATCACCCTCGTCGGCACCATAACTTCCGATATCTCAACATTATTGTCCAGTGTAATCGAATCCATCACACTGCTTACAAGCATTTTCTTGGCCAGGCGCAGGGCCATGTCGCGCTCCGGATATACAACCTCGGCGCCGATCTTCTCGAGCACCTCCCCCTGGTCTCTGCTGATGGCCTTTGCAATGACCCGCTTAACACCAAGATTTACTACATTAAGAGTCACAAGGATGCTGGTGTCAATCTTCTCTCCAATGCAGACAACAACCGTATCACAGTTTTGAATGCCGATCTCCTCCAGCACTTCCTTCGTCAGTTCATCTGCAACATACGCAAAATCCGTATAACGCCGCAGTTCCTTCACTTTATATTCACACCGGTCCACCACAATCACTTCCCTGCCGGCTTCAGCCAGTTTTTGCGCCAGCGCTGTACCGAACCTGCCTAATCCTATAATCCCATAACTTTCTGATAATTCTTCTTTTAACATCCTCTTCAACTCCTAACCAATTGTAATATTTTCCTCGGTAAATACCGCGGTGGACGGTTGTTTAAAGCTCCACATTGTAACAATTGTAAGCGCCCCCAACCTTCCGATAAACATCGTCATTATGATCACCAGCTTACCCGCTATACTCAAATCCGGCGTAATGCCCGTGGAGAGCCCTACCGTTCCAAAGGCAGACGTACATTCAAAGAGCAGCTGCATAAAGGAGTACTCCGGTTCGAGCAGACACATCGTAAATGTTGACGCACAAACCACAATCATCGACAACAATGTAATAATAAATGCCTTAAACACCACTTTTTCCGGGATTTTCCTCTTAAACGCAGTACAGTGCTGGTTGGTTGCCGTACTTTTAATAATATTGAGAAGTACAAACAATGTACTTGTCTTAATGCCTCCTCCGGTTGAGCCCGGTGAGGCTCCGATAAACATCAGTATCGTCAGGATAAATAGTCCCGCAGAAGTAAAGCTTCCGATCGGATATGTTGAGAATCCCGCTGTCCTGGCAGAAACGCTCTGAAAAAAGGCCCCCAGCCAGGTTATGTCTTCCGTACACTTTAGTGATAACGTCCCCACCGCAAGCAACACAATGCTGGTGAGGATTACCGCTTTAGAATGAAGGGACAGCCGCCGGAAGTTTCTGTTTTTCAGTACATCCAGAATGACCAGAAATCCCAGGCCGCCGAATATAATCAGTCCGCAGGTTGTCAGATTCAGGAGCACGTTTCCCTGATATGGTATCAGGTTTGTCAGTCCTCCCAGAATATCAAACCCCGAGTTATTAAATGCGGCTATGGAATGAAACATGCTGATTCCCAGTGCATCCAAAGGTGAATATTTTTGTACAAACACCAGAAAACTCAAGACCGCTCCTACACCTTCGAAGCACAGTGTCATAAAGAGCACATGCTTCACAAGTATGACCATGCCCTGAAAGCCGCTTACGTTCAGTGCCTCTTTCACCAGCAGCCTTTCTTTGAAGCCAATCTTTCTGCCTGCTGCCAGTATAATGCCCACGCCCACAGAGGTCACGCCCAGGCCGCCGATCTGTATCAGCAGCGCCACAACCGTTCTGCCAAAAACCGTAAAATGCTCCGCCGTATCAATCGCAATCAGACCGGTCACGCAGACAGCGCTTGTGGAGGTAAACAGAGCGTCGATCCAATGTACCTCGGCTCCCTCTCTGACAGAAACCGGCAGTTTTAATAATACGGTCCCCAAAAGAATTACACAGGCAAACCCCAGCGTAATCAGCCGGGCCGGCGACTGCTTCTTAAAGAACTCTTTTCCCGCCTGCAATATGAAATTCACAATAATTAACGCTTCCTTTCGTACTATAATTATAAGACTGTACAGAAAGCGCCTGTTCTTTTCTTCCCATCCTGCTCATGCACAAATCCGAATACAATCCTCCATAGAAGTGTATTCACATCCCTCACAAAATGGAACATTAATAAAATAACGCATGGAATTACAGCTATTTTGAATAAAACAGCCAAAATAGAATCAAAATAGACCTTTACCTTCAGATTCCAGTGATTAGGGCTCTGTTCTCTGCCTACAGAAAAAGAGGATGCCCGCGCCCCTCTGTCAGATACAGCAGAATCTGCCAGCTGACCGTTCGCACGGCTGATCTGTGCCCCGCCGGGAGCAGAACTTTCCCTGTGCTGCACAGATGTTATAGAATGCCCTGAGACGAGCAGACTTACCGTAAATAACAGTACAGTAAATAAACAGATAGCAATGATTATTTTATTTTCACTTTTTATCTTCATATCCCTTACTCCTGCCTGCTCAAATGCTTCTCTGACACTGTATTTCTTTTCTATTAGATATATGCATTATAGGGCTGAAAGTTCAGGTTGTCAATCCTTAATCAATCCGAAAATCACAGAGGATTTTTTATAGCTGCGAGCACTTAGCGGCCGTATTTTGGCCACTTACGTGCGATGCATAAAAAATAGTTGGCAAGGTCTTTTCGCGCCTTACTTTTTTTATATCGTAACAGTTCATGAAAGCCCGGACTGTTTCCTTGCATCACAAAAACAGCCATACCTGCACTAAAGCAGATATGGCTGTATATTAGCGTTTCCGTTACAAAAGCACCCGATTATTTCAGGTTAACTTCTGCTCCTTCACCTTCCAGTTTAGCTTTGAGTTCTTCAGCTTCTGCCTTAGAAACTGCTTCTTTCACTACCTTCGGTGCTCCGTCAACTAATTCTTTTGCTTCTTTTAATCCAAGTCCTGTGATCTCACGAACAACTTTGATTACTTTAACCTTAGAAGATCCAGCGGATACGAGCTCTACATCAAACTCGTCTTTCTCTTCTGCTGCTGCACCTGCTCCGTCTCCTGCTGCTGCAACTACAACGCCTGCTGCTGCAGATACACCAAATTCTTCTTCACAAGCTTTTACTAATTCATTTAACTCTAATACTGATAACTCTTTGATCGCTTCGATCATTTCAGCTGCTGTCAATTTAGCCATTTTAATATCCTCCATTTTAGATTATTTTCCGGGCTCCCTGGCCCTCATTTTAATTTCTCACTTTTCGGTTCCCTGAAATCTCAGGTAATCCAGATCGGCTTACTCAGCCGGTGTCTCTGCTGCTTCCTCTGCAGGAGCTTCTGCTGTCTCAGCCGGAGCTTCTTCTGCTGCCGGAGCCGCTTCAGCTGCACATGCATCTGCGCCGCCCTGTTCTGCAATCTGCTTGATAACACGAGCAAAATTGGTAATAGGTGACTGCATACTTCCAAGCAATTTGGAAAGTAACTCTTCTCTTGAAGGAATCTTGGACAGTTCTGTCAATCCAGCTACGTCATATACATTTCCTTCAACTACGCCGCCCTTTAACTCAAGTTTCTGTGCATCTTTTGCAAACTTGCAAAGGATTCTGGCCGGTGCTGTTGCATCTTCTTTCGAGATCGCGATAGCGCTCGGTCCTTCCAGACAATCTGTAAGTCCTTCGAACTCAGTTCCTTCGATCGCTCTCTTAATCATGGTGTTCTTGTATACTTTGTAAATAATACCTGCTTCTCTGAGCTGTTTACGAAGTTCTGTATCCTGAGCTACTGTCAATCCACGGTAGTCAACAAGAACAACTGACTGAGCATCTTTAATCTCTTCTGAAATTGCCTCAACGATTGGTTGTTTTAATTCAACTTTTGCCACGTTCTGGTACACCTCCTTATTTTATTTGTGCGTGTACTGCCAAAAATAAAAGCCCCTGTGTCCAAAGACACAGAAGCTCAATAATTCACATTAAGAATCATGATCTTCCTCGGCAGGCGGTTCAAACTTATGCCTTACGGCACCTGCTGTCTTCGGCAGTCAATTGCTATATTAGATTAGCATCCATTACTCTGTTTGTCAATAGAAAAAGCAGGTTTTTTCTGTTTTTTCTGTTCTGTTTCTGTTTTCCAGTTTCAAGCCCGTACGCAGGCAGCTCTGAACTGTTACTCCGAAGTAAATATTTAGTTCTGCCCAGTATTCAGCCATACCACTTTGGCCTTTTTTCCACAATGCGCCAGCCCAATATAACAGATTGGCCCTTTCATTTCAGCATCATACTTTTTGTTCCGAATCTGATTCAGTGCATCTTGAGCCAGTTTTTCCAGGTTCTGATTGTGATCTTTTGTGTATTTGAATTCCAGTATAATATTGGGTTCTTCATCCCTAAGCGCCCTCAATATAATATCGCTTCTGCCCTCCCCACTCTCACGATTACTCTTTATCTCGTATTCTCCGTACAGGCAGGCGCACATTCCCAGCATCATCATATGATAGCTGTTCTCATCTTTCAAATCATGATAGGAGGGCAGTGTCAGAATTACCTTCTGATAGCGGTATACGAATTCCTCCATGTCCCCAGTCCTTAGATAGTTGACCAAATCTGCCATATCATCGTACTCCACCCGGAGACAATGTGCAGTTAATCGCTGAAACGCCTCGCTGACCTCTTCATTTGGAATCCGGACTATACACAGATTTTTGCGTATCTCCTCCCCCACCGTAACCATACCGGCATTGATCAACATGCCCCACAATGCAGCTTTGCCAGGCTTTTCAAAAAAAGATGTGTCCAGCTCCACCATAACAGACACACTGCCTTGCTCCAACAGCTTTTTATATTCTCTGTGGAAATCATCTCCGCAAAGATCCATAGCATGTTCAATTATACTGTTCTCCCCCGTATTCACCCAATAGGGGTGCAGCTTTTTTCTGGAAGCATAAAATATGACAGACCAGGGATTATACATATGAATCTCTCCGAACAGATAGCCGTCATACATACGTCTTACCGCTTCCGTCAGTTCCATCCCATAATACGACAGCAGTTCCTCTGTCTCATCCTCCGTAAATCCAAAGTATTGCGCGTACTCAGGGTCATTCACTGTGCAGACCGAAATATTGTTCAGGCCGGAGAAAATATTCCCCTTCGCGATCCTTTGGATTCCTGTCAGCACTGCCTTATCTAATGCAGTATTTCCTTTCAGCGCTGAACTGAATAAAGCAGATAAAAACCCACGCACCTCTTTATAGTACCCGTTCACACTTGCAGAAATAAAAGGTGTGTCATATTCGTCAATAAACAGAAATACTTTGTCATTGTAATACTCCTGCAAGGTTCGACAGAGTTCTGCAATTGCAAAACTTACCATTTCTTTTTCAGTTTCATTCATTATATGATTCGTCAGTGCTGCATATATTTTATCAATCTTTTCCCGCCTGAAAGGATCTGTCCTGTTATCATGGAGAATTGCCCAATATCGTTCATACTCCAATGCAAGCACATCACAAACTCGTCCAAGCAGCTCTTTTTCCGACTCGCCTTTGGCATTTAAAAAAGACAAAAATATCACCGGATGCTGATTGCATTCCCGCATTGCCTCTGTCTGGCCGATGTATGTTCCCTCAAAAAGTCCCCGCGATTCCTTAGTGCAGTCAAAAAACTCGGCAATCATGGACATATTCAGCGTTTTCCCAAATCTTCGTGGTCTTGTGATCAGGGTCACTTCCATGTTGGATTCCAAAAATTCCCGGATCATCCCGGTTTTGTCCACATAATAACTATTCCATTCCCGCAGCTTCCTGAAATCCTGCACACCGATTCCCAGCTTCTGCGTCATTTTCTTTCCTGAAATTCGAGGAGTTATACAGTAAGGCGCCTTCTCTTCTTTAAAAACTGCCGTGCCACTGTTGTTGTTCCTTCCAAACAGTTCATCAATCGAACACTCCAATACATCTGCAATTCTCTCCAATGTCTCAAAATCCGGAGCGCGCTTTCCCGCCTCATAATTGGAGTAAGTGGATCTGGAGATGCCCAGCTGCTCTGCCATCCATGTCTGTGTACATCCTTTTTTGCTTCGAAGCGCCGTAAGACAGTGATTAAATTTTGTCTTCATTCTAATTCACATCCCTTATTTTGATGTCTTGATTATAGCATGTTTCGTTTCATTTTGCAAACACGTCATGTTTTCATTCTGAAACCATCGTTATTATGTTACTGATATCACTCTATCACATTATAAAATAAGCAACTAACTCTTATGCTGAAATAAATTTTCGAGAATGCTGTCTGACATGTATCCTTGGTTCGCCGTGCCCACACAAAAAAGTCCCGCCCACAAAAGTGGGGCGAGACTTTTTCCTATATTCTCTATGTCATCAAATTCTGATTAAGCCAGCTTCATTGGGTTGATTTTTACACCAGGTCCCATTGTGGATGTCAGTGTTACACTCTTCAAATACTGACCTTTTACAGCTGCCGGTTTTGCCTTGATGATTGCATCGATAAGCGTCTGGAAGTTGTCCGCTAACTGTTCCTCGGTAAAGGATGCCTTACCGATCGGCACATGGATAATGTTTGTTTTGTCCAATCTGTACTCAATCTTACCAGCTTTGATGTCGTTGATGGCTTTTGTTACATCCATAGTAACTGTACCAGCCTTCGGGTTTGGCATCAGACCTTTTGGTCCGAGTACACGTCCGAGACGTCCAACAACGCCCATCATGTCAGGTGTAGCTACGACAACATCAAATTCAAACCATCCCTCGTTCTGGATCTTCGGGATCAGTTCGTCTCCTCCCACGTAATCTGCTCCAGCTGCTTTCGCCTCTTCAGCTTTTGCATCTTTCGCAAATACAAGGATACGAACCTTTTTACCTGTTCCGTGCGGCAGTACAACTGCACCACGAATCTGCTGGTCTGCATGACGTCCGTCACAACCTGTTCTGATATGAGCTTCGATTGTTTCGTCAAATTTAGCTACTGCTGCTTTTTTAACTAATGCTACTGCGTCTGCCTTCTCGTACAGGTTTCCCTTTTCGATCAGTTTCGCAGCTTCGATATATTTTTTTCCTCGTTTCATCTTAAATAACCTCCTTGTGGTATTGGCGGGATCGTGCCCCTCCCACTTATTTCAACTTCGTTAAGTGTACTAAGCTCGAAAATACCTTACTTAATCTACTATTCTTCAACAACTACACCCATGGAACGGCATGTTCCTGCTACCATGCTCATAGCTGCCTCAAGTGTTGCAGCATTTAAGTCCGGCATCTTTGTCTTTGCGATCTCTTCTAACTGAGCTTTTGTGATCGTAGCAACTTTTGTCTTGTTCGGAACACCTGAACCGGATTTGATGTTGCAGGCTTTCTTGATCAGAACTGCTGCCGGCGGTGTCTTTGTTACGAAGCTGAAGCTTCTGTCATTGTATACTGTGATAACAACAGGAATGATCAGGTCTCCCTGGTCTGCTGTTCTTGCGTTGAACTGCTTTGTAAATTCAACGATATTCACACCGTGCTGTCCAAGCGCAGGACCTACCGGTGGTGCTGGTGTAGCTTTACCAGCTGGAATCTGTAATTTAATATAACCTTCTACTTTTTTTGCCATTTTTAATTACCTCCTTGTGGTATTGGCGGGATCTGAATCCCTCCCACGGTTTTTAATCCATCTTTCTTACTTCTGCGAAACCGAGTTCAACCGGTGTCTCACGGCCAAACAGCTCTACATTGATAGACAGGCTCTGCTTCTGCTCATTCAAAGACTGAATGACACCCACAGTCCCTTCCCATGCACCGCTGAGCACGGTCACGGTATCGCCTACTGCAAACTCTACGATGACGTTCTCCTGCCTGATTCCGAGTCTGTTCATCTCTTCTTCCTCAAGCGGAACAGGTTTGGATCCGGGACCAACAAAGCCGGTCACGCCTCTGGTATTACGAACTACATACCAGGTATCGTCATTCATAATCATATGAATCATGACGTATCCCGGAAACATCTTCTTCTGGCTGGCTTTCTGGACACCGTTCTTCAGTTCGATCACTTCCTGCATAGGAACCCTGACCTCCAGAATCTGATCTTCCAGATGACGATTTTCAATTGCCTTATCAATATTTGCTTTTACTTTGTTCTCATACCCGGAATAGGTATGAACTACATACCATTTTGCCTCTGACATAAAATCACCTTTCTGCTGCGGCTGTTTACTTAACCAACAGATCAATTCCATATTTTAGGATTGCATCGATTACCGAAATCAATACCCCCAATAATATAGAAACCGAAACGACTGCCGTGGTCTGTTTTGCAAGTGTTTTTTTGTCTGGCCAAATGACTTTCTTAAACTCTGCCTGAAGCCCTTTGAACCAGCTCTTCTTCTGAGTTTTTGCTGTTTTCTCACCCATGCCATCCACTTCCTTCCAACGACTATTTCGTTTCTTTGTGCAGTGTGTGTGATTTACAGAACTTACAGTACTTCTTCGTCTCCATGCGGTCCGGATGAGCTTTCTTATCCTTGGTCATGTTGTAATTACGATGCTTGCATTCTGTACATTCCAGTGTGATTCTTGTGCGCACAACTTCCACCTCGCTTTTTTCTTATTCACTACGTGTTACATGATGGTTGCGAAGCCATCTAAATTTAGGCATAAAAAAAAGACCTACTTCCATTCGCTAGAGCATTGTACCACAGCAAGCGGACAGAAGTCAAGCCTTTTCGCCAATTCCGGCTATTCAATCACGTGATTTCTTATAATTGCACGGATGCTTTCATTCAGATAGGGCTTCAGCTCCTGATAACTGATCGGGTCGTTCTCCAGTATCGTACTGTAAGACGTGGAACTAGCAAGCTCTATAATAAGGAAAAGCATGGTCTCGGGCGCCCTCAGTTTTACATCCGGATTTTCTGTTACCATTTTATGAAAGAAGCCCATGACATCTATTTCAGCGTCTGATTCATTTTTCGTAATTGCCTGCCTGAAGATGCCCCAGCTCAGGTTCTTAGAGATAAATCGCAGCACCGCCCTGCTTTTCGCCATCTCATCCAGGACATAATCTACTATAAATATAATTTTGTCTTCAAATGCCGGGATCTGAGCCTGCTCTAATGCATCGTGGGCCGCCATGAAAAGCCGCCCTGCCGTCTTGGCAATCAGCCTGTCCCGAATCTCATACTTGTCTTTAAAATAGAGATAAAATGTCCCCTTAGCCACTCCTGCTTTCTGAACGATATCGTGGATCGACGTCTTGGAAATCCCCTGTGTCAGAAACAAGTCATACGCACTCTTAAACAGTGCCTCTAATTTCTGCTGCTTGTTTTCGTCAACTTTTCCCATAATTTTCCCCACTCTTTCGATTAATTTTTTCGTTTCCGGCCAGAACCCTGCCATAAACAGACACGCCGCCAGCCCATGAAATCTGCCGTGGGTACCGGGGCTTGTTTAAAACGGAATCCTATTTCCACACACCTGTTTTTGCTTCCACAGTCCTGTACAAAACAGTTGCAATTTTCTATATTATAATTTCAAAATGACCCAAAGTCAACTTTTCTTTTGAATATTATTGACTTTTGGTCATTTTTATTGTATATTACTTTTAGTCTTAAAAATGACTAATAGTCATAATTTAAAAGGGAGGCATGAAACATGGTGAATGCAGGTAAAAAAATAGTGAAGTATCGGGTTGTCATCCTGATACTCGGCATTTTACTTCTGATACCATCGGCTTTGGGATTCCTGAAAACCAGAGTCAACTACGACATACTTTATTATCTGCCTGATAATATCGATACGATGAAGGGGCAGAACATCCTGATGGATGAGTTTGGAAAAGGTGCTTTCGCAATGGAAGTTGTGGAAGGCATGAATACCAAAGATGCGGCTGAAGTAAAGGAGAAAATCAAAAGTGTAGACGGCGTTGCGGACGTCATTTGGTATGATTCCATAGCGGACACTTCCATGCCCATTGATATCCTGCCTGATAAACTAAAAGATGTGTTTAAAACAGAGGATGCCACTCTGATGGCGATCTTCTTTGATGACACGACTTCCGCAGACAGCACTATGGATGCCATAACGGAGATCCGCAGTGTTACAAATAAACAATGCTATCTGAGCAGCATGTCTGCAGTGGTCACCGACATCAAGCAGCTTTCTGAAAAGGAAACCCCAATCTATGTACTCATCGCCGTTATCCTGAGCTGTATTGTGCTTTCTGTATTTATGGACTGCTGGATACTGCCTGTTTTCTTCATGCTGAGTATTGGAATGGCAATCCTCTATAATATGGGAACCAATTACTTTCTCGGAGAGATTTCCTATATTACTAAGGCTTTAAGCGCGGTGCTCCAGCTTGGGGTTACCATGGACTACTCTATCTTCCTGTGGCACAGCTATCAGGAGAACCAGCAGCGTTACCCGGGAGATAAGGAACGGGCAATGGCCCACGCGATTTCCAATACATTTTCCTCTGTGGTCGGAAGCTCCGTTACAACAGTGGCCGGCTTCATTGCACTTTGCTTTATGAGCTTTACTCTTGGAAAAGACCTCGGCATTGTCATGGCAAAGGGCGTCATATTTGGTGTCATAAGCTGTGTCACCATACTGCCCTCCTTCCTGCTTGTTTTTGACAAACTGATTCAGAAAACAACGCACCGCTCCATTATACCGAGCATGGAGAAACCTGCAACGTTTATAACAAAACGCTTTAAGGCTTTCATTCTCCTCTTCATCGTACTGCTCTTACCCGCTCTCTGGGGATACAGCAAAGCGGAAGTTTACTATAACCTGGATGCAACTCTGCCGAAGTATCTGGAGAGTATCAAGGCAAATGACAAACTGGCAGACGAATTTGATATGAATGCCACACATATGGTTCTGGCAAATGCAGATCTTCCGGCCAAGGAAGCAAAAGCGATGCTGGATGATCTGTCCGATGTGAAAGGGGTCAAGTTCGCGCTTGGGCTCGACAGTCTCATCGGCTCCGCCATTCCCCGGGATGTCATACCTGACGGACTGACAGAGACATTAAAGGCCGGTGACTGGCAGCTGATACTGGTACAGTCCGAATACAAGGTAGCGACCGACGAAGTTAACCACCAATGCACTGTGCTGAATGATATTGTAAAAAAATACGATTCTTCCGCTATGCTGATCGGCGAGGCCCCCTGTACGAAGGATCTGATCACGATCACCGATAAGGATTTTAAGGTGGTTAGCGCGGTTTCCATTATCGCCATATTTATCATAATCGCACTCGTGTTTAAATCCATATCACTGCCAGTGATCCTTGTTGCCGTCATTGAATTTGCAATCTTCATTAACCTGGGAATCCCCTATTTTACAGGGACAAAAATGCCCTTTATCGCTTCTATCGTCATTGGAACAATACAACTGGGGGCAACCGTTGATTATGCAATCCTGATGACAACCAGATACAAAAAAGAGCGCTGCAGAGGAAAAGCAAAAAGGGACTCTATACAGATTGCGGTTTCTGCTTCTGTCAGTTCGGTTATTGTGTCTGCCCTGGGCTTCTTCGCCGCCACATTTGGAGTCGGGCTTTATTCCGATATTGATATGATATCCGCCCTATGTACCCTGATGGCCCGGGGAGCTGTCATCAGTATGTTTACAGTTATTTTCATACTGCCATCCATGCTGATGGTCTTTGACAGAGTCATCTGTGCTACTACGAAAGATATGCGCGGATGTATCAAGAAGAAAGAGAAGCCGGCCGATGAGGCCTGCGCTAATGTCTGAGTTAAGGGATTCCCTGCGGGAATAAATAATTGGAGTCAACAGATTTATTGAGGAGGTAAACTGATATGAAAAACAGAGAATATAAGACACTCGTAGCAATCGCACTGGCTATGTCCATGGCAGCCGGCACACTGGCCGTGCCTGTCGCCTGTTATGCAAAGGAGAACACGGCCAAGACGGAGGAATCCGCTGTCAAAGATACCAAGACATCCGAATCCCGTGTCAGGCCTGTAAAGGACGAAACTGTATATGCCAAAATAGACGGCAGCGGCTCCGTTACAGCCGTCACGGTGTCTGACCAGCTGAAAAATGTGAAGGACGCGTCAGAAATTAAAGATGTTTCCACGCTGGAAAATATAGAGAATGTCAAGGGCGATGAACCATTTACCCAGAAAAGCAGCAGCATCACCTGGGATGGAGACAGCAAGGACATCTGCTATCAGGGGACGACAACCCGGGCTCTGCCAGTGGGTGTTACAATCACATACACGCTGGACGGCAAATCCATCAGCGCCGGCGAGCTGCAGGGAAAAAACGGTCATCTGCTGATACGTTACCAGTACCAGAACACATCGGGAAAAAACGGCAGTGAGTATACGCCGTTTCTGATGGTAACCGGACTGATTCTGGATGCTGATAAGTTCACGAATATTAAGATCACGAACGGTAAACTTGTCTCCGACGGTGACAGAGACATGGCTCTCGGCATGGGGCTTCCCCAGGTAAAGGAAAACCTAGGTGTGACTGATTTAGATATACCGGATTATTTTGAGCTGGAGGCCGACGTAACAGACTATGATGCCGTGGAGGGTATTACAATCGCAACTAACGATGTATTTAACAGTCTGGAGACGGATAAACTGGATGATCTGAACGACCTGAAAAGTTCCATGAATAAACTGCAGGATTCTGCCAATCAGCTGGTGGACGGTTCGGGAGAGCTGAAAAGCGGGCTGGATACACTGCTCTCCTCCTCCGGCACACTGACGGACGGAATCGGACAGCTGGTTTCGGGCAGCAGCGCCTTAAAGGAGGGAACCGAAACACTGGCCACAGGCAGCAATGAACTCAGGGATGGAAGCGCTGCCCTGACTGAAGGAGCCTCCCAGCTGCTGGACGGAACCGGCGCATTAAACACAGGCGCCGGAGAACTCCATGCAGGATTGAATCTGGTTTCCGGCAAGGTGACCGATGAGCTTCTCCCCGGAGTTCAGGCACTGGATGCAGGCGTCCAGGAGATGCAGAAGTCTCTTGGTGCCCAGCTTCCTGCATTGTGCCAGGGAATCGCTGTCCTGAATGACGGAATCGCCCAAACCGCCGCCGGTGCCGCGGCTCTGGATGCAGGAATCCAGCAGTTAAGCGACGGAGCCGCGGCTCTGGACGCAGGTACCCAGCAGGCAGCTGCGGGGGCTGCGAATCTGAATAGCGGTATACAAGAGACTGCCGCGGGTACCGGTGAGCTGTCCGCTGCCGCGTGGCAGCTCGCCAATGCCCTGTCAGCAGGCCCAGAGAGTCAGGCTGCAGGCGATACTACCAGCAGCTGGGATGAAGTGACACAGCTTCAGGAACTGGAAACCACCCTCCAGGGCTGTGAGGATCTGCCGGAAGGCACACTGGAAGCCCTCGAGGGCGTGATTGGCAGCCTCCAGGCAGACCAGAACGAACGGGACAGCCTCGCCAATACTGCTCCTGCATCGGATAACAGCGCACTTTCCCTTCTGGCCCAGGAGGTTGCTGCAGGAGCCACGGCAATAGACACTGCTTTCCACGGAGATGGTACAAATCCCGGTATTGCAGGCGGGGCAGCATTCTTAAGTGCAGCGCTGAATGATGGGGATCCCTCCAACGGAGTGCCCAGTATCACCTATGCGGCATCTGCTCTAAATAATGCATTGAATACCGGCGATTCCAGCACTGGCACCGCCAGTATCCGGGCCGGTTCTGCCGCGCTGAATGCAGCCCTCAACACCGGCGATGCTTCAACCCAGACCCCAAGCATAAAAGACGGAATCGGCTCCCTTAATGAAGGAGTTAACGGTGAGAACGGACTCAGTACACAGGTAAATCAGGGAGTTTCCCAACTCAAGGCCGGCACATCACAGGTTCTTGGCGGGATCGACGGGAATGCAGGTCTTGCAGCCGGATTGAAGCAGTTATCCGAAGGCGCGTCTCAGGTAAACACCGGTGCAGGAACCTTACACGAGAAGATGGGGGAGGCCAGCAATGGCGCTTCCAGCCTTATGGAAGGCGCTTCCCGGATCGCTTCCGGTGCAGGTGACCTCAATACCGGAGCAGGCACGCTTGCGGCAGGTATCCAGACACTGCAGACCGGTTCCGGCGCGTTGATCGACGGCGTAAAACAACTTGATGACGGCGCAAAAACACTGAATGACGGCATGATTCAATTCAATGATGAAGGCATCAAAAAACTGGTCAGCGCATTTGACGGAGACCTCGACGGACTGCTTGATAAGCTGAACACGATGATAGATTCCTCCAAAAAATATACGAATTTCTCCGGAATTTCAGACGGAATGGATGGTGAAGTGAAATTCATCTTTGTTTCTAATAAATAATGTACTAGAGCGTGTCTGATTCCTCGGCAGCAGCAAAACACTGTCTTCGTTCCGGCGGTTACATGACTTTTATTTCTCATGTGCGCCGGAACTGCAGCGGTATTTTGCTGCTGTCTGATTTTTAAAATAATTTCTTGATATCTCCTCCCGGATGCAGAACTTTATGATCTCGCCGTAAAATCCTGGTACAGTGAAATTATTGGAGTATTTGTGCCTTAGCCTGCATATAATAAGATGTATAGAAATATCATAAGGAGGGGCTATATGATCTATTTTATAATAGGCGTGTTTTTGTTTTGTCTTATCACCTTTGTTTTGTTTTGCATCCTGCACTGCAGCACTCTTTATGACCGACTGACAGATGACGAGCAGCAGGAAAAATTTCTGCGCCTTTACATGGACAAGTAATTATTTGCAGCAGCCCGGGCCTGCGTTATTATTACAACTATTCATTGCCTCTTCTTTGTTTTCCCTTTATAATATTTTATAATATCTTATTCTGCAGCTTACTGCCGGACAAGTTTCGAAAGGATGAAAGCAATGAAAAAGCCAGGTTACTATTCTTCCGGTGAGTTTGCGCGCATGGCTCATGTCACTCTGCGCACAATCCGTTATTACGATAAACAGGATATATTAAAACCCTCTCTTGTCACAGAGTCGGGAGCACGTTTTTATACGGATGCCGATTTTGCGCGGCTTCAGCAGATTCTCTTGCTGAAGTACCTGGGTTTCTCTCTGGATGACATCCGTCAGATGACCATAAATGATTCCGATTACCACTTTATGCTGAACTCACTGCATATTCAGCTAAAGCTCGTTCAGGATCGGATCGAGCAAATGCAGCTCGTTGAAAAAGCAATCCAGGATACCGCGGAAGTGATTCAGAAGGAGCATAACATTGACTGGAGCCAGATGCTGAATCTCATCCATCTGACCGGCATGGAAAGCAGTTTGAAAAATCAGTATCAGAATGCTTCTAACATTTCTGCAAGAATCAATCTCCACAGCCTATATTCCCAGAATCCACAGGGCTGGTTTCCATGGATCTGTGAACAGTGCCGGATTGAGCCGGGAATGGAAATCCTTGAAATTGGATGCGGAGACGGGACACTTTGGAAAGAAAACCTTTCAAAACTCCCGGCACATGTTCATATCACACTGTCCGATATCTCTGAAGGAATGCTCCGGGATGCCCGCCGGGCTGTTGGAGCAAAGGACTCCCGTTTTTCTTTTGAGGCCTTTGACTGCCACCGGCTTCCCTTCGAAGAGCACAGCCTGGATCTGGTTATTGCCAACCATGTGCTCTTCTACTGCGAGGATATCCCACAGGTATGCAGCGAAGTACGGCGTGTTCTGAAACCGGACGGCCGCTTTTTGTGCAGCGCCTACAGTTCCCGCCATATGGCGGAAGTCAGCCGGCTTGTACATGAATTTGACGAGAGAATCATGCTTTCGGCAGACAAGTTATATGAAAAATTTGGCCTTGAAAATGGCGCCGGTATCCTAAAGGAATATTTTGCGGAAACGGACTGGAGACTCTACGAAGACTCCCTGCTGATCCCGGAACCGGAGCCGCTGATCTCCTATATTCTTTCCTGCCACGGCAACCAGTATCAGTATATTTCAGAACATTATACGGAATTCCGCGCATTTGTAAAAAAGAAAACAGCAGGTGGGTTTCATATTACAAAGGAGGCCGGATTATTTATCTGCACTCCCAAAAAGTAATGCTTCATCCATGCCCAACTGAGTTTTTTTCCATAAAATTCTTAAGAATTTATGAAAAGGCTTGAAGGTGACCTTAGGTCACCTTTTATAATATACACACAGCTTGAATCAGAACAACTAATCTTTGATACCAGTAGTCCATACAGATAAAGGAGATTTCTTATGAAAGGAATTATTTTAGCAGGAGGTTCGGGGACGCGCCTCTATCCTCTGACAATGGTAACCTCCAAACAGTTACTGCCGATCTATGATAAACCCATGATTTATTATCCGATGTCCGTGCTCATGAATGCCGGCATCCGCGATATTTTAATTATTTCCACGCCACAGGATACTCCCAGGTTCAAGGAGCTTTTAGGCGACGGACACCAGTTCGGAGTGGAGCTTAGTTACGCAGTGCAGCCAAGCCCGGACGGTCTGGCTCAGGCGTTTATCATCGGCGAAGAGTTTATCGGAAATGATACCGTTGCCATGGTACTCGGCGATAACATTTTTGCCGGCCACGGGCTGAAAAAAAGGCTGAAAGCTGCAGTCGAAAACGCAGAATCAGGCAGAGGTGCCACCATTTTCGGCTATTATGTGGATGATCCGGAGCGTTTTGGAATCGTTGAATTTAATAACGAAGGAAAGGCCATTTCTATAGAGGAAAAACCTGCAGCACCCAAAAGCAACTACTGTGTTACCGGCCTGTATTTTTATGACAACAAGGTTGTAGAATACGCAAAAAGCCTGACGCCAGGGATCCGCGGAGAGCTGGAGATCACAGACCTGAACTGTATCTATCTTGAAAATAACAGCTTGAATGTGGAACTGCTCGGTCAGGGCTTCACCTGGCTGGATACCGGAACTCACGAGAGCCTCGTGGAAGCCACTAATTTTGTTAAAACGGTGGAATCTCACCAGCACCGCAAGATTGCATGCCTGGAGGAAATCGCCTATATGAACGGATGGATCACCAAAGATGACATTCTGGAGGTCTATGAGATATTCAGGAAAAACCAGTACGGCCAATATCTAAAGGACGTTCTGGACGGAAAATTTCTGGATGTCCTACATTAATAACAGTTGAAAACAAAGAATATACTATAAGGAGACTATCACCATGACAATAATCGTAACCGGCGGCGCCGGATTCATCGGAAGCAACTTTATATTCCATATGTTAGACAACTACCCGGACTACCGCATTATCTGCCTGGACTGTCTGACTTATGCAGGCAATCTCTCTACTCTCGCACCTGTAATGGATAACCCGAATTTTCGTTTTGTAAAAGAAAGCATCACAGACCGCGCTGCAGTGGAGAAATTATTCGAAGAGGAACACCCTGACATGGTCGTGAATTTTGCTGCTGAAAGCCACGTGGACCGTTCTATTGAGAACCCGGAGGTGTTCTTGGATACAAACATCAAAGGAACTGCCGTACTGATGGATGCCTGCCGCAAATACGGCATCACCCGTTACCATCAGGTATCAACCGACGAGGTATACGGCGATCTGCCTCTGGACAGACCGGATCTCTTCTTCACCGAGGAGACGCCAATCCACACGAGTTCCCCCTACAGCTCCTCCAAGGCCGGAGCAGACCTGCTTGTAATGGCCTACTACCGTACCTATGGGCTTCCGGTCACCATCAGCCGCTGCTCTAATAACTACGGGCCATATCATTTTCCGGAAAAACTGATTCCGCTTATGATTGCAAATGCGCTAAACGACAAGCCGCTCCCGGTCTACGGCAAGGGAGAAAATGTCCGCGACTGGCTCTATGTGGAAGACCACTGCAAGGCAATCGATCTGATTATCCACAAAGGACGCGTAGGGGAAGTCTACAATATCGGCGGGCACAACGAGATGAAAAACATTGATATTGTTAAGATCATCTGTAAAGAACTCGGCAAACCAGAGAGCCTGATCACTTATGTCGAAGACCGCAAGGGCCACGACATGCGCTATGCGATTGATCCAACCAAAATCCATAGTGAGCTTGGCTGGCTTCCGGAAACTAAGTTTGCGGACGGCATCAAAAAGACCATCCAGTGGTATCTGGATCACAAAGACTGGTGGGAAAACATTATTTCCGGCGATTACCAGAACTATTATGAACAAATGTATGGGAACCGCCAGGAATTATAATTCGTTTTTTAATGAAATGGAGTGACTATATGAAGGTTTTAGTAACAGGTGTTAAAGGACAGCTCGGTTATGACTGTGTCAATGAACTGAGGAAACGGGGCCATGAAGCTGTGGGTGTTGACATTGAGGAAATGGATATCACCGATGCAGCTTCCGTAGACAGCGTGATTAGAGAAACCAATCCGGATGCGGTGATACACTGTGCTGCCTGGACTGCGGTAGATGCCGCTGAGGAGGAAGACAACAAAGAAAAAGTACGTCTGGTTAATGCAGTCGGAACACAGAACATCGCAGATGTCTGCAGGGATCTGGACTGCAAAATGCTCTACCTCTCCACAGACTATGTATTTGACGGCCAGGGCACCAAACCGTGGCAGCCGGACTGCACAGATTATAAACCGCTGAGCGTATACGGTGAGACTAAGCTGGCCGGAGAATTGGCTGTTTCCCGGACACTGGACAAATATTTTATTGTCCGTATCGCCTGGGTATTTGGCAAAAACGGAAAAAACTTTATAAAAACCATGTTGAATCTGGGCAAGACACATGATACCATTAAGGTTGTCAGCGACCAGATCGGAACTCCGACTTACACGTTTGACCTTGCAGTATTGTTAGCAGATATGATTGAAACAGAAAAATACGGCTACTATCATGCAACAAACGAGGGCGGATACATCAGCTGGTATGAGTTCACCAAGGAAATCTTCCGCCAGGCTTTTGAGATGGGGCGGACGGAATACTCTCCCGAGCGGCTGAACGTCATCCCGGTTACCACGGAGGAATACGGCATATCAAAGGCTGAACGCCCGTTCAACAGCCGGCTGGACAAAAGCAAGCTGACAGAAAACGGTTTTACACTTCTCCCCACATGGCAGGATGCCGTGCGGAGATATTTACAGGAAATTGAATTTTAGAAAAGAAGTTCTGAGATCTAAGCAGATAAACTTAGTAATACAAGGGCTGAAAGCATGTTTTTGGCCCTTCAACAAAGACTGAAACAATATCAGGAGGTAAAGATGGGACAGATTAAAGTAGAAAAAAATGTTGGCGGCATCCATGGGCTCTGTATCATCGAACCTGCCGTCCACGGCGATTCCAGGGGATATTTTATGGAAACTTACAACCAGAAGGATATGGAGGACGCAGGTCTGTCCATGCATTTTGTGCAGGATAACCAGTCCAGTTCAAGCAAAGGCGTACTGCGCGGGCTCCATTACCAGAAGGAATATCCCCAGGGAAAACTGGTAAGGGTCATCAAGGGGCATGTATTTGATGTTGCCGTTGACCTGCGTAGCGAATCCGAAACTTATGGCAAATGGTTTGGTGTTGAGCTGACCGAAGAAAATAAAAAGCAGTTTTATATACCGGAAGGCTTTGCACACGGATTTTTGGTACTCTCTGATGTTGCAGAGTTCTGTTATAAATGTACGGATTTCTATCACCCCGGCGATGAAGGCGGGCTTGCATGGAATGACCCAGAGATCGGCATCTGCTGGCCTCAGGTGGCCGGTGAGTATAGGGGCAGCGCTTCCGCTGACGGGTATCGGCTGGACGACGGGACCGGGCTTATATTGAGTGAGAAAGATCAGATGTGGGATGGGTTTCGGGGGACTTTTAAGTTTTAGGGGACTCTGAAACCTATAGATCTTTATTTACCATCCATATTTATTGGTTTGGATATTAGATAAACAGTAAGTACATAATTGCAGAAAGTAAAATCAGCCGCAAAGTTGCGGCTATTTTCTTGTCTTTTTTTATTTATTAAGTCTTATTGATATGGGATTTTCAATGGCAAGATAGTATTGTTCTGCTGGCAAATATATGGATACGGTATAGTATTTTCAAACTACACACTCGGTTCTTTATAGTCTGAATATGTCTTCTTGCTTTCTTATTACATTCACTGAAGTAAATATGTAATCTTAAACAGTTTTAAAAGTATTATGAAATTCTTATATTAAATTTTTTATAATCTAGGTGGATTTTTCGTTTTCATCTCATGTTATGTATCGATTTCCGATCTTAATACAGCATCCGCAATTAAATCATGCCCTGCTAGGATGCTTTTCAAAATAATTTCTACCGTTATTGGAATATTGAAAATGCCTTCCTCAAGTCTAAACTAAACATATCTCTTATCATTTTCCCAATATTTGTGTTCATACTAAGTATGTTGTTCAGGATCGTTTCTCCAAGGTATTTGGCCGCTTGTGCTTATTCTTTCTCAAGTACTAGGATATAAGTAAAAGCGTAAGATTTCCACACAGATAGTTTCAAGCAATCTTAGCGCTCTACTCTTCCATTCTCTTTTCTTCCCACTGCTCTTCTATTGTCTGCCATAATCAACGGTTATGACAGGCAATATGATTTCTGATATTGAATCCCTTTTATTATTTTCTTCTAATTTTCTAAGCGGAAGAAATTAACGGAGTCTCCTGCTCTTTTGATTAGTCAAATGTCATATATCATAATTATCGGCACATTCTCTTGGATAATTGTCTAAGTGTAAATTGGAGTTAATTGACAGGATTGGGAATGTACTAATAATAACAATTATTTTGAGTTAAGGTGAAAATAGATATTTAAATGAGAGGAGTCCTTGTAATGCAACATGTGTTTATCGTTGGTTCAAAAGGGATACCCGGTACTTATGGAGGATATGAAACTTTCGTAGATAAACTGACAGAGTATCATCAACAAAATAGCAAGCTTAAATATCATGTTGCTTGCAAAGGAGATGTAAATAGTGAGTTTAATTATCATAATGCCAGATGTTTTAAGATAAATGTTCCTAACATAGGAGCTGCACAGGCTATTTACTATGATATCACAGCTTTAAATCGCTGTTGTAATTATATAAAAAGGAATCATATTGAGAGGCCTATTATATATATTTTAGCTTGCCGAATTGGTCCAGTTGCTTCTTATTTTCAAAAGAGAATTCATAAATTAGGTGGTCTTGTATATGTGAATCCGGATGGGCACGAATGGAAACGTGCAAAATGGAGTGCTCTAGTAAGAAAATATTGGAAAATTTCAGAAAAGTTGATGGTGAAGTATTCTGATTTGCTAATATGTGATAGTAAAAATATTGAAAAATATATTTTAATGGATTATTCCAACTATCATCCTAAAACAACTTTTATAGCTTATGGTTCTGAAACAAAACCATCTTCGTTGGAAGATGATAATAAAGAGTATGTTGCTTGGTTGAAAGAAAAAGGATTAACCCCAAGAGGTTACTATTTGGCAGTGGGGCGTTTTGTCCCTGAAAATAATTTCGAGACAATGATTAGGGAGTTCATGAGATCAAAGACTAATCGGGATTTTGCTATTATTACTACTGCAAATAATAGGTTTTTAGAAGAACTAGAAAAAAAATTGCATTTTAGGTCTGATGAAAGGATTAAATTCGTAGGTACTGTTTATAAAGAAGAATTATTAAAAAAGATCCGAGAAAATGCTTACGGATATTTACACGGTCATGAAGTCGGGGGCACAAATCCTAGTTTATTAGAGGCCTTGGGTAGCACCGATTTAAATTTACTGCTGGATGTAGGCTTTAACCGAGAAGTTGGTGAAGATGCTGCACTCTATTGGTGCAAAGAAGAAGGGAATCTGGCTAAGTTAATCGATAAAAGTGATGTTATTGATGCTAATCATATAAAGGCTTTAGGATTAAGAGCAAAAGCTAGAATCAAGAATTCTTATAGTTGGAAGTATATCATAGATGAGTATGAGAAAATATTTATTAAGACTCCATAATAAATAAGCTTAAAAATCTAACTAAGTTAGTAATTACAGATAAAAAAATGAGTGTTAAAATGGGGGGTATTATGTCTCTATATAAAAAAATTGTTAATGGCCAAGAAAAGATTTCTATAGTTGGCTTAGGGTATGTGGGAATGCCTATTGCAATTGCATTTGCTAAAAAGACTAAGGTTATAGGTTTTGATTTGAATTCTTCAAAAATTGAAATGTATAAAAAAGGTATTGATCCAACTTACGAAGTGGGTGATGAAGCAATTAAATCAACTAGAGTAGAGTTTACAGATGAGCCATCTAAACTTCGTGAAGCAAAATTTCATATTGTTGCGGTTCCAACGCCTATTAACCAAGACAAAACGCCTAATCTTGCACCAGTTGAAAGCGCATCTCAAATACTTGGGCAGAATTTAACTAAAGGCTCTATCATTGTATTTGAGTCTACTGTTTATCCAGGTGTTACAGAAGATGTTTGCGTACCTATTCTTGAAAAAGAGTCGAGCTTAAAATGCGGATTGGATTTTAAGATAGGTTATAGTCCAGAGCGAATTAATCCTGGTGATAAAGTTCATACTTTATCAAATATTTGTAAGATTGTTTCAGGAATGGATCAGGAATCCCTACAGGAAATAAAAAAAATTTATGATCTTGTCATCCAGGCAGGTACATATCCTGTATCATCAATAAAAACAGCAGAGGCCATAAAGGTTGTGGAGAATAGTCAACGTGATATTAATATAGCATTTATGAATGAGTTAGCTATGGTATTTGATCGGATGGGTATTGATACAAATGAAGTAGTGGATGGTATGAATACTAAATGGAATGCTCTTGGATTTAGGCCAGGTTTAGTAGGAGGGCATTGTATTGGTATTGATCCATATTATTTTACTTATGAAGCTGAGAAACTAGGGTATCATAGTCAAATTGTACTTGCAGGTCGTAAAGTAAATGATGGTATGGGAGAGTTCGTTGCTGATGCAGCAATTAAGCAGCTAATTCTAGCAGGAAAAGTAGTCAAGGATTCAAAAGTTGTAATCTTGGGTCTTACCTTTAAAGATAATTGTCCGGATATTCGAAACAGTAAAGTTGAAGATATTATCATTCGCTTAAAAGAGTTTGAAATAAATCCAATTATCACAGATCCTTGGGCAAATGAAAAGGATGCAGCTAACGAATATTCTGTCACACTTTCCAAAATAGAAGATGTAACAAACGCTGACTGCGTAATTATAGCTGTTGCCCATAATGAATTCAAAGAACTAGGAATTGAGGGGGTTGACAAGCTCTTTAAAGCTTCTGCAAATCAAGAAAAGATTTTGATTGATGTCAAAGGAATTTTGTCAAGAGAAGAAGTCTCGGCCTTGGGCTATAGATACTGGAGATTGTAATAATTAGGTGGTGTAATGAGTAAAAAAGAAAAAGGATTAATATTTATACCATATCAAGACACAGATAATTTTTTTTCCGATGGTATCCTAACACGAGAATTTGCAATACTTTATCTGCTGTGGAAACATGGAGTTAAAGAAGTGATTAATGTTAAAAAGCCGCGTACTTTTTTAGATAGAAAACATTATCAAATAAAGAAAGAATTTTATCCTACAGGAACAGTCGAAAGAATGGTCTTTAATATTCTACAACAGAGTAAGACTGTTCAATATTTGCCATTTATAAGTATTGACCAAGTTATTAAAAGAAGAGTCTGGTGGAATAATGGATATAAAAAAATATGTCCTGAATTAAGGCAAATAATTGATAAGAAGAGAGAGTATCTTGTGTATTCAGATAATCCTTTTGCTGTAGAATTATTAATATTTTTAAAATCCTGTGGTTGCAAAATTTACTTTGATGTTATGGATAATTTTGTTATCCACCCATCATTAAATGATAAAGAACATAAATCCGCATTTGAATGTTATAAAAAAATATTTACTTTTGCAGATTGTATTTCTGCTAATTCACAGCAGACTTGTGACTTTATGAAAAGTTCTACAGATAAAGTAGTAAATCTTGTAAAAAATGGAGTATTTGCTGAAAACGAGTGTGAAAATCTAATAGGGCTAGAAGAGATTAAATTACTTAAGAAAAAGAAATCTGAGTTTAATAAATGTGTAGGCTATATAGGAAAATTAGGATTACGATTAGATGCTGATTTAATTGATTATGTTAGTTGTAGATGCAAAGATACGCTATTTGTATTTGTCGGTGGATATTTAAAAGGGCAAATAAATGAAAAACTATTAAAAATATTTAATTCACGTAGTAATGTTCTACATATTAATGCTGTACCGTCAGCTTATGTATACACTTTATGTAATGAATTTGATATATTGTCAATTCCTCATTCAATTGGGGTAAATGAGAATGGTGGCGATCCTCTCAAATTATATCAATATATGACTAGAAAAAAAGCTATAATATCAACGCCAATTCTTGGTGTAGATGAATTTAAAGATTATATTTATATATCGAGTAAGAAAGAAGAATGGGTCGAATTGTTAAATGATAATAGTATGAAAATTTGTGAAGCCCCAATCAATTCTTTTACTTGGGAAACAAGGCTTCAACCTATATTTGAAGTTATTGATTAATAAAAAATCTTAAAGACAATTCGGAACTTGGAGCGAGATATACATAGTCTGATAAATTGCTAAGATCATAGGGCGAAATAATTAAGTGTCTGCTAATGAAATTTGGGAGGATCAATGTGAATTTAAAAAATGACACTCTTTTAAAGGGATATATATTAATCGTTTTATATTCTAGTGTATTGCGACTTATCTTAGGTAGATGGGCAACGATTATTGCTGATATATTCACCATAATATTGCTTTTACATATTGCCTTTAATAAAGGCACTTTCAAGTTTAGAATTGAGAAAAAAGTAAAAAAATTAATGATTTGCGTGTTTATAGTTCAACTAATTGCGATATTTGAAATTTTTAATTCTAATATCCAGAACACATTGTATGCCATAATTGAATATAGAAAATCATATTTTCAGATGTTAGCTCTAATTGTATCGTATTGTATTTATAAACAAAGTACATTAACATTGAACTACATTCTTAAGTTTATTGGTTTATCAAGTCTTCCAATTGTTATCTATGGTATTAAACAGTATTTTTTTTGGGGACCAATTGATACACGCTTTGTAGATATGGTAGATTCAGGAGCTGATACATTACGTTATGGTGGTCACATGCGTTCTGTATCTATTTTTTCTGGACCTTTTCATTATGGCACGTTTTGTGTCCTTATATTTGCCGTGATGCTGTATTTATGGCAGATAGAACACAAAAAAATATATCTTTTCTATATCGCATTTTGCGCATATGGATGTTATTGCAGTATTACAAGAACAAATTTAGTATGTCTGATAGCTGCTGCAATAGTTTGGTATTTAATGTACCTAAAAAGTGATAATTCTCTAAATTCAACCTTTAAAAAAGTACTTTCTTTATTTTTAATTTTATTACTTGCATTAGTGCTATTTTTGGGGTTATTTGATTTTACATTTAAAAATAATACCTTAGGTTCTTTACTTAATAGTATTAGCCATATGGGGCAAGATAACAGATTCAATGGTCGTAAATTAACATGGGCAACAGCACTTAAATATATTGTCCAAAATCCCATTGTTGGTTACGGAGTCGGTGCGGCTGGAGATACGATGGCTTCACATAATGTTGCAAGTATATCGATTAATGCAACACATAGTATGTTTTACAAATTAGCAATGGAAGTAGGTATTATTGGTACGTTTATATATGCAATGGTTTTTGCCTTGAGCAGTTTTAGAATTTATCATTCATATAATTATAAAAAGAGAACCTTGTTTTATGTTCTCAGCTCCTGTATTTTATTGAATGGATTTGTTGGTTCAACAATTAGTATGTTTCCGATTATGCCTTTATATTGGATATTTACAGGAATACTTTTAACACAATCTGAGGTTAGTGTTAAAAAGATATAATTGTTAATAGATTTGTAAAATTAAGAAAGGTTAGGAAAACGTGGTGGGCGATAAAAATAGGTCAAGTTATGAGATATTACATATTGTTAATTCCGACAAATTTACATCTGCGTATATTAACTATATGAAAATGATTATGACAGAATGGAGGCATACCTTTATCTTTCTTGACAATGGTTTAGAGATTTCACTAGTTAATAGCTCCAATATATTACGAATTAGTAGCTACAAGAAGCTGCTAACGGACATGGGGGTTCGAAAGATTCTTAACCAAAGCGATAAAATAATCGTTTCAGGTGTGTTTGGTGCAGAAAATTATTTGCTTCTTCTAACCGGAAAAATACTTAAAAAAACATATTTTCATTTTTGGGGAGGGGATTTTTATCAATTTGAAGATTGTAAGTCTTTCAAAAAGAAACTACATAAGCTAATATTGAAAGAATGTGTAAAAAAGTGTAAAGGAACAATTTTCCTTATAGATGGTGAATACCAAAAATTTAACAAGATACTAAAAATAGAGAAAGAACATATGATTGCTCCTGTACCCAATGATCCATTTAACATAATTGACTATTCAAAATATTGGAAACTTTCAAATAAAAGCAGTAAACGTATTATTATTGGGAATTCAGCAACAGAATCAAATATGCATTTAGAAGCCTTTAAGTTATTAAGTAAGTATAGAGAGAATGAGATAGAGATCTGGTGTCCATTGTCTTATGGTGATGAGGCTTACCGCAAATTAATAATAGATAAGGGGAGAGAAACTTTTGGAGACGCTTTTCATCCTATATTAGACTTTATGGACAAAGAAGATTATGTGTCTTTTTTGACAACTTGTAGCGTTGCGATTTTCAATAATAATCGACAACAAGCAATGGGAAATATAAACGCTCTACTATATCTAGGTAAAAAAGTGTTTTTAAGGCAAGATACTAGTATGTGGACAAGTTACTTAAATAAAGGATATAGCATTTACCCAATAGAAATTATAGAAAGTATAGATGCCGATTCTTTTTTCAATATTGATACGGAAGTTATATTAAGAAATCATGAAATAGCATCGAGATATCTGCTAAGTAAACATAGAAGTAACGCATGGTATTCAATATTGTCTGCATAGAGGGAAATATAAGGTTATGCAAAAAAACAATAAAGTTTTTTCAAACTTGATCTGGCGATTTGCAGAACGGTGTGGCGCACAGGGCGTTAAGTTTGTTGTAGAAATTATTTTAGCTAGAATTTTGCTCCCAGAAGATTACGGTGCTATTGCGTTAGTAACCGTTTTTATTACTATTCTGAATGTTTTTGTAGACAGTGGATTAGGAAATGCTTTAATTCAAAAGAAAAATGCAGATGACTTGGATTTTTCAAGCGTATTTTATTTTAATATATTATGGTGCATAATCCTGTACATCATGTTATTCGTATTGGCACCTTATATTGCTAATTTTTACTTAAAACCAGAATTAAATCCAGTTATACGTATACTTGGTGTTACTATAATTATCTCTGGTGTAAAAAATGTACAGCAAGCTTATGTTTCATGTACAATGCAATTTAAGCGTTTTTTTTTCTCAACCTTAAGCGGAACAGTAGGAGCGGCTATCATTGGAATTGTTCTGGCTTATTGCGGTGCAGGTGTTTGGGCCTTAGTGGCACAACAAATTTTTAATACTATGATTGATACAATTGTACTATGGTTTACGGTTTCTTGGAGACCAAAGAAATTGTTTTCTTTGAAAAGACTAAAGACATTATTTTCCTATGGTTGGAAATTACTTGCTTCTGCACTAATCAATACTTTATACACAAATATTTGGCAGCTTATAATCGGAAAAGTATATTCAGCATCAGATTTAGCATTTTACAACAAAGGGGATCAATTTCCAAGATTGATTGTTGGAAATATCAATTCTTCTATAGATAGCGTTTTGTTACCTGCATTATCACAGGAACAGGATAGTATTACACGTGTAAAACAGATGACACGACAATCTATAAAGATTAGCGTTTACATTATGGCACCTTTGATGATGGGATTGGCGTCAGTAGCACCAGGACTCGTTAGCCTTGTACTGACAGATAAATGGCTACCATGCATTCCATTTATTCGCATCTTCTGTATCACATATATGTTTTACCCTATTCACACAGCTAATCTAAATGCAATAAAAGCTTTAGGGCGTAGTGATTTATTTTTAAAATTAGAGATCGCAAAAAAGGTGGTAGGTTTATTATTGTTACTATTAACTATGCGTCATGGGGTAATCGTTATGGCATATAGTTTACTATTTAGCAGTGTTAGCAGTCAAATTATAAACTCTTGGCCTAACAGAAAACTTTTAAATTATAGTTATCTAGAACAGTTGAAAGATATTATACCAAGTATTATTTTAGCATTATTTATGGGACTTTGTATCAATATAATAGGTAGAACAGGTATGAGCCAAATGTTGGCATTAGGTCTTCAGTTTATTATGGGAATAATAATTTACATTTTGGGCTCAAAGTTTTTGCATATTGATTCTTTCGCATATCTAATGAATATAGTGAAAACTATTTGGAAAAATCATAGACAATAATATTTTGTACATTGGATTTTTCACAATAAAATGAAAGGAACGTATGATTCCTAGAGTTTAATTATCATACATAAAGATTATGAAAAACACAATTTTAGTAACACGTTCATCTATGCCTGATATGGACGAATATATTGAAGAGATTAGAGATATTTGGGATACCCATTGGCTGACTAATATGGGAAGCAAGCACCAAGCGCTTCAGAGGCAGTTAGCTGAATATTTAGGAGTTGAGTATATAGATCTTTTTACAAATGGGCATATGGCTCTGGAGCTGTCTATGCAAGCAATGGGCTTGAAAGGTGAAGTTATAACAACGCCCTTTACTTTTGCCTCTACGACCCATGCAATTGTTCGTAATGGACTGGAACCTGTGTTTTGTGACGTGAATCCAGAGAACTTTACGATAGATACTTCCAAAATCGAAGCATTGATCACAGATAAGACCTGCGCCATCGTACCGGTACATGTATATGGGAATATATGCGATGTTGAGGAGATTGAACGAATTGCCAAGAAGTACGGGTTAAAAGTAATATATGATGCAGCACACGCATTTGGGGAAAAGTATAAAAAACAAGGAATAGGTGTATTTGGAGATATCTCTTGCTTTAGTTTTCATGCTACTAAAGTATTTAATACGATAGAAGGTGGTGCAGCCTGCTTCCATGATTCAGAGATGGGGTTAAATTTATATAGATTAAAAAATTTTGGTATACGAAGTACAGAAGTTATAGACGGAATAGGTGCAAACGCAAAAATGAATGAATTTTGTGCTGCTATGGGGATATGTAATTTGAAGCATATTAATACTGAAATTGAGAAAAGGAAGAAAGTAGTAGAACGTTATCGGAAGCGTCTAGAGAATGTGGAAGGTGTGCAATTAAATCCAAGCCAGGAAAATGTTGAATCAAATTATGCGTATTTCCCAGTGATATTTGATGAAAAAATATTCGGTTCAAGCCGCAATGAAGTGTCTGACAAACTGGAAAAACAAGGTGTATTTGCAAGAAAATATTTTTATCCGATCACCAATTCTTTTGATTGTTTTCATGGTAAATATGATATAAATAACACTCCGGTTGCATTACATATTAGCAAAAGAGTATTAACTTTACCATTATATGCAGACTTAAGCGTTGAGGATGTGGATAAAATCTGCGATGTGATTTTAGGTTAAAATCTAAAGACATGATAATAATTTATGAATAATTAAGAATGCCAACTACAATTATTTCCACTGCAAGGAAAGCGGTAAAAAACTGTTCTGTTGAATCTGAATTGTTTTAAGCGCATGTTTCGGAAGTAATAATATAAATTATGAGGAAGTAAAATGGATCCTAATTTGACAGGAAAAACTATAGCAGAGTTGAGAAAAAGAGCCCAATTAACCCAATCACAATTATCAGAGAAATTAGGAGTCAGTGATAAGGCAGTATCTAAATGGGAACGTGGATTGTCGTGTCCTGATATATCTTTATTGAATAAGTTGTCAATTATTCTTGATACAGATATAGAGAGCATCTTATACGGATATGAAGTCAAAAATGTTTGGAAAGGTATCTTAGTTCTTGATGATAGTATTGAATCTGATATCATTATTTATGATAAACCATTATTAAACTATCTGCTATCACAATTTTTATTAGTAGGAATAAAAGATATTATAATAGTTGGAAGGCCTGGATTTATTTCTATCCCGGGAATTGAGATAGAGGTGTTTAACGATTTACAAAAAGTAAACCAACGGTTTAGTAAAAATATGTTTGTTATATATGGGAATTACTTTTTATATGGTCCAAATCTTACTAAGCATTTCAAAAGGGCAATGTCAAGAAAAGATGATTTAACAGTAATTGCTGCAATGTCTGGAAAAGGCGATTATGGCTTATTGGTAAATAGTGATAAAAAGGCAATTATAGCGGATGTAAAAAACAGTAATAAATATTTTGCTCTGCCGTATTTTTTCATTCATGGTAATTGCCTCATAGATTGGAGATCTAGTGTAAAAGAATTATTAAAAAATAAACGGTTAAATGCTGAAACTATGGTTAGAGGAATGGCCAGTTTTCATATAAATAATTACGATAAGGCTTTACAAATGGGAGCGTTTGTAAAGATTATGCAGGAAATTACCGGAGAACGTGTAGGATGTGTTGAAGAATTAGCCATTCGCAGAGGGCTTACTGGTTACAAGGAAGCTATAAAAACATGTGATAGCGACACTCGTCAGTATTTAAGGGATCTTTTTGAATAAAGATCTCTTTTTATATGTAAACCAATGAGCGGTGTTCTTATATATATATTTATTTATAATGTATACGGTAAATCACTAGTACCGTGCTAGTTTTATCTATCTATGAGATAATAACTCCAGAAAACTACAAGTTTTTTAAAGGAGTTGTTCCTATGGATAAGATCACACATCAGGTCCGTGCAGAGCACTGGACCAAAATCATGAATGAATGCATGGACAGCGGGATGTCTAAAGCTGCTTGGTGCAGAGCTAATGGGGTCTCAGAAAAGCAGTTCTTCTATTGGCAGAGGATCCTGCGAAGGGAAGCTTTCGAGAACTCCCGGAATTCATCATTGCCAGCTACTGTCAGACCGAATCAGGAGCTGGTGCCAGCAACTCAGAGGACAGTCTCTTTTACCGAGATCAAGCTTCCATCATCTTCTCAGAGCACAGCTCCGGTTTTCCATCCGGATCTCGTAATCCGAAAAGGAGATATTGTCCTGGAGATATCGAATTCCGTTTCGGACGCGCTCCTTTCACGGATTGGAGGAATTCTGGATGCTGAATAATGCAACCGAATTCCAAAAGATTTATATCGCTGCCGGATACACGGATTTACGCCGCGGGATCGATGGGCTGGCATCCATTGTTAAATTCAACTTTCAGCTGGATCCATATGTAAAGGACATTCTTTTTCTCTTCTGCGGCAGACGCAGTGACCGTATTAAGGGGCTTGTATGGGAAGGTGACGGATTTCTTCTCCTTTACAAAAGGCTGGAGCTTGGCGGTTTCAGCTGGCCCCGTACAAAAGAAGAGGCATTGGAGATCTCACCGGAACAATATCATGCATTGATGCAGGGGCTGGAAATTGTCTCCAGACATCCGATTCAGGAAGTACATCCCCAGGATCTCCTGTAAGGCATTGTGCAAAACGGAGAAAATCAAAAATCTTTTCACCTTCACCGCCTTGCGGGGAGTGAAAGTTATCCACAACTGGGCCTTATTGCATTCATTCAATTATGGAGTACTTACCAGCGGCAAGCTGCCGTGTGGATAAGTACCCTAAAAAACTGAAAAAACTAATAGTTTTTTCGGCTTTTCAGAGTGTTTATCCTATGGTGAGAATGACGAAGGATCTTTTTGCATGGTTCGCTTTTTGTTTTGTTTTGCGGTACAATAGTTCCAGCAAAACAAAGGAGCACCGGACATGTCAAAGATCTATACACCAGAAGAACTGAATAGCTTCAGCAGGGAAACACTCATGGCAGTGATCCTGTCCATGCAGGATCAATTGAGCCAGCTGAACGCAAATATGGAGCGACTGATCGAGCAGATCGCTGATGCAAACAATAAACGCTATGGGCGTTCTTCTGAAAAGCTGGATGTCATCGCAGGCCAGTTAGAACTGGAACTCATCTTTAACGAAGCAGAAGCCCTGACAGAAACTCTTTATGTCGTTGAGCCTGCCGAAGAGGATGTGATCCAGGTCAGCCGCCGAAAAAGGAAAGGGAAACGTGAGGAAGATTTAAAGGATCTTCCAGTTGAAGTGATCCCACATAGTCTTTCGGACGAAAAACTACAGGAACTCTTTGGGGTGGACGGCTGGAAGCAGCTTCCGGATGAAGTCTACAAAAGAGTCCGTGTCCAGCCAGCCGTGTATACAGTTGAAGAACATCATGTAGCCGTCTATGCCGGCAGGGACAATCAGACGATCGTTAAGGCAGACCGTCCGAAAGATCTGCTCCGAAACAGCCTCCTTACCCCCTCTCTGGCAGCAAGTATCATGAATGCCAAGTATGTAAACGGGCTTCCTTTGTATCGGATCAGCCAGGAATTCCTGCGGAATGACATCCATATTTCCAAGCAGGTGATGGCGAACTGGATGATCCAGTGTGCAGACCGGTATCTGGGTATCCTTTATGATTACTTCCATAAAGAGTTATATCGTTTCCATGTGGTGCAGGCGGACGAGACCCCAGTTATGGTATCGAAAGACGGACGCCCCGCAAACAGCAGGAGCTATATGTGGGTCTACCGCACCGGTAAGATTTACACAGACACGCCGATCATCCTGTATGAATATCAGCGCACCCGAAAAGCAGACCATCCAAGAGAATTTCTGAAGGGCTTCTCAGGGGTGGTTGTCTGCGACGGCTATTCCGCTTACAGGAAGCTGGATCGAGAAAATCCGGATATCATTTTTGCCGGCTGCTGGACACATGCAAGACGGTATTTCTCGGATGCTTTAAAAGCCCTTCCGAAAGGGGCACAAAAAACCGCAAAAGATACTGTTGCATATGAAGCACTAAAGCGGATTGGAACCATTTATCATCTGGACAATCAATTATCCGATCTGGAACCGGATGATCGGAAGAAGCAGCGGCAGATCACAGTCAAACCTCTGGTGGCTGCTTTCTTTACGTGGACAAAGGAAGTTCAATCCTCAGGCCGTCTTTCCAAAGGGAAAACACTGGAAGGGATCAATTACTGTATCAATCAGGAAGAGGCCTTGAAAGTGTTCCTGAATGATGGTGAAGTCCCTCTTGACAACAACGTAACAGAAGGAGCGCTCCGCAGCTTCTGCCTGCATAAACATGCGTGGAAGCTGATCGACAGTATCGATGGCGCGAAGTCCAGCGCGATCATCTACAGCATAACGGAAACAGCAAAGGCGAATAACTTGAATCCGTTCCGTTATCTGGCCCATGTCCTGACAGTTTTGAAAGACCATCAAGATGACACGGAATACAGCTTTATAGAAGAACTACTTCCTTGGTCAGATCAGTTACCTGAGACCTGCCGGAGCAAGTCTAAAACGACCAATGTGTAGACCTGGCCGCCGGAAACGGCGGTCAAAAAATGAGCCAGTACTCATGGTTTACCGTATACTTTATAATCAATAAGAAAGCGATTATTTAATGGCAAGGAGACTGAAGTGTATGAACGAACTGAAAGGGAAAAAATTACTTATATTAGCTGGAGCAGGTACCCACAATAAAGTAGTTAAGGCTGCTAGGGAAATGGGCATCTATACAATAGTTACTGATTACTTAGTAGATTCCCCAGCAAAACAAATTGCTGATGAAGCATGGATGCTTAATATAACAGATGTAGAAAATATTGTTAAACGTTGTAAAGCAGAACATGTTGATGGAGTTATAAACTTTTGTATTGATCCCGCTCAAAAACCTTATCAACAGATATGCGAAAAACTTAATATACCGTGTATTGGAACGAAAGAAAGCTTTGAAATATTGACAGATAAAAGAAAATTTAAAGATTATTGTGCTGGGCATGGCGTTGAGACAATTCCTGAATATACTACTCTAGATATCATTAATGAAAATGTTGAATATCCTATTTTTATTAAACCAACAAATAGCAGGGGATCACGTGGCCAGTCTATCTGCTTCAACAAAAGTGAGGCGCTGGATGGTATAAAGGTTGCAAAAAAGGAATCCAGTAATGGCGGGTATATTTGTGAAAAATATATGGGGGGAAAGCAAGATATTGGTTCAGCGTTCTTTGTGGTTAATGGAGAGCCTTATTTGGTCAAATTTGGTGATAGACACCTCGGAAGAATAGAGGATAATCTTGACAAGACAGTCATCTGTACACAACTTCCATCAACTTATTCAGAGATGTTTGAAAAAAAAGTAATCCATAACGTTAAGAATATGATTCGCTCGCTTGGAATTAAATTTGGACCGGTATTTTTGCAAGGTTTTATAGATGGTGACACGATTTATTATTATGATCCAGCGCAACGAATGCCAGGTGGAGATTATGACTTGATTTTAAAGGAAGCCACAGGTTTTGATACTGTAAAATCATGTATACATTTTTCTTTAACAGGAGATACAAAAACCGTTTTTGGTAATCCGCAAAACTCATATAGACTAAATGATGGTATTGCCTTGTTATTTACCATTACTGTTAGACCTGGAAGGATAGCAAAAGTAGAGGGTTTTGAACAAATACTAAATCATCAGAATGTTATTTATGGCAGACAAATAATTCCCGAGGGTTCTATGATCCCTAATAGTGGTGATATAAAACAAAGAGTCGCCGCCATTGGTGCATATATTACCGATAAAAGTTTGATCAACAATTTAGTAAAAGACATCTACGAAATATATCATGTTTATGATGAATATGGTGAGGATATGGTCATATCAAAATATGAATTTAAAGTAAACTAAATTCACAAGACGGGTGGGTAGACATTGACAATTGGAGGTGTTGTTTTTGAATAATCAAGAATACATGAATACGCTAATTGATTTTATTAAAAATACAGAATATGTAAATCTAAGTAAAGATGTACAAAAGCAAGCAAAGAAGTGTTTTTTTGATTTGTCTGGTGTGATTTGTTGTGGTGCTAAAAATAATAGCGCAAAAAAAGCGGCGAAATATGTCACAAAAAATTACCCAACTGGCAGATATTCAATCTTAGCTACGGGTGATAAAACTAATTTGATTGGTGCCGCCTTAGCAAATGGAATGGCAGCAAATGCGCTGGATATGGACGATGGATATAGTTTACTCAGGGGACATCCAGGCGCCGGATTTTTTGGTGCGCTTTTATCAGCAGCTGAAGGGAGCGAATGCACATATGGAGAATTTCTCTCAGCGCTTGTTGTTGCGTATGAAATTTCAATACGGCAAGGATATGCGATTCGCGATTTTTATGGATGGGATCATAGTTCAGGCAGCTATGCAACATTCGCTACTGCTGCAAGTGTTGGGAAATTACTACACCTTGATGATGCTGAAATGAATATGGCACTTGGAATCTCTGATTTTATTATGCCAGTTAATCCAGCTAAGAGATCTTGCTATGTTCCCTCTATGAACAAGGATGGTATTTATTGGGGGCAGCATGCAGGAACACAGGCTGTAATGATGGCAAAAAGTGGGATTACAGGTCGTAATCCGGTAATACTTGATGATAAATATTTCCCATATCTTGATACATTGGGGGATAAATTCTATATGTTTGACTTATATATTAAGTTTTATTCATGTTGTCGGTGGGCACATAGTCCAATTAGTGCTGTTGCCTCATTAATTAGTGAGTACAGCATTCCTTATAATCAAATTGATAAGGTAGATGTCTATTCATTTGGTAATGCAGGTACATTATATAAATGCGCACCTCATAATGAAGATGAAGCACAATATAATATACTTTATCCAATTGCTGCACAGATTGTATTCGGTGATTGTGGACCTTTAGAAAGCAGTACTACAAAAATGCTTGATCCGAGAATAAAACCGATGATAGACAGAATAAAGTTTCATCACGAGCCTAAATACGATAAAGTGTTTCCAGCTAAAAGGCTTAGCCGAGTTGAGCTAACATTGAATACTGGTCAAAAGTTGGTATCAGATGCGTTTGAACCAAAAGGTGACTATAATTCTGATGTATCTATGGAAGATATTAAATATAAAGTTTACAAAATGAACAGATTATATGCTGAAAATGATGTTATTGATCCTTTTGTTGATGCGGTGTTAAATACAAAGCCAGAGGAATCATTTTCAAAAGTGTTTAATGCAATTAAAATATTGTCAATAACAAATATTCATCCCGAAATAAAGTTCATATAATATACGAGGTGCAGAAATATGCCAGAAAAAATAGATTTTAAGTATTTAAATGAAAATGATATGTTAGCCGTGGGCGTTGCTGACATGAAAGGCTGTCTGAAAGCCATGGAAGATATGTTTGTTCTTATTCAGCAGAACGATTATCGTATGGGAGGTGAAAATGCTAACGAACATGGTATTAGAGTTACGTTTCCTCAAACAAGTGATATAGAAGGAATGCCCACTCATAAACCGGATTTTAGATTTATGGCGATGCCAGCTTATCTGGGAGGACGTTTCCACATATTTGGAATTAAAAGCTATGGATCCAACCCAGATAATACTGAAAAGGAATTACCAAGATCAATCCTTATGATGTCTTTAATGGATGTAGATACAGGCATCCCTCTGGCATATATGTCAGCCAATATTCTTAGTGCAATGCGTACAGGCGCTGTTTCAGGTGTTGGTGCGAAATATCTTTGCAAGAAGAATGTTGAAACAGTTGCAATTATTGGACCAGGAACAATGAGTCGATATACCATGGACGCATTTATGGAAGTACAGCCTACTATAAAAACTGTTAAAATCAAAGGAAGAGGAAAAACGAATATCGAACTTTTCATATCATTTTGTAAAGAAAACTACCCAGGTATTGAAGACTATGTTGTTTGCAATACTTTATCAGATGTATGTAAAGACGCCGATATTATATTTTTTGGAACTACAAATGCCTCAAAATATGAAGATAACCCGACAGTTAAAAAGGAGTGGGTAAAACAAGGTGCACTTGTAATTAGTGCATCTGCATTATTGGTGGACACATCATTTTTATCAGCACCAGAAGTCAAATTAATATCAGATAATTACAAAATGTACGAGGAATGGGGCGCTGGGCACCCCACGCCTACGCAAAGAAATGTATCTACGCTGTTAGGTATGGGATTTTATGATGCAGTTACGGAAGGAAAAATTTCAAGAACCCAGATTACTGATATTGGTGAAATAATAAGCGGTGAAAAAAGCGGCCGCGACGATGATAGCCAGATCATCCTTTATGCAGTTGGAGGCATGCCAATAGAAGATGTTGCATGGGCACATGATTGTTTTAAGAATGCTCTTAAAAAAAATATAGGGGTTACTTTAAATCTGTGGGATAAACCTGCACTTTAAAGCAAAGAAGGATGGTGATTAGTATGAAAGAGAAAAAAGGAAGCTTTGATCGTGTCTTAAATACAGGTGATGTTTTAGTTGTAGCATTCGGAGCCATGATTGGCTGGGGGTGGGTTGTCTCTTCGGGACAATGGATTCAAAATGGAGGCATATTAGGCACAGCTATAGGATTTATTATTGGTGGCTTAATGATTTTTTTCGTGGGTTTGTGTTATGCGGAATTGACAACAGCAATGCCTAAGTGTGGAGGCGAACATGTTTTCAGCTATAAAGCTTTTGGCCCAATCGGCTCTTTTATATGTACATGGGCAATTATCTTAAGCTATATTGGCGTTGTATGCTATGAATCTGTTTCCTTTCCTACAATATTGCAGTATCTCTTTCCTGGAATGATGAAAGGCTATTTATATACAATTAATGGATTTGATGTCTATCTTAGTTGGATTGCTATAGCTGTTTTTATGGCTCTTTTAATTTTGATACTTAATATTATTGGCACCAAAAGTGCAGCAATATTCCAAAAGGTATTAACTTGTGTTATTGCCGGGGTAGGAATATTATTAGTTGTTGCATCAGCCTATTCTGGCGACATCAAAAACATTCAAGGACAAGTTTTTGTCGGGGACAATTCGTCAAGTATAGTTCAGAATGTTATAAAAGTTGCAATTATGACACCATTTTTCTTTTTTGGTTTCGATGTAATCCCTCAAGCAGCAGAAGAAATTAATGTTCCATTAAAAAAATTAGGTAAAATGATGATGCTATCTATAATATTGGCAGTATCATTCTACGTATTAATTGTAATTAGTGTTGGATATGTCATGAACGTTTCCGATATTAAAAATTCAATGCAGTCAACAGGATTAGTTACCGCTGATGCTATGGAAAAAGCTTTTAGCAGTACTAATATGGCCAAGGTTTTGATTGTTGGTGGATTATGTGGAATTGTCACGAGTTGGAATTCATTTCTGATTGGGGGTAGCAGAGCTTTATATTCTATGTCTGCCTCATCGATGATACCTTACCGTTTCGGAGTTTTACACAAAAAATATAACACACCAATAAACGCATTGTTATTAATTGGGATTTTATCTATGGTTTCTCCATTCTTTGGAAGATCAATGTTGGTATGGATAGTAGATGCTGGAAATTTCTCGTGTTGCCTAGCATATTGTATTGTCTCACTATCATTTTTAGTCCTTAGAAAAAAGTTCCCGGAAATGAAAAGACCGAATAAGATTAAAAATTATCGTATTGTTGGTGTAATCGCAGTTATAATGTCAGGTACAATGTCTTTGATGTATGTTATTCCTAATACGAATTGTACCTTAGTGTGGCAAGAATGGATTATTGTATGTGGCTGGGCTATATTAGGTATTTGCTTGGGTTTTTGGAGTAAACGAAGATATAAAGCTAATTTTGCTGTTCTAATATAAAGTTTGATTTCCACTATCATTATAGTCAACGAAAGGTCAAGTTATATAGATTATGCGTTACACAAAGCGGACCAGAATATTCTATTCGCCCAGAATACTCAACGGGCATGTCCCAATCGACATGTCCGTATTCTCGTTTACCTCTTTATAAAGTTTACTCGTAAATTTTCCTATTAATATCATTGAAAGAAACCAGCATTGTATCATTATGCTTCTCTGCATAGTCTAAAACCTGTTCAGTAAATCCCGATTTAGAAAATAAAATATAATATTTATCCGTATACTGAAATAATTCGCCTCGTTCTTTCAAGAGTTCAATAACATCTAATGTTACAGGGCTGTTTCTCCATTTACATTCGCAAAAAAGTGCTCTTGATTCCTGAACAGCCATTATGTCAATTTCCTCCTGCCGTTTTTTAGCCGGGTTATTTCCCCACCAACGTCCGCTGTTTCCTATAGGAAAAGGAAGTGTTGTATACACCTCAGGGAGATAAAGATACTGCTGGCATATTTCTTCAAATACACTCCCCATAAAGTCGCTAAGCTGGGGCCGTACCAAAGTCTCATAAATTGTCTCACCTATTCCGCGTATAATGCTGCTCAGATTAGGGCGGACGAAACGATACCAAAATAGAAACATGTTATCATCTAAATGGTAAAGCGTTTTTTTGCTCGAAGAACTCTCTGTTATCGGTACCTCTTTACGTACTATACCTAATGCTATGAGTGAAGATATCTGGTTGCTGCAGCCGCTGGTTTCGAGACCGGTTTTTGTGGCGATCTCATTCATACGGCTTGCGCCACTGGCAATTGCAGAAATAATAGAATGATAGGTCGCTGGCTCTTTCAGCTCCTGCTTCAATAGATTAGAGGGTTCATCAAATAACCGGCCGCTTTCGTCGAAGAACAAATTAATTATATTTTCATCCATTGAACGGGACGAATCAATTCGCGAAAGATATTCTGGAATTCCTCCTGTTATGCCATATAGGACTGCCTGTTCTTCTGGTGAATAATTTTCTAACATAGGTCTGAATTCAAAATAGTTAAATGGATGTATCTTGAACTGCACCGTTCTTCTTCCATACAGAGGACTTTTGTATCCAAGCACTTGCTCTTCCATGAAGCTCATTGACGATCCACATAAGATAAGAAATAATTTGCTGTTTTTCCAACATTGATCAATATGGCTTTGTATCATGGATGAAATGGCCGGGTAGGAAGAAGCCAGATAAGGGAATTCGTCTATAGCTATAATCAAACGCTCGTGTTTTTCACATAAGCTGTCAATATAATCTAATAGTTTTGCAAAATCTGAAAACTCAGGAAAATGCGATTCGATTCCTGTATTAGAAAATAATGCCTTAGAAAATCCCTGGAGGTTTTCCTTTTTAGTTCCTTCAATTGCCATGTAGTATATGCTATTCTTATCTTTTATAAATTCATTAATCAAAGTAGTTTTTCCTACTCGCCTTCTTCCATAAAAAACAGCAAATTCAAACTGGTTACTTTTATATAAAGTGTTTAACTTCTTTAATTCGCGTTCTCGCCCAATAAACATTGCTATATCTCCTATAATTAGATTTGCATTTAATATTATTACTGCTTCCTGCTCTATAATTAATTTGAATGTACATAACGAAATTACTATTTAGTTAATTAGTAATTATAGAATAAGTTTATCATTTTTATCAATATTGTTCAAGGGGGTTTGCTAATACATACATGCAAAATTGTTTAGCCTATAATGGTAGTCGGAAAATAACTAATTAAAATAATTTTATTATGAAACGAAAATATACAGTTATGTGACATATATCCACGCATTTTGTATTTAACATAGAACATTTACGTAAAATGTGCGATAATAGTCCTGATCCTTTTTAATCCGATAGGTAATTAATCATGAATCTAACACATCCCCAAATCCGTTCTCCGTGCAGTACACTGCCCTGATGATCCCTAAAAACAGATTACTAAAGAGAGGTGGTTAACATGAAATATAATTACAGGCAGCAGTCGGCACTAGCAGGTGAGTTCGTTGAAGTCCTTTCAATAGAGCGAAACCTGGGAGTCAAAACGTTATATGCTTACAAAAATGATGTTGATAATATGGTAAAATGGATTGATATGCGTGGTTATAGTGATTTAGACGCAGATACAATTATGATGTATTTTTTGTATCTGCAAAATGAAATAGAGTTATCTCCTCGAAGCATTCGCCGCAAATATGTCTCTATCAGGCAGTATTGCGATTTTCTGAATAAAGAACTAGATATGAATGAAGTATTTTTCAAATTTTCTTCCAGAAAATTTCAGATCCCCAAAAATCTGCCAAAGGTTCTCTCCAAAACGGAAATACAAAGCCTAATATCGTCTGTTTCAGCAGAGTTTCAATCGGTGTCTTCAGAATATCACCGCCGGCTTTGCATTAGAAACATGTGTATTATAGAACTCCTGTTTTGCCTAGGACTGCGTATTGGCGAGATTGCTGCTTTGGACGTTGATGACTATAATAGAGAAGACTGTTCCGTTTTGATACATGGAAAGGGAAAAAAGGAAAGAATGCTTTTTATATCTTCGCCGATCGTATGCCAGAAACTAAACAACTGGCTTCTAACCCGCCTGGAAATGTCACCGGCAGATTCTGCAATGTTTGTCAATAAGTCGGGTGGCCGCCTGAGCATATTTAGTATTGAAAATATTTATTATAAATACAGGGAGCTTTCCCAAATAAATCCACATTCAACGCCACACTACCTTCGTCATAGCTTTGCAACACAGCTGCTGAATAATGGCGCTAACATTCGGGATGTACAGGAATTGATGGGCCATAATAGTATTGTAACCACACAAATTTATACAGAGTGTAAATGTCAATATAAAAATGATCAAAAAGTGGAAAATAAAAATGTACATTTTCCAAGATCTATTCCTCAGTTTGTGTTT
>NZ_CYZU01000013.1:0-53407 GCF_001404335.1 Faecalicatena contorta
TTTATTAACTCCTTGTATAATACTGAATCTAATTATATTCCTTAACCCTTTATTTGTCAAGCTGACAAACTAAAGCAGAAAAAGCGGCAGGATTTCCCCCTGCCACTAATCATCTGTTTATGCAAAAATAATTTCCTTTTCCACAATCTCCCTCGCACAAGCCCTTATGTTATTGAGGCATCCTGTCCATTCTAAGGCGTTTTCTGCCTTTAGCTGTTCCGTTATGCCCTGTGCCTGTTTCATACCCTCTATGAGCCTTTCAAAGCGTTCCTGTGCCTGTCTGTTGATGTCGGCAAGGTAGGCGTTTAGCCTGCCGCTTGTAAGAAGATTGGTGTATGTAACTTTACGGTACTGTTTTAGATAATCTAAATGCCGTTGCCCCCAGATGCCTATTGCCTGTTCTTCTTCGGCGGGTACAGTTAAGCACGGTATCAAATAATCCCCTTGCCTTTCGTATTTGCCGCCCAGTTCCTCAAATAATGATTTTGCCATTGTCTGTTACCTCCACATTCTTTTTTATTTTGAATGTCCGCAAAATCCGTCCTACATCTGTCCGTCTACCAGAATAGTTCCTTTGAACATTTCAATGCCGCTTTCATTTAAAAATGCCGTATTTGGCCGTATACCTGCAGCCATAATCACCATTTCGCAAGGCAGCGTTCCCGCAGTTGTTTTCACAGCAGTTACACTGTCCGTACCCATGATCGCCTCGGCCTTTGTACCCGTTATTACACGTATACCCTCCTTCTGAAGATGCTTTTTCGCATAGGCAGCCATTTCGGGATCCAGAATATTGGGTAGAATCTGGGCAGCAAAATCAATCACTGTGACCTGTATCCCCCTCGCTTTCAGGTTTTCAGCAACCTCCAGGCCTATAAAACCGGCTCCAACTACAACTGCTTTTTTCACTCCGCGGTCTTCTGCATAAGACCTTACTCCAATTGCATCATCAGGTGTTCGCATACGAAATACACCAGCAAGCTGCATCCCTTCTACCCGCGGTACGGACGGAGAAGCGCCTGTAGCAATGATCAGCTTATCATAGGAATACTCTTCTTCTGCCTGGGATTGAAGATTTCTGGCTTTTACGACTTTCTTATCTGAATCCAGGCCCACAGCTTCTATGCCGATCCTAACCTCCACACCGGTAAGCATAGAATACTTCTGTGGTGTATTGACAATTAATGCTTCTCTCTTTTCAATCATTCCACCCACGTAATATGGCAGACCACAGCCTGCATAGGATATATCCTGATCTTTTGTTATAATCATAACTTCAGCACTGCGATCCTGGCGCTTTAATTTTGCTGCAGCCTTCGTACCGGCAGCCACTCCTCCAATAATCAATACTTTCATATTTATTCTCCTTTGGTTTTATAATATATCCATACTATTTTCTATGACAGCAATGCAATTCATTGACACATTCCGGTTTCATAGCACGGCATACGATCACATCGCCGCCTTCGATTCTGATACTTCTGCCATTCACCATGGCATCAGCCATTTTCTGTCTTGCCTCATTATAAATTCTCGTAACGGTAGGACGGGATATATCCATCTTCTTCGCACACTCTGCCTGAGTAAGCTGCACATAATCCAGCAGTCGGATCACCTCGTACTCATCATATCCGATTGTCACCGTCCCATTAGGAGTACTGCCCTCAGGCAAAAATCCCGTAGTCCCCGGAATGGAACAGATGCATCTGCACTTTTGTGGTCTGGCCATATCATCACCTCTTTTCCTTTTTTCAGTATACCTCATTATGAACATATGTCAATAATAAAATCAAAAAATTATATTGAAGTTTAATTTAAATTTAGACAATATCTGTAATATATTCCAGCCATCCTTTACCTAAACAACTACATGCCCCTTACAAACGCTAACCCAGCTGCAGGAAAAAATATTATCAGGAGCCGCCAAACCAGATCCCAAATATCCGGTTCGACGGCTCCTGCCGTTTCGGAGTTCCATCCTGCGACTTACCTGTTAAATTCTTTCACCGCATCAATCATTGCTACTACATTTTCCACAGGAGTCATTGCCTGAATGTTATGTATCGTGTTAAAAACAAACCCGCCGCCTTCTGAAAAAATCCGGCACATTTCCAGTACTTCTTCCCGAACCTGCTCAGCTTTTCCAAAGGCAAATGTTTTCTGCGTATCCACTCCGCCGCCCCAGAATACAATATCTTTTCCGAACTCCTTTTTCAGCTCCCGGGGATCCATATTTTTCGCTGTCCACTGAACCGGATTCAGAATATCAAATCCGCATTCGATCAGCTCTGGGATCAGAGCCTTAATTGACCCACAGGAGTGTTTAAATGTCTTCCACGATGTATTTGCATGGATCCATTTATTAATTTTCTTATAATACGGCATATACAGATTCCGGAAAGTTTCATTCGAGCAAAATGGACACTTTTGGGTTCCAAAATCTGTGCCGCAGGTAAATGCGGCCTGAGGAACATCTCCTACTGTCTCTTTTATTTTTTTTAGATTCTCAAGAGCTATATCCGTCTGTTTTTCAAAAACTGCGTGAAGATAATCCTGGTTTGTCAAAGTGGCAATATACCATTCCTCAATATCCCGGATTCCCTTTGGATGTTTAAGCATACTGCCGGGTACAAATGCCACATCACCGATACCGGTGCCTCCGAACGCAGCTATAACGCCATAACCACTTTTGTCTGCCGATTCGCACTGTGTCCGGATAGATTCCAGATCTTCATCCGATATATAACCGAATTCCTCCAGGTTATCCTCCACATGCAGATTGTCCTCATCATAGTCCTCTCCCCTTAACAGGCAGTCAAAAAAATAGCTGCCCAGAGGCATTTTTGCGGTAGGAGGAAGGCTTCGGTCTCCTGCCACATATAGGAACACATCTCCCCTGGCATCCGTAAACGTTTCAAAGTTATCCGGTACTAAAATATCCTGCCCCCATGGAGTCCGCCACTCCTTACATCCTTCATCCCTGAAACCAAAAATCGTGTTTGGATTCCAAATCTGCGTAGTATCTATTCCCATTACCTGCTTCAGATCCTCATCTACCGTACCCAGCATCTGAAGCGGCTCCATCAGACGCACCGGACGTTTTTCCAAGCCATAATACTCTCTTAGTTTTTCTACAATTGATATATGCACCCCGGTCACCGAGGTTGCGCCGATATCCAATGGTACCGGGCCGCTGCGATGCGCCAGAGCCCTGCTGATTTTTTCCCTGCTATCCATATAAGCTTCTCCTTTCACAGAGGGGTCTGACCCCTTTGCTCACCGTTTTCAGAATATTCTCATTTTTTCTCAGATCACATTTTCTTTCTTTTCTTCCCCAGCTGGTCAATCAAAACTGCCGTAAGCAGCGTTGCACCGGTTACGAAAGTCTGCCAGTAAATATCCACCCCCAACAGTGTAAGGGAATTGGTGATCAGTGCCATCAGAAGTGACCCGAGGAAGGCGCCGAAAACACTTCCTTCACCGCCCTGCAGGCTGGCCCCGCCAATAATAACAGCCGTGATCACGCGAAGTTCCAGGCCCGTGCCCTGCTGTACGGATGCAGTTCCCATACGGGCTGTTGCCACGATTCCTGCAAAACCTGCCAGCAGGCCGACGGTCACATAGTTCAGAATCTTGATCTTGATTACTTTGATTCCGGAAAGTTTTGCGGATTTTTCGTTTCCGCCTATGTAGTAGTTCTGCCGGAAAAACCTGGAATGCCGCATCAGGATGTCGCCTATGATTACGAGTATTATGGCATACCAGATCGGCGCCTGCACACCCAGTACCACCTTCTGCCCTATGGCGTTGAATGCATCCCCCAGCCCGCTTACATTCTGGCCTCTTGTCACGATCAGAGTCAGGCCGCGGAACAGGCTGAGTGACGCCAGTGTTGTTACAAATGCATTGATTTCCAGTTTTGCAATAATAAACCCATTAAACAGTCCTACCAGCCCGCCGATTACTATTCCTACCACAACCGCCACAATTGGCGGCATTCCTGCTTTGAGCACCAGCCCCGCACAGACTCCTGAAAATGCCAGTATGGACCCCACAGACATGTCAAATCCGCCGCTGGCCATAAGATTCGCCATCCCCACTGCAATGATTACCTCAATGGACATGCCCAGAAGCAATGCCACAATATTCTGATATGTCAGGAAAACAGAGGATGCAATCGTCATAATGATGGACAGTCCCAACACAATCAGCACAATTGCCGCCTCCCTCTGTTTTAATAATTTCTTAATCATATTCATATCTGCCTCCGCTCTGCCGCCAAGCGGCACCTTTACTCTGTACTAACACAGTCACCCTTTGCTACGCCGGATGCCAGGGAGATTACTTTCTCTTCTGTTGCTTCCGAAGCCGGGATGATTCCCACATTCCTGCCTTCTCTGATCACCATAATCCGGTCGCTGACCCCCAGAATCTCAGGCAGGTCGGACGAGATCATGATAATACCCACGCCGGTTTCCGCCAGATTTCTCAGAAGATTGTATATTTCACTTTTCGCCCCTACATCCACACCTCTTGTTGGCTCATCAACAATCAGCACCCGCGGGCGGATCCCGAACCAGGCGGCAAGAAGCACCTTCTGTTGATTCCCTCCCGAGAGTTTATTGACCAGCTGCCGGATTCCGGGCGTAGAGATGCGAAAGTCCTTTACCGCATCCTGCACCATCTGGTCAACCTGGTTTTCCCTCAGGAATCCTCTTTTCGAAAAATGGCGCAGCTGGTTAGCAATCAGGTTCTGCCTGATGTCAAATTTTACATACAGCCCCTGCTCTTTCCGGTCCTCGCTCATATAACCGATACCCTGCCGGATCGCATCCTGCGGGCAGCGGATCTGCAGCGGTTTCCCCTCCAGCACTACCCTTCCGGTCTCCAGAGGCTCTGCTCCGAAGATTCCTCTTCCGATTTCTGTCCTGCCGGCTCCTACCAGACCCGATACGCCGAGAATCTCTCCTCTTCTGACCTGAAAAGATATATCTTGGAATGCTTTTCCCCTGGAAATTCCTTCAGCCTCGAAAAGCACCTCCCCTATCTTCTGTTCCGGCCTCCGGCGCCCGTAAATATTTTCAATTTTCCGGCCTACCATGTTAGTTATCAGAAAGTCCTCGCCAATATCTGTGACCCGCGCTTCCGCGATATATGCCCCGTCCCGCAGGATCGTTACACTGTCTGCAATCTCAAAAATCTCCTGCAGGTGATGTGATATATAGATAAAGCTGATTCCCTGTTCTTTCAGGATGCGGATATTCTGGAACAGCTTCTGCTTCTCCACCTCCGTAAGAGAAGATGTGGGCTCATCCAGTACAAGTACTTTCGGCCTAAAAGACATTGCTTTCAGGATTTCCACAACCTGCTGGTTGGCAATCGCCAGTTCCTTTACAGGCGTGGCGGGGTCGATATTTTCAATCTCAAACAGTTTCAGCATTTCCTTCGTTTTATTATACAACTCTTCTCTTTTGATCAGATTTAACTTATTGACCGGCTGGCGGTTGGCAAATATATTTTCTGCCACACTCAGGCACGGAACCAGGCTCAATTCCTGGTGTACGATACTAATTCCCTTCTGCAGTGCATCGTGGGCGGAAGTAAATACCACTTTTTCTCCTTCAATCCAGATCTCCCCCTCGTCCGGCTTATGGATCCCGCCGAGTGTCAGCATCAGGGTACTTTTACCTGCACCGTTTTCTCCCACAAGGGCATGCACTTCTCCCTTTTTCACTTTCAGATCTACCCCGTCCAGGGCGCGGACCCCCGGGAATATCTTGACGATTCCTTTTGCCTCCAGTATGTATTCAGACACAGGCGCCCTCCTTCCTTTTTACGAATTCCTTTTTATGCATTTATTTTAAAATTACTTTTTTGAATCCCTTTATAATTCCTTTAAAATAGTATGGACGGTGTAATCCCGCCCATACCCTTGTCTTTATCTCTTGAAATACTCGTAATTTGATTCATCCACAATGATAGCGCCTGTGTCAATATAACCGGGTACTCCGAGTACGCCTGCCGCTGCATTATCCGATGTGATCTCCACCTTGGAGTTATTCAGATTAATCAGAAGCTGTGTAGCATAATATGGCATTAACGCCGTCTGCTGAGCAACAGATGCGGAAATAATACCATCTTCAATCGCCTCCAGAATCTCATTGGAACGGTCCATTGCGATGATCTTCACATCTCCTGTACGTCCTGCTTCTCTGACTGCAGTGGCCGCTGCCGTGCCGCCGGTCGCATCCACACAGACGATTCCGTTCAGATCCGGATGTTTCTGCAGAACTGCCGCGATATTCTGTGCCGCAATTACGCTGTCCTGTTTGGTATCCACTTCCTCGATAATCTCGATTCCCGTTCCCTCAAATGCCTGCTTATAGCCTGCCACACGTTCTTCCAGGTTCGTCTGGCCCGGATTATACATGATCGCTACTTTTCCGCTGTCGCCCAAAAGCTCTTTCATCTTCTCTCCGCCTGTGATTCCCGCTTCCACATTTCCGGTTCCGACAAATGCAATTCTGCCTGAATCCGGAAGATCGGCATCTACCGTAACAACCGGGATACCTGCGTCCATGGCTTTCTTAATTGTCGGAGTCAGCTGCTCGTTGAAACCTACCACCACGATTCCGTTCGGTTTCTTTGCAATTGCCTGCTCAAATGCTGTAACCATGGCATTCATGTCCAGTTCCGCAGGCCCCACGAATTCTGTGCGCACACCCAGCTCTTCGCCTGCCATCTCCATGCCCATTTTGTGGTCGTAGAAATAAGGGTCTGACCCCAATGCAGATACCTGAATATAAAGCTGATCCGACAGATTGCTCTGTGAATCCCCATCCGTTCCCTGCGCATCACTCTTCGTGTCTTCCGTCTTTGCCGTGCTGTCCGCATCCTTGCTTCCTCCCTGACAGGCAGTAAGACCTATCGCCATCGCCAGAACCAAAACAACCGCAACCATTTTCTTTTTCATAACATAACCTTCCTTTCCTTTTTTCACTTCGTTCATGTTAATTTCATTTTACATAAACATTTCGGTTCTGTAATCAACAATAGCTTACTAAATTAGCATATTTTTATAATATTTCCCCCACAATATTCTACACTTTTTATAAATTGCCTCACTTGGACTTTAAAATAATGCTAATTTCTTACATCTTTCTTGTTTTTGCACTGGTGCAAATGTAATATATACTTATAGTATAGAGGAAACGATATATCTTAACAGGCAGCGCGGTCTGCCTCGACACTCATTTTTATAAAATGTATTTGGGTAAAAGGAGGTTTTTACATGTCCGCAGAGACGATTTCCGTCCGGAATTTTCTGGTTACGGTTTCCCAGGCAGCCTATCTCGAACAGGCTCCTATGACGCTGCATTTTATCAACTGCTTCAGCAGTTACTGGAGGTATATCAGCCGCCCGGATAAGGCGGCGCCTTTAAAACAGGAGCTGGACATGCTGATGCTGATCCGAGAAGTTTTTATCTCGATCCCCTTCTTTCAGATGCTGGATGAGAATCTCCCGGATATTCCGGAAGATCTGCTGATTCCAAGAAACTGCATTCTGGCACAGATCTGGGAAAATCTGGAGCAGCTCTCCAATGCCTCCCAGACCTATACTGCCCTTTATTTTGCCTGGAACAGCCCGCACAGTTCCCTGGAACTCACCGGCATGCTTCCCGGTGGAAGCATTTCTGCCCTGTACGAAATTACGATTTAGGAGGCCCTATGTATTCTGTAATCATAGTAGACGATGAAGCTTTATCCAGGTATGCGCTGCACGTAATGCTCAGCAAAAATATGCCTGATCTGAACGTGGCTGCTGAATGTGAGGACGGAGCCTCTGCGGTTCAGGCCGCCCTGAGATACAAGCCCGATATTGTAATCATTGATATCAAAATGCCCGGCATGAACGGACTCACTGCATCGAAAACAATTCTGGAGAATCTGCCGGGAACCACGATCCTGATCCTTACGGCTTACGACAGCTTTGAATATGCAAGAGAAGCGCTCATAATAGGCGTCAAAGGATATTTGTTAAAGCCGCTGATAGAAAAGGAAGTCACGGAAACACTTCAAAAAATCACAGACAGCCTGTCCCAAAACAGAGCAATAAAAAATAAAGATGTGGAGGAGAAGGAGATTGTCTCTCTGGCAATCCCGGTTATAAAAAGGAATCTGGTAGCCAGTTATATCAATGGCACGGCTGCGCCGGCTCTGCTGGCGGAATACAGTCCTCTGCTGCCCGGGCTGACCGACTCAGGCTTTTTTATGCTGTTCCCACTTACCCAGTCCCCGGACAGCACCCTGCCTTTTTCGCCCCAGCCACCGGCAGATACATACAAACAGATCATCGAAAGCATTTCCCAGATGATAAGCTTTCATAAGAACGTACTGATCGGGGAAGTCTCTTTTCATGTTCTCCCCCTGTTCTTCCACATTTCACCGTCCGATCCGTCCTGGCACGAGACAGCCTGCATGCTGGCGCGCAAGATTATCACTCTTTTAAACCAGCGTTTTAAGTTGAAAAGCGGAGCGGCCTTTGGCGGCGTCTATCATACCTGCCAGTTATTTAAATCATCCTACCAGGAGGCATTGGAGGTGCTCCCTGCGCTTCTGCCCGGCACCGTCATAGAGTACACCCCGGTTTTCAATTCCGCCCATGCCGTCTACCCATACTCTTTGGAAGAACTGTTTATTGACTCCCTTCGCAGCAGGAATACGGAAAGGGCCCATGAGTATGCACAGCAGCTTTTGAACGAGATCTTTACGGCCCGGAATTCTCTGCAGATTTCAAAAGAATATTCCATCCAGTTTTTGTCTGCCCTAAAAAGCCTGCTCCACCAGCTTGGTTTCAGGCAGACCAGCTTTGACCTGTATCCATTCCTATGCCAGATCCAATCCAGTGTCTCTGAACACCAGTTAAAAGAACACGTCAACTATGCACTGAATTCCTTTTTAGAGTTCCTCCAGAATGAATCTCAGGAAAAAAACTATGCACTTATGAAAAAGATCAATTATTATATGGAACGCGAACCGATACAGATGGTATCCCTGGAGGGCCTGTCCAGTTATCTAAATCTGACCCCACAGTACGTAAGCAAAGTATTTAAGGAGGAATACCATCTTAATTTTACAGACTATATCACGCAGAAAAAGATCAGCCTTGCCAAACCACTCCTGGAAAAAGGTACGCTTTCCGTTCAGGATGTCAGTATTCAGGTGGGCTACAGCGACCAAAACTATTTCTGCAGAATATTTAAGAAAATAACAGGGCTTACCCCAAAGGAGTACCAGAAATATGCGAAAACTCTTTAACTCCGCCTCCAGGCTGTCCACAAGGCTCTTACGGTATTTTTTAATCATTATCCTGATCATGTCCGGGATTTCTTTCTATTCCATACAGTCCAGCCGCAGCCTGAACCGGGCAAACAACGAGACGCTGGAGCATATCCAGAGCCTCCAGCTTCTGCTTGTTTCCCTGGAAGAATCCGCTACCACCGCGTCCAATTACTATGCACATCCATCCCCCGACTACCGCAGAAAGTTCCAGGACCAATGTTTAGACGCAATAGCCTGCAGCGCTTCTATGCGGCTTCTTTACCCGGACTCTTACCTCTACCGGGATATTCAGGTCATGACCGAGTCCTATATGGATGCCACAACCAAATTATTTGACAACTATAACCCGGATGCCGCCTCCTACCTGTATACAAGAGAGCGCGTCAGTTTGGACTACATAAGAAATAACATCTACAATTATATTTATAAGGGAATGTCCACGGAACTGGAACTGGCGGATGCGCGGATCCGCCAGAATACAAACGGCCTGAATACCAGCCAGAGCAGTCTCTATATTTTGCTTGTATTCTTCACCATGTTCTGCCTGTTTATCTCCTATCAGATATCCGCATATTTTGCAAAGCCGATTGTGGAGCTGAGCAAAAAATTCCGGCTGGTTGCACAGGGAGACCTGACGGTCAGTTATACGCCTCCCTCCCGGCAGAATGATGAGATTTGCCTGCTCGCCAGCTCTTTCAACAAGATGGTGCTGCAGCTGCAGGAAAACCAAGAGCGCCTGCTGGAAAAACAGCGCGTAGAAGCCCGGCTGCAGAATGAGATGCTGAAAAATATCGAGATGCAGAATTCCCTGAACCGTTCAGAACTGGAGTATCTTCTGATGCAGATCAATCCGCATTTTCTGTATAATACACTGAATACGATTTCCGCCATGGCGATTATTGAGTCTGCCGCCCTCACAAAGGACATGCTGGACTGCCTCTCCGGGCTGCTCCGTAACAGCCTGACCGTTATGTCCGAGACCATCCCTCTCGCAACGGAAATCCAGACACTCACCTATTACCTGCAGATCCAGAAAGTCCGATTCCAGTCCCGGCTTCAATACAGGCTGGATGTTTCCCCTGACTGCCTGAACGAGAATATTCCAGCCATGATTCTGCAGCCGCTTGTGGAAAATGCGATTATCCATGGGCTGGAGGATCGGCCGGAGGAAGGGAATATTCTGATTACTGCAGAGAAGACCGAGGATACTCTTGTACTTTCCGTGGCAGACAACGGGATCGGTATTGCTCCTGAACTGCTGGAAGAACTGCAGACTGATAGACATTCTGCTAGGAAGGAGCAAAAACGCAGTATAGGTATTTACAATGTAAAGAAACGGCTTCATCTGATTTACAGCCTTAACGTCATGGAAATCACGAGTGCCCAGGGGGAGGGCACTTGTATTACGCTGCGGCTGCCGCTTTTGGAGCCGGCCGCAGGCCAGGAAAATCAGGAAAATTATTAAGCCCGCCAAAGGCAGGCTTATAAAATAATTTATCTGGCAGGAGGGATATTGCAATTTCATTTTCAATATCCCTCATTTAACGCTGTATATTACATAATTGAATCAGTGTTCCATTATATCATGCCAGCATGGATGCCATAACGATTGTCTTATACTTCAGTTCCGCGGGGGCACCGCGGCTTACGCATACAATCGGACATTTTGCCCCGGTTATAATACCAAGCGGTTCTGCTCCCAGCATTTCTATAGACTTGCTGTACACATTGCCCGTCACAAGGTTGGGCATAATCAGCACGTCGACATCCCCCGCACAAGGGCTTTCATACTGTTTTGCCCTGGCCACATCCGGCTTCATTGCAAGGTCCAGTGAGATTGGGCCTTCTACGATACAGCCCGTGATTTCTCCCTCCCGGTTCATCCTTTTCAGCTCCACTGCATCCACAGACTCCTGGATTTTGGGTGAAAATGTCTCTGCAGCACAAAGGATTCCGACCTTAATATGATCGCCATATCCCAATCTATGCATGGAATCTACAATTAACCGGATCATTGCCGCTTTCTGTTCTAATGTGGGATAGACAACCAGACCGCCATCTGCAAAAAACAAAAGTTTATGATACCATGGAAGTTCTGTGATAGCGATATCCGTAATCAGTTTTTCATGTGGAAGGCCGTGCTCCTTATTCAAAACAGCACGCATAATCTCTGCCGTATTGATACTCCCTTTCATAAGAAAGTCCGCTTTTCCATCGCGTACCAGTGCAACCGCCTCATCCGCGGCCTCCTCACGGTTCTTTTTATCGATCACCCATTCGTCTTCTATCTCCGTCTTTAAATCATTTGATACTATTTCTAATATTTTGTCTCTGTTTCCAACCAGGAGAGGCTTTACGTACCCCTCCCTGGCTGCCCTGAGCACAGCTTCCAGCGTATGCGGATCTTCCGGAACCGCCACACTCAGCACCTTTCTCTGCTTTCCCGCGGATGCAGCCCGGATGGCTTCCTCAATTGTTTTTAATACCATAGTTCTCTTTCCTTTCCGGCCGTCATATTATAAGCCCCATTTTCTTGCAAGAACAAAGTTGGCAATACCGGCAATGACTGAAATGATAACGATGGACCAGATACCGCCCATAATACTGCCTGCCGTATCAGAAATATATCCCGCTACAATCGGTCCAATAATTCCGCCGATCTTCGTGACAATTAATGTAATCCCCATCAGCACCATTCCAAACTGTGGCGTACACATTTCATTCGGCATAACCCACTGAGGCCCTGCCGCGAAATGCATGATCAGATAAGATGCCAGGCACAGCATGGATAATGTCATGATCGAAGCCCCTGAATTGATTGCCATAGGAAGGATAATCAATGGGATCACGCTCCCAATAAACGCGATACCGCTGATCGCTGCCCTCCGCCCTTTCAGAAACTTATCGGATATCAATCCGCCGACCGGACTGCCAATGATTGCCCCTAAAAACGTCAGCGACTGGATTGCCGCACTTTGCTCCGGAGTAAATCCTTTTTCATTAAAGAGGATCGGCAGGACGAACGCGAGACAATATACATTCCAGCAGTATAAGAAAATTGGCACCATAAATGTCCAGAAGGAACCGCTCCTTATCATTTCTCTTGTATTCTTATAAGGGGTAAATTTTTTATTTTCATAAGTTTTCACCTCCGCTGTCTCGTCAAGCTCCGATCCCTCAATGATCTCGTCTATATTGGTACAGCCGTATTTTTTCTCGATATCCACATATACAAATAAAAACAGGAGGAATCCGGCCAGGTTCATTGCCACCAAAAGTATTCCGAATACCTGGTTCCATTCAAATCCATGCAGGAACATCTGGGTACAGATATTGGTGGATATCAGGTTCCCCATACCATACATACATGCCATAAATCCGGAAGCGAGGGAACGTTCTTTTCTTGGGAACCATACAATAGCCAGTGACATTACACAGCACGACATCAGTCCTGACCCAAATCCCTGGAACAGACGCGTAGCAAACATCAGGCCATAACTGGACGGCTTCAGGAAGAAAAGCAGGCCTGCAGCTACATATACAAGCATACCGCTCATGCAGACTTTCTTTGCTCCGATTTTGCGGACAAGCAAAGCGCCTATCAGTTCAAAGATTCCCATACCAACCGTACAGACTGTCTGCAAATAAGAAAGCCCGGTATCCCCTATACTGAACCATTCTTTCAGCTGTACTCCGGCCTGCTGCACCAGACTTGTCCCGACATAAATCTGACAATATGCAAGTACAACCAGAAGATACGGTATGAAGCGGTATGCCGGCGCTTTTTTTAATTTTATCTGATTTTCCATATTCTCTCTCCTTTTTACCCTTCCTCAAAACAAGGGAATATAATCTCACAAATTCCTTCTACATACGTAATCTCTTTATCTCATCCACCAATACAGGCAGCACCTGGAACAAATCTCCCACCACGCCGTAATCCGCAATATCAAAGATAGGGGCGTCAGCGTTTGTGTTGACTGCCACGATGCAGTCAGCCCCGCTCATACCTGCCGCATGCTGGATGGCCCCGGATATTCCACAGGCAATATAAAGCCTCGGCGCTACCGTCCTTCCGGTCTGCCCCACCTGATGATTATGTGCAATCCAACCGGCATCTACCGCGGCTCTGGAGGCCCCCACTGCCCCGCCCAGAGCATCGGCCGCCGCCCGGATAGTATCAAAGCCTTCCGGCCCTCCAACTCCTCTGCCGCCCGAGACAATAATTTCGGCTCCTTCCAGATCTACATCCTCCGCATTCATGTCCTGAATCATTTCTACAATCCGGGTACGGATATCCTTCTCGTGTATATGGATATCTTCATAAATAATCTCTGCGTGGGATCCCTTCTCTTCCCCTTTTTTGAATACTCCGGGGCGTACCGTTCCAATCTGCGGGCGATGGTCCGGACACTGGATTGTTGCCATAAGGTTTCCCCCAAATGCGGGTCTCGTCCATGCCACATTTCCATTTTCTTCATCAATATCCAGGGCCGTACAATCTGCGGTAAGCCCTGTCTTCAGCCTGCATGCAATACGAGGACCCAGATCCCGCCCGTTATTGGTAGCCCCAATCAGCATGCTCGCCGGCTTATACTTTCCGACCAGCGCATACAAGGCGTCCACATAGGCATCTGTCCGGTATTGCTTGTATTCCGGCCCGTCTACGACAATGATTTTATCCGCTCCCAGCCGGCCGGCCGACTCTGCCGCCGCTGCTGTCTGATAACCAATAACTAACGCGGCAAGCTGACCTCCCTGCTTATCTGCCAGGCCACGTCCCGGATTCAGGAGTTCCAGGCCGACCTTGACCGCACTGCCGTCCTCCTTTGTCTCAATAAAGACCCATAAGTCATTTGTATTTGTATCCAAAACCACTCCTCCTTTAGACTACTTTTGCCTCATCCAGAAGCGCTGCTAATTCTTTGCCGGCTTGTACCGCATTCTTTCCGGTAATTTTAATCCCTCCCACTTTCTTTTGCGGAACGAACGTCTTTTTTACCTTTGTCGGCGAACCTTTTAATCCTATCATGGCATCCTCGATGTCTGTCGTATCTGCATACGTAATGACATGGATCTCAGCTTTTCTGGATGCAAGAAGACTTTTGATTGTCGCAAGCCTTGGCTCCCATGATGCTTTCGTAAAGGTAACGACAGCCGGGAGGTCTGCTTCGATAATCTGAAAACCTTCCTCCACTTCCTTTTTGATGCGGATACATGCCCCCTCCCTTTTCGCTTCCAGTCCGTATGTAATCTGGGGATATCCAAGATGTTCTGCAAGCTCCGGCCCCACCTGGGCGGTATCTCCGTCAATTGCCTGTTTTCCGCAGAATATGAGATCTATATTTCCTTCCCGTTTTTGGACCTCTTTAAGGCCCTGTGACAGTATATAGCTCGTAGCCAGTGTATCCGATCCCCCAAACGCTCTGTCCGACATCAGATAAGCCGCATCAGCCCCCATAGACAGGCATTCTCTGAGAACCGCCTCTGCTGCTTCTGGACCCATGGACATTACTATGATCTTAGTTCCTTTTGGATCCGCATCTTTCAGCCTGGCCGCCGCTTCCATAGCGTATGCATCAAAAGGATTCAGAATACTGGGTACTCCCGCACGAATCAATGTATTCCGTACCGGATCAATCTTAATTTCAGTTGTGTCCGGTACCTGCTTCACACAAACAAGTATATTCATGATATTTCTTTTTCCTTTCTCTTCCTTTGCCTTCCTATATAATTGCCTGCATATTCCTGCTCTCACCCTCATAAACGGCCGGCTGTTCCTCTCCGTTGAGAACACGCAGAGCCCCCAATGCCAGGGCTTCATTCTCAAACCCGCCGGGATAAGTACAAAGAGGAGCTAATTTTCCAACTCTCTGCCGTATTAGTTCGACCAAAGCGGTACTGTGGGACATTCCCGCCGTCAGAACAATTGCATCTGCCTCTCCGCATAATGCGGCATAGCAGGCTCCGATTTCCCTGGAAATCTGATATGCCAGCGCCTTGAATACCAATTCCGCTTCGGTGTCTCCTTCTTCAATCCGCTTTTCGATTTCCCGCAAATCTTCCGTTCCAAGATATGCTTTAAGCCCGGCTTCCCCTTTTAATAGTTTAAATACCTGTCTTTCCGTATACTTTCCGCTGTAACAGAGGTGTACCAGCTGGCCTGTTGGGAGTGTCCCAGCACGGTTTGGTGAGAATGCGCCGTCGCCATCACCGCTGGAATCATTGACGTCGATGATCCGTCCATGTTCATGCGCCCCTACGGAAACGCCGCCTCCCATATGCACCACAATCAGGTTCACGTCTTCGTACCTGCTGCCCAGGTCTTTAGCAGCCCTTCTGGCTACTGCCCTGTGGTTCAGCGCATGGAACGACGCCCTCTTATAAAACAGTGGATTCCCGGTAATCCGCGCCTCCGGAAGAAACTGGTTTACAGTAGAAGGATCCGTTGTCAGCAGAGGTATTTCTTTCTTTATCCCTTCCTGCAGGCGCATTGCTATTTCATAAGTCAGATAGGTTGCGTGCGTTGCAGATTTGTCCGGATGGTACATGGATTTCAAATGTTCTTCCAGAGCACCTTCCACCACAAAGGTGCCGCCCTCTCCCCCATAAAACATTCCGCCAAAACGGGGTGCAATTGCATCAAAATCAGCGACCTCCATATGGATGGAATTCAGCCACTCCAAAACTTTCTTTGTTTTTAGCTCCACTTCCTGTTCAGAAGTCAGGCTGAGGTCGATTTCTTCTTGTGTATAATCCATCGAATAGTCTTCCACACAGATTTCGTCTTCCCAGACCGATAATTTTGCAGACGTACCGCCGAAATTTAAAGTCAGAATTCTATACATTTTTTCTGTCTCCTTTCCTGGGATTATATTTCTTTCCAGATCTCCGCTTCTGTAGGAGACTCTTTGCCGGGAACCGTATAGAAAAGTCTGGTATAGTTCAGAAGGTGCTCAAAAGTCAGATTTTCTCCCAGCACGTTCTGCTGCCAGTAACCGCAGCCAAGACCGGTTGTTGCAATGATTCCATTGGTATAATACGGTTCACCGCCGATAATGCCATTGTTATTGTTTACGATCAGGCGGCAGACCGGAAGTTCCAGACCGGCATAGCGCTGGTGTTCCTTATTCAAAGTATAGATATCACTGGAATGTCCGGCCCCTTCGTTCAAAAGATTAGCCTTTGCAATTGCAACACCCTCCGCCCAATCTCCGGAATAAGTAATATAATTAGTCACCGGACACATCTTTTCCTTACAGAGAAGTTCATCCTTTCCATATTTATGGATCTCTACAAAGAAGGACTTTACTTCAGCAGGTACATCCAGGCCGATTGCCTTTCCTATTGTCTGTACAGACTGTCCGACATAGTCCGGATTAGCACGATAAGAGCCCCCTTTCTCCTCGAATAGCAGGTTCCTAAGTTTTGCCACGGTTTCCTCCTCTTTGATTACCATAGCCCCATGCTTCACAAACGCCGCAACGATTGCTTCCGCGTCCTCCTCCGGCATGATCACCGTCTGTTCTCCGGTACATGGAATTCCACTATCCCAGATGCGGTTTTCGATAGCACCTTCCGCCAGCGAGTCAAAGTAGTCCTGCATCCCTTTATCAATCACAACCTGACAGTTTCCCTGTCCAACGCCGAGCGATGGCTTTCCGCTGCTGTTTGCAGCCTTTACCATGCCTGGACCGCCCGTAGCGATTACAACGTCACAGGCTGCCATTGCCGCTGCCGTCATCTCTATGGACGGCTCCTCAATCACCTGTACCAAATCTGCCGGTGCGCCTGCTTTTACGATGGCTTCCCGCATTAGCTGTCCACAGTGATTCGATACATTTTTTGCTCTTGGATGGGGACAGATAATGATGGCGTTCCCGCTTTTCAACGCATACATCGCATTACCTCCAAAACAAGTGGTCGGATTTGTTACAGGCTGTACTGCTGCGATAACACCTATGGGCTTCGCAATTTTGAGGATACAATCCACATCCAGCTTACCTTGCTCCCAGCCAACGACGCCGGTTGAGATCTTATCTTTTGTATAGCACCATTGTGTCGTCATCGCGGCACGCTGTTTCAGTATCTTTCCTTCCACGGTTCCCATGCCTGTCTCTTCCACTGCTTCTTTTGCAAAAATTTCTGCATTGTCATACACACAACGTGCCGCTGCTCTTGCAGTCCGGTTCAGCCCTTCCTGGTCAAACGAAGCATACACTGCCTGTGCCTCTCTTGCCTTTTTTACCAATTGGTCTATATATTCCTCTGTTGCTGCTGATATTTCCATATTCACTGCTCCTTTCTTAAATCATCCGTGCGATGTCATATGCACTATGTACGCATGTATAGACGTTTCCTGCCTTCTGCGCATCTCCGGCCGTATAGTACTCGATGCCGGATCCTTTGAATTCTTCTTTCATATCCAGATTTGCCCTTGTCCCCAAAGAAAGTATCACGGTATCCGCCGCAACCTCTTGTGATGCTTTACCATCCGCCGATGTGATGACAGCCCCCCGATCGTTTACTTCGCTGATCAGCCAGCCGCATTTTACATCAACATGATGATGGTCCAGGAGATCCGGAATCATCTGTCGTACACTTGGAGATATCATCGGCGTTGCCTTCAGCACTTCGGGCAATGCTTCCACCAGAGTGACCGAAGCCCCCTGCGCCGCAAAGTCAATCGCACATTCACAGCCGACCAGTCCGCCTCCGACACAGACCACTTTCTCCCCGATCCTAAGATGGTTCGCAAGTACATCCACCGCTGTTTTACATTTTTTGTGATCCGCTCCCGGAATATCCGGGACAACCGCATGAGCTCCTACCGCGTTGATGACAACATCTGGATTCAGTCTTTTGATTGCATCTGCATCCATCTCCCGATGATAGATCACCGGTATCTTAAGTTCTTCAATCTCCTGTATGTACCATTTGACTAACTGCCGTATTTCTTCTTTGAATACATGTGCTCCGGCCGGAAGCAGTAGTCCTCCCAGACAGCCGCTTTTCTCGTAGATTGTGACATCGTGCCCCCGCATCTTTGCAATTCTGGCTGCCTCCATTCCGGCAATCCCTCCGCCGATCACCGCAACCTTTTTCTTCACAAGCGCAGGTACCGTCTGATAATAACTCTCTTTCTGCAGTTGTGGATTTACGGCGCAGGCCACATGTTCACAACCGTCAAAGATCTTATAGCAGCAGGTCGTGCATCCGATACAAGGACGAATCTTATCCGGACGTCCCATTTCTACTTTATGCGCATAATATGGGTCCGCCAAGGACGGCCGTCCAAGGACGATTCCATCGATTTCTCCTTTTTCAATAGCTTCTTCCCCCATCCGCGGGTCATTCATACGGGATCCGCACAGGATTGGAATTCCTACAGCCTTCTTTACCTCTTTTGCAAGCGGAATCACATGGCCTTTCGGCATATACATGGGCGGAGCCGCATGGTAAAACGTGTCGTAGATCCCCACATCCACATTCAGCATGTCATACCCTGATTGCTCAAGGATCTTTGCAATTCTGACCGCTTCTTCCAATGTTCTCCCTTTTTCATCCTCACCGGTAAAGTTCCGCTTGTTCAGTCCGGAAATATAGCTCTTTAATCCCAGGCGCATGGTGACAATAAAATCATCTCCGCAAGTCTGCTTAATGCCCTGTACAATTTCTGATGCTGCTCGCATCTGGTTCTCCAATGAACCGCCATACTCATCCTCCCGATGATTGGTAATTGCCATCGCAAACTGATCCAGCAGATAGCCCCAGTGCATAGCATGAACCTCCACTCCGGTAAAGCCGGAACGCTTCATAAGTTCGGATGCCTGTATTACCGAATCAATTTTCTTTTTGATCTGTTCCTTTGTCAGCACAAGACTTTTGATTTCCGGAGAGCCATATACCTCCACAGCGGAAGGTGCATAAAGCCCTGCATAATTTCTTCCCAGTCCCATAGTTACCTGCTGGATGATCTTAGCCCCATAGAAATCAGCCCTTTCATTCATGCGGGCTGCCATCTTGGCAAAGTCATCCGGATGATTCATAAAATTAAAGCTTTGGTCCGTAGGATCCACTTCCCTGTCCGGATACAACGCGCCGGCGAATATGATTCCGAAGCCGCCGCGCGCCCTTTCTGTAAAATATTCCAGCGCAGTCTCCGTATACTCCCCGTGCGCCCCCTGGAGATCGCCATATCCGCCGCCCATTGGCGCTACACACATTCTGTTTTTGAATATTGTTCTGCGAACTTTCAAAGGGGATAACAAATGTTGAAATTGATTGCCCATAACTTCACCTTCTTCCTTTATCTGACACCCATCTTCTTGGAAATGATCATTTTATGTACTTCCGATGTTCCGTCAAAAATTGTAAAGATCCTGAGATCCCGGTAGATCCTCTCGATCGGATACCCTGCGCAGTAACCATATCCGCCAAATACCTGCAGACATTTGTCCGCAACCTGGTTCGCCGTCTCCGTCGCATAATACTTTGCCATAGAAGCCATATACGTCTCATGCTTTCCCGCATCCAGTGCGGCCGCACACCGATATGTAAGCAGTCTTGCTGCATCCAGTTTAGTCTGGCACTCAGCAAGGACAAACTGGGTATTCTGGAACTGTGAAATCGGTCTGCCAAACTGTACCCTCTGTTTTGCATATTCTACAGCCACGTCAATGGCTTCCTGTGCCAGACCGAGCGCACCGGCCGCCACACCGAGACGGGCCCCCATCAGACTATCCTTTGCATTGAGGAAACCTTCTCCTACTTTTCCAATCTGATTTTCCACGGGTACTCTGCAATCGGTATAGAATACATTGTTCAGTCCCACGCCGTGGATCCCCATTTTTCTCTCTGTTGCCCCAATGCTAAGTCCTTTAGCATCTTTATCTACAATAAGGCAGACCGTCCCCTCTTCCGTTTTTGCAAACGTAATAATATAATCTGCGCGGTCGGCATTTGTAATAAAGGTCTTCTGTCCGTTTATGATCCAGCATTCGCCCTCCAACGCTGCCACGGTCTGCATGCCCCGCGCATCGGAACCCACATTCGGCTCTGTCAGGGCAAATGCGCCCTTCAATCTTCCCTCCGCAGTACCCGGCAAATATTTCTGCTTCTGTTCCGGTGTCCCGCTGTCTATAATCGCCCCATTAAACGCCCCGTTCTGACCGGCTACGGGGGAGTACATAACTCCTGCGCCCTTTGAGACCTCCTCAATTGCAACTGCAAGTGCAAGATATCCCAGATGATTCCCGCCAAATTCCTCCGGTATCGTAAACCCGAACAATCCCAGTCTCCCCATCTTCCTCCAAAGCTCTTCAGGGATGTATAAATTCTCCTGGTCAAACTGTTCTGCCAACGGACGAATCTCCCTGTCTGTAAAATCCCGGATCAGATTTCTGACAGCCTTCAAATCTTCGTCCAGCTCAAATCCATTAAATCCCATCATTTCTCCTTTCTACTCAAAGTGTGGTTCCCGTTTTTCCAGAAACGCACGCATTCCTTCCCTCTGATCTTTACTTCCATAGTTCATCCCGATCATAAATGTCATCAGCTCACATGCCTTTTCTGCATCCATCTCATAACTGAGTGTCATAAGTCTTTTGCCATCCGCGATTGCATTCCGGCTGTTTTTACAAATGCGTTTTGCCAACTCCCTGCAGAATTCCATCAGTTTATCCGATGGCACGATATGTTCCACCATTCCAAGCTCCATTGCCCGGGCGGCCGGAACCTTTTCTGCCGTCGCAAGAAGCTCCTTTGCCCTACCAAGCCCTACTAGCTTGGGCAGGCGCATAGTACCGCCCGACCCAGGAAAGGAACCGATAGCGGTTTCCGTAAGCCCAAGCTTTGCGGTGTCTGCCGCCACCCGGACATCGCAGGCCAGCGCCAGCTCAAGCCCGCCGCCAAGTGCGTAGCCGTTCACTGCTGCAATCGTAAAGGGCCTGGCTAATTCTATTTTTCGGAAAAGGCGGGTTGTAGTCTTGCTGAACCGCATTGCCTCCTGAGGTGACGCCTCTTTCATGCATGATATATCTGCTCCTGCCGCAAAGCTCCTTCCCTCGCCTGTTATAATAATAACCTTGCAGGATTCATCTTCATTCAGCCTGTCGATCATACCCTCCAGTTCATCAAGCATCGGGATTGTTAAGGCATTTAGTACTTTCGGCCTGTTAAAAGTGATTGTAGCGATGCGTTGTTCTTGTTTATATGATATTTCTTCCGACATATCGTTTTCCTTTCCTAAGCAGCACAGTCTTTTGACTTAATCCATGTCCCAGAGCAGCACGGGCTTAATGGTTACACCCGTATGGGCATCTTCCATAGCCTGTTCCAGTTCAGTGAAATGATAGAATTTAATCAGTTTGTCAAACGGGAACATTCCTCTTTTGTAAAGCTCTGCCATAATCGGAATAATGGTGTCCCCTTCCACATTTCCCATACGGATAAACTGAACATTCTTACAGTCCTGGCACTCTGTCGTAAAGTATTCGAAGTTCAGTTCATTGATGAATGCCACGGATGCACAACGGCCTCCCATCTTCAATGCCTTCATTCCACCTTTATAACAGATTCCCTGTCCGGTACATTCGGCCATCCCCTGGGCGCCGCCGCCCGTGATGTCGTTCAGGGCCTCTCCCATTTCATCTGCTGTCATCCCTTTGCTGTTCAAAGCAGCATCTGCACCGAGCTCCATGGCAATATCCAGCCTGTTCTGCAGAATATCTACCATCACGACCTTGGCTCCCATTGCTTTTGCCGTCCACAGAGCGCCAAACCCAACCGCGCCTGTTCCCGTGATGATCACCCAGTCATTCAGTTTTGGCTTCACAACATTGTAGATTGAACCGGCTCCGGTGCGGAACCCGCATCCTAGAGGTCCGGCAATCCTCAGGTCAAAATCATCCGGGAGTTTTGTACAGTTGTTTATATGAATGGTACTGTACTCAGCCAGAGCGGATTGATTAAAGAAGGTATATACAGGTTTTCCGTTTCTGCTCAGAGGCCCCGGCGTTCCGTAATAGTCCACACCCCGGATCTCCAGATCATCCACATGTTCGCACGCCCACTGCTGGCCGCTGGAGCAGGCTGCACAGGTACCGCACCATGGCGTAGACATGGCCACCTTATCCCCTACCTTAAACTTGGTAACGCCAGGTCCTACCTGAACGACTTTCCCTGCACCTTCATGACCCAGAACAATCGGGAATGGGAGGCCCAGCCCCCACAGATTAACCTGTTCCGCACGCTCCGTATGGCACAAGCCGCAGCTTACAATTTTTACCTGGATTTCATTCGCTCTTGGATCTGCAATCTCCACATCATCTTCCCAATGGAAATCCTGGTGGAACCCGTCTAATATCGCTGCTTTCATTTTTTTTGACATAAGAATATCCTCCTTTGGTTTTCGTTTTTTTCTTATATATGTATCTTAAACTACGTCCGAAGGCCTTACAATTTACGATACTTTTTACTTGTCGAGATGTAGATTCCTGCATTTAACTGTCCATATATTGACATTTTTTAATTATGTAAATTGAAAAGCAGAAATTTCCTCCCTCTGTCAGGAATATTTCTCGGCAATAGAGTAGAGAGATGACTGCAGAAGTTATCTCCCTCTCATTGAACCGCACGTACGGGTCTCGTATACGGCTCTACAACTTATATTCCAACCTATCTTAGATAATAATTTAAAGGATTGAGCAAACCAGCTCCGTCCTTTATTTTTGTTTCAAGCACCATTGGACTGATTATAAAATTAACTACATTCATTCCACTTTGTCTGTACCACCCAAGTCTTGAATTTGCTACTTTAAAGATTGATTCATGGTCAAAACCACATTTATATTTTCTATTCATGTAACATAGATTTTTATAAATGGTCTTTGGGATTTTCCATTGTTTTATAACGATTATCCTTATTTTATGCCTTAACCATTGTCCAAACTCTTCCATAAACTGTTTCATCATTCCGATTCTAAAGTAGTTAATCCATCCTTTCACAATCTCATTCACCCGTTTAATTGTTACTGCAAGTGGTCGGGCAATTGCTTTATTTCTTTTGAGGTATTCACTTAATTTCTGTTTTAACTTCTTTTTCTTTTCTGTGGTTGGTTTTACTTTCCATTCACCACCATTTTTCAGAAATGTGAATCCAAGATATTTGCTTCGTGTCGGTCTGACTACTTTTGTTTTTGTAGCATTTACTTTGAGGAACAGTTTTCTTTCTATCCAATCTGTAATAGACTTCATCACTCTGTTTGCTGCCATCTCGCTTTTGGTAAAAATCATTGTATCATCGGCATACCTTGTAAAACGAAGTCCTCTCTGTTCCAACTCTTTATCTAACTTATCAAGATACACATTAGATAGCACAACAGACAACGGGCCGCCTTGCGGTACCCCTGTCATAGTTGCTTGTTCCAGTCCGTTTTCCATCACTCCCGCTTTCAAGTATTTCCGAATTAGGTTTAATGTGGTACTGTCATTTACTTGTTCTCTAAGAATCTGAATTAACTTATCATGATTTACTTTATCAAAGAATTGCTCTATATCAATATCTATTACCCATTCATATCCCTCGTTCAGATACTCCAATGCTTGTTGTATGGCATCATGACAACTTCTTTGTGGTCTGAAGCCATAGCTAAAGTCACTGAATATTTCCTCATATATTTCTATAATGGGGTGAGCAATAGCTTGTTGTATCACTCTGTCCAAGACCGTTGGTATTCCTAGTGGTCTTTGCTTTCCATTATCTTTTGGAATATAAACTCTACGTACTGACTTTGGCATATAGGTTCGGTTTCTGATTGATTGGACTATTTCATCTTTGTTTCCCTTGATATATGTACCTAGTTCTTCGACTTCCATTCCGTCAACTCCACCTGCACCTTTATTCGCCACTACTTTCTTATAGGCTCTGTTTAGATTTTCCTTTGATGTAATCACATCTATTAATTCCATTGTCGTTACTCCTCTGATTATCACTAAATTTATGCACATCACCCCTCTCGATATAGACAGTATTTCTCGGTTACGTTCCTACTTTTTCCATCCATCTGAATTCTGGCTAATGCATTATTCTCTTAATAACGATTTGTACTATAAATCGTTTCAGTCCTTCGGTTGTTACACCTACTTTGACATCATCTGACTCCCTCCCTAAACCTTTTTCGACCATATCTTCTGACATGTGGGTAGGGTCTCCCAAGGTAAGACACTAATCTTTCGTTCCACAACCTCTTGATTTACAATTTCGGTTATACGTTTACCATTAGGGCTTTGGTTTGTCTAGCAACCTTACCCACCTCATCGCCTTATCAAGTTTCTGTACGTGGGCTCAAGAACTTTGCTACACCACTTCCTTCATCCATACCATTACTGATACCAACTTGTGGTTCGCTACGCTTGGCGGTAAATACCCGCGACTGGACTTGCACCAGCTAGATTAGTGCCATGCTTGGCACACTAGAAAATGAGAGTCCCTAAAAAAGGGGCTCTCATTTTTAAAAATAATCCTATATTGTATTCTTCCTCACGACTTTAAAAGTGAAAATCCATTTTCTTAGCGGCATCTACATACGGACTTCCGGACTCTTCTCCTGATTGTATCGGCTCAAATATAACCGAATTCAGGGACATAAGCCTGGATCGCAGAATGTTTTTTGCCAGCTCCTCCGGTGTCATATCAATTTCCCCCAGAATCCAATGGATTCTCATATAAATCCCGGCAACCGAATGATAATCTGAAGAAAATTTCTGTTCCTTTGTGAGAGGGATCCCCGCATTGTGGGACTGATGCCAGTCCCGGTCATACGTCTGGCTGTGTTTGTACATAAAATCCACAAGACAATTCGTACCGGTAATCTCGCACGCCTGTCTTAAAAACTTGCGGTATTTCAAATCATTTTTGAACGCATTTACTGTCGCATTATAATAGTTCAGTTCGTGAAGATTTTCTCTCTTCCAGTCGGCAATGATGCGATGTTCATAAATGTACTGGATTAGGTCCAGTTTGTCCTTAAAATGATTATAAAAGGTCTGCCTGCTGATACCCGATTTAGCCTGGATATCGCCTATTGTGATTTTCTTCAAATGCTTCTCTTCACATAACTGCAACATTGCATCCACAATAATTGATTTTACATCGATCCCCATGGAAACACTCCTTTCATCTTGTGATATTTATCATAAGATTATTATACCAAGTCTCTGCCGAAAGGAACAGATTTCAATACATAAAAATAGGATTTTCATTAATAACCAATAGATAAATCAATGTGAATATACATACACAAATCGTAATAATCTAAAAGGCTTTACAGCTCGCCCCGAGCTTCCCGTCTGGATAATTCTTTCATAATCTCCGGTAATTTCGCATCCAGCCTGTTAAACGAAGATATAATTCCCAACAGACCATACATAACAATCGGCGCCCAGATGTAAAGTGTTTTGATTGCTTGGATTGCCCGGTCCGGCTGCACCGCTCCCCCTGTAGTGGATGAGACAAATCCAAACGCTCCAATAATCGCCGTAATCAGTGAGAGGATAATCCCGCCTCCTACTTTCTGTCCCACAGAGCTAGCCGAAAAGACCAGTGTTTCCTGCCTCTGATGTGTCTTCCACTGTCCGAACTCAATCACATCGGCCACCATACCATTGAAGAACGCTGACGATGGGCCCTGTCCAAGCCCGCGGATCACCACCACCGCATAGTTTACCGGGATACTATAGGGCGCCGCCAGCAGCAGCAGGTGTCCCAGAATTACCAGCCCGCTTCCCATAACCAGCAGGGTCACTCTTTTTATTCCTGTTTTTCTTATTACAAGCATCATTAAGATTGATATTCCCCAGAATATTTTTTCAATAATAAATAGAGAGCTGTACATTGTATCGCTGTTCAGCACATACTTTGTATAATAAGACATCGTGGTACCGTTTACTCCGAACGTAGTCGCCCAGAATACCCAAAAACAAATTGCCCACCACCAGTACTGATTTGAAAAGAGTGCCTTCAGCTGCTTTTGCAGCGGTATGCTGCTCCCCTGTTTTCTAGCTGCAATATGAACGGTTTCCTTACAGTTTACGAAACAGATCAAATGCACTGCCAATGCATAGACTGCCCAGATTGTCATGACTTTTACCCATGCCTTCTGGTCATTTCCTAACAGTTTCACTAATGGAAGTGAAAGGCCTGAAGATATGATGTGGCCTACCGGAGCCAGACCAAGACGCCATACCCCCAATTTTTCACGTTCTTTTGTATCTCTTGACATAAAAGAACACAAGGTTGCCTGAGCCAGATTACTGATCGTATAGCATACCGTGTTTGCAAAATTGTATGCAATAAAAATGTAACATATTTTCATTGTCTCCGACCCCTGCGGCACCGTAAAACATGCCACACAGGCAACCGAAAACGGAACACTGATCCATAATATCCATGGACGCACCGTCCCCCATTTTGATTTTGTCTTCTGCATGACCAGGCCGGCTATAAAATCAGATACTCCGTCCAACACCCTGGAAATCAGCATGACAAGTGCCACAGAAGCCGGTGATAAGCCGATATAGTCTGTGTAAAACAAAACAAGTAAAGAAGATACTGTAGAAAACATAATATTATCCCCTGTATCTCCCAGCGCATATGAAATATACGTCTTAAATGTTATCTTCTCTTTTGCCTGTTCTGGTTCCAGATTTCTTGTTACCATCGTTCCCATTCCCTCCGCCTCCTTTGTTTAATATGACTATAATGTCCATTTATTCCTTAAAAAAATTGTATATTCTACCCTGTTTTTTCTCAATTTACATCTTTTAGTTAATTTCCAGAAGTAGACATTTTTTCTTTTATATCAACATTATCAAAATAATATCCGGCAGAAGGCCTGTGATTGATTTATCTTCAGTTGCCAGTGCACGAAGCGCCCTTCGTGTAACACAAAAAGACCGCCCCTGCTCTCGCAGTGACGGTCTGTCAACTCTTATTAATCCTGTACGTATGGCATTAAAGCAATGTGTCTAGCTCTCTTGATTGCTACGGTAAGAGCTCTCTGATGCTTTGCACAGTTTCCTGTAATTCTTCTCGGAAGAATCTTGCCTCTCTCAGAGATGTATTTCTTTAACTTTGCTACGTCTTTATAATCGATCTCGTTATTCTCTTTACCACAGAATACGCATACTTTTTTTCTTCTGCGGGCCGGTCCTCTTCTTTTGAAGCCGCCTTCTGGTCTGCCGCCTTTTTCGTAAGCCATGTCTTTTTACCTCCTATATTAATAGAAAGATTTCACAACCGTGTCTTAATTAAACGGTAATTCTTCGTCGATCCCGTCCGGGATGTTCATGAATCCGTCGCCTGCATCAACACTTGGTGAAGGACTTGGAGCCGCCTGATGGAAAGAAGAGCCTCTGTTGGCTTCACTCTCCGCTCTGCTCTCAGCAAATTCCTGATCCTCTACAATTACCTCTGTTGTGTATACTTTCACGCCGTCCTTGTTCGTGTAACTTCCGGTCTGAATACGTCCGGAAATGGAAACACGCATTCCCTGGCGGAAATACTTCTCCGCGAACTCACCGGAACGCCCGAATACAACACACGGAATAAAATCCGCTGTAGGTTCGTTGTCCCTCTTGAATCTGCGGTCAACAGCCAATGTATATCTAGCAACTGCAGTTGCACTATCACCCTGTGAATATCTAACTTCCGGGTCTCTTGTGAGACGTCCTACTAAAACTACCTTATTCATATATACCTCTTTCTCTATGCTTCCTGTCTAACGCATAAATATCTGAGTACATTGTCCATGATGCGGATACGTTGTTCCACTTCTGCAGGAACAGTACTGTCAGACTCGAAGTGGATGAAGTAGTAATATCCTTCTTTCATCTTCTGAATTTCGTAAGCAAATCTTCTCTTACCCCATTCATCAACGTCAGTCACATTGCCGCCGAAACGTGAAACTAATGCTTTCACTTTTTCAACAACTTCTGCTCTAACGTCGTCTTCGATTTTTGCACTGACAACAACAGCTAACTCATACTTGTTCATGTCTCTTGCACCTCCTTATGGTCTCTGGCCCCCGGATCACCCGGGAACAAGGAAATTTGATGTCCGTGGATATAGAATCCTACGGGTACGTCACGAGTAATTATCATACCATAAGAACTTGTCCGGTTCAAGACTTTTTGCGAATTTCTTTTGTATTTTTTTCCACAAGCTTACGTGGAACCATGATCTGATGGCCGCATCCCGCACATTTCAGCCGGAAGTCCGCGCCCACACGCAGCACCTCCCACTCATGGCTTCCGCAGGGATGGGGCTTTTTCATACGAATTATATCACCGATATCAAATATTTCTGCCACATTCATCCTCCTTATCCATCATATATTCTGAATATTCTGAAAACGAGCTGCAAAGGGGTCAGACCCCTTTACTCCTCCACAAGAACTCCCTGGAGCAGGAAGCGCTCATCATCGTTTACGTTGGTGCATGTTGACAAGCTGACGATCCTGGACTGGCCATTCACCTCTACATCCACCTGGTAGTTAGAAGACTCTTTGCAAATCTGGAGATAGCTGGAGAATTCCTCGTCATTCAGGTAAGTCAAATTGTAATTTTCTGCCGTATCTTTCACTGTTCCTGCGGAGAATACCTGATACTTGAACTCTCCTTCCGGGGTATAGATGTAGAAGTACGGATGTTCCTTGCAGAATTCCTCACTGGCGTACTCGCTCAGCTGGGAGAACATCTCTCCGCCCACCTTCAGGTTGTGTCCGTATATAAATGTGTTTCTGTCGCTGAGGTTCGTGGCGTTACGCATGTCCATAAAAATTGCACCCAGCTTGTTGTCATTAGCTGTAAATGTTTTTGTCAGATACTCGTTGTTATCTGCACTTTTTACAACAGGGTAACTAATTACTGAGGGCTCATCGAACCTAATCCATGCTACGGTATCCGGATTTTCTTTCAATAATGCATCAAAATCCACAGTATAGCCCGGTTCTCCGTCCTCTTCCTCATTCTTATCAACCGTAAGCGCCAGTTTCTTCACATCGTCATATTCTTTTCCGCCTGAATAATAAGGTACCAGCATTATGGTAAGCTGATACGCGCAAAAAACAAATACGCATATTGCAATAATCAATATGGCGGTAGATATAACTTCTCCAACAGAGCTTTCCTTTTTATGCCTTTTTTTCTTACTCATCGCGTGTTTCTCCTCTTCCCATCTCTTCTTCCGGTCTCATAGCGTTCTAATCCTGATTATTGTATCATATCTCTGCCTTAAAAACATTCTAAAAAAATATGAATTTGCAAAAATCACAAAAATAGCTTTTATCCATTCCTTCTAACTGCGCGGTATGGTAAAATAAGTATATTGAGACAGGGGAGGTGATGCCATTGAAAACACTGCTGATCTGCGACGACGATAAGAGCATCCTGGAGGATCTTAGCTTGCGTCTGTCCCATATTCTTCCTAAAAACTGGGATATCAAAACGTTTCTTGCTCCCGGTGACCTGCGTTTATATTTAGAAACTTCCGCTTCTCTGCCGGATATTATATTTATGGATATTCAATTTGGAGCTGAAAATGGGATCAGTCTGGCTTCTGACATCCAGACCCGTTATCCCTGGATTGCGATTGTATTGATCACCGGATATCTGGATTATGCCAGAGATATCTTTACCATACGTCCCGCCTATTTTCTTGTGAAACCTGTCGATACGGACAAGCTTACGGCGGCAATAGAACGGGCCCTTGCGTTTATGGACTGCTGCCAGGATACGCCGGTTGTTCTGCAGAGCAACGGCAGAATCTTCACACTAAAAAGCAGCGAGATCTGTTACATAGAAAGCGAAAAGCGCCGGCTGCATGTATATACATCGGAAGAAAAATTCACGGTTTATATGAAACTGAATGAGCTGAAGGAAAAACTCCCCGGCTGTTTTTTATCCTGCCATAAAAGCTATGTGGTCAATATGAATTATATCCAGAATTTTACGGCGCAGAAGATGATTCTGCTCAATCAGGCCGAGATACCGGTAAGCCGTTCCAGATATAAGAAGTCAAGAGAAGAATTTCTACGCTTTTTTAGTACGGAAGATTATGATACATAAAACGATTGCCTCGTAAAAGGAAAATGTTATGGTTCTTTATAATATCATCAGGCTGACCCTGGTAACTTCCCTGATAATCTATTTAATAAGCCCGGATGTCGAGCGGCGCCTTTCGTTTGCACTGGCGTTTACAGCTGCATTTTTCCTGCCCGCAAGTGTCTCTATCCCAACCACTTACCATGGTGACTGGCAGATTGCCGCTGTCAGCGAGCTTTTCCGTTTCCTGTTCCAGTTGGCAGTCTGCTATCTCTTTACCGGACGGGGAATGTATTATTTCGTAAAATATATGGTACATTTCATTCTGTTCAACTGCATTTTTTCCGGTTTCACAACCATCGAGGGACTTGTGCTCGGCAACTGGCGGTATTTTCTCCAGGGTATGGCGTTCCTGGAGAATACTTTGTTTCCGACATTGCTGTCTTGTATTGCATTCTTATGCGTATTCGGAATCCTGCGGCTGAAGCTTTTCGACCGCGTCCCCTACACTGTCATGAAGTTCCTGTTCGCGGCGGTATTGCTGCTCGATCTGGCGATGGGGCTGTTTATGCGTCTTACCAATGGAAGCTTAACCGTACTGGCCAGTACGATCGCTTCCGGAACAATACTATTTATTTTTCTGGTTGTGTTTGTCTGGTACCGGCAAAAGCAGGCTTTCCAGCTGCGGAAGCATTATGAACGGATCCTACAGGAGGAATATTCTTTTTATCAGAATATTCAAATTCAGAAGGATGCCGTCCATCAGCTCCGCCACGATCTTGCCAATCATCTGCAGGTGCTGGGGAATTTGTCGCAAAGCCATCTGGAACTGGAAGAGCAAAAGTACAAGCAGTCTCTTCTGCAGTTATTTGACAGTATCCTGACCTCCTTCGGGAAGGAAGCTTCTTCTGCGGATGCAAAAAGCGGGATTTTACGAAAAATCATTCCGCTTCTTATTCTTTCTTTCCTTGGATTCTTTATATTGTGGGAAATATTCTTTCCTTTTATGGATCATCGGTACACCGTGTACGAATGGACGGCCTTTTACTGGTTTTTCATCCTGTTTGCGGTTGCCTGTGTCGTAGTCTGCTTTGGCGCATATCTGGAATACAAAAGGCACAGAGCCCTTCAGACGCTGGAAGGTGCCCAAACATTCAGAAAACAGTGGGAAGATATGATGGTTATGGTCGAAAATCCGCCATTAGAAGATAGTACGCTGTCTGCTCAAGAACTAAAGCCCTTTACACCACAGCCCGTGATCAATACGATGCTGAATGCCAAATACCAGTATTGCCTCCAGAACCATATTTCCACAAACTGGCATGTTTATATTCCGCCGGAGTGTTCGCTGCAGTCCGTAGAAATCACCGGTCTGCTGGTGAATCTCATAGACAACGGAATCGAAGCCTGCCTCCGGGTACCGCAGGACAAACGCCTGTTGAATATCTGTATGCAGGAACGGGCAAATTTTTGGATTGTGGATGTTAAGAATTCTAAATCACCTTTGGAGCACCCGAAACAATTAGATTTTATTTCTGCAAAAGGGGACGGGCATGGGCTTGGACTCCAGATTATCAGAACCATTGTGAATAAATACAACGGAGATATTCAAAGTGTGGATAAGGGAGGCTGTTTTCTTGTCACCATCATGTTAGATATACAGAAGCAGGGAACTGTATAATGTTTCAGTTCCCTGCCCCGTACTGCTCCAGAACTTTATAGATAGCATGCGCAGCTCCCAGGTCTTCATTCGATTTTGTCACATATCCGGCCACGGCCTTTACCTCAGGCACGGCATTTTCCATAGCCACAACAGCCCCAAAATCCATGGACAACATGGAATAATCATTCATGCTGTCTCCCAGCACCATCACTTCCTCCATCTTATATCCCAGTGACTCAATATACTGTTTGAGCACGGGGCCTTTCTGCGCCTTCACATCCGTAATCTCCAGATTTGTTTCGAAAGAAGACGCTACTGCGATATCTTCGTTCTGTTCCAGTTCCGCCCATATCCTTTTCAACATAGGAATATCACCGGAAAACAGGAAAATTTTATATACCGGCACTCCTGCTTCCCTTAGTTCTTCAAAATCAGAAATCTTCTTTGTCATTTTTTTAATCTGCTCATATAAAGGTTCCTTTTTAGCTTGTACTTCATCGATGTCTTTATCCAGATGAAACACCTTAAGCTGCCGGATAAAACTCTCCTCTATTTCCTCTTCACTTCCAATCCTGTAATCGTAATCATCTGTAGAGAAAACAAGAGATACCGGATATTTTTGCAGCGTTTCATAGATTTCCGCACACAAATCCAGATCAATCGGCGCCGTAAACACGACCTGTTTTTCCGGATTGCGCACTTCAGCTCCACTCCCCACTATGTAATCACAGTACAGGTCTGCGTCTTTTATAACTTCCATGGCTCCCCGGAAGTTTCTCCCGGTTGCAAGCATAAATCGTATGCCCGCATCACACGCCCGGCGTACCGCCTCCAGTGTCTCCGGCGCCAGCCGGTGGTCATCATTCAACAGCGTACCGTCCATATCCGATGCAATAACTTTAATCATACTTCATCTCCTTCTCAAATTGTTAAACTATTCTGAAAACGGAACGTAAAGGGGTCTGACCCCTTTACAGCATTCCTTCCACGCCGTCCATCTGGCGTATAATATCCTGATGCCGTTCGTCAAACAGCAGCCCCTTATTATACCGGTAGTAACTGTCGCTTCCATTCTCTTTGATAAACCAGACACTATAATAGTTTGCATTCAGTTCCGTTATAAACGCGACCATCTCCTGGCTTTGTCCAAATGCATCTTCCAAAAAATCGAATACATACTGAAGTGTCCGGGCTGTATGGTCTATTTCGTCTTCCCGCTTATCCACTTCTTTTTCAAAAAGTGCCTTGACCTCATCGAACACACCGTCCCCGATAAATAGTTCGCCTTTGATACTTATAGCAAATCTCTCAAGCGCCGCAATGACTCGTTTTAATACCAATTCATCCCGGCGGGTCAGCAGTTCTGAACGCATCTGTTGTTCCAGATCTTTTTCCGCCAGATGCCAGATATCCTCTACCATGGAAGTGACCTGGTTCTCCCTGTAGTAGATCAGATACTCATAAAGTTTTGTCACGTAGGCATCCGTCATATAACATTCGGTAAATAACGCGCAGAGTTTACCGTTCAGCAGGCTGACGATACTCAGATGCTCATCAAACGGAGCCGCCTTTACCTTCTGCAGGGTTGCCGTACTCCAATTTCCTTTCAGAATATCCTCTACGCCATAATCCTGTTTGTACTTATAATAGAGCTCGAGATAATTTGCGAAATCCTTGGAAATCGTGCGGTGCTGGATATACTGGTACACCACGTCCCTGTCCACCGTTTTATGCAGACTTTCATAAACCTGGATCAACTGGGAAAGATCTTCCCAGCCCCGGGCCGTTGCAAAGTATCTGCCATCCACCGTTGTCTCGATCCGGTAAAAGTTCTCTTTTCTGAGTTCCAGATAGGAAATCACAGCCGGGTGAATCCCCTGCCTGTATGCATATTCCTTCCAGACATCGAAGTTTTCTTCCACATCAATCTTCTTGATCCGGTCCAGCGTCACGACATCAAATTCCCGGACAGACTTGTTATACTCCGGCGGGTTTCCCGCAGCCACGATAATCCAGCCCTCCGGCACCTTCTGGTTCCCAAAGGTCTTGCCCTGCAGAAACTGAAGCATAGTCGGCGCCAGTGTTTCCGATACACAATTGATCTCATCGATAAAAAGAATCCCCTCTGCAATCCCGGTCTGCTCAATTTTCTCATATACCGACGCGATGATCTCACTCATCGTATACTCGGTTACAGAGTAATTCCTCCCGCCATACACCTTCTCCTTAATAAACGGCAGCCCAACCGCACTCTGCCTCGTATGATGGGTGATGGTATAGGCCACCAGCCCAATCTGACATTCCTTCGCAATCTGTTCCATAATCTGCGTCTTCCCGATTCCGGGCGGCCCCATCAGCAGAACCGGCCTCTGGCGGATGGCGGGAATCCTGTATTCGCCGAACTCATCCTTCGCCAGATATGCTTCTATGGAATCTTTAATTTCCTGTTTTGCCCTTTTTATATCCATGGCTTTCCCTGTCCTCCAGCTTATAAATAGTAACTATATTGTCTCTTCCAGATCTTCCTGGCCCAATGTCAGTTTGATCGCCCACGGCGGTACATCCGTATCACAGTAATCATCCTGCATAAAAACAAATGCCGTCTTATAAGCAGGCATTTTCCGGGGATATATGCCATACCCATCCGTAAAATACAGAATCCCCCGCAGATCTTCAAAGCTCCCTTTCTCCGCCAGCGCATCCACATAGGCAAAAGCCGGCCGGTAATCCGTCCCGCCTTCCCCGTACAGAGTCAGCTGTTCCATATATTTTGCCAGCTCTTCTGCATTGGTAATACATTGATCCGAATGCACCTTCTCATCACATTGTATGATATGAATATTTACTTTTTTAAAGAAACTTTCCTCTTCACTCAGCACCGAATACGTCTCTTCCAAAAACCTTCTTACCAGGCTTCCTGAACAGGACATCGAGGTATCGATCACCACCGCAAATTCCGAAATCTTCTTTACTTCCTTTGTCTCCTGCGGCTCAATCAAAGGCATATTCCCATAAAGCCGCAGCCCGTAACTGTAAAAAGAATAATCGAAACTGTCTGCATCCACGCCGATTTCTTCCCGAAGTACCGCAAATTTTCTCAAAAACTCTTTATAATTATACCGGTCTCTGTTCTCAATTTTTATCTGATCCAGCAAATCCCCCGCCTGTTCGGATGATTCTTTTGAAAATGTCTCCAGATCCGTTTCCATGCGCTCATTCATATCCTGCCATTTCTGCTGCAGGTTTGGATCCGGCTTCTGCTGTGGGTATTTATTTTCCCAATATTTGTGGTCGTCCACATAAAACTCCTGCTCCAAACGCGCCAGTTCCTTCTCTTCCAAATTCCAGCCCATCAGCAGCGCATAGACCCGCTCCGCATTAAGTACTTTCCGCTCCGCCTCCAGCCTGCGGTAAGTCTCTCTTCTAAGAAGGCTCCTCGAAAACCGGACACAACGGTGCTGGTTCCCGTCTATCATATGTTCAACCGCAATGTCACAGCTCAGGTCCCAGTACCTGTCATCCAGTTCCCGTTTGACCATGTGCCGGAAAATGCAGTGGAATACCATGTGCAGATACCCCCTGTTTACCAGAATCCTGTTTTCTCTGTACATCCCCCCCAGATACTGGGGATGAAAATATATGGAACTCCCGTCTGTCCCAAAAGGATTTACAGTAATATCCATCTGATATAAGAAACTGCTCAGCGCTACATCCAGAAAACGCATTCCCAAATAAAGTTCATCCCGCGCCGCAAATAGAATCTTATTCCCCACCGCCTCCAGGCGCACTGCTATCTCCTTTTTCTGCTCACTGTCTAATTCGATCACCGCCGGTTCCCTCCTTTCTCCTGCGCACTGCAAAGTCTTATTATATCGTATCCCTCCCGTCAAAGCCTAAACTCTTTTCTAACCGTTGGGAAAAATTTCTGCTTCTCATTCATCAAATAGCTAAGGATCTCTGTCCTGCCCATTTTTGCTGCTGTCTCCAGCGCAAACTCCAACATCCCCGCATCCCACAGCGCATGCGCCGTAAATAATTTGATTTGATCAAAATGTTCTTCTTTTATAAGATACGGCACAACTTCCTGATACCTGTCTCTTATCATATTTTCATAGGAACGCTTATGATTGTCAGACAGATCATATGGACAGGCCAGCCGCCACAATGCCATATCTGCCAGAACATCTGCTTTATCCCGTGCCGCGGCAACCGAAAAAAGACTGTCATATTTGCGGTAATCCACTACTTTATTATAAAAACACTGTCTGTAATTATTTCCGGAACCATGATGCTGTGTAAATAATATCCGTGCCGGCGTATTCTCTACCGCTTCCTCATAATGTTCCGGGAACACAAGAACCGCTTTTCTGCCTTCCTGCTCATAGCAGAACGTAACATCAATCCGCTGCCACAGTTCTCCTAAGATTTCCTTCACGCAGGACTGCCTGCCGCTCTTCATATGCACCTTTAAGAAGGCCAGTCCCCCGCAGCCGGTAAAAGCGCCGCCGCCGATCCGTACCAGCGCATCGGAGAATTCCAGCTTTCGCAATTTTTTGCAGCCATAAAATATATAATTACCGATTTCCCGCACCGTATCCGGAAAAATGATTTCTTCCACATTCCCCCCTGCAAGAAGCTCCTCTTCTCCCTTAAAAAGGGCATGATCTTCCGTCTCATAGACCAGGTATTCCCGATCTTCACTGTCCCTGCGGTCAGAAAATGTATAAGCAGCCACCTTTTCCACAGGCAAACCGTCAATACACTCCGGCAGAACTACTTTCCCGTCGCACCCAAAACATCTGATAATTTCAATAGACTGATTCTCTTCCCGGTAATAAAACTTCATAAATTTCTACTGACCTCTTTTTACTCCTTTTGCCACCTACTCATTATAAAAGTGCGGGGCATTTTTTTCAACTGCTCTGGTTATTTTATCTTTTATACTCACGTATTACTTCCTTACATTAAATGATACAGGATTAAGTTTAAGATTTGTCCTTGCATATGATAAATCAATAGTGTAGTATAAAATCAGTGATTTTACAAATGAATTAGGGGGATTAACATATTATGGATAAAATCGCAGTATTAATTCCGTGCTATAATGAAGGTAAGACCGTCACCAAGGTAGTTACCGACTGGAAAGAAGCCCTTCCCGAGGCAACCATATACGTATATGATAACAATTCTTCAGATGACACCGCCATACTGGCAGAAAAAGCCGGCGCCGTTGTCCGCCATGAATACCAGCAGGGGAAAGGAAATGTTATCCGCCGCATGTTTCGTGAAATTGACGCAGAAGCATATTTAATGGTAGACGGTGACGACACATATCCGGCAGAATTCGGACGGGACATGGTGGACAAGGTTCTTAACCGCAATGCCGATATGGTAGTTGGCGACAGACTCTCCTCCACCTATTTCACAGAAAACAAACGTCCGTTTCATAATTTCGGCAATTCTCTTGTCCGAAAAGCAATCAATTTGCTCTTTAAAAATGATATCAAGGATATTATGACCGGATACCGCGCTTTCAGTTACAATTTTGTAAAAACATTTCCGGTACTCTCAAAAGGATTTGAGATCGAAACTGAGATGAGCATCCACGCCGTCGATAAAAATATGCGCGTAGAAAATGTCGTTATCGAATACAGAGACCGCCCCGAAGGCAGCGAGTCCAAGCTGAACACTTACAGTGACGGAATGAAGGTTCTCCGTACAATCGCAAGACTTTACAGAAGCTACAAACCGCTGGGATTCTTCTCCGCCTTCGCACTTCTTCTGGCGGTTATCAGCACTATTTTCATCATTCCGGTCATCGTAACCTATGCGCACACCGGCCTGGTGCCCAACTTCCCGACACTGATCGTCTGCGGCTTCGTTTACCTGACCGCAATCATAGCGTTCTTTGCCGGACTGATTCTATCCTCGATCGTGCATCAGGAGCGGCAGAACTTCGAAATACGACTGATCGCATGTCAGCACCGGTATGACCTTACGTTAAATAGAAACGAGGACGAGGACGGGATAAAACAAGAAAACCCAGCTGAATGGGTTTAAACAAATTGATAAACAATTCTGAAAAACAGCCGCAAAGGGGTCAGACCCCTTTGCGGCCTCTTTTTTAATATCAACCAATGTCAATACTCTACCTGATACAGATAATACCTTCCGATTTTTTCCGTCTCATTAAACTGGATTTCTTCTGAACTCAACCCACTTAAATCTTTATCCGTCATAATGTGCTTTACTTGAAGTACCTTCAGTTGATCAGGTTGTAGATTTACAACCAACTGATCATCATACGGGTTGAAAAATACCGGCTCCTGTGAGGTCTCATCCACAATATTTATGATAATATGTGCGTAACGATTATACTTGCTGAAATCTTTTTTTTCAGTGTCAAACTGCTCCCAGCGCTCCAGATCCGGATATACATTTGTCGTATTGATCGTTGGCGCTCCCACAGTTATGGGCAGGTTCAGATATGGGAAGCCCAGGCCTTCCACCATCCACAAACCTTTGCCCTGATCCGCTTCTGTTTGTTCCTTTATGGCCATGGTCAGTTTACTGGAATAGATAGAATCTGCCCCCTGATGTACTGGATTTACCGCTATCCCACAGACTAAGGAGATCATCAGTGCATAACAGGCCAGGCCTGCATATCTTTTCCACTTCATCGCCGCAAAAATGAGGACTGCCCCAGCAGCGATGACTGCAAGCAGTACCAGTGCCTTCTTCTTTCCCATAAACTGCGTGTAATATATAAAACAGATTCCCGCAAGTCCTGCTCCAATTACAGAAGAAATAGTGACGGCAGTTTTGCTCTTATAATTCACAATACTTTCCGAGATAAGATAGACGAGCAGCACAATACTGAGAAATCCGACTCCGACCAGCACCCTTCTTCCCTGGCACATACTCAGAAGTGTGGCTTTGGCAAGCAGAGAGGGCCATGGAAACGCGCAGTACAAGGCAAGAAAACAAGTTCCCGCCGTCATCGTGATTAACAGCGGATCCTTCTTTTTACTCCTAACAATCTGGATTATCCCTAAAATTATACCTAAGGGGAAGAAAGAGAAAAACTGCGCTTCTTCACAAACGTTAGATATCCCAAGACCTGGATCAATATACGGAAAAAACAAACCTCCTGCCCAGCTGAACATTCTTAGAAGCGAAGCTCCCCCCACAAAGGATCTGCTGCCAGGATAAGATGTGTTTAATACCAGCTCAATGGTGTCTGCAGACTTCAGGAAAATGGCCCCCAGCGCTCCAGTCATCAGCATAAGAAGAACTACCGCACTCAAAATAACAGAACCCTTTTTCCATGTTACGTTCCTCCGCTCCCGCAGAATAATGCCTATCAACAGAAAAAGGTAAGCATATCCAAGCGGAATCTGCCAGGAGGGATAAAATACCAGAATATATGCTATCCCACACCATGCAATCCCCGCCGACAGCAACAGTTTCTTCCACAGGAATTCTGTATGCATCCACCGCACAAACATAAGAACGGCCAACTGGCCAAACACCAGCATCTCCACCAGACCGTTAATTGCAAACCACCAGGCAACAACCGGAGAACAGCACACTAACAGCACATATGTCAAAGACAGTAGTTTTTTCTTTTTTGTCAAATACATTCCAAATTCCAGAGATACCAAAAACAGCGCCAGCATCCGGGCACACCAGAAAAATGCCAGCCCCCGCGAAGGTCCCAGAAAAAGATAACCGATTTGGAACGGGCGGAAAATGACCTCCCATGACTTTACCGGCTGCCCGTATACAATAAATGCATCCGTACTGTCTCCCCTGATTGTTTCTGAAAAATACGGGTATTTTCCCGTATGGTTATATTCCTGCGAAAAAGCCATGGGCGTACTCACCGCCCATTCATCCGTTCTGATGCTCCTGCTGGTTCCCAGCAGATCACCACTGTTATCCTGGGCACTGCTTTCATATGTGCCGTCGAGAAGAACGGACCAGAACCCAATGGAAGACCCGCTAATTTCAAACAAGACAGAGCATAACAGGATAACGGCCGCCACAAGATAGCGCAGCTGATACAGCCTTTCCGCAAAATACCCTTTTTCCTTCAAATTCTTCACGCTAAATTATTCTCCTTTATATAAAATTTACCCTCTTTGCTTATGTCTATTGACATAATAGCTTATAGCCAATATTTCGTCAATCATGAACTTTCAGCCCACAGTCTAAATCCTAAAATTGACATTCTATTAAATTAGTTATACTCTATATTACAGAAGTATTTTTTAGAAAAGAGGGAGATAATCATGTCAATTGAAAAGGTCAAAGCATATTTTGCCGGGTACGGCCTGGAGGACAGAATCCTGGAGCCGGAGGCATCCAGCGCTACTGTGGAGGAAGCTGCCCGTGCTGTTGGCTGCGAACCTGCACGCATCGCCAAAACCATGTCTTTTCTGACGGCAGACGGTCCAATTCTAATAGTAATGGCCGGAGATGCGCGGACAGACAACAAGAAGTTTAAAGCAGAGTTCCACGAAAAGGCCCGCATGATCCCGCATGATCAGGTTGAAGTGCTGACAGGCCATGCGCCGGGCGGTGTCTGTCCTTTTGTTGTGAATGATGGTGTGGGGGTCTATCTGGACGAATCTTTAAAACGGTTCTCGACTGTATACCCCGCTGCCGGAAGCGGAAACAGTGCAATCGAGCTGACACTTGACGAGCTCGAGAAACATTCCCATTCCAAGAAATGGATTTGCATTTCAAAAGACTGGAATTAGATTCAGATAATGCTGTCAGGAGGGCTGCTATTTGTACCGCATTTTAATTGTGGAAGACGAGAAAGATATTCGCCTGGAACTGAAACTGATGCTGGAAAATGCTTTGTACCAGGCAGAAGCTGCGGAGGATTTCTCTGATATCCCCCGCCTTGTGGATGAAACTGCCCCGGACCTGATCCTTCTGGACATCCAGCTACCGGAAACCGACGGCCTGAAGGTCTGCCGGGATATCCGAAAAAAGACGGATGTGCCCATCATTTTCGTAACCAGCCGCAGCAATTCCATGGATGAGCTTAACGGCATGATGATGGGCGGTGACGATTATGTAACAAAGCCTTACCAGGCGCCCATTCTGCTCGCCCGGATCGCAGCGGTCCTGAAGCGGACGGGGCACAACAAAGCACCGGAGAATCCCTGCAGGTTTACCTGGAAAGGCTGCGAACTGGATATGCTGCAGGGCACCCTTACATATGAAGGCAGATCCGAACAGCTGACCCGGAACGAACTGCGCATCTGCTGCAACCTGTTTTCACGGGCAGGGCAAATCATTTCCCGGGAGGAATTGATCGACGATCTCTGGGAAAACCAGATTTTTATTGATGACAATACTTTAAGCGTTAATATCACCCGCATACGCGGTAAAATGAAAGAAATCGGCCTGGAAAATCTGATCGTAACCAGGAGAGGGCAGGGATATCAGCTATGAACTTTTTAGAATTCATGAAGGACAAGATCCTGCTTCTGCTCTTTCATTTACTTTGTATGCTGTTGAGTTATGTTTATTTGGGCATCTGCGGCCTGAAGAACAATCAGATGATTTTACTTTATCTCCTCTGGTTCTTCCTGCTGGCAGTCTGGTTTTTTGTGTCCTGGTACAGAAGAAACCGTTATTTCCGTGAAATATTTCATATACTCAATGGACTGGACAAGCCTTATCTGATCTCAGAGATCATGCCGGAATCCTGGCGGCTGGAAGACAGGCTCTATCGAAGACTGCTGAAACAATCCAATAAATCCATCATCGACGCCATACACCATCTGGAAAATGAGCGGACCGAATATAAGGAATTCATAGAAAACTGGATTCATGAAGTCAAGCTTCCTCTCACAGCCATGAATCTGATCTGTGACAACCGCAGGGAACCACATTCCTGGAGCCCCGAGGATACCCGACGCCTGAAATCCCATCTGGGCGAGCTGGAAAACGATGTGGACAAGGCCCTTTACTATGCCCGGTCAGACACAGTCTGCCAGGATTACATGATACGGAAATTTCCGCTGAAGAACCCCGTTTATACCGCAATCCGCCGCCTCCAGCCATATCTGATCCAGAACGGCGTTTCCATAAATATGCAGGCCGGCAGTGAAAATGTATACTGCGACGATAAATGGCTGGAGTTCATCATCGGCCAGATCATCATCAATGCCGTCAAGTATAAAAAAGAAGACGGCTGCCTTATCACCATCCGTACACAAAAACAGGAGCGGAAAACAATTCTATCCATTGAGGACAACGGAATCGGCATACGCCCAGAAGAACTAGGCCGTATCTTCGACAAAGGATTTACCGGCAGCAATGGACGGCAAAACCGGCAGTCTACAGGAATCGGTCTCTATCTCTGCAGGAAATTAAGCCGAAAACTTGGAATCACCCTGGATGCACAGTCAGAATACGGAACCTATACCCGTATCCTGCTGATATTTCCCGATGGCGGCAGCCATTTTGGGAGAGATTAAAAGAGAACCCTTTCTCTGCTGTTCACAGGGCCGTGCACCTTGCCGCAAGGCATCCGAACCAATAAAGTAACAATCTTTCAATTTTGTAAGGTTACTGAAAGCTGATTTGATACAACCTGATCACATTTTCCGTTACAATATTGATATCCAGAGGCGGCCCGCAATCCACAACCCGCGGAATAAAAGGGTTGATAAGCCGCCCGTCAAGAAGTAACGGGAAAGGAAGGTATCGATTTCATGAAGGAACTGCTCCATATAGAAGATGTGGAAAAATATTATGGAAACAAAAACAATCTGACCAAAGCAATTGACCGCATAAGCTTTACCATTGACCAGGGGGAATTTACCGCAATCATGGGGGCCAGCGGCAGCGGAAAGACGACGCTCTTAAACCTGCTCGCAACAGTAGACACCGTAACCTCCGGGCATATCTGGTATGGCCGGGACGACATTACAAACATGAACGAGGATCAGATGGCGGACTTCCGCAAAAACAATCTCGGCTTTGTGTTCCAGGACTACAATCTTCTGGATACGCTTACTCTGAAAGAAAACATCGCTCTTGCCATGTCGCTTACCAAAAAAGGAAAACGGGAGATTGAAAAGCAGACAAAAGATATCATGGAGAGGCTGGATATCTGGTCTATCCGTGACAAATTCCCTTATCAGGTCTCCGGCGGCCAAAAACAGCGCTGCGCCTGTGCAAGGGCTCTCATTAACCATCCCAAAATCGTATTTGCCGATGAGCCGACCGGGGCCCTGGATTCCAAATCCTCCCGGATGCTGCTCGAAACATTTTCCTATATGAACAGCGCGCTCAATGCAACCATCCTCATGGTAACTCATGACGCTTTCTCCGCGAGTTACTGCAGCCGCATCCTTTTTCTGAAGGACGGGCAGATCTTCCATGAGCTGCGCCGGGGCCCGGGGACAAGGAAAGAATTTCTAAATGAAATCCTGGACGTTCTCTCCCTGACTGGAGGTGACGGGTATGCTGACTAAGCTGGCCCTGCGCAATGCCAGGCGCTCTCTCAGGGACTATCTCATTTATCTCATGACAATGGTCTTGATCACCGCCATGATGTTCGCCTTCAATTCTATGATCTTCTCCGATGCCGTCCTGGAAATCTGCACGGAAGCAGGAATGCTGGCGGCCATGCTTGGAATGGCAACCTTCTTCATCGTACTGATCATTATCTGGCTTGTGCACTATATGGTTAAATTCATGGCAGAAAAACGAAGCCGGGAGTTTGCCACCTATCTCCTTCTGGGCTTTTGCAAAAAGCAGATTGCCAACCTTTTCTTAAAAGAGACGATCCTGCTTGGAGGGGTGGCATTTGTCATCGGCCTGCTCCCCGGAGTATTTCTTCAGCAGATCCTCACCACCCTGATATATGCCATGGTAAATGCAGACTACAGCATCCGGCTTGAATGGAAAATAGGTACCCTGCTGATGACGGCGGGGATCTACTGCGGATCCTATCTGCTGGCCCTTTTCAGGAATAAACGCAGGTTTAAGAAAATGAACATCAGGGATATGATGTATATGGATCATCAGAACGAAGAATTAAAGAACGGCAACAAATCCGGCAAACAGTGGATGTTCTTCGCCTCTGTGGCTTTCATGCTCATTTTCGGCTGGATGCTGCTCTTCGGCCGCTTTAACGATTGGAACGTGTATCCCATGATCCTGGGGCTGGTGGTATCCGTTTATCTGCTCTATATGGGGCTCTCCGCTTTCCTCATCGGCTACATCAAAAAAGGCCGGGCCGGCGTCTGGAACCAGGCCAATATCTTCGTGCTGCGCCAGCTTTCCTCCAAGATCCGGACCATGCAGTTCACGCTTGGCACACTGACGGTCCTCTTTATGGTCGCTTTAATAGGAGCCTCCTGCGCCCTCATGCTGAACCAGTTCCAGAACACACAGTCTGACGAGAAATGGCCCTTCGACATTGCCGTATACCATCAGGATCCGGACTACGATTTCACAGGAGAAAAGGAGGCCATACAAAAAGCGGCGGAAATAAAAGACGCATATATTTACCAGATATTTGAAAATGAATCCGATGACATGAACAATTTCCTGATTCATAATTATTCCCTGGCAGATAAAAGCTCTTACTACAAATATGACACCTATATGAAGCTATCCGATTACAATTATCTGCGCAGAATGCTGGGGTACCCGGAAGTATCTCTGGGGGAAAAGGAATATCTGCTCCACATCAAGTCCCGCCTGGCCAAGACGGCCGCCCCCTTCACGGAACATCCAATCGATATAGGCGGCGACCCGTACACCTGCTCCGGCATATACACAGAAGGCTTCGAGCAGAGCGGGCACAACGGGGCTGACTACATCCTCATCGTACCGGATCAGACCGCCGAATCCATGAAGCCGTATTATTCGCTTCTGATGGCCCAGATAAACGGCACCGTTCCCAAGGACTTCGGAGACACCCTCCTGAGCATCCAGGGGATCACATGGAATGAAGAAGAATACGAGTATGAAGGATACGGCGATGCCGATGCACACAGAGGATACGGAACCGACAACATCTATGTCTCCGACAGCTACACCTTTGTACGGCAGAACGAAATGCGGGAAATGAAATTCCTCATGTCCACCCTCATTTTCCCGCTCTTTTATATAGGACTCGTCTTCCTGTGCGTAGCGCTCACCGTACTGGCAGTGCAGCAGCTAAGCGATTCAAGTAAATACCGCTACCGTTATAACCTGCTGCGAAAACTGGGCCTGCAGGAAAAAGAACTGAACAGCCTCATCCTGAAACAGCTGTTCCTGTACTACCTCTGCCCCTTTATCGGTGCACTTCTGATCAGCGGAGGGATCGCAGGCTATATCAGCCATGCATTCGTCACATATTCAGGAGTGGTGGCGCCGGTGTGGTCTTATTTTGGATTATCACTGCTGCTCTTTGGGGGGATCTATATGATCTACTTTATAGCAACTTATATTGAATTCAAGAGAAATATTCTTGGGGGTGAAAGGGGACGGGTCTGATGAAGGGGGCGCCGTGAGAACCGGATATGGGGATGTCTGGAAACGGGGCCGGCAGAAGTCCCGTTACACAAAAGCGACCTCTCCCCCATCCGCTCATAAAGTTCGCTTGATCTCTTGACGGTTTGAGATTTTTTTGGTATAATCTAAAAGCTGATTGAGTAGTATATAAAGTACAGCGATTAGCTAAGGCGCAGTAGCCAAGCGGTAAGGCGTGGGTCTGCAACACCCTGATCACCGGTTCAAATCCGGTCTGTGCCTCTCCCAAACTTAAGAGTTTAAGGTGCACAATGATGAGTTCATAATTAAGAGCTTGTTATGATTGCTGACAGACTTTGATCCAGGACGGACGTATCGTCAAAAGACGGTATGTCCGTTTTTATGCTGTATTATTCTCTTTTTAAAGGCTTTAAACTTATTCCGTGTCTCCCCGGCAGCTGCCAGCCCACTGTCTTTTCCGCTGTTAGGTCTGCTGTATACTATTTCTCTGAAAAACTTCTATAAATACAAATAAATCAATATTTTTCAATTCTAATAGTTCCCTGTAATAATGTCAAACAGTAACAGATCCGGCCTGCGTCAACTGTTTCGTCAAACAGATCATTTTAAGGCATACTTTCCCATTTTTGTGTGTACCACTTTTTTATTTAACCTTCAATAGTAAATCGTTTTTATTATACCAATTGTTATAGAAATGTTATCTTTCAGTGTTAGAGTGTATCTGAAAAGACAAATAGCCTGTTGGCCGGACCGTTATCAGGCTTTAGAGACAGGTACAATATTTTGCAAATCACTATGAGCTTTTTCCTGAGGAAATTTTGGCTCGCTTAAATCTTATGGAAAGGAACGACTAATATGAATGATCTTATTCTAAAAACAAATGATTTATCTAAACGCTATGGAGATCAATTAGCTGTTGACGGAGTCAGCCTGAAGATCAGGCGGAATTGTGTATACGGGCTGCTGGGACCGAACGGAGCCGGAAAGTCTACTACGCTGAAGATGATTACCGGACTGATAAGGCCCACGGAGGGGCAAATTTATTTTAACGGGAAGCCCTGGAAACGAAATGCCCTGGAAAAAATCGGATCTTTAATTGAATCACCCGCTTTGTATGGCAACCTTACGGCGGAAGAAAATCTGCTGGTACACACCAGGCTCTTGGGGATACCCGGCGAAAAGATTCATGAGGTGCTGGATACTGTTAATTTGAAAAATACCGGTAAAAAGCCGGCTTCTCAGTTTTCTATGGGGATGAAACAACGGCTGGGTATTGCCGTAGCGCTTCTGAATGATCCGGCCCTGCTGGTGCTGGATGAACCATCCAATGGACTTGATCCCTTCGGAATTCAGGAATTGCGGGAACTGATCTCTTCTTTTCCTGAAAAAGGCATTACGGTCCTGCTCTCCAGCCATATTCTCTCTGAGGCCGCTCAGGTTGTGGATCAGATCGGAATAATCAGTAACGGACGGCTGCTGTTTCAGGGCGCCCCTGATCCCTGCGCAGACCTGGAGGACTTTTTTACAGATATTATAATGAATGGAGGGTATAAATGATGAATGGACTTCGATCTGAACTCCTTAAATACAAAAGAACTTTTATGGGAAAACTAATTGTTTTGGTTCCGGTGTTTTTCGCAGGGTATGCGCTGATTATGCAGGCAACGCTTATGAAACATCCCTTGTCGCAGAACAGATCCTGGATGTGGGACAGCCTTTTAGCCCTGATCTTTAACTGGTGGACCTTTGTATTCCTGCCTCTTGGTTTTGCACTTTTTGCTGCATTAGCGGCCGGGCAGGAAAAGAAGTCCGGAAATTATCGCGCCTTACGTTCACGCTGTATTTCACCAAAGCTGCTTTGGATATATAAGGTGGCTGCTATGGCGGTCTACAGCCTGCTTTCATCGATGGTCCTGACCCTTGCCGCAATTCTGGCAGGAGTATTCGCAAAATCCGGCGCAATTCCCTTCCGGCAGATTGCAGCAGCAAGTATTGTCTGCTGGGCAGCTTCCCTTGCCCTGATTCCTATTCAATTGTGGGCGGCTACGTGGAAAGGGCTGTTTCTGAGCATGGGGATCGGATTTGCGGGCATGACAGCCGGGGTTCTTGCCGCGCCTGAACCTTTCTGGTTTACGGTACCCTGGAGCTGGGCAATACGGCTGATGTGCCCCATTGTTGGAGTACATCCAAATGGTTCGATATTAGAAAACGGCGATCCGCTCTTGGATACATCCGTGATCCCAATCGGAATCGTGGTGCCATTTGCTGTATTTCTGGCAGCTACACTGCTTACCGCTGTATGGTTTAACAGGAGGGAAGAAACATGCTGAATCTCTTATTATCAGAATGGCTCCGGACAAAGCGGACGGCTGTCCGGTGGCTTACTTTTTGTATGCCGGTTATATTCTCTCTGTGTACGGCTGCCTATCTGGCAGCCCGGGAGGGAAGCACGCAGGCGTTTGCTTTTGAAGGTTTTTTTACAATCTGGACGGTGTTTATAATCCCGGCAGGCATAGGTGTTTTAGCAGGTTTCATTGTGCAGGAGGAAGAACTTGCCGGAAACTTTTCCGGCTTTTTAGGCACCGGGCTTTCCCGTGTCAGGCTATATGCCGGTAAGTTTTTACTATTGTTTTTTTGTGTGGCCGTGTGTACATTTATCGCGGTATTGCTCCTCTGCGCAGGAATGAAGGCCGCAATGCCGGCAGGAGTTACTGTCTGGGTCTTTGTGGCAGGCGCCACTCTTACAGTTATAGGAACCCTCCCTCTGCTTGCACTTCACCTGTGGATCAGCTTCGCATGGGGAATGGGAGCCTCTGTCGGCATTAGTTTTGGAGGTCTTTTAATGGCGGCAATACTTGGGCTGACAGGCCTTGGTTCAGGGTTATGGCCGCTCATTCCATGGACATGGCCGGTCAAACTGGGGATGCTCCCGGGCACTTACTTCCTCAAACATACCGTTTCCCTACCGCAGGCAGAGATTACATCCGGCTTGATAAAAACGGCATCCACAGGACTCAGCGCTGCAGCAGCTGGTCTGATTGTGTTCTTGATTGGAGGGATGATATGGTTTAATATATGGGCTGGAAGGAAAAGCTACGAATAAACGGTGATTGTTTTGTAAGTAGAAGGGAGTGCCATATTGAGTAAAATATTGATAATTGATGACGAAACAGACCTTGTCATGCTGCTCAAGGACGAGCTGGAAGCAAAGGGGCATGAAGTCCTTACGGCTTATGACGGGCAAACGGGTATTGATCTGTCACAAAAACAGCCGGACCTGATCATTCTGGATATTATGATGCCCGGTATAGATGGGTTTGAAGTGTGTCGGGCAATCCGGGATGATGTCTTGTGCCCTGTTATTTTCCTGAGTGCACGGCAGTCAGAAACCGATAAGATCAGAGGATTAACACTTGGCGGCGATGACTATATAACCAAGCCCTTTGGACTGCATGAGCTGTTGGCGAAAATTGAAGCAAACCTGCGGCGCGAGAGACGGTCGCAGTACTTGAATGCGGAGAACAAGCGGTCTAAGCTGTACTTTGAAAAACTGTGCCTGGATATGAGAGAACGCACTGTCAGGGTTGATGGAAAAGACATAGAATTGACCAAACGGGAGTATGACATTGTAGAATTACTGGCGCTCCATGCGGGTCAGGTTTTTTCGAGAGAACAGATCTACGAAAAGATATGGGGCTTTGATTCCGAAGGAAATTCCTCCACCGTTGTTGAACGCATCAAGAAAATCCGGGCAAAATTTTCAGCAGCGGCTGACAAAGAGTATATCTCCACCGTCTGGGGGATCGGATATAAGTGGAACAAAACGTAAGAAAGCGGGGTACATTCTATGAAGAATCAATCACTTGCTTCCCAGTTCAGGCGTACTTTAATATGGATTCTGACAGCCAGCGCAATCGGGACGGCGCTTACCTCTGCGATTGCATTTTCTTTATTTACCCAATCCCTGGACCGTGATATTTATACTCCGGATTACTACGAGCGGCAGGTTCCCGGTATTGAGGCTTATATTCGTGAAACGAACCTGGATCTGCTGTCCCCGTCCGAAGAAACCGGTTTAAAGAATACCATTCCGGACGGCGGGATGCTTTATCTGGTTGTAGATGAAAATGGAGACATCCTCTATGGTTCGGATTCCCGGAAACCGTTTGAGACAAAGGAAGAACTATTTCAAAGCTTTGCAGGGACAACTGTTTTTCGGCAGGGGCATTACATCTATACAGTTCCTCTCCTGGATAACAGAGGAAATACAGCAGGGGCCGTCCTTCTCTCCTATCAGATTAAAACAACCTTTGCAAATAACAGGGGAAAAATGGTATTCGCAGCTGTCGTCCTGGCTCTGTGCTCTCCGTTTCTCTATATCATCGGTTTTACACTCCTGTTTTCAAAAGTTTTTGCCCGCAAGATCAATCAGCCCCTCCAACTTTTGATTGATGCGTCCAAAAAGATACAGGAAAAAGATCTCGACTTTGAAATCGACTATCATTCAGACAATGAACTGGGCAGGCTCTGCCATGCTTTTTCTGAAATGAAAGGGGAACTTCAGAATTCGCTGTCTGCCCAATGGAAAATGGAACAGGAACGTGTGGAAATGGCAGCGGCGCTGGCCCATGATTTGAAGTCCCCTCTTTCTATTATTCTGGGATATACTGACGCGTTGATTAAAAACAATTCCGAGGGAAGCGAAAAGTTATACCGGTATCTCAGCGTTATTCGGGAAAACGCTGAAAAAAGTGCGGCTCTTGTCCAAAAGATACAATATTCATCCGGTCTGGAAACATCAGACATACAGCCCAATCTTGTGCCTGTATGCTTACCTGATTTTTTGACGCAGAAAGTCCATGAATTTGAGCTGCAGGCAGGGCAAAAGGATATTAAAATTGCTTTGGAGATGCAGGGTAACATGGAGAATACCATATGGACTGATTCAGAAAGGCTGTCGCGGATTTTTGATAATATTATTTCGAACAGTCTGCGGTATACCCCGGCAGGTGGGACGGTTCACATTTCCGTAAAGGCAGAGAAAGAACGGATTACGTATAAGATTTGTGATTCTGGCTGTGGATTTAGCCCCAAGGATTTAAATAAGGCTCTTGAAAAATTCTATCGCGGCGATGAAGCCCGGCAGTCGGACGGCGGGCATTCCGGGCTTGGACTCTATATTGTCAGACAATTAGTGGAACAGCTTGGCGGTACTGTGGAAATCGAAAACACAAAAGCGGGCGGAGCGTGTGTGATGTTTTGTCATAGTATTTCATAACTAAAAGCATTATAAAAGGTGAATTGGGCAAGCCCACTTCACCTCCTCCCCCCTCCCTCATGAGGGGCTTGCATACTTTAGCACTGCTGCAATACCGCCGGTGGACTTTTCCCTTGTCCCGGCGGTATCCTCTCTTTAAAATCCCAGATTGTCGTTCTCAAGTATGACTTTTATTCTTTCCTTTACTCCCGAATTACGCGTCACAAGCACCTGACAGCACATGGAATTTGCACCTTTACAGTCATAGCACAGCCCATTGTTCCTGCAAGGTGTATCTATGCCCAGACGAACTGCATTTATGGGGGTAGCCTCATTGTGCACACGACTCAGTGCTTCTTCCAGATTTTTAACCGCTTTATTCATTCCAACGATTAGAATCACATTTTTCGCTCCAAAGGCAATGGCCGCGATCCGGTTCCCGAACTTATCTATATTAACCAGTATTCCATCATATGTAATGGCATTGGAGCTGGCAAGGAAGTAGTCACTCTCAAAGCATGCCAGTTCTGCCTGACGCTTTTCCTCCGGAGTCTTACAGACATCCCTGTTGATCACCTGATAATTGCCTTCACAGACCGCCTGCTTCAGTCCAATCTCCGTCACGGAGGCAGAACCGCCCCAGCCTACGCTGCTTCCTTCCGGCATCATCTCAAGCGCCATTTTCAGGGCTTCCTCTTTCGTCTTTGCATAATAACCAGCCATATTACGGCTTTTTAGATTCTTAATCATGTGTTCTGCAAGTATTTGATTGCGTTCTGCACGGTAATTATCCATACTTTCATCCTCCTGTCATTTACAAGGTTTACATGTTCTTCACATATTCATTATAAGCATTGCGGGTGGAAAAATCTACCTGGCAGAAACATTTTTAAGTTTCAAAGGAAGGTTAACGCAAGCTTCAAGTCTTGTAGACATATGGGGGCGCGAAATGAAGGAATAACTGCAAGCCTGCCAAGCGAATTAATACGCTGTCACCATTTTGGAGCCACTCCCAGTGGACAAGCCTTTCCTACCGGTCGGATATACCAGCCGAAAAACTAAACCTTGCGTACTACTGGGGTCAGTCCCCCCTTTTGCACTTATTAAGCCAGCTCTTGAAAAAGTTTTTTCATGGCCGGGTATATCTTCCTGAATTTCTGATAGCGTTCTTCATATTTTTCTACCAGCTGTACATCTGGTTCCACGGTCTCAATCACCTTTACCAGCTTGCCTGCTGCATCTTCCACGGATGCATATTCCCCGCAGCCTACTGCTGCCAGGATCGCGCCTCCGTATCCGGGGCCTTCTTCGCTTTCTATGACATCTACTTTCAGGTTCATGACATTCGCAATAATTTTTTTCCAGAGCGGGCTCTTTGCCCCGCCGCCGCATATCTTTGTTCTTTCGATCCGGATACCAAGGCTTCTGGCCACTTCCAGAGAGTCTCGCAGCCCGAATGCCACGCCTTCCAGTACGGCCTGGGTCATTTCCTCTCTTGTAGTATCCATAGTCATTCCCGTAAACGTTGCCCTTGCTTTCGGATCATTGTGCGGGGAGCGCTCTCCCATCAAATATGGCAGATAGAATACCTGATTTTCTCCCAGTTTGACAATAGCCTCCTGCTCTGCTGCATATTCTTTTGTCTTCAGAATCTCATCCATCCACCACTTATTGCAGGATGCAGCACTTAGCATACAGCCCATTAGATGATAATGGCCGTCTGCATGGGCGAATGAATGCAGCGCATTGTTGTCATCCACGCCAAAAGAACTGCTTGAGATAAAAATTGTGCCGGATGTTCCAAGAGAGATATTGCACATCCCATCCCCCACCGTTCCGGTACCTACCGCTGCCGCCGCATTATCCCCGGCTCCTGCGATAACCTTTACACCGCTGCCAAAACCAAACTCTGCTGCCACATCAGCTTTCATATCCCCTACAACATCATAGCTCTCATAGAGCGTGGGAAGCTGCTGCTCTGTAACACCACAGATCTGCATCATTTCCTTAGACCAGCATTTATTCTTCACATCCATCAGAAGCATACCGGATGCATCGGAATAATCTGTGCAAAACACGCCGCTCAGCTTATATGCCAGATAGTCCTTTGGAAGCATAATCTTACTGATTCTTGCAAAATTCTCCGGCTCATTTTCCCTCAGCCAAAGAATCTTCGGCGCTGTAAATCCGGCAAAAGCGATATTTGCCGTGTATCCAGACAATTTGTCTTTTCCAATCACCTGGTTCAGATAATCCGTCTCTTTACCGGTCCTTCCGTCATTCCAGAGAATTGCAGGCCGGATAACCTCGTCCTTCTCGTCCAGTACCACAAGTCCATGCATCTGCCCTCCAAAACTGATACCGGCAATCTGCTGCCTGTCGCAATCGGCAGTCAATTCCCTGATTCCCTCAACAGTCTGCGCATACCAATCCTGTGGATTCTGCTCCGACCAGCCGGGGTGTGGAAAAAACAGGGGATATTCTTTAGAAACGATATTGTGGATCTTACCGTTTTCATCCATCAG